>NZ_VFNX01000001.1:2600000-3303750 GCF_006715785.1 Streptomyces puniciscabiei
TGTCGATGATGCTGGCCGTCCTGGAGCAGCGCGGCCGGATCAGCGCACTCGGCAAGCGGGACATCTACTCCGCGACGGTCGGCGGGGTGAAGCTGTCGGAGCCGGCCGCCGACCTCGCCATCGCGCTCGCGCTGGCCTCCGCCGCCGGCGACACCCCGCTGCCGAAGAACCTGGTCGCGATCGGCGAGGTGGGCCTCGCGGGCGAGGTGAGACGCGTCACGGGCGTGCAGCGCAGGCTCGCGGAGGCGCACCGGCTGGGCTTCACGCACGCGCTCGTGCCGACCGATCCGGGCAAGGTGCCGCCCGGCATGAAGGTGCTGGAAGTCGCCGACATGGGGGACGCACTGCGGGTGCTGCCGCGCTCCCGTCGCCGAGAGGCCCCACAGGAGGCGGAGGACCGCCGGTAGACTTTGCCCTGGTCTCGCCCGTCCGTACGAACCGAGTGCGGGTCACGGGGGCGCGTCAGAACCTGCGACCGGAGGAGTGCAGTGGCAGCCAACGACCGGGCAGCAGCTCCCGGAAAAATCGGTGGGAGTGCCGGTTCCGATGGCCTGATGCGCGCCTCGCTGAGCGCCGTGGCTCCTGGTACGGCCCTGCGTGACGGCCTGGAGCGTGTGCTGCGCGGCAACACCGGCGGGCTGATCGTGCTGGGCTCGGACAAGACGGTCGAGGCGATGTGCACGGGCGGTTTCGTCCTGGACGTGGAGTTCACCGCCACCCGGCTGCGGGAGCTGTGCAAGCTGGACGGCGGCATCGTGCTGTCCTCGGACCTGTCGAAGATCCTGCGCGCGGGCGTGCAGCTGGTGCCGGACCCGACCATCCCCACGGAGGAGACGGGCACCCGGCACCGTACGGCGGACCGGGTCAGCAAGCAGGTCGGCTTCCCGGTGGTCTCCGTCTCCCAGTCGATGCGGCTGATCGCCCTCTACGTCGACGGTCAGCGGCGCGTCCTGGAGGACTCGGCGGCGATCCTCTCCCGCGCGAACCAGGCCCTGGCCACGCTGGAGCGGTACAAGCTGCGGCTGGACGAGGTGGCCGGGACCCTCTCGGCACTGGAGATCGAGGACCTGGTGACGGTGCGGGACGTGTCCGCCGTCGCGCAGCGCCTGGAGATGGTCCGGCGCATTGCCACCGAAATCGCCGAATACGTGGTCGAACTGGGCACGGACGGTCGTCTTCTCGCGCTCCAGCTGGAGGAGTTGATCGCGGGTGTCGAGCCCGACCGCGAGCTGGTCGTCCGGGACTATGTCCCCGAGCCGACGGCCAAGCGCTCCCGCACGGTCGAGGAGGCCCTGTCCGAGCTGGACGCCCTGACCCACGCGGAGCTCCTCGAACTGGGCACGGTGGCACGGGCACTGGGCTACACGGGCTCGCCGGAGACCCTCGACTCCGCCGTCTCCCCGCGGGGCTTCCGGCTGCTGGCCAAGGTTCCGCGCCTGCCGGGCGCGATCATCGACCGGCTGGTGGAGCACTTCGGGGGCCTGCAGAAGCTGCTCGCAGCGAGCGTCGACGACCTGCAGACCGTGGACGGCGTGGGCGAGGCCCGGGCGCGGAGCGTGCGGGAAGGTTTGTCGCGTTTGGCCGAGTCGTCCATCTTGGAGCGGTACGTCTAGGTTTGAGCCGGGGTGCCTCATAGCTAGGGGGCGTGCGCTGCTCGGCGGCTGGGCTGCGGGTGAGTGGGGGTTGCCCGCAGCCGGCCACGGTCCGCGCCATCCCACCCTTTGGCCGGCTCAGTCGGCCGACAGCACGAACGACGCCTGCAGCTTCCCGAACCCCGGCGCCCTGGCCTCCAGCAGATAGGTCCCCACCTTCGCCGAACCCCCAGAGGGCGTCGCGCACTGCGGAGCGCTCGGCCTGCGGTCCCACTTCACCGTGTACGTGATGCTCTGCCCCGCCGGCACCCGGAACACCAGGCTGCCCGCGCCCTGCGGACAGTCGGCCGACGACCAGAACGCGGCGGCGGCGTCCGCCGGCGTGATGGTCAACACCGCGTTCTTCGGGCCGAGATCGACCTTGCAGTCGGTGGACGTGCCGTTCTTCGCGCTGAGTTCGAAGGTCGGCGTCTGGTCCGGCGAGTAGGAGTTGCGCAGGCTCCGCAGGCTCAACGTAACTGCCGGGGCAGTGCAGTTGGGCAGCGAAGAAGACGCCGGGAGCGTGTCGCCGGTGCCGACGTTGCCGCCGCCGGTGCCCGCACTCGAGCCGCCACCGGTACCGGAGGAGCCGGCGGAACCGGCGTCGGAGCCGCTGTCGCCGCCGGAAGCGGAGTCGCCGCCACCGGAGCCGCCGCCCGAGTCGTCGCGGCCGCCCGGGTGTTGGCTGATCGCGGGCCCGGACGAGGACGGCCCCGGCGTGATCGTGGGCACGGGATTCTTACCGTCGGACCGGCCGGTGTTCTTCTTGCCGCCCCCGCCGCCGGCCGTGACGATCCACGCGATCAGCAGCGCCAACAGGGCGATCACCGACAGCAGTACGACCCTCCTTCGCCAGTAGATGGAGGAGGGAAGCGGCCCGACCGGATTGCGCAGAGATCCCACGGCGGAAACTGTACGAGAGAACGCCCTGCTTGCTTGCCCCACCCGCCGCGCGAGCACCAACTTTTCCGGATCATCATCCCGGCAACTGCCGTGAGCGCCCAGGGTTCTTCACCCTTCGGCACGCTCGGTGACCGCGCCGTCACCCGACATGCATGCCGAGCCGTGGCAGGATCGGAAGGCCATGACTGAGAAGCTGCACACCCCCGTGATCGCCTGGTTCGACGCCCACGCCCGCGACCTCCCCTGGCGCCGCCCGGAGGCGGGCCCGTGGGGTGTGATGGTCAGCGAGTTCATGCTCCAGCAGACCCCGGTCAACCGGGTGCTGCCGGTGTACGAGGAGTGGCTGGGCCGCTGGCCGCGCCCCGCGGACCTGGCGAAGGAGGCGCCGGGCGAGGCCGTGCGCGCCTGGGGCCGGCTCGGCTATCCGCGCCGGGCCCTGCGCCTGCACGGTGCCGCGGTCGCCATAACGGAGCGGCACGGTGGCGACGTACCGACGGATCACGCGCAGCTGCTGGCGCTGCCCGGCATCGGCGAGTACACGGCCGCAGCGGTGGCCTCGTTCGCGTACGGGCAGCGGCATCCGGTGCTGGACACGAATGTGCGCCGGGTCTTCGCGCGGGCGGTGACCGGGGTGCAGTACCCGCCGAACGCGACCACGGCCGCCGAGCGCAGGCTCGCCCGTGAGCTGCTGCCCGAGGACGAGAGGACGGCCGCGCGCTGGGCTGCCGCCTCGATGGAGCTGGGCGCGCTGGTGTGCACGGCGAAGAACGAGGGGTGCGGGCGGTGTCCGATCGCCGCGCAGTGCGCCTGGCGGCTGGCCGGCAAGCCGGAGCACGCGGGACCGCCGCGCCGCGGGCAGACATACGCCGGCACGGACCGGCAGGTGCGCGGCAAGCTGCTCGCCGTGCTGCGGGAGGCGCACGCGCCGGTGCCGCAGGCGGTGTTGGACCGGGTCTGGCACGAGCCGGTGCAGCGCGCCCGGGCGCTCGACGGGCTCGTCGCGGACGGTCTGGTGGAGCCGCTGCCGGGTGGCCTGTACCGGCTGCCGCTCAGCTGACGTACAGCCAAGTCACAGTCGTGGTGCCTCTGTTGCGGACGAATTCAGCCGACAAAGGCTAATGTAAAGGGACATAACGGTCACCCCCTCTACCCCGTTTCTATGGCTGTTACACAACCGACGGATAGCCGATTGCTAGCCGCAGGCTGGTTCGGACAGCGCCGTGACAACCACTCCCTAACTTCTTTTCCGTGCCCGGCAGACCACCGGACACGGGGAACGAACGCAGGACTTCAGGCACGGAGCCGGAGTAAACGGGGAACGGAGGCGGTTGATCATGGCGCAGGGCGAGGTGCTCGAGTTCGAGGAGTACGTCCGCACCCGGCAGGACGCGCTGCTGCGCAGCGCCCGTCGGCTGGTCCCGGACCCGGTCGACGCCCAGGACCTGCTGCAGACGGCGCTGGTGCGGACGTACGGCCGCTGGGAGGGCATCGCCGACAAGCGGCTCGCCGACGCCTATCTGCGCCGGGTCATGATCAACACCCGTACGGAGTGGTGGCGGGCGCGCAAGCTGGAGGAGGTCCCCACCGAGCAGCTGCCGGACGCGTCCGTGGAGGACTCCACCGAGCAGCACGCCGACCGGGCCCTGCTGATGGACGTCATGAAAGTGCTCGCCCCGAAGCAGCGCAGTGTCGTAGTCCTGCGACACTGGGAGCAGATGTCCACGGAGGAGACGGCCGCCGCCCTCGGCATGTCGGCCGGTACGGTCAAGAGCACGCTGCACCGGGCGCTCGCCCGGCTCCGCGAGGAGCTGGAGGCCCGCGATCTGGACGCACGCGCGCTGGAGCGTGAGGAGCGGGAGCGTTGCGCGGCCTGACCGGGGCCGGGCCCGACCGGGTCCGAGGCAGTTCACAGGCGGTGATCGCGGCGGTGGCCGCGATCGCCGCCCTCGGCCTTTTCGTCGCCGCGTGCGGCACGGGAGGCACCGGCACCCGGGACGAGGGCCCCGCGTACGCGTCGGCGGCCGCGGGATCCGTCGCCTCCCCCAGCCCGAGCCCGAGCCCGACCACCGGCTACCGACGGGTGGACGCGGTCTCCATGCTGAAGAAGGACCCGACGGTGTCCTCGGCGGTCAAGCGGGAGCTGAAGCCGTGCAGCGGCAACGACTATCCGGTCGAGGTCACCTACGGCTACCTGACCGGCGGACCCGTCAACGACGTCCTCATCAACGTGTCGACCTGCAGTGACTGGGTGGGCCTCGGCACCTACGTGTACCGGGACGTCGGAGGCACGTACAAGAATGTGTTCAAGGCGGAGGACTCGCCGGTCGTCTCGGAGATCGACGGCACCGACCTGACCGTGACCAAGCAGGTGTACGACACGGACGACCAGGTGTCGAACCCGTCCCGGGAAACCGTGATCACGTACAGGTGGAAGGCGGGCCGGTTCACCGAGCGGTACCGGCACGACACCTTCTACAGCAGAACCAGCGGCGACGCGGCGTCCGCGCAGGACAACTGACCCCCCACACGCACAAACACGAGGACTGAGAGCACCGGGATGGCAGACCAGACCCACGTCCTGTTCGTCGAGGACGACGACGTCATCCGCGAGGCCACCCAGCTCGCCCTGGAGCGGGACGGCTTCGTGGTCACCGCCATGCCCGACGGGCTGTCGGGCCTGGAGGCGTTCCGGGCGAACCGCCCCGACATCGCCCTGCTGGACGTCATGGTGCCGGGTCTGGACGGCGTCAGCCTGTGCCGTCGCATCCGGGACGAGTCCACCGTGCCGGTGATCATGCTGTCCGCGCGTGCCGACTCCATCGACGTCGTCCTCGGCCTGGAGGCGGGCGCCGACGACTATGTGACCAAGCCGTTCGACGGTGCCGTGCTGGTGGCGCGGATCCGGGCGGTGCTGCGCCGCTTCGGGCACGCGGGCGGCGGCGACCGGACCGAGGCGGCCGAGGAGACGGTGAGCGGTGGCGTGCTCACCTTCGGGGACCTGGAGATCGACACCGAGGGCATGGAGGTGCGCCGGGCCGGGCAGCCGGTCGGGCTCACCCCGACCGAGATGCGGCTGCTGCTGGAGTTCTCCTCGGCGCCGGGCACCGTGCTCTCCCGCGACAAGCTGCTGGAGCGGGTCTGGGACTACGGCTGGGGCGGGGACACCCGGGTCGTCGACGTGCATGTGCAGCGGCTGCGCCAGAAGATCGGCCAGGACCGGATCGAGACGGTCCGCGGCTTCGGCTACAAGCTGAAGGCCTGAGCGGGGCGGCATGCGGGGGATACTTCGCGACCCGGTCCGGCGCATGCAGCGCGCGGGCCTGCACACCGGGCTCAGATGGAAGCTCAGCGCGGCGATCGCGCTGGTGGCCGGCCTGGTGGCGATAGCGCTGAGCCTGGTCGTGCACAACGCGGCCCGGGTCTCGATGCTCGACAACGCACGCGACCTGGCCAACCAGCGCGTCCAGATCGCACAGCGCTTCTACGAGACAGGCCGGCGGCCGAACTTCCCCAACATCAAGCTCGACGACCCCGAGCTGCCCGACTCGCTGCGCAAGAGCGCGGCGAACGGCCGGAAGGCCAGCGATGTCATCGACCACGGCGGGGTGCCGGACATCTGGTCGGCCCTGCCGACCAAGGACGGGCATGTGCTGTCCCTGCACACCCATATGCCGGACCGGTCCACCGACGTGATGAAGGACCTCGACCAGGCGCTGGTCATCGGGTCCGTCGCGGTCGTGCTCGGCGGCAGCGCGCTCGGCGTGCTGATCGGCGGGCAGCTCTCCGGGCGGCTGCGCAAGGCGGCGGCCGCCGCGAACCAGGTCGCCAAGGGCGAGACCGACGTCCGGGTGCGGGATGCCATCGGCGGGGTCGTCCGGGACGAGACCGACGATCTGGCGCGCGCGGTGGACGCCATGGCGGACGCGCTGCAGCAGCGGCTCGAGGCCGAGCGGCGGGTCACCGCCGACATCGCCCACGAGCTGCGCACCCCCGTGACGGGCCTGCTCACGGCCGCGGAGCTGCTGCCCCCCGGCCGCCCCACGGAACTGGTCCTGGACCGGGCGAAGGCCATGCGCACGCTCGTCGAGGACGTCCTGGAGGTGGCCCGCCTGGACGGCGCATCGGAGCGGGCGGAGCTGCAGGACATCATGCTCGGCGAGTTCGTCTCCCGGCGCGTGGCCGCCAAGGACCCTGAGATCGAGGTACGGGTGGTGCACGAGTCGGAGGTCACCACCGACCCGCGCCGCCTGGAGCGGGTGCTGTTCAACCTGCTCGCCAACGCCGCCCGGCACGGCAGGCCGCCGATCCAGGTGACCGTCGAGGGCCGGGTCATCCGGGTCCGCGACCACGGGCCCGGCTTCCCCGAGGAACTGCTCGCCGAGGGACCGAGCCGCTTCCGCACGGGCAGCGAGGACCGCGCCGGTACGGGGCACGGGCTGGGCCTGACCATCGCGGCGGGCCAGGCCCGGGTGCTGGGCGCCCGCCTGACGTTCCGCAACGTACGCCCCGCCGGCACCCCGGCCGGCACCCCGGCGGAGGGCGCGGTGGCGGTCCTGTGGCTACCGGAACACGCACCCACCGCGACGGGCAGCCATCCGATGCTGCCGCTGTCGGGGGGCGCGGGCTGAGTCTTCTGCCCTGCCGGGACGCGGGGCAGCGCCCTCCGAGGGGCGCGCGGCTGCTTCTGATATGCGGCCACCGTCGCGTGGGCGCGACCAGCCGCGACGGCGCCGCGGACGCGCGCCGGCAGCCGGCGGCACTCCCGTCCGCGTAGCGGCGCTCTCCCAGGCGCTCAGCGAAGCAACGAGTCGGTGAGCCGCTCGGCGGCCTCCCAGTCCCTCTTCGACGGCTTCGCCGCGATCACCCCGTCGGCCGCGTCGGCCGCGTCGGTCGCGTCGGCCGCCCGGAGGACATCGCCCGGGCGATCCACATGCTCGCGGCCAACCGCAGGACGCAGACCTCAGCCGGCCCAGTCCTGCTCCAGATCCAGGCCCCCCTCCCGCCGCTGAGTGAACGAGAACCAGTTCCCGGAGTCGTCCCGGAACAGCGCCTCCGTGCCGTACGGCCGCTCCTGGGGCTCCTGCAGGAACTCCACCCCACGCTCCTTGAGCTTCTTGTAGTCGCCGTGGATGTCATCGGTCGCCAGCACCCCCGCGCCGAGCGCCCCCTTGGCGACGAGCTTCCGCATCATCTCCGCGGACTCGGGGTCCATCGCCGGAGGCCCCGGCACCATCAGCGTCAGCTCCACGTCGGGCTGGCCGGGGGCGCCGACGGTGAGCCAGCGCATGCCGCCGTCCCCCATGGTCATGTCCGTACGCACCTCGAGCCCCAGCTTCTCGGTGTAGAACTCCTTGGCCCGGTCCTGGTCCAGGACCCATACGGTGGTGATGGCAAGCCCCTTGATCATGGTTCTGCTCTCCTGTCGGCGGATTTCCTCTCGTCACCGTAGGCAGGGACGGCCCCGGGGCGCTTCTCCGTTCTTGCGGTGCTGAAGCCGCCGGCCCAGAGCATGGCGTAGCACCCGGGTATCAGCGAGGCCCCGCGTCCCACGTGCCGCGCGCGGTACTCGCTCGGGGTGAGCCCGGTGCGGGCCTTGAAGCGGGCGGAGAACGTACCGAGGCTGCTGAAGCCGACCAGTGTGCAGATCTCGGTCACGGTGAGGTTGGCACAGCGCAGCATCTCCTCGGCCCGCTCGATGCGCCGGTGGGTCAGATACTGGCCCGGCGTCTCGCCGTAGACGTCCTTGAAGGCCCGCAGGAAGTGAAACCGCGAATACCCGGCGCACGCCGCGACGGCGTCCAGATCGAGACCGGGGTCCGCCCAGTCCCGGTCCATGGCGTCCTTGGCCAGCCGCAGCCGCCGTACCCTGTCCATGCAACCGATGGTGGCACGGGGCACTGACAAGGGCTCCGACCAGCACAGACACCCAAAAAAGAAGACCCCCGGGGGCGGACACCGACCCGGGGATCTCCAGTTCAGCTGCGACTCAGACGGCCTCGACCACCTGCACGGGAGCCACCTCGTCGCCGCTCTCCGCCGAAGGCTTCCCGCTCTTCAGCGGAACCTCCTTCACGAACAGCGCCGCGATCAGCACGATCACCGCGACCCCCGCGCCCAGCAGGAAGGCCGAGTGCGTGCCGGCGGACACCGCGTGCTGGTACGCCTCCCGCGCCACGGCCGGCAGCTTCGCCAGGCTCTTGGCGTCCAGCTGCGCGGACTTCTCGGTGACGCCCTTGCCCAGCGCACCGGCCCGCTCGGCCATGACGTGCTTGACCCGGTCGTTGAACAGCGCGCCCATGATGGCCACACCGAAGGAGGAGCCGAGCGTACGGAAGAGGGTGGTGGACGAGGACGCGACGCCCATGTCCTTCATCTCCACGCTGTTCTGTGCCACCAGCATGGTGATCTGCATCAGGCAGCCCATGCCCAGGCCCAGTACGGCCATGTAGATGCCGGAGGTCAGCCGGGTGGTGCCGGTGTCCATCAGCGACAGCAGATACAGCCCGACGATCATCAGCGCACCGCCGACGATCGGGAAGACCTTGTAGCGGCCGCTGTTGGTGGTGACCCGGCCCGCGACCATCGAGGTCACGAGCATCGCGCCGAGCATGGGCAGGAGCAGCAGACCGGAGTTGGTCGCCGAGGCGCCCTGCACCGACTGCTGGTAGAGCGGCAGGTAGAGCGTGGCGCCGAACATCACGAAGCCCGTGATGAAGCCGATGACGGACATCAGGGTGAAGTTGCGGCTGGCGAACATGTGCATCGGCACCACCGGCTCGGCGGCCCTGAACTGCCAGAACACGAACCCGATCAGCGCGGCGACGCCGATGCCGATCAGCTCCATGATCCGCGCGGAGGTCCAGGCGTACTCGGAGCCGCCCCAGGTGGTGACCAGCACGATCGAGGTGATGCCGACGGTCAGCAGCAGGACACCCCAGTAGTCGATGCGCGCCTGCGACCGCTTCTTGGGCAGATGCAGCACGGCGCTGACCAGGGCCAGGGCCACGGCGCCGAGCGGCAGGTTGATGTAGAAGGACCAGCGCCAGCCCCAGTTGTCGGTGATGGTGCCGCCGACCAGCGGGCCGCCGATCATCGCCAGCGCCATGACGCCGGCCATCATGCCGGTGTACTTGCCGCGCTCCCGCGGCGGTATCAGATCGCCGATGATCGCCATGACGCCGACCATCAGACCGCCGGCGCCCAGACCCTGTACGGCCCGGAAGCCGATGAGCTCGCCCATGTTCTGGGCCATGCCGCTGAGTGCCGAACCGATCAGGAAGAGCACGATCGAGGCGAGGAACGAGCCCTTGCGCCCGTACATGTCGCCGAGCTTGCCCCAGATCGGGGTGGAGGCCGCGGTGGCCAGGGTGTAGCCGGTGACCACCCAGGACAGGTGCTCCAGGCCGCCCAGTTCGCCCACGATCGTCGGCATCGCCGTACCCACGATCATGTTGTCGAGCATCGCGAGCATCATCGCGATCATGAGCGCGAGCAGGACGACCCGCACGCTCCTGGGCCGTTTGCCCTCCGGTTTGCTTTTCATGACGCTTTCGACCGTGTCCGCCATCTCTTCCCATTCCCCCTACGACGGCTACTTACTTGCCGCCCGGCTAGTTCACTACACTGGGGAAGGTAGACCCGTCACTAGCCGGGCGTCAAGTAAGTTTCGGCGGGAGCGCAAGGAGTACGAGGATGGGCGTCACCATGGACGGCACCAAGCATCAGCGCCGCGGCAACACCCGCCAGCGCATCCAGGACGTCGCGCTCGAACTCTTCGCGGAGCAGGGCTACGAGAAGACCTCCCTGCGCGAGATCGCCGAGCGTCTCGACGTCACGAAGGCGGCCCTGTACTACCACTTCAAGACGAAGGAAGAGATCATCGTCAGCCTCTTCGAGGACCTGACGAAACCGATCGAGGACCTGATCGAGTGGGGCCGCAGCCAGCCGCACACCCTGGAGACCAAGCAAGAGGTGGTACGGCGCTACAGCCGTGTGCTCGCCGACGCCGAACCCCTCTTCCGCTTCATGCACGACAACCAGGGCACAGTCCGGGACCTGCGCATCGGTGACACCTTCAAGGACCGGATGCGTGATCTGCGGGACATCCTGATCGATCCGAAGGCCGAACTCGTCGACCAGGTGCGCTCGGTCAGCGCGTTGTTCACCCTGCACGCCGGGATGTTCCTGATGCAGGACCTCGAAGGCGACTTCGTCACGAAGCGCACGGCGGTCCTCGACGTGGCCCTGGACCTGATCACCCAGGCCCACGAACACGCCCGCCGGCAGGACTGACCCAGTCGGCGCCACACAATGTGACGCACGCCTCTGGCCACCTACCGTTCAGTAACCCTACGGTTCCCCTCGCGCCATCCTCGCCTCAGATCATGCCCCTGACATTTCAGGACGCGTACGGACGTGAGAGGACCCCCACCGATGACCAGACGCCCCTGGGCGCGCCGTATATCCGCCACCGCCGTCTCCGTGGCCGCCCTGGCCGCGATGGCCGCCCCCGCCCACGCGGCGGACGACACGGCGGCCACCGGCAGCTCCGCCACCAAGGTCGACTACGCCACCTGGCAGAAGGACTGCCAGGCCGTGATGGACCAGGCCCTGCCGTATCTGAAGGAGCGGATCGCCGACGCCGCACCGGGCGAGAAGCAGGCCATCGTCTTCGACATCGACAACACCACGCTGGAGACCGACTTCGGCTTCAGCTACCCCCAGCCGGCCAACAAGCCCGTCCTGGACGTCGCGAAGTACGCCCAGCAGCACGGCGTCTCGCTGTTCTTCGTCACGGCCCGCCCGGGCATCATCTACCTGCCCACCGAGTACAACCTCGAACACGACGGCTACGACGTCTCCGGCCTCTATGTGCGCGGCTTGTTCGACCTCTTCAAGGACGTCGCCGCCTACAAGACCGCCCAGCGCGTCGACATCGAGAACAGGGGCTACACCATCATCGCGAACATCGGCAACAGCGCCACCGACCTGTCCGGCGGCCACGCCGAGAAGACCTTCAAACTGCCGGACTACAACGGGCAGTTGTCGTAGGCCACAGCCCTCGCGGGCATGCGAAGGGGCCGGTGCTCACAGCACCGGCCCCTTCAACTCGGCCCATCGGCCGGAGGCTTACGCCTCCTTGCTCAGGTTCGGCCCGGCACCGCCGGCCGCCTGCTCGATCGGCGGGACGTCGGGCAGCGCCGACTTCTCCTCACCGCGGAAGGTGAAGGTCTGGGTCTCGCCCTCGCCCTCGGTGTCCACGACCACGATGTGACCGGGACGCAGCTCGCCGAAGAGGATCTTCTCCGAGAGCGTGTCCTCGACCTCGCGCTGGATCGTGCGGCGCAGCGGACGCGCGCCCAGCACCGGGTCGTAACCCTTCTTGGCCAGCAGCTCCTTGGCGGACTGGGAGAGCTCGATGCCCATGTCCCGGTCCTTCAGGCGCTCGTCCACCTTGCTGATCATCAGGTCGACGATCCGCAGGATGTCCGCCTGCGTCAGCTGCGGGAAGACCACCACGTCGTCGACGCGGTTGAGGAACTCGGGGCGGAAGTGCTGCTTGAGCTCGTCCGACACCTTGTTCTTCATGCGCTCGTAGTTGGTCTTCGTGTCGCCCGCGGCGGCGAAGCCCAGGTTGAAGCCCTTGGAGATGTCCCGGGTGCCGAGGTTGGTCGTCATGATGATGACCGTGTTCTTGAAGTCCACGACCCGGCCCTGGGAGTCGGTCAGGCGACCGTCCTCCAGGATCTGCAGCAGCGAGTTGAAGATGTCCGGGTGGGCCTTCTCGACCTCGTCGAAGAGGACGACGGAGAACGGCTTGCGGCGGACCTTCTCGGTCAGCTGGCCGCCCTCTTCGTAGCCCACGTAGCCGGGGGGCGAACCGAAGAGACGCGACACCGTGTGCTTCTCGCTGAACTCCGACATGTCGAGGGAGATCAGCGCGTCCTCGTCACCGAAGAGGAACTCGGCGAGCGCCTTGGACAGCTCGGTCTTACCGACACCGGACGGGCCGGCGAAGATGAACGAACCACCCGGACGCTTCGGGTCCTTCAGGCCCGCGCGCGTACGGCGGATCGCCTTCGACAGCGCCTTGACGGCGTCGTTCTGGCCGATGACCCGCTTGTGCAGCTCCTCCTCCATGCGGAGCAGGCGGCTGGACTCCTCCTCGGTCAGCTTGAAGACCGGGATGCCGGTGGCCGTGGCGAGGACCTCGGCGATCAGCTCGCCGTCGACCTCCGCGACGACGTCCATGTCGCCGGCCTTCCACTCCTTCTCCCGCTTGGCCTTGGCGGCCAGGAGCTGCTTCTCCTTGTCGCGCAGGGAGGCGGCCTTCTCGAAGTCCTGCGAGTCGATCGCGGACTCCTTGTCCCGGCGGACGGCGGCGATCTTCTCGTCGAACTCGCGCAGGTCCGGCGGAGCGGTCATCCGGCGGATGCGCATCCGGGAACCGGCCTCGTCGATCAGGTCGATCGCCTTGTCCGGCAGGAAGCGGTCGGAGATGTACCGGTCGGCCAGGGTGGCCGCCTGGACCAGGGCCTCGTCCGTGATGGAGACGCGGTGGTGCGCCTCGTACCGGTCGCGCAGGCCCTTGAGGATCTCGATCGTGTGCGGCAGGGACGGCTCGGCGACCTGGATGGGCTGGAAGCGGCGCTCCAGGGCCGCGTCCTTCTCCAGGTGCTTGCGGTACTCGTCCAGGGTGGTCGCACCGATGGTCTGCAGCTCACCGCGGGCCAGCATCGGCTTCAGGATGGAAGCCGCGTCGATGGCGCCCTCGGCGGCACCCGCACCGACCAGCGTGTGCAGCTCGTCGATGAACAGGATGATGTCGCCGCGGGTGCGGATCTCCTTGAGCACCTTCTTCAGGCGCTCCTCGAAGTCACCGCGGTAGCGGGAGCCGGCGACCAGGGCGCCGAGGTCCAGGGTGTAGAGGTGCTTGTCCTTGAGGGTCTCGGGCACCTCGCCCTTGACGATGGCCTGGGCGAGGCCCTCGACGACGGCGGTCTTGCCGACGCCGGGCTCACCGATCAGCACCGGGTTGTTCTTGGTACGGCGGGACAGCACCTGCATGACCCGCTCGATCTCCTTCTCGCGCCCGATGACCGGGTCGAGCTTGGACTCACGAGCGGCCTGGGTGAGGTTCCGGCCGAACTGGTCCAGGACGAGAGAGGTCGAGGGGGTGCCCTCGGCCGGGCCGCCGGCGGTGGCGGTCTCCTTGCCCTGGTAACCGGAGAGCAGCTGGATCACCTGCTGCCGCACCCGGTTGAGGTCTGCGCCCAGCTTGACCAGGACCTGGGCGGCGACGCCCTCGCCCTCGCGGATCAGGCCGAGCAGGATGTGCTCCGTGCCGATGTAGTTGTGGCCCAGCTGAAGGGCCTCGCGGAGCGACAGCTCCAGGACCTTCTTGGCACGGGGGGTGAAGGGGATGTGCCCGGACGGGGCCTGCTGGCCCTGGCCGATGATCTCCTCCACCTGCTGGCGGACCGCCTCAAGCGAAATGCCGAGGCTCTCCAGGGCCTTAGCGGCGACACCTTCGCCCTCGTGGATGAGACCCAGGAGGATGTGCTCGGTGCCGATGTAGTTGTGGTTGAGCATCCGGGCTTCTTCCTGAGCCAGGACGACAACCCGCCGCGCGCGGTCGGTGAACCTCTCGAACATCGTTAATCGCTCCTCAGAGCGGTCAGGCAGTGGGGGGAACTTCCCCTCCCTGTCCTTCCGCAGCTTAGTCCCGCAAGCGGGGACCGCTCATTCCAACTGCCGACACCGTCGATGGCCTCCTGACCGTGTGCGCCGACATCTGCTCCAACCCGATGGTGCGAGACGATGTTCCCGCAGGCCAGGCAGTTACCCCACTCGCCAGTACGCCGATGGCGAACGTGAGACGTCCCGCCCTGCGTGTCGCCCCCTCCCACTAGGGATGTCTTACCCGCTGGGACTGACACTCCATGCGGCGCGCACCGGTTCCCTCCGCTATGGGCGAACAACCTTGCGCCTCCCCGCACCCCCGCGCGCCCCCTCTTTCGACACTCTTCGCGACCAAGTCGGCACTCAGCGTAACCCGGCGGCCGTTTCGGCGGTTGCGCTTGGCATGGCTGGCTCGGTCCCCACGGTCTCAACGGTCCCCCTTCCCCGTCGTCCTCTGGATCCGGACGTACCGGACACCGGTGATCTCCTGGCCGGCCCGGACGCCCGGGTCCGGCACTGGTACGAGAACGATCTGGGCTGGGCGACAGTGCCCGGACGGCCGCTGCGGCTGCTCACCGGGGTGCGGTTCGACGTCCTGGACGTGCCGGCCGAGGCGGGCGCGGGGGCGCTCCGGCATCTCGTGCCGGGCTCCCCGGTGGCCCTTCGGGGCGACCGGATGGAGCTGCTGGTGGCCGCGGGCAGCGCGGAGGAGCTGCCGGGGCTGCTGGACTGGCTGGAATGGAGCGCCGTGGCCCTCGACCTACGGGTCCTGGGGGCGGGCGACGCGATTCAGGCGCCGGTCCCGCCGGCGAACGTGTCCGGGCGAGCCGGGTGGGCCGGGTCCGTGCAGGGGGCCGCCGTATGGCTGCGGCCCCCTGGGCCCAAAGGCGAGGCCGAGGCCTCGTTGCCGGCGATGCCGGCCATGGGGCGCGCTCAGGGCGCCCCCGATCTCGTACGACTGCTGGACACGGTGGCAGCGGGATGTCACCGGGTCCGGCTGCGGCGCCCGCGCGCGGGACTGCCGGCCGCCTGTCGGCGGGATCAGCCGTTGGCCTTCTCGTAGGCCTCGCGAATGGACGCGGGAACACGGCCGCGGTCGTTGACCTCGAGACCGTTCTCCTTCGCCCAGGCGCGGATGGCCGCGGTGTCCTGGCTGCCACCGGAAGCGGCACGCGCCTTTCCGCGTCCGCCGGAAGCACGGCCACCGGTACGACGACCACCCTTCACATAGGGGTCGAGAAGGCCGCGCAGCTTGTCCGCATTGGCAGTCGTGAGATCGATCTCGTACGTCTTGCCGTCCAGCGCGAACGTCACCGTCTCGTCCGCCTCGCCGCCGTCGAGGTCGTCGACAAGAAGGACCTGAACCTTCTGTGCCACCGGATTTCCTTTCATCGATAACGTTGAGGGTCGGGGGTGTGCGGCGTCCGCCGTTTCGCCGCCCCTGTTATATGCAGTACTGCAGTACGTCGGAAAGCAAACCGCTTTTGCCGGAAAAACACAAACCCCTGGCAGAGGAGCGGTAGAGCGGCGACGGAGCGCCTCCGTCCGGAAAGATGCGCGTTTCGGACATAGGGCACCGGGCAATGAGGATCACAGATGCAGAAGCATCCGGCTGTTGCCCAAGGTGTTCGGTTTCACTCGTTCGAGACCGAGGAACTCCGCGACGCCCTCGTCATAGGAACGCAACAGCTCCGCGTACACATCGGTGTCGACCGGCGTCTCCCCGATCTCCACGAAGCCGTGCTTCCCGAAGAAGTCCACTTCGAAGGTCAGGCAGAAAACCCGGCGAACGCCGAGCCAGCGGGCGGTCTGCAGCAACTTCTCCAGCAACTGATGGCCGACGCCGGCGCCCCTCAGGCCGGGCTTCACCGCGAGAGTGCGGACTTCCGCGAGGTCCTCCCACATGACATGCAGCGCGCCGCAGCCGACCACCTCGGCGTTGTCGTCGCGTTCGGCGACCCAGAACTCCTGGATGTCCTCGTAAAGCGTGACCGTGGCTTTGTCGAGCAGGATGCGGTCGCGGGCGTAGGCGTCGAGGAGGCGGCGTACGGCCGGGACGTCGCTGGTCCGGGCGCGGCGGACCGTGATGGCTTTTGCGGAGACTTCGGGGCGCTCTGCTGACATGAGCGGACGCTATCGCCCGTCCGCGTCAGGTGCCGAGCCGGGGTTCTCCTCTTCCCGGGCTTCGGGCGCTTCCTGTTCCGGGGCTCGCTGTTGTCCGGCTTCCCGTTGGCGCGCTTCCGGGGCTTGCGGGGTTTCCGGGCCCTGGACGATGCGTACCGCGTCCCGGAGGGCCTGGCGCTGTTCCTCGCTCATCATCCCGAAGAAGGCGACGAGAGCGGCGGCCGGGTTGTCGCTCTGCGACCAGGCGTCGTTCATGAGGGCGGCGGCGTAGGCGGCTCGCGTCGAGACGGCCTCATATCGATAGGCCCGCCCTTCCGCCTCGCGGCGCACCCAGCCCTTCTGATGGAGATTGTCCAAAACGGTCATCACGGTGGTGTACGCGATGGAGCGTTCCTGCTGGAGGTCTTCCAGGACTTCTCGAACGGTCACCGGGCGGTTCCACTTCCACACCCGCGTCATGACCGCGTCTTCGAGTTCTCCCAATGGGCGAGGCACAACTCAGAACAATAGTGGGAGATCCCGGCAATGGCGTGCCGGACGTGCACTAAGTCCGCGAACGCGAACAAAAGGGACGCAGAGCTCGCAGTTACGGAGAGCGGAGCTCGGCGGACTGTCTCAGGCGTCGCCGCCGGCGGAGGCCTGACGCGCGCTCTCCGCGCGCGCGAGGGCGGCGTCGACGGCCGCGTCCTCCTTGGCCTTGGCGGCCCCGCCCTGGGTCTTCACGATCACCCTGACCACACCGATGAAGAACACGGCCATCACGACCGGGGGCACGAGCGCGGAGACGTAGTCCATGCCCCCCAGAGTAGCCACGGGACCACACCCGAAAGGTGCGGGGGTACGCAAACCCCTCGGCCCCATCACCCCACCTGCGCCTCCGGCAACGCGCGAGCCGCCGACGGCGCGTCCGGCCCACCAGGGCCACCCGACCCGGCGACGGTGGCTGTACACGTGGCGCCGACGGCAGGACGGGGCCGGCCGGAGGGCGGGGGATGGCCGGAGGGCGGGGGATGGCCGCAGGGCACGGACGGCCGCAGGGCACGGACGGCCGGAGAGCACGGACGGCCGCAGGACGCGGACGGCCGCAGCACGGACGGCCGCAGGACGCGGACGGCCGCAGGACGGACGGCCGCAGGACGCGGACGGCCGGAGAGCACGGACGGCCGCAGGGCAGGGGTGGCCGCAGGGCGGGGGTGGCCGCAGGGCGGGGTGGTCAGCCGGCGGCCAGCTGGCGGGTTTCGGCCGGGTTCGACGGAGGCGCCGGCTTGCGGCGCGGGAAGACCTCCCCCGGCGTCGGGATGGGCCGCTTCGGCGCCCCCGGCTCCGTGCCGGGCCGCTCCCCGGGCGTCGGCGCAGGTTTGGGCGCGGGCTTCTGCGCGGGCTTCTGTGCGGGCTTCTGCGGCTCCCCGGCCCGCTCCTCGTCCTGTGCCACCCCGGACGCTCCCCCGCCGCCGGGAAGGGCCAGCAGGCGGGTGCGAGAGGGCGGTACGGCGGGCGCCGGCACCTTGCGCGCGCCCTGTGCGAACCGGGCCCGTACGTCCTGCTCGGCCAGCGCCTGGCAACGGTCCAGCAGAGCAGCCGCCGCCGGGTTCCCGCGCAGCGCCCGCAGCGCGGCGAGATCGTCCGGCGTCGGCCGGTGGCCGGCCCCCAGCGCCTCCTCCAGGAGGGTGAGGTAGCCGGCGGCGGTACCCGGCAGCGCCGCCCGGTACCGGCCGAGGTCGGCCACCAGGAAAGCGCGCAGTCTCGCCCCCTCGCGCATCGCCTCGTCGAGCGACTCGGCGAGCCGGAAGCAGTCCTGGACGTCCTCGGCGGACGCTTGGCCGGGGTGAAGGGCGAGGGCGAGGGCGCGGCGGAGCACACGCAGCTCCTCCACGCCGAACGCCATGCCGCCGCGGGATCCGTATGGCGTGGGCATGCGGCGACGCTACCGCTAATCGGACAAAAGTGACGAACAAGGATGATCTTCTCGTCGCGTGTCGCTCCCGGTTTCCCTCGACCGGGGCTACGGCAGGCACACGGCCGAGCCCGCGGCACGCACGCGTGGTGCGGGAAAACCGGCGCCCCTCCCAGGCGCCGGTCACCACACGGGCGCCGGTCACCTCACGCGCCGGTCACCTCACAGCCGCGACACGTTCCGCTCGTACACCAGCCGCAGCCCGATCAGCGTCAGCCACGGCTGGTGCTCGTCGATCACCGAGGACTCCCCCAGCACCATCGGCGCGAGCCCGCCCGTGGCGATCACCCGCACGTCGTCCGGGTCGTCGGCGAGCTCCCGTGCCATCCGGCTCACGACCCCGTCGACCTGCCCGGCGAAGCCGTACACGATGCCGGACTGCATAGCCTCGACCGTGTTCTTGCCGATCACGCTGCGCGGCCGGGCCACCTCGATCTTCCGCAGCTGCGCGCCCTTGACGCCGAGCGCCTCCACGGAGATCTCGATGCCCGGTGCGATGACACCGCCGACGTACTCCCCGCGCGCCGAGACCGCGTCGAACGTGGTCGCCGTACCGAAGTCGACGACGATCGCCGGGCCGCCGTACAGCTCGACGGCCGCGACCGCGTTGATGATCCGGTCCGCGCCGACCTCCTTGGGGTTGTCGGTGAGGATCGGCACGCCCGTCTTCACGCCCGGCTCGACCAGGACGGCGGGGACGTCGCCGTAGTAGCGCCGGGTGACCTCGCGCAGCTCGTGCAGCACCGACGGGACGGTCGCGCAGATCGCGATGCCGTCGATGCCGTCGCCCAGCTCCTCGCCCAGCAGCGGGTGCATGCCCATCAGGCCCTGGAGCAGCACCGCCAGCTCGTCCGCCGTGCGGCGCGCGTCCGTGGAGATGCGCCAGTGCTCGACGATGTCCTCGCCGTCGAACAGGCCGAGGACGGTGTGCGTGTTGCCGACGTCGATCGTGAGGAGCATCGCGGTTACTCCGCCTCGCGCAGGTCGAGGCCGATGTCCAGGATCGGCGCGGAGTGGGTGAGGGCACCGACGGCCAGGAAGTCCACACCGGTGTCGGCGTACATGCGCGCGGTGTCGAGCGTCAGCCGGCCGGACGCCTCCAGCAGGGCGCGGCCGTGGACGATGCCGACGGCCTCCGCGCACTCGTCGGGCGTGAAGTTGTCCAGCAGGATCAGGTCGGCGCCCGCCTCGACGACCTCGCGCAGCTGGTGCAGGGTGTCGACCTCGACCTCGATCGGCACCTCCGGGAAGGTCTCCCGTACGGCCTTGAAGGCCTGCGCGACGCCACCGGCGGCGACGACGTGGTTGTCCTTCACCAGGGCCGCGTCGGACAGCGACATGCGGTGGTTGACGCCGCCGCCGCAGCGGACGGCGAACTTCTCCAGCGAGCGCAGGCCCGGGGTCGTCTTGCGGGTGTCGCGGACCTTGGTCTTGGTGCCCTCCAGCGCGTCCGCCCACGCGCGCGTGGCGGTCGCGATGCCGGACAGGCGGCACAGGATGTTCAGCGCGCTGCGCTCGGCGGTCAGCAGGTCACGCGTGCGCGTGGTGACCGACAGCAGCTTCTGCCCGGCCTCCACACGGTCGCCGTCCTCGACGTGCCGCTCGACCTCGAACTCGTCCGTGCAGACCACGGAGAGCACGGCCTCCGCGACCCTCAGGCCCGCCACGACGCCCCCCTCGCGCGCGGTGAAGTCGCCGGTGGCGGTGGCGTCCTCGGGGATGGTCGAGACGGTCGTCACGTCCACCCCGCCGTCCAGGTCCTCCTGGATGGCCACGTTGGCGATGTCCTCGACCTCGATCGGATCGAGCCCGGCGGCGGCCAGCAGCTCGGCGAGCGCGGGGTCGAGCCCGCTCTTCAGGTACTCCTCGTCGCCGTCCGCGCCACAGGCACAGCCGTCGCCGCAGCCGCCGGTCGGGGCGAGGGGAAGGTCGTCGGTGCTCACGTCTGTCACTGCTCCTGAGGCGCTGGGTGTTACCGGGTAGGGGGGAAGTCTGCGGTGTTGGTGGTGTGCACGGCCAGCGACCGGTCCGGGTTCAGCCGTACGACGATGTGCCGCCGCCACTGGGTGTCGTCGCGCTCGGGGCTGTCCTCGCGCCAGTGGCAGCCCCGGGTCTCCTCGCGCATCCGCGCGGCGGCGACCAGGACGCGGGCGACACACAGGAGGTTGGTGGCCTCCCAGGTGTCGACGCCGGGCTCGGCGGTCTTGCCGTTCTCGTGGAGGGCGTCACGGGCCTCGCTGTGCAGTTGCTGGAGCTGCTCGGCGGCCTTCGCGAGGGAGTCCTCCGAGCGCAGCACGCCCGCGCCCTCGGTCATGATCCGCTGGATGGCGAACCGGGCCTCGGGGGCGAGCAGCGGGTGCTCCGGCTTCTCGGGGTCCGGGACGGGCTGGGGCACACGCGCGTGGAGGCCGTTCTCCGCCCGCGCGGCGACGATGTCGGCGGCGATCCGCTCGGCGTAGACCAAGCCTTCGAGGAGGGAGTTGGAGGCGAGCCGGTTCGCGCCGTGCACGCCGGTGCACGCGACCTCGCCGCACGCGTACAGGCCGGGCACGGTCGTACGCCCCTGCGCGTCGGTGCGAACGCCTCCGGAGGCGAAGTGGGCAGCCGGGGCGATCGGGATGGGCTCCGTGACCGGGTCGATGCCGTTGACGCGGCAGGCGGCCAGGATGGTCGGGAAGCGGCGTTCCCACATCTCGGCGCCGAAGTGCCGGGCGTCGAGGAACATGTGCTCGGCGTCCTGCTCCAGCATCCGCCGCAGGATGCCCTTGGCGACGATGTCCCGCGGCGCCAGCTCGGCCAGCTCGTGCTGCCCGACCATGAAGCGCACGCCGTCGGCGTCAACCAGGTGGGCGCCCTCGCCGCGCACCGCCTCGGACACCAGCGGCTGCTGGCCCTCGGCGTCCGGGCCGAGGAACAGGACGGTCGGGTGGAACTGGACGAACTCCAGGTCGCTGACCTCGGCGCCCGCGCGCAGCGCCAGCGCGACGCCGTCACCGGTCGACACCGACGGGTTGGTGGTCGCGGTGAACACCTGCCCCATGCCGCCGGTCGCGAGCACCACCGCGGGGGCGTGCACGGCGCCCACGCCGTCGTGCTGGCCCTCGCCCATCACGTGCAGCGTGACACCGGCCGTACGGCCCTCGGCGTCGGTGAGCAGGTCCAGCACGAGCGCGTTCTCGATGGTGCGCAGCCCGCGGGCGCGTACCGCCTCGACGAGCGCCCGGGAGACCTCCGCGCCGGTCGCGTCGCCACCCGCGTGCGCGATCCGGCGCCGGTGGTGGCCGCCCTCGCGGCCGAGGTGGATGTCGCCCTCGTCGTCGGTGTCGAAGTGGGCGCCGGTGGAGATCAGCCGCCGTACCGCGTCGGGGCCCTCGGTGACGAGGATCCGTACGGCCTCCTCGTCGCACAGGCCCGCGCCGGCCACCAGGGTGTCCCCGAGGTGCTGTTCGGGCGTGTCGCCCTCGCCGAGCGCCGCGGCGATACCGCCCTGCGCCCAGCGCGTGGAGCCGTCGTCCAGGCGGGCCTTGGTGACGACGACGGTCGTCAGGCCCGCGGCCTCGCAGCGCAGAGCGGCGGTCAGACCGGCCACTCCGGAGCCGACGACGACCACGTCCGCCGGGATGGACCACCCGGGGGCGGGCGCGTGCAGTCGTATGCCTGTGCTGGTGCCTGTGCTGCTCACGAGGCGGCTCCGAAGGTGAGAGGGAGGTTGTCGATCAGCCGGGTCGTGCCGACCCGGGCGGCGACGGCGAGGACGGCCTCACCGGTGAAGTCGTCGCCGATCTCCGTGAAGTCCGACGGGTCGACGAGCGCCAGGTAGTCCAGTTCGAGCGGCGGGACGAGCCTTGCGGCCTCGTCCAGCACCTGGCGGGCGGCCGCGCGGACGGCCGCCGGGCCGCCCGGGGACGCCGTGGCGACCGCGTGCGCGTCGGCGGCCGCGCGGGACTCCCCGAGGGCGCTCAGCGCCTCGGCACGCGCCTGCGTGGAGGGCACTTCGCGGGCACGCGCGCGCAGCGCCTCCTGCGCGGCGTGCCGGTCACGGCCCGCGAACAGCGCGCGGGACAGCGCGAGCGCGGTGCGGCGCTCGTCCGGGGAGAGGTAGCGGTTACGGCTGGACAGGGCGAGCCCGTCCTCCTCGCGCACGGTCGGTACGGCGACGATCTCGACGCCGAAGTTCAGGTCCCGCACCATGCGCCGGATCAGGGCCAGCTGCTGGGCGTCCTTCTGCCCGTAGAGGGCCACGTCGGGGCGCGTGAGGTGGAGCAGCTTGGCGACGACGGTCAGCATGCCGTCGAAGTGGCCGGGCCGCGAGGCGCCCTCCAGGCGTTCGCCCATGGGGCCGGCGGTGATCCGGACCTGTGGGTCGCCGCCGGGGTAGACCTCGCCCACGGAGGGCGCGAACACCGCGTCCGCACCGGCCCGTTCGGCGATCTTGAGGTCGGCGTCGAGGGTGCGCGGGTATCGGTCCAGGTCCTCGCCCGCGCCGAACTGCAGCGGATTGACGAAGACGGTGACGACGACCTCGCCGTCCGCTCCTGCGATCTCGCGCGCGGTGCGGATCAGGGTGGCGTGGCCGTCGTGCAGGGCGCCCATGGTCATCACGACGGCGCGGCGGCCGCGTCGCACGCGCGCGTGGAGCTCGTCGGCGGTGCTCAGCAGGGCGGTGGTCATCGGTCGTTCCCCTCGGTGCCGTGAGTGCCGTTCGTGCCGCCCGGGCCCTTCGTGCCGCCGGCGCCGTCGGCCAGCACGCCGAGCAGGTCCTCGGCGAGTTCGGGCTTGAGCAGGCCGTGCGCGAGCGCCCGGTCGGCGGTCGAGCGGGCCATGGCGACATAGCCCGCGACGGTCTGCGGGGCGTGTCTGCGCAGCTCCGTGATGTGCGCGGCGACCGTGCCGGCGTCGCCGCGCGCGACGGGCCCGGTGAGCGCCGCGTCGCCGGAGCGCAGCGCGTTGTCCAGGGCGGCGCCGAGCAGCGGGCCGAGCATCCGGTCGGGTGCCTCGACGCCCGCGGTGCGCAGCAGCTCCATGGACTGGGCGACGAGGGTGACCAGGTGGTTGGCGCCGAGCGCGAGGGCCGCGTGGTAGAGCGGGCGGTTCTGCTCGCTGATCCACTCGGGCTCGCCGCCCATCTCGATGACGAGGGCCTGGGCGGCCAGGCGCAGTTCCTCGGGCGCGGTGACGCCGAAGGAGCAGCCGGCAAGCCGCTGGACGTCCACGGGCGTGCCGGTGAAGGTCATCGCCGGATGCAGGGCCATCGGCAGCGCGCCCGCGCGCAGGGCGGGGTCGAGGACCCGTGCGCCGTACCGGCCGGAGGTGTGCACGAGCAGTTGGCCGGGCCGTACCGCACCGGTCTCGGCGAGACCGGAGACCAGGCCCGGCAGGACGTCGTCGGGGACGGTGAGCAGCACCAGGTCGGCGCGCTGCAGGACCTCGGCCGGCGGTACCAGCGGCACATCCGGGAGCATGGTCTCCGCGCGCCGCCGGGAGGCGTCGGAGACGCCGGAGACGGCCACCGGGCGGTGCCCGGCGAGCTGGAGGGACGCGGCGAGCGCCGGGCCCACGCGGCCGGCGCCGACGACGCCGACGGTGAGCCGCGCAGGGCGGTCCTTGAGGTCTTGCTGGTGGACTGTACTCACGCGACGGCGGCCTTCCCGTTCCAGTCCGCTCTGGGTACCGGACGATTTCTCGTCATGTTAACGCTATCTCGGTCCGGCGCCGATCGGTTGTCCACAGGCTGTGGGTTACGCCACGTGTACGGCCCGCAGCCGCATGTCCAACCGGTGCCCTGGCCGCGCCTCGGCCCGCGCGGCGTCGCCACGCGTGCGTGCGCCGAAATCCGGCTGCCCGAACGGGCCCCCCGCGCGGCATGATCCGCACATGACTGACACGGCGGAACCGAGCGACGAACAGCAGACGGCGCAGTCCGGACGGGAACGGATGCGGGAGCGGCGCCGGGCCGCCTTCGCGAAGGCGGAGCGCGTGCTGTCGCGCCCGGGTTTCCAGCGCACGATCCGGGAGCGGCTGGCAGCTCTCCAGGAAGCGGCACCCGAGGTGTACGACCTGGACCGGAATGCGGACATCTACGGCAACGGGATCGTGGCTGACCTGGAGGAACGGGTCGCAGCCCTGCTCGGCACGGAGGCCGCCGCGTTCTTCCCGACCGGCACGATGGCCCAGCAGGTGGCCCTGCGCTGCTGGGCGGGCCGCACCGGCAACCGCGCGGTCGCCCTGCACGCCCTGGCCCACCCGGAGGTGCACGAACGGCAGGCCTTCAGTGAGGTCAGCGGGTTGCGTCCGGTGCGTGTGACCAGTGAGCCCCGGCTGCCCACCGCCGCCGAGATACGCGACTTCGACGAGCCCTTCGGCGCGCTGATGCTGGAACTGCCGCTCCGGGACGCCGGTTTCGTGCTGCCCACCTGGGAGGAGCTGACCGAGGTCGTCGAGGCCGCGCGGGAGCGCGACGCGGTGGTGCACTTCGACGGTGCGCGCCTGTGGGAGTGCACCGTCCACTTCGGCCGGTTTCTGAAGGAGATCGCGGACCTGGCCGACAGCGTCTACGTGTCGTTCTACAAGTCCCTCGACGGCTTCGGCGGCGCCGCGCTGGCCGGCCCGAAGACGCTGGTGGACGAGGCGAAGACGTGGCGGCACCGCTACGGCGGCATGGTCTTCCAGCAGTTCCCCACCGCGCTGTCGGCGCTCGCCGGTCTGGAGCGTGAGCTGCCCCGGCTGCCGGACTACGTGCGGCACGCGCGCGTGGTCGCCGCCGCGTTGCGGGAGGGTTTCGCGGCGGCGGGGGTCCCGTGGGCGCGCGTGCACCCCGGCGAACCGCACACCCACGACTTCCAGGTGTGGCTGCCGTACGACCCGGACGTCCTGGCGGAGGCGGCGGTGCGCCAGGCCGAGGAGACGGGGACGTTCCTCTTCGCCGGTCCCTGGGACCGTGGCGGGCCGGGGGTGTCCTTCATCGAGGTCGCCGTACGCGCGCCGGGCCTGGAGTGGACGGCGGACGACGTACGGGCGGCCGTCGCCGACTTCGTGGAGCGCCTGCCTACGGGTGATCACGCGGGGTGATCACAAGGCGCGCGGGCGCAGCCACCGGCGCAGCGCGCACCGCACGCGCCCTCGCGCCGGACGCCCGGCGATGACCGCCTGGAAGCGCCGGTAGTCGCGCAGTTCGCGGACCAGGTCGGCGTCGTGCCGGCCGGGCACGGGCGGCTCCGGTTCGCCGAGCACGCGGGCACGGTAACTGTCCAGGAGGTACTGCTGGGTGATGCTCATGGCGGATCGCCTTCTCGGGACGTGGACTGATCGGTGACGGACGGGTGTCCGATCGGGCTCCGCGGCTGCCCCGGTGCCTCCAGCCTGCTCCCGGCCGGGGCGGCTGTCCCGTGGATTGACGCCTGCCGTCAATCCACGGCGGCACTGTCAGTGGCCGGGTGCACGATGGAGCACATGAGCGTGACCATCGACATCACCGGACTGCCGCTGGAGCGGGTTGTCGTCATGCCCTCTCCGCTGGCGGAGCTGGGGATGGCCCTGCACGCCCTCAGCGAGCCCGGCCACCACCCCGGCCTGCAGGGCTGGGCGACCGCCGTCTCCTCCGGGCTGGACCCCTGTCTGGCGGACCGGCTGTGCGAGGCCGACTTCCTGTGGCGTACGACGTTCTCCGACGTCTTCGCCCCGTTCGCGGGCATCCCCGGTGGCCGCGCGCTCCCCGGCGCCACCCTCGCCGAGGAACTGGAGCAGCTCGACAAACTGACGGACGACCAGTTCGTCACGTCGGCCCTGGAGTTCACCTGCCAGTTGCGCTACGACGTCCAGGAACCCGGCCCGCTCCAGGACCCGGAGCTGCGCCGCCGCTCCCTGGAACTGGCCGCCGCGCGCGGTGCTGTACAGGAGCGGTTCACGCGGCGGCTGCTGGAAGATCCTCCGGCCGTCCGTGCCTGGTTCCGGGAGCTGATGCTCGACTGCGACGAGGCGTTCTTCGCCGACACCTGGGCCCGTCTCCAGCCGCAGCTCGCTGCCGACGCCCGGCACAAAACCGAGCTGCTGCGCCGCAAGGGCCTCGGGGAGGCGCTCGCGGCCCTGTCCGGAGCCATCTCCCTGGACGAGGAGTCCGCGCTCATCACGGTCGACAAACTCCTGGTGGGTCGCACCGCGACCGGCGACGGCGGGCTGGTCCTCGTCCCGACCAGCCTCGGCTGGCCGCACGTGATGGTCCTGCACCGGTACGGCTGGCAGCCCTCGATCACCTACCCGGCCAGCGGCTCCCGTCCGCAGGCCCCCTCCGTCGAGCAGCTCACCCGCCGCATGGAGGCACTGGCCCACCCGGTGCGGATGCGGCTGTGCCGGCATCTGGCGCGGGCCCCGCACACCACGAGCGAACTGGCCGACGCGCACGGCATGTCGGCGCCCGAGATATCCCGGCACCTGGCGGTGCTGAAGAAGGCGGGCCTGATCACCGACTGCCGCCGGGGCCGGTACGTACAGCACCAGCTGGACCTGGCGGCGGTGGCCCGGCTGGGCAGCGACTTCATCGAGGGCGTCCTGCGCTGAGGCACCTCCCCGAGGCGAACGCCACCCGTGAACGCCGGGGGCCGGCGGCAGTGCCACTCGGCCGTGACCGTGGGCAGGCGGGCGTGCGCGTGCCAGGGTGCCCGAGGGGCCGGCGGGACCGCGCGTGCTCAGGCTGTCCGCAGGCAGGTGTGAGGGCCCCGTGCCCAGGCTGTCCGGGGGCAGGCGCGAGGGCTCATGCCCAAGCTGTCCGCGGGCAGGTGTGAGGGCCCGTCTCCAGGCTGTCCGGGGGCAGCGCGAGGGCCCGTACCCAGACTGTCCGAGGGGCAGGCGCGAGGGCCCGTACCCAGACTGTCCGAGCGGCAGGCGCGACGGCCCTTGTCGGCCCTGTCCGCGGCCGGCAGCCGACAGCGTCGGTCGCAGCCACGTCCGCGGGGCAGCCGACGCAACCGGCCCCGGACCGCCCTGGACGCGCCGACACCCGCCACCGCAGCCGGTCCCAGCCGGGGCGTCAGGGGCAGCCGGCCGAGGCCGGTCCCCGTCATGGCGCGGGACAGCCGACCAAGGCCAGTCCCAGCCAAGGCGCCGCAGGGCAACCAGTCCCGGTCCCAGCCACCGGCAGCATCCGACAAGGCCGATCCGAGCCATGGCCCGCGAGCAGGCAACCAAGGCCAATCCCAGCCACGGCGCCAGCGGGCAGCCGACCAATCCCGGCCCCAGCCATCCCCCCCGGCAGCAACCGACAAGGCCGGTCCGAGTCATGGCAGCAGGCGGCAGAGCCGGCCCCAGGCTTGGCCCCGGGAGGCAAGCGGCAGCGCCTGTCTCAGCCGTGGCCGCCCGCGCGGACCAGTCCCGTCTCGTAGGCGAGCACCACGACCTGCACCCGGTCGCGCAGGGAGAGCTTGGTCAGGATGCGGCCCACATGGGTCTTCACCGTCGCCTCGCTCAGCACCAGGCGGGCCGCGATCTCACCGTTGGACAGGCCCTGCGCGACCAGCACCATCACCTCGCGCTCCCGGTCGGTGAGCCGCTCCAGCTCCTTGTGCTGCGGCTCCTTGCCGGTGGACGGCAGCATCGGCGCGAAGCGGTCCAGCAGGCGCCGGGTGGTGGAGGGCGCCACGACCGCGTCACCGCTGTGCACGGCCCTGATCGCGCCGAGCAGGTCACCGGGCGGTACGTCCTTGAGCATGAAGCCGGAGGCGCCCGCCTTCAGCCCGGAGAAGGCGTACTCGTCCAGGTCGAAGGTGGTCAGGATCAGCACCTTGGGCGGATCGGGCTCGGCGCAGATCCGCCGGGTGGCCTCGACGCCGTCCAGTTTGGGCATGCGGACGTCCATCAGGACGACGTCGACGGGCGTGGACCGCACCACCTGCAGGGCCTCGACGCCGTCACCCGCCTCCGCCACGACCTCCATGTCCGGCTGGGCGGCGAGCACCATCCGGAACCCGGTGCGCAGCAGCACCTGGTCGTCGACGAGCATCACGCGGATCGTCATCGGGCCTCTTTCGGTCGGATTTCGTTGGTACCGGTGTTTCAGGTGTGTCAACCAGACGCGTGCCGCGTCAGTGCGCCGGTTTGAGCGGGAGAAGGGCACTGATGCGGAATCCTCCGCCCGGGCGCGGCCCCGCGTCCAGGGTGCCGCCGACCATGCCGACTCGTTCGCGCATACCGATCAGACCGTGCCCCTGGCCGTCGGCGCCACCCTCCTCGTACAGCTCGTGCGGCGCGCCCTTGCCGTCGTCCTCGACGAGCAGCCCGAGCCCGTCGTCGAAGTAGACCAGCCGGACGCTCGCGCCCGCGTTGGGACCGCCGTGCTTGCGGGTGTTGGTGAGTGCCTCCTGCACGATCCGGTACGCCGTCAGCTCCACGCCGCTCGGGAGCGGGCGCGGGGTGCCCTCGACCTTGAAGTCGACCGGGAGTCCGGAGCTGCGGCACTGCTCGATCAGCTCGTCGATCTGGTCGACGTCGGGCTGCGGGACGTACTCCCCGCTCTCCTGGTGCTCGCCGGTGCGCAGCACGCCCAGCAGGCGGCGCATCTCGGCGAGGGCCTGACGGCCGGTGGAGGAGATCGTCTCCAGGGCCTTCTTGGCCTGGTCGGGGGCGGCGTCGAGGACATAGGCGGCGCCGTCGGCCTGCACCACCATCACCGACACGTTGTGCGCCACCACGTCGTGCAGCTCGCGCGCGATGCGGGCGCGCTCGGCGGCCACCGCGACCTTGGACTGCGCCTCGCGCTCCTTCTCCAGGCGGGCCGCGCGCTCCTCCAGCTGGGCGAAGTAGGCGCGCCGGGTGCGCATGGAGTCACCGAGCACCCAGGCCAGCGCGAAGGGGACCGTCTGGAAGACGACTATGGCGGTCTGCCCGAGGAGGCTGCTGTGCCCGGCGGGCCAGCGGAGCTGCGCGAGGGTCGCCGCGACGAGGCTGGCGGCGAGCGCGAGCCTGGAGGCCCAGCGTGCGCCGATCGCCGCCACCGTGTAGGTGATCACCAGCAGCGCGAAGTCGGCGGCGGTCGTCTCGACGTCCAGCACCAGCTGGGCCAGGCCGGCCGCGAGGGCGACCAGCAGCATCGGCTCCGGGAAGCGGCGGCGCAGCGCGACGACGGCGCACAGGACGGCGGACACGGCCATCCCCGCGGCAAGCGACATGTGGTGCGGGCCGGGCCGCAGGCTCATGCTCACCACGACCGTTCCGGACAGCCCGAACAGGACGACGGCCCAGAAGGCGTCGACCCCGGTCGGGTGGCGGCGGAGGAAGTCGTAGAGGCGCTGCACGTAACCCAGAGTAGGGAAACGGGATGCGTGCAGGGGTCAACCGGAGGGCCGATCCGCGCCCGGGGCACGTACTCCGCAAGGTGGAGGAAGTGATCATCTGTGTGCCTAGTCTGGTCCGGTGACGGATGAGACGGCACGGCAAGCGGGACGCGCCCCCGGCGACGGACACGGCCGGCGCGGCGGGCGCGGCGGGCGCGGCGGGCGCGGCTGGCGTGGCGGGCGTGGCTGGCGTGCGGCGACCGAGGCTGCGCTGTACGGTCCCGGCGGCTTCTACCGCCGCCCGGAGGGCCCGGCCGGGCACTTCCGTACGTCCGTGCACGCCTCCCCGCTGTTCGCGCAGGCCGTGGCCCGGCTGCTGTGCCGGGTCGACGAGGTGCTGGGGCGGCCGCCGGCGCTGGACTTCGTCGACATGGGCGCGGGGCGGGGCGAACTGGTCACCGGGGTGCTGGCCGCCCTGCCGGCCGACGTGGCGGCACGCGCGCGTGGGTACGCCGTGGAGCTCGCCGACCGCCCGGCCGGACTGGACGCACGCATCACCTGGCTGGACACGGCCCCGGCTGCCGTCACGGGGCTGCTGTTCGCCAACGAGTGGCTGGACAACGTGCCCGTGGACGTGGCCGAGGTCGACCCGCAGGGCGTGCCCCGGCTGGTGCTCGTCGCCGACGACGGCACCGAACGGCTCGGGGAACCGGTGACGGGCGCGGAGGCGGACTGGCTGGCTCGGTGGTGGCCGCTGCCGGCCGAGGAAGGGCTGCGTGCGGAGATCGGGCTGCCCCGGGACCTGGCGTGGGCGGGGGCGGTGGAGCGGGTGGTGCGCGGGCTCGCGGTGGCCGTGGACTACGCGCACACCGTGGACACGCGCCCCCCGTTCGGGACGCTCACCGGCTTCCGGGAAGGGCGCGAGACGGCGCCCGTGCCGGACGGGTCGTGCGACATCACGGCGCACGTCGCACTGGACGCGTGCGCGGCGGCCGCCACGGCGCACCCGCCCTCGCCTTCGCCCTGCGACACGGCGCACGCCCCGCACACGCCCCTTGGCACGACACGCGCGCTCGGGGAGGCGTCGGTGCCCTCCGGCACAGCGCATGAGTCCACTCGCCCAGCGCAGGAACTTTCCCGCCCAGCGCGCAGACTGCCCCCCGCGCGCCTCCTCACGCAGCGCGCCGCCCTGCGCGCCCTCGACATCACCGGCGCACGCCCCCCGCTCACCCTTGCCTCCGCGGACCCCGCGGCCTACGTGCGCGCCCTCGCGAGCGCCGGGGAGGCCGCCGAACTCACCGCCCCCGGCGGTCTCGGCGACTTCGGCTGGCTGGTCCAGCCGGTTGGAATTCCGGACCCGCTCGTTGGTTTTCCGGACCCTCGCCTGAGCCGGCCCGGTCCCTGAGGCCGGCCTACTTGTCGATGTCGCCGACCACGAAGAACATCGAGCCCAGAATGGCCACCATGTCCGCCACCAGGGTCCCCGGCAGCAGCTCGGTCAGCGCCTGGATGTTGTTGTACGAGGCAGAGCGCAGCTTCAGCCGGTACGGCGTCTTCTCGCCCTTGCTGACCAGGTAGTAGCCGTTGATCCCGAGGGGGTTCTCGGTCCACGCGTACGTGTGCCCCTCGGGCGCCTTCAGCACCTTCGGCAGCCGCTGGTTGATCGGCCCGGGCGGCAGCTCGGCGAGCCGGTCCAGGCAGGCGTCGGCGAGATCGAGCGCGTTGTGGGTCTGCTCCAGCAGAACCTCGAAGCGGGCGAGGCAGTCGCCCTCGCTCCGGGTGACGACCTTCAGGGTGTCCTGGAGGTCGCCGTACGCCAGGTACGGCTCGTCGCGACGCAGGTCGAAGTCGACGCCCGAGGCGCGCGCGATGGGGCCGCTCACGCCGTAGGCGTGCACGGTCTGCGGTGTCATCGCGCCCACGCCGCGCGTGCGCCCCCGGAAGATCTCGTTGCCGAGCACCAGGTCGTCGAAGACGTCCATGCGCGAGCGCACGTCGGCGACGGCGGCACGCGCGCGTGCGGTCCATCCGGCCGGCAGGTCCTCCTTGAGGCCGCCGACCCGGTTGAACATGTAGTGCATGCGGCCGCCGGAGATCTCCTCCATGACGTTCTGGAGCACCTCGCGCTCCCGGAACGCGTAGAACACCGGAGTGATGCCGCCCAGCTCCAGTGGGTAGGAGCCGAGGAACATCAGGTGGTTCAGCACCCGGTTCAGCTCGGCGAGCAGCGTGCGCATCCACACCGCCCGCTCGGGCACCTCCATGCCGAGCATCCGCTCCACGGCGAGGACCACGCCCAGCTCGTTCGAGAACGCCGACAGCCAGTCGTGGCGGTTGGCGAGCACGATGATCTGGCGGTAGTCACGCGCCTCGAAGAGCTTCTCGGCGCCGCGGTGCATATAGCCGATCACCGGCTCCGCGCGCACGATGCGCTCCCCGTCCAGCACGAGCCTGAGCCGCAGCACGCCGTGCGTGGACGGGTGCTGGGGCCCGATGTTGAGCACCATGTCGGTGCTTTCCGCGGCGCCGCCGATCCCGACCGTGGTCTCCGTCGTAGGAGTCATGGCCCCAGTTTCCCCTACGTACGCTGGCCCCATGGAAACGGGGAGCCCGGATGAGACCGGGATACCGGGGGCCGAGCTGGAGTGGCGGGGGCTGCGGCCCGCTCTGATGCGGTTGCGCAGGCTGCTCGTGGTGGGGTGGACGGCGGCTCTCGCGATCGTCACCGGGCTGCTCCTGGGCCTGCTGGTGGGGCCCGCGTGGGCCGCCTTCGCCCTGGTGCCCGTCGTCGGCGCCGCGTGGTGCTGGCGGCTGGTGGGCCGTAACTGGCGCTCATGGCGGTACGCCGAGCGGGCGGACGACCTGCTGATCAGCCGCGGTGTCCTCTGGCGTGAGGAGACGGTGGTGCCGTACGGGCGGATGCAGCTGGTGGAGGTCACCTCCGGGCCCCTGGAGCGGCGCTTCGGGCTGGCCACCGTGCAGCTGCACACGGCGGCCGCCGCGACCGACGCCACCATCCCCGGCCTGGACCCGGCCGAGGCCGAACGGCTGCGCGACCGGCTCACCGAGCTGGGCGAGGCACGATCGGCGGGCCTGTGACGGGCCCGGACCACGGCGAGGAGATACCGGCGCCCGCGCCGGTGACCGAGCGCCGGCTGCACCCCGTCACGCCGCTGCGCCGGGCGTGGGCGCCGGTCGCCGTACTCGCGGGATGGGCGGTGCACGACCCGAACGCGACGCAGGCGCAGCTGGCGCGGCTGACCACCACCGCGCTGCTGCTGGGGCTCGCGGTGCTGGTGCCGGTGGCCGGTCTCTACGGCTTCCTGTCCTGGTGGTTCACCCACTTCGCCGTCACCGACACCGAACTGCGCATCCGTACCGGCCTGTTGTTCCGGCGCACCGCGCACATCCGGCTGGAGCGCATCCAGGCCGTGGACGTCTCCCGGCCCCTCCTCGCGCGCGTGGCGGGCGTCGCCAAGCTGCGGATCGACGTCGTCGGTGCCGACGACAAGGACGAGCTGGCCTTCCTCGGCGAGCAGGAGGCGCGCGCCCTGCGCGCGGAGCTGCTGGCGCGCGCGGCGGGTTTCGCTCCCGAGACGGCGCGCGAAGTCGGCGAGGCGCCGGCGCACGAGCTGCTGCGCGTGCCGCCACGCGCGCTGGCGCTCTCCCTGGCGCTGACGGGCGCCACCTGGGGCTCCCTGTGCGCCGCGCTCGTCGTGCCGACCGTGCTGTGGCTCACCACCCACAACCTGTGGACGGTCCTCGCGACCGCCCTGCCGCTGTTCGGCGCGGCCGGCGCGAGCAGCGCGGGACGGTTCGCCGGCGAGTTCGACTGGAAGGTGGGCGAGTCGCCGGACGGCCTGCGCATCGACCACGGGCTGCTGGACCGTACGCACGAGACGGTCCCGCCCGGCCGGGTGCAGACCGTGCGGATCGTGCAGCCGCTGCTGTGGCGGGCGCTCGGCTGGGTGCGGGTGGAACTCGACGTGGCCGGGTCCGCCAACTCGGTGCTGGTACCGGTCGCTCCGCTCCCCATCGCCGAGTCGGTCGTCACGCGCGTGCTGCCCGGTGTGACGGTGCCTCAGCAGCTGTCACGTCCGCCGGGACGGGCCCGCTGGTGCGTGCCGGTGTGGTGGCGCGGGCACCGCCTCGCGGTCACCGGCGCGGTGTTCGCCGCCCGGCACGGTCTGCTGCGCCGCCGGCTCTCGCTGGTGCCGCACGCCAAGGTGCAGAGCGTGCGGCTGAGCCAGGGGCCCTGGCAGCGTCTCTGGCGGCTCGCCGACGTCCACGTGGACACTGGGGCCGACAAGACCGTGACGGCCGGTCTGCGGGACGCACGGGAGGCCGCGCGGCTCCTGCACGCCCAGGCTGAGCGGTCCCGTACGGGCCGCCGGGACGCACGCCCCGACCGCTGGATGACCGGATGACACGAGGCCCGGCTCCCCTGTTGCGGGAAGCCGGGCCTGGTGCCTGGTCCTGGTGCGTGGTCCGTGGTCCTGTTGTCCGGTGCGGTCTCAGGAAGCCGCGGTGCGCAGCCCCTGGACGTCGATCTGCTCGGTCTCGTCGTGCGCGGTCAGGTCGATGACCTGGCCGACACCCGCCGACCGCGCGTCGGCGTCCTTGAACGCGGCCTCGGTCTCCGCCTTGTGCACCGCGAGGGCCTCCGGGCCGACGACGTCGGCGAGATCCTCGTTCTGCACGGAGTCCAGCGCGGCCTTCGGGGCGCCCTTCTGGGTGCCGAAGAAGTCGAAACCGCCCTCGACCGCCGGGCGCCGGGCGGGCGCGGCCGGTACGACGGCCACCGCGGTCGGCACCGTGAAGTGCCCGGCGGGCGGCGGCCCCACGGGCTGGGCGGGCTCGGCCGGTGCCATGGGGTCGGCGGCCGCGCGCGCGTGCCCGCCGACCGCCACGGGCTGCCCCTGTGCCTCGTCCTCCTGGCCGGCCGGCGCACCGGCCTCGCTCACGGAAACACCGGCGGTGTCCGTGACACCGTCCGCCGCGCCTTCGCCGGCGTCCTTCCCGTCGCCTGCCGGCTGCGCGGCGGACCCGGCACCGCCCGCGTCTGCCTTGCGGACAGCGGCCTTGGGCACATCGGCCTTGCCGAGCACGGCGGCGCCCGCGTCGGGCCCGGTCCCACCGGCGTCGGACTCACCGGTCTCGGAAGCCGCCGCCTCCGGGGCCGTGTCCACGCAAGCCGCATCGGAAGCCGCGGGCGTGGCCGTGTCCACGGAAGCCTCGGCGTCCGTCTCGGCGGCCTCGGAGTCGCCCGAGGCCTCGCCGTCGAACCGGGCCAGGGCCATGAGGGCCTGCCGGTACAGCCGTGCGCCCTCGGGCGAGAACACCGCGTACGCCGTCGGCTCGTCCCCACGGTCCGCCCCGGGCCCAGCGGCCTCGGCGGGCTTCTCGGACGCCGTCACCTCGGCCGGCTCCAGGTCCGGCTCGGCGCGGCGCGCGGGCGGCAGCGCGGGCGAGGACGAGGGCACGGCCGCCTCGAGCTCCAGCAGCCGACGCCCCTCCAGGGCGCTCGCGCGCTCGGTCTCCGCCGTGGCGTACCGGCGCAGCAGGGCCGCGTGCTCGTTGCGCAGGCCGGCCAGCTCCGCGCGCTTGGCGCGCAGCCGCTGCTCCAGCTTCGTGCGCAGCTCGCGCGACTCCTCCAGGTCGGTCTCCAGTTCGGCGACCCGCTCCTCGTACCGCCACTCGTCGCTGGCACGCGCGCGTGTGAGGTCGGCGACCTGCTTGCCCGCATGGATGTCCCAGCGACGCATCACGAACGCGCCCACCACGGCCGTGGCCGCAGCGGCCCCGGCGAGCGCGCGCAACACCGTGGCCTCGGAGAACACCCAGGGACCCAGCGCGCAGACGAGGGAGACGCCGGCGATCGCCGACGGGGGCAACAGCCGGTGCAGAGGTGGTGAATGGCGGTGGCGTCCACGTGGCATGGCCAGAAACTTACCGCGCGTAGGCGAATCGTGGACCCCCGCCCCGTAAAAACACGGCCACATCCCCGGCCTCACGCGGCGTCAGGCGCAGGAGGCTCAGTGGGCGACCAGTCGCGAGCTGAGCCACTGGAGCGTGGCGGGGATCTCCCGCCGCCAGGTGTTGAAGTTGTGCCCGCCGCTCGGAAGGATGATCGAGGAAATCCTGGTCACGTTCGTGTCCTGCACACTCTTGATGAACTTGAGCGTGTCCTTGTAGTTGTGCTCGCCGACCCTGCTGCTGGTGACGAGCAGCGACGTCTCGGGCGCGGTCAGGTGCTTGAGCGTCCAGAACAGGTCGGATCGATTCTGCAGGTTCTTGTCGCCGTGGAAGAGGTCCCCGGTCGTGGGGTCGATCGGCGCCTTGTAGTACGGCGACAGGCCGGCGGCGGCCGCGTAGGAACCCGGGTGGTGCATGGCGATCTTCAGCGCGCAGTAACCGCCGGTCGAGTCGCCGACGATGCCCCAGCTGGCGGGCGTCTTGTCGACCCGGTAGTGGGCCATCACCGACTCGCGCAGGTCCTTCGCGAAGAATGTCTCGCTCTGCGGGCCACCGGGAACGTCGACGCACTCGGTGTCGCGCGGCGGCGCCACGGTCGGCCGCAGCATCACCAGGATCATCGGCTGCATCTTCCCCTGCCTGGCCAGCTGTCCCGCCGTGCTGGGGTAGTTCAGCTTGTTCACCAGCGCCTCGGCCGTGCCGGGGTAACCCGTGAGGACCACGGACACCGGGAACTTGCGCGCGCTGTTGTTCGGCTGGAAGTACTCCGGGGGCAGATACACGAACGCAGGCGTGGAGAGATGTGTGGTACGGCCGATGATGTCGACCTTCTGCACCTGCCCGGCCACCTGCGGCAGCGTGCTGCTCGCACCGATGACCTTGGACGTGGCGACCACCTGGATGGGGCTGTTGGCGCCGCCCGCTATGTGGTCGACGACCACTCCCGGGGCGTTCTCCTGGCCGAACAGGTCCGCCCAGCTGGCGTAGAAACCGAAGGCCTGGTTGGCGGCGAGGCCCACCGAGGCGAAGAGTGCCAGCTGGGTGGTGAGCAGCAGACCGACCCGCCCGCTGACGGCCCGCCAGCTCTGCCTGGCCAGCCGCGGCCACAACCACACCGTGCAGACGAACAGCAGCACGGCGAGGACGATCGCCAGCATCAGCACTTTGTTGCTCGTGAGTCCCATGGGCTGTTTCCTGCCTGCGCTTTCCGCCCGGCGCCGCCCACGCTTCCTTGCGAAGGCTTGCCCGGGGCTTTCCTCGGCCTTTGACCCGACTTTCCGGTGGGGAGTGAACCTCTCTCCCCAAGACACCGTCCTAGAGGGCGCAATGTCGCCGGATGCCCGATAGGGGCCCGGGTCCAAGGTCTCTCGCAGAACTACGGGATGCGATGTCTGTCAGGATAGATGGGGAAATGTCGGGCGGGGTTCCGAGCCGATCCAGCCGGGCGCGGCGCATACTGCGCGGCCCGCGCCCCGAGGCCGTTCCCGTCCTTGTCGGCAGGGCGGCCGCTCTCGTGGGCGTCCTGGACATTGCCGCGGGCGTGTTCCCGCGCTTCCGTCACAGCCGTATGCACGCTATCGCCGAGGTGCTGCCGGGCTCGTTCGGCCCCTTCGCGGCCGCGCTCTCGCTGAGCTCCGGCGTGCTGTTGCTGCTGCTCGCGCACGGGCTCAAACGGTGCAAGCGCCGGGCGTGGCGGGCCGCGGTCGCGCTGCTGCCGGCGGGCGCGGCGGCACAGTTCGCGTACCGGCACTCGGTCGTCGGCGTGCTCATCGCGGTGGCGCTGCTCGTGCCGCTGCTGCTCCATCGTGACCAGTTCGCGGCCCTGCCGGACCCGCGCAGCAGGTGGCGCGCTCTTACCAACTTCGTACTCATGAGCGCCGGTTCCCTCGTCCTCGGACTCATCATCGTCAGCGTCCACCCGCACCGGACGATCGGCGATCCGAGCCTGGCCGATCGGCTGACGCACGTCGTCTACGGCCTGTTCGGCTTCGAGGGCCCGGTCGACTACCAGGGCAACACCTCCTGGACCGTCGCCTTCTCCCTCGGTGCCCTCGGCTGGATCACCGCCGCCACCACCATCTACCTGGCCTTCCGTCCCGAGCACCCGGCCGCCCGCCTCACCGAGGAGGACGAGTCCCGGCTGCGGGCCCTGCTGGACAAGCACGGCCGTCGCGACTCCCTCGGCCACTTCGCGCTGCGCCGCGACAAGGCGGTCGTCTTCTCCCCCAGCGGCAAGGCCGCGGTCACCTACCGCGTCGTCTCCGGTGTGATGCTCGCCAGCGGCGACCCCATCGGCGACGTCGAGGCCTGGCCGGGCGCCATCGAGCGCTTCATGGACGAGGCCAAGGCCCACTCCTGGACGCCCGCCGTCATGGGCTGCTCGGAGACGGGCGGCGAGGTGTGGACCCGTGAGACCGGCCTGGACGCCCTGGAACTGGGCGACGAGGCGGTGGTGGACGTCGCGGATTTCTCGCTCGCCGGACGCGCGATGCGCAACGTACGGCAAATGGTCAAGCGCATCGAGCGAGCCGGCTACGAAACCCGGGTACGGCGCATCCGTGACCTCGGCGAGGCCGAACTGGAGCGCATCCGCCGGGCGGCGGAGGACTGGCGCGGCACCGACACCGAACGCGGCTTCTCCATGGCGCTCGGCCGCGTCGGCGACCCCGCGGACGGCGACTGCCTGATCGCCACCGCCCACAAGCAGGACGACGAACCCGGCGAGTACGGCGACCTGAAGGCCGTCCTGCACTTCGTGCCCTGGGGCAAGGACGGCGCCTCGCTGGACCTGATGCGCCGCGACCGCGGCGCCGACCCCGGCATGAACGAGCTGCTGATCGTCGCCGCCCTCCAGGCCGCCCCCAAGTTCGGCATCACCCGGGTCTCGCTGAACTTCGCGATGTTCCGCTCCGCCCTCGCGCGCGGCGAGAAGATCGGCGCGGGGCCGGTGCTGCGCGCCTGGCGCGGGCTGCTGGTGTTCCTCTCGCGCTGGTTCCAGATCGAGTCGCTGTACAAGTTCAACGCGAAGTTCCAGCCGCGCTGGGAACCCCGCTTCGTGGTCTACCGCAACAGCGCCGACCTGCCCCGCATCGGCTTCGCCGCCATGCAGGCGGAGGGCTTCGTCAACCTCGCCCTGCCGCTCCCGCGCTTCCTGCGCCGGCGCAGGGCGGCCGCCGAGCGCCCCTGCGCGCACTCGGTAGCGGAACGGGACGTCCGCGCGGCCTGAGCCCGGTCCCAGGACGGGCCCGGGCGGGTGCCCCACCCCCTCCAGCACGGGGCTTCCGCCCGGGCCGCCGCGCGTTCCCGGCCTCCTCCTGGGCCTACGCTGAACGTATGAACAACCTCAGCGGGCGCGGCCGGGTCGCCGGCCTTCCGGCATGGGACCGGTGCGCGGTCATGGGTGTCGTCAACGTGACCCCCGACTCCTTCTCCGACGGCGGCCGCTGGTTCGACACCACCGGCGCCGTCAAGCACGGCCTGGACCTCGTCGCCGAGGGCGCCGACCTGGTCGACGTCGGCGGGGAGTCCACCCGCCCCGGCGCCACCCGGGTGGACGAGGACGAGGAACTCAGGCGCGTCATCCCGGTCGTCCGCGGCCTCGCCTCCGAAGGCGTCGTCGTCTCCGTCGACACCATGCGCGCCTCCGTCGCCGCACAGTCCCTCGCGGCCGGCGCCGCCCTCGTCAACGACGTCAGCGGCGGCCTCGCCGACCCCGGGATGATCCCGGTGGTCGCCGACGCGGGCGCCCCCTTCGTCGTCATGCACTGGCGCGGCTTCCTCCAGGGCGGCAACGTCAGGGGCACCTACGACGACGTCGTCACCGAAGTCGTGGACGAACTGCACGCACGCGTGGAGGCCGTGCTGGCCGGCGGCATCGCCCCCGACCGGATCGTCGTCGACCCCGGCCTCGGCTTCTCCAAGGATGCCGAGCACGACCTGACCCTCCTCGCCCACCTCGACCGCCTGCGCGCCCTCGGCCACCCCCTGCTCGTGGCCGCATCCCGCAAGCGGTTCCTCGGCCGCGTCCTCGCCGGCCCCGAGGGCGCACCCCCGCCGGCCCGGGAACGCGACGCCGCCACGGCCGCCGTCTCGGCGCTCGCCGCGCACAACGGCGCGTGGGCAGTGCGCGTCCACGAGGTACGCGCCACCGCGGACGCGGTACGGGTCGCACGCGCCGTGGAAGGGGCGCGTACGGCAGGCTCCGCGCCGGACACGCGAAGTGAACACGCGGCGCGTGAGCCAGGGAACACGCCCGGCACTGAGGGCGAACCCCTGGTGCATCCCGCGACGGTCGCGCCCCGCGCGGAGGGCGGGCACCCGGCGCGCCCCACGGACAACACGCCGAGCGCCGTGCGCGAGCCCGGGGCGTGCGGCAGTGGGCGCGCGCCCAGTGCCCCGGGTGAGCGCGGGGCGGAAGGACCCCGGTGAGCGCCCCTCATACCGACGTCGAGCAGGTGGAGGCCGCCAACACCGCCTTCTACGAGGCGATGGAAGGCGGCGACTTCGAGGAACTGTCCTCCCTCTGGCTCACCCCCGCCGACCTGGGCGTCGACGAGGAGTACCACGACCCGGCGGACACCGGCGTGATCTCCTGCGTACACCCCGGCTGGCCGGTACTCACCGGCCGCGGCGAGGTCCTCAGGTCATACGCCCTGATCATGGCCAACACCGACTACATCCAGTTCTTCCTCACCGACGTGCACGTGTCCGTCACCGGCGACACCGCCCTCGTCACCTGCACCGAGAACATCCTCAGCGGCGGCCCCGCCCCCGAGGACGGCGCGGAACTCGGACCGCTGGTCGGCCAGCTCGTCGTCGCCACGAACGTGTTCCGGCGCACACCCGCGGGCTGGAAACTCTGGTCACACCACGCCTCCCCGGTGCTGGCCGAGAGCGCCGACGACGAACCCGGCGCCGACGGCGCGAATCCGGACGACGGCCCCCTCGCCTGACCGGGTAGACGCTCCACAGGAAGGAGCAGGTGGAACCAAGAAGTGGTTGGAATCACCTACCCCGGGGTAAAAGCCGCTACCAGCCCATGACACCGCCGGGTTTCCCCGGGGAAACACGGGGTGAACCCTCGTGATCCCGGCCCGGGCCCGCACCAGGCGGCCCGGTTTTGTCAGTGCCCGCAGGTAGATTCGTCTGAGGCCGGTGTGCCGCCCGCACGTGGTACGGACCGGTCCTTCCCGACGATTGCAGGAGTGATTCGCGTGGATCGTGTCGCGCTGCGCGGCCTCAAGGCCCGCGGGCACCACGGTGTGTTCCCCAAGGAACGCGAGGAGGGCCAGACCTTCATCGTGGACCTCGTCCTTGGGCTGGACACCCGGCCGGCGGCTGCCGACGACGACCTGGCGAAGACCGTCCACTACGGCATCGTGGCCGAGGAGGTCGTGGCCGTGGTCGAGGGCGAGCCGGTGGACCTCATCGAGACGCTCGCCGAGCGGATCGCCCAGTCCTGCCTGAAGCACGAAGGGGTGCAGGAGGTCGAGGTCTGCGTCCACAAGCCCGACGCACCGATCACCGTCCCCTTCGACGACGTGACCGTCACCATCACCCGGAGCCGAGTATGACCCGACCTTTCCTCCAGGGTCACAGCGACCCGACCGTCCAGCCGGTGCCCGCCTCGGTCGTCGAGAAGGTCGACGCCGCCGACACGACCCTGCAGAACCCCAAATGGGCCGTCATCTCCATCGGCTCCAACCTCGGCAACCGCCTGGAGACCCTCCAGGGCGCCGTCGACGCGCTCGAGGACACCCCCGGCGTCCGCGTGAAGGCCGTCTCGCCGGTGTACGAGACCGAGCCCTGGGGCGTCGAGCCCGGCAGCCAGCCGTCGTACTTCAACGCGGTCGTGGCCCTCAAGACCACCCTGCCCCCGGCCTCCCTCCTGGAGCGGGCCCACGCCATCGAGGAGGCGTACAAACGCGTCCGCGACGAGCACTGGGGCCCGCGCACCCTGGACGTCGACATCGTCGCCTACGCCGACGTCACCTCCGACGACCCCCAGCTCACCCTCCCCCACCCGCGCGCCCACGAGCGCGCCTTCGTGCTCGCGCCCTGGCACGACGTGGACCCGCAGGCCCAGCTTCCCGGCCGCGGGGCGGTGGCCGAACTCCTGTCGGCCGTCACCCGTGCGGGCGTCCAGCCCCGCGAGGACCTGGAACTCCGACTGCCCGAGTAGTCGTTAAGGTCAAGACGACTCGACGACAAGGCCGAGACGACCGCCGTCCGGACCGGTCCGGGGGAGCTGAAGGGACACCGTGAGAGAGCTGCGCATCAGGGTGCTGGCGGGCGTGTTTTTCGTGGCCGGGCTCCTGTCCTGGGCGGGCGCCCGCCTCTGGAACTCGATCGGGACCCTTCCCAGCGTCCCCCTGGCCGCCCCCATCGTGCTGGCCCTGATCGCGGTGGTCCTGCTCGCGACGGCACTCTCGCTGCGCGCCCGCTTCAGGGCCCAGCGCGAGCGCCGCCCCGGCGCTAAGGGCGTCGACCCCCTGATGGCCGCCCGCGCGGTCGTCTTCGGCCAGGCCAGCGCCCTGGTCGCCGCGCTCGTCGCCGGCATGTACGGCGGCACGGGTGTCTTCCTGCTGGAACTGCTGGACATCCCCGCCCGCCGCGACCAGGCCTTCTACGCCGGCTTCTCGGTCCTGGCCGGCATCGGCGTCATAGCGGCGGCCCTGTTCCTGGAGCGGGTGTGCAAACTCCCGGAGGACGAGGACCAGAACCCCCCGGGAGCGGAACCGGCGGCATGACCGCCGGTTTCCCCAGGCACCGGTTCAGCGCGCCATGATCAGGCTCATGGCCTCGTTCCGCGTCGCCGCGTCCCGCAGCTGACCGCGCACGGCGGACGTTATGGTCTTCGCGCCCGGCTTACGGATACCGCGCATGGACATGCACATGTGCTCACACTCGACGACCACGATGACGCCCCGAGGCTCGAGGATCTCCATCAGGGAGTCCGCGATCTGCGTGGTGAGTCGTTCCTGCACCTGCGGCCGGCGGGCGTAGACGTCGACCAGGCGGGCCAGCTTGGAAAGACCGGTGATCTTTCCCGTGACGGACGGGATGTATCCGACGTGGGCGACACCACGGAACGGGACCAGATGATGCTCACAGGTGCTGTACACCTCGATGTCCTTCACGAGCACCATCTCGTCGTGCCCCAGGTCGAACGTCGTCGTGAGCACGTCCTCGGGCTGCTGCCACAGACCCGCGAAGATCTCCTTGTAGGCCCGCGCCACCCGCGCGGGCGTCTCCCTGAGGCCCTCCCGGTCCGGGTCCTCGCCGACCGCGATCAGCAGTTCCCGTACGGCATTCTCGGCGCGCTTCTCGTCGAACTCGCCGATGGGGCCCTCGCCGTCCAGCGTCACCGGGTCGGTCATGTGCTTCCTCGTTCCTGAACTTCTGCCGCGTGACGGCGGCCACGCGTCTGCTGCGGACATACGAACGCCGCGCCCCCAGGCTAGAACCTGGTGGGCGCGGCGTTCATTCCAGGCCGTTTGGCCGAAACGCGGTCAGTTCTCCGGGCGGTCCTCCGGGGTCTGGTCCGTGACCGGGGCGGATTCCGCGGCGGTGGACTTGGCCGTGCTGATGGCCGCCGTCGCGCCGTTCGCGCCGTTGGTCAGGGCCAACTCCTTAGGGGAGAGCACCGGCGGGCGGGTGGACGGGGTGCGGCGCGAAGAGCCGGTCCACGCGGGCCGCGGCGGGCGCTTGACGATCGGGGCGAAGATCTCGGCGATCTCCTCCTTGCCCAGGGTCTCCTTCTCCAGCAGGTGGAGAACGAGCTGGTCGAGCACGTCGCGGTTCTCGACCAGGATCTCCCAGGCCTCGTTGTGCGCGGTCTCGATGAGCTTCTTGACCTCTTCGTCGACCAGCGCGGCGACCTCTTCGGAGTAGTCGCGCTGGTGAGCCATCTCACGGCCGAGGAAGGGCTCGCTGTTGTCGCCGCCGAACTTGATGGCGCCGAGCCGCTCGGTCATGCCGTACTGGGTGACCATCGCGCGGGCCAGGTTGGTGGCCTTCTCGATGTCGTTCGCGGCGCCGGTGGTCGGGTCGTGGAAGACCAGTTCCTCGGCGGCGCGACCGCCCAGCATGTAGGCGAGCTGGTCGAGCATCTCGTTGCGTGTGGTCGAGTACTTGTCCTCGTCGGGCAGCACCATCGTGTAACCGAGGGCACGGCCGCGGGACAGGATCGTGATCTTGTGGACCGGGTCGGAGTTCGGGGAGGCCGCCGCGACCAGGGCGTGGCCGCCCTCGTGGTACGCGGTGATCTTCTTCTCCTTGTCCGACATGATCCGGGTCCGCTTCTGCGGGCCCGCGACCACACGGTCGATCGCCTCGTCCAGCGCACGGTTGTCGATCAGCTTCTGGTCGCCCCGGGCCGTCAGCAGCGCGGCCTCGTTGAGGACGTTCGCCAGGTCGGCGCCGGTCATGCCGGGCGTGCGACGGGCGACGGCGGCCAGGTCGACGTCGGGCGCGACCGGCTTGCCCTTCTGGTGGACCTTGAGGATCTCCAGGCGGCCCTGCAGGTCCGGCGGGTCGACCGCGATCTGGCGGTCGAAGCGGCCGGGGCGCAGCAGCGCGGGGTCGAGGATGTCGGGGCGGTTGGTGGCGGCGATGAGGATCACGCCGCCCTTGACGTCGAAGCCGTCCATCTCGACGAGCAGCTGGTTCAGGGTCTGCTCGCGCTCGTCGTGGCCACCGCCGAGGCCGGCGCCGCGGTGGCGGCCGACCGCGTCGATCTCGTCGACGAAGACGATCGCCGGGGCGTTCGCCTTGGCCTGCTCGAAGAGGTCACGGACTCGGGAGGCGCCGACACCGACGAACATCTCGACGAAGTCGGAGCCGGAGATCGAGTAGAAGGGGACGCCCGCCTCGCCGGCCACGGCACGGGCGAGCAGGGTCTTGCCGGTACCCGGGCGGCCGTAGAGCAGCACGCCCTTGGGGATCTTGGCGCCGACGGCCTGGAACTTGGCCGGCTCCTGCAGGAACTCCTTGATCTCGTGGAGTTCCTCGACGGCCTCGTCGCAGCCGGCGACGTCGGCGAAGGTCGTCTTCGGGGTGTCCTTGGTGATCAGCTTGGCCTTGGACTTCCCGAAGTTCATCACCCGGGAGCCGCCGCCCTGCATCTGGTTCATCAGGAACAGGAAGACGACCACGATCAGGACGAACGGCAGCAGCGAGAGCAGGACGCCGACGAACGGGTTCTGCTTGGACGGCGAGACCGTGTAGCCGTCCGGGATCTGCTTGTCCTGGTACTTGGTCTGCAGCTGACCGGCGATGGTCACGCCCTGGTCGCCGATGTAGCTCGCCTGGATCTTGGAGCTGCCGTCGACCTTCTGGCCGTCCTTGAGGGTGACCTTGATGGTCTGCTCGTCGCCGGTGGTGAGCTTGGCCGACTGGACCCTGTTGTCATTGATCGCCGCGACGACCTGGCCGGTGTCCACCGTCTTGTAGCCGCCGGACGAGCCGACGACCTGCATCAACACGACCACGGCAAGGACGGCCAGCACGATCCACATGACCGGCCCACGGAAGTATCGCTTCACGTCCATCCATACGGAGCGGTGCCGCCCCGTCCCTCCTGCCATAGTGAGTTTGATAAGACAGTTCTTCTGACGGTACCCCAGCGTGGTGGTCCGAAGCCGCACGAAGTCGCTTCGAGGGGCTGGGAAACCCGTCTCTGCATGCTTCAACGGCCCGGAACCCGCCGGGGTTCCCGATCGTCCTACAAGGCTTGAGCCGAGTGGCTCACACCGTCCCGGCCGGCTCAGCCGCCGTAGACGTGGGGCGCGAGCGTACCGACGAACGGCAGGTTGCGGTACTTCTCGGCGTAGTCGAGGCCGTAGCCGACGACGAACTCGTTCGGGATGTCGAAGCCGACCCACTCGACGTCGATGGCGACCTTGGCGGCGTCCGGCTTGCGCAGCAGGGTGCACACCTTGAGGGAGGCGGGCTCGCGGGAGCCGAGGTTGTTGATCAGCCAGGACAGCGTCAGGCCGGAGTCGATGATGTCCTCGACGATCAGGACGTGCTTGCCCTTGATGTCGGTGTCGAGGTCCTTGAGGATCCGCACGACACCGGAGGACTGGGTGCCCGCGCCGTAGGAGGACACGGCCATCCAGTCCATGGTGACGGGGGTGGACAGCGCCCGGGCGAGGTCCGCCATGACCATCACCGCGCCCTTGAGGACGCCGACGATGAGCAGGTCCTTGCCCGCGTACTCCGCGTCGATCTTCGCGGCCAGCTCGGCCAGCTTCGCGTCGATCTCTTCCTTGGTGATGAGCACCTGCTGGAGGTCGGCACCCATGTCTTTCGCGTCCACCCGCATCACTTTCGGTCGTCCCACCGGCCGCTCACCCCTCGTGGGGGTAAGGATTCAGCCTTGCCGAATCACCAGTCTGCCACCCTGCCGCTGGGCGACGACCTTGCCGGGGAGATTGATGGCTCCCTGGCCGCGCCAGCCGGTGATCAGGCGGTCGACTTCCTCGATGTGGCGTGCGAAGAGGGAACCGGCCGGGGCACCGGCCTCGATGGCGGCGCGGCGCAGGATGCGGCGGCGCACGGCCGGCGGGAGGGCGTAGAGCTTGGTGCACTCCAGCTGACCTGCGGCGTCGCGTACGGAGGCCTCGGCCTGGCTGGCCCAGATGTCGAGGGCGTCGGCGTCGTCGCGGGAGAGCTGGGCGGTGCGGGCGAGCGCCTCCACGACGCCTTTGCCGAGAGCCTTCTCCAGGGCGGGCAGGCCTTCGTGGCGGAGCCGGGAGCGGGTGTAGGCGGGGTCCGCGTTGTGAGGATCGTCCCAGACCGGGAGGGACTGGACCATGCAGGCCTTGCGCGCGGTCTGCCGGTCGAGCTGCAGGAAGGGGCGCCGGTAACGGCCGCCGGCCCCCGAGACCGCGGCCATGCCGGACAGGGAGCGGATACCGGAGCCGCGGGCAAGGCCGAGCAGGACGGTTTCGGCCTGGTCGTCGCGGGTGTGGCCGAGCAGGACGGCGGTGGCGCCGTGGCGTTCGGCGGCGGTGTCGAGGGCGGCGTAGCGGGCGTCGCGGGCGGCGGCCTCGGGTCCGCCGTCGCGGCCGACGGTCACGGCGACGGACTCGACGGGGTCGAGGCCGAGTTCGCGCAGGCGCTGGACGACCTCGTCGGCGCGGAGGTCGGAGCCGGGCTGGAGGCCGTGGTCGATGGTGACGCCGCCGGCGCGGATGCCGAGCTTGGGCGCTTCGAAGGCGAGGGCGGAGGCGAGGGCCATGGAGTCGGCGCCGCCGGAGCATGCGACGAGCACGAGCGGGGAGGGGGGCCGCTCGGCCGTCGGGTCCGGGTGCGTGCCGAAGGCCTGCCGGCCTGGTGCACCGGGAGCGTGCAGGCCCGGGCCGCCGGGGGTCTGGTGGTCGTTGAGGATGTCGTGGAGGACGCGGCGGACCGCCAGGCGTATCGCCGCGACCGCAGGATGGGGACCCATGTCCGGTTCCCTTCATGAAGTTTTCGGGGGGTGAGCCCGAGACGGTCACTCAGAGTGTGTAGATGGTGACAGAAGCGGGCGGTTCCCCGAGCATTGCACGCCTACGCATGGCTCACGGTCCCTCGGACGGGTGATTGAGAGGGCGTTCGCCTGCCGTCGGCCGGATTCGGTTCACGACGTGTCCATGCCGTTCACGACTCGGCCTTGCGGTGCACCCGCGCGACCCAGTCCGCCGGTTTGGCGATCTCCGCCTTGGTGGGCAGGGTGTTGGGCGAGGTCCACACCCGGTTGAAGCCGTCGGTGCCGACCTGCTCGACGACGGCCCGGACGAACCGTTCGCCGTCCCGGTACTGCCTCAGTTTGGCATCCAGACCCAGCAGCTTGCGCAGGGCGATGTCGAGGCGGGAGGCGCCCTTGGCGCGGCGCTGCTGGAACTTCTCCCGGATCTCCGCCACGGTGGGTACGACGCTGGGGCCGACGCCGTCCATGACGTAGTCGGCGTGGCCCTCCAGCAGGGACATCACGGCGGTGAGGCGGGCGAGGATCTCGCGTTGGGCGGGGGTCTGCACCAGCTCCACGAAGGAGCGGCCGCCGTCCTCCTCCTCGCCCTCGGGGCGGCCTCCGGCGAGGGACTGGGCGGCTTCCCTGATGCGCTCCAGGAAGGTCATCGGGTCGACGTCGGTCTCGGCCAAGAACGACTGGATTTCGCCCTCCAGGTGGTCGCGCAGCCAGGGCACGGCCGTGAACTGGGTGCGGTGGGTCTCCTCGTGCAGGCACACCCACAGGCGGAAGTCGTGCGGGTCGACGTCGAGTTCGCGTTCGACGTGGACGATGTTCGGTGCGACGAGGAGGAGCCGGCCGCCGCCGTTCTCGCCGGCCGGGAGGTCGCGGGTGGCGGGGGCGAAGGTCTCGTACTGGCCGAGGACGCGGGAGGACAGGAACGACAGCAGCATGCCGAGCTCGACGCCGGTGACCTTGCCGCCGACGGTGCCGAGGACCGCGCTGGTGGGGCTGCCGGCGCGCCGTTCCTGCATCTTCTCCAGCAGGGGCCGGAGGATCTCGCGGAAGCCGGCGACGTTGGCGCGGACCCAGCCGGGGCGGTCGACCACCAGGACGGGGGTGTCATGGATCTCGTCGGTGCCCATACGAGTGAAGCCCCGGACGTGTTCCTCCGAGGCCTTGGCGTGCCGGCGCAGCTCCGCGACGACGGCGCGGGCCTCGTCGCGGCTGACGTCGGGGCCCGGTCGTACGAGCCGCGTCGCGGTCGCCACCGCGAGGTTCCAGTCGACCATCCCGGGAGATGCGGTGCCACCGAAGCCAGTCATGTCGTCAACCGTACGGGAACGTTCCCACTGGGGGCAGGCCGTGTGGGGCGGGCAGGGCCGGGGTGTTGCCGGGCCGGCTCGCGAGCGGCCGGCGGGTGTCACCTGCAGCCGCACCCCGCCAGTGCCGTGGCCGTCCGGTCCAGGGCCGACTCGGCCGCCTGGGGGTCCGTCGTGCCGGAGGCCATGAAGGCGAAGGCCAGGAGGCGGCCGTCGGCGTCGACGACCGTGCCGGCGAGGGTGTTCACGCCGGTCAGGGTGCCGGTCTTGGCGCGTACGACGCCGGCCGCGCTGTCGGTGTAGCGGTCGGCCAGGGTGCCGGTGAAGCCGGCCACGGGCAGGCCGGTGAGGACGGGGCGCAGCCCGGGGCGGCCGGGGTCGCCGGCGGTGACCAGGAGGGCGGTGAGGAGGTCGGCGGTGAGCCGGTCGTCGCGGTCGAGGCCACTGCCGTCGTGGAAGGAGGCGCCCGACATCGGCAGGCCGAGCTTGGTCAGCCGGGCGGAGATGGCCCTGGCGCCGCCGTCGAAGCTGCCGGGCTGGCCGCTGGTGAGGGCCGTCTGGCGGGCCAGGGCCTCGGCGATGTCGTTGTCGCTGTTGGTCAGCATGCGCTCGACCACGTCGGACAGCGGGGGCGAGGAGACCGTGGCGAGGGTCTGCGCGCGCGTGCTGGCCTTGGAGGGGCCGGGGGGTGTGGTGGTGATGCCGGCGTCCTTCAGGAAGCCCGCGAACCTGGTCGCCGCGTCCTTCGCGGGGTCGCTCACGCGGGGCGCCGGGCCGCTGCTGGAGCCGTCGGTGCGGCCCTCGTCGGCGATCAGGGCGCTGACCGGGGCGAGGTTGTCGTTGACGCCGATGGGGTGCAGGGCGGGGCCGGAGTACAGGGTCGTGTCGTAGGAGAGCGTGACCTTGTGGATGCCGCGCCCGGCCAGGGCCTTCGCGGTGTCCGCCGCCAGGGTGCGCAGGCTGGCCCAGCTTCCCCCGCTCCCGGCTGCGCTCGAGCGGGAGGTGCCCCCGGCCTTCGGTCGGGCGGTGAGCGTGGGGTCGCCGCCGCCGACCAGGACGAGTTCGCCGGTGTCGGGTTCGAGGGCGGCGCGGGTGGTGAAGCGGTGGTCGGGGCCCAGGGCGGACAGGGCGGCGACGGCAGTGGCGATCTTGGTGGTGGAGGCGGGTGTGAGGGCCTCGTCGGCGTCGGTGCCGTACAGCCGCTTGCCGGTGGCCACGTCGACGACTGCGGCCGCGTGGGTGCCGCCGAGCGCGGAGGCGCCCAGGAGGGGCTTCAGGACGTCGGAGAGGGCTTTTCCGTCCCGTGGGGCCTCCTTGGTGCCGACGGCGCTCGTCGCGCCGTCCAGGCCCACCAGGACGGGTGCGGCACTCGGCGCGGGCCGGGGTGTGGCCGTGGTCCCGGACCGGCCGTGATCTGTGCCACCTGTCCGCTCCAGGGCGGCGGCCCGGTCCCGCTCGGCCGTACGCTGACCGTTGGCGTCCCAGGGGCCGGCCGCGGTCACCACACCGGCGGCCAGTGCCAGGCCGGCGGTGGCGGCGCCCGCGGTGTACTGCCAGGTCCTGAGGGCCGGTGACCGCGGCAGGCGCGGCGCCACGGCCCGCGTCAACCGCGCGATCCGCGGCCTCGCGGCCGCCCCGGCCCGCGCCAGACGCGGTCGTACGGCGTTCGCGATCCGCTGAACCCGCGGTCTCGCGGCCCGCCACGGCCCCAGCTCCGGCACGACCACCAGCCCCTTTCGCGATCACACACCTGCGTGAGGGACACTTAATCACCAGAACTATGTGCTGATCATGGAGGAGCCACCGGTGGAGTTCGACGTCACGATCGAGATCCCGAAGGGTTCGCGCAACAAGTACGAGGTGGACCACGAGACCGGTCGGATCCGCCTGGACCGTCGTCTCTTCACCTCGACCGCCTACCCGACCGACTACGGCTTCGTCGAGAACACCCTCGGCGAGGACGGCGACCCGCTGGACGCGCTGGTCATCCTGGACGAGCCGACCTTCCCGGGCTGCCTGATCAAGTGCCGCGCGATCGGCATGTTCCGCATGACGGACGAGGCGGGCGGCGACGACAAGCTGCTGTGCGTTCCGGCCACCGACCCGCGGGTGGAGCACCTGCGCGACATCCACCACGTGTCGGAGTTCGACCGCCTGGAGATCCAGCACTTCTTCGAGGTGTACAAGGACCTGGAGCCCGGCAAGTCGGTCGAGGGCGCCAACTGGGTGGGCCGCACCGACGCCGAGGCGGAGATCGAGCGGTCGTACAAGCGCTTCGAGGAGCAGGGCGGCCACTGAGCAGTCCTGTCCCGTTGAAACGGGCCGCACGCGTGCGTGTGCGGCCCGTTTGTATGTCCACTGCCTGTCCATGCGCATACTGAGCCGTACGGAAGGTGTCGTTCAGGGAGCGGTGCGAGGTGACGGAGGCGGAGGACCGCAAGCCCCGGTCGGACGAGGCGCGGTACGACCCGGAGATCACGTCCGAGTTCGCCATTCCGGAGGGCATCGAGGTCCCCGAGGGCGGCGGTGAGCCGGAGACCACCTCGGAGTTCGCCCTGCCGGAGGGCCTTCAGACGCCGCAGCCGCCCGGTGCCGAGCCGGAGGGGTCGGCGTTCAGCCCGCCGAAGACCTACAGCGCCCAGGACGCCCCCACGGCGTTCACCCCGGCCGCCGGGGTTCCGCTGGTCAGTCTGGTCAAGGACGCGCCCTGGCAGGACCGGATGCGCACGATGCTGCGCATGCCGGTGGCCGAGCGGCCCGCGCCCGAGCCGGTGCAGCGGGTCGAGGAGGAGGGCCCGGCCGTCCCGCGCGTGCTCGACCTGACCCTGCGTATCGGCGAGCTGCTGCTGGCCGGCGGCGAGGGCGCGGAGGACGTGGAGACCGCGATGTTCGCGGTGTGCCGCTCCTACGGCCTGGACCGCTGCGAGCCGAACGTCACCTTCACCCTGCTGTCGATCTCGCACCAGCCGTCGCTCGTGGACGACCCGGTGACGGCCTCACGGACGGTACGGCGGCGGGGCACCGACTACACCCGGCTCGCGGCCGTGTTCCGGCTGGTGGACGACCTGACCGACCCGGAGACCCATGTCTCCCTGGAGGAGGCCTACCGGCGGCTGGCGGAGATCCGCCGCAACCGGCACCCCTACCCCGGCTGGGCGCTGACCCTGGCCAGCGGGCTGCTGGCGGGTGCGGCCTCGATGCTGGTCGGCGGTGATCTGATCGTGTTCGTCGCGGCGGCCCTCGGCGCGATGCTCGGCGACCGGCTGGCCTGGCTGTGCGCCGGGCGCGGGCTGCCGGAGTTCTACCAGTTCACCGTCGCCGCGATGCCGCCCGCGGCGATCGGCGTGGCGTTCGCGCTGGCGCACGTCGACGTGAAGGCGTCCGCCGTCGTCACCGGTGGACTGTTCGCACTGCTGCCCGGGCGGGCGCTGGTGGCGGGCGTGCAGGACGGTCTGACCGGCTTCTACATCACCGCGTCGGCCCGCCTGCTGGAGGTCCTGTACTTCTTCGTGGGCATCGTCGCGGGCGTGCTGGTCGTCCTGTACTTCGGGGTGAAGGTCGGCGGCAAGCTCAACCCGGACGCGGCGCTCGTCATCAACGAACGGCCGCTGATCCAGATCGCGGCCTCCATGCTGCTGTCGCTGACCTTCGCCGTGCTGCTCCAGCAGGAGCGGTCGACCGTGCTGTGGGTGACCCTCAACGGTGGCGTGGCGTGGACGGTGTACGGCGCGATGCACTACGTCGCCGACATCTCGCCGGTGGCGTCGACCGCTGTGGCGGCGGGGCTGGTCGGTCTGTTCGGGCAGCTGCTGTCGCGGTACCGGTTCGCGTCGGCGCTGCCCTATACGACGGCGGCGATCGGGCCGCTGCTGCCCGGCTCCGCCACGTATTTCGGGTTGCTGAACATGGCCCAGAACGAGGTGAACAAGGGGCTGGTGTCGCTGGCCAACGCGGCGTCGCTGGCGATGGCCATCGCCATCGGGGTCAATCTCGGGTCGGAGGTCTTCCGGTTGTTCCTGAGGGTCGGGTCCGCCGGGAAGCGGCGGGCCGCCAAGCGGACCAGGGGGTTCTAGACGCGCCCGGGCCGGCTACTGCTGACGGTAGTCGTAGGGGTGCTGGTCCTGCCCCTCGTAGGGGTGCTGGTCCTGCCCGTACTGGTTCTGGCTGTACTGCTGCTGCGGGTACTGCTGCTGGTACTGCTGGTGGTCGTAGTACTGGTCGTTGCCGTACTCCTGGTGGGCGTAGCCCTGGTTGCCATAGCCCTGGTTGCCATGGCCCTGGTTGCCATAGCCCTGGTTGCCATGGCCCTGGTTGCCATGGCCCTGGTTGTCGTGCCCCTGGTTCCAGTACTGCTGCTCCTGCTGCCCCTGCTGCTCGTACGGCTGGTCCGGCTCTATGCGGCGCAGCTGGGTCGTGGCGGTGTCCATGGCCGGGGCCTGCTGGTACTGGGGCCGGGGTGCCGGTGCGGGCTGCGGAGCCTTCTTCTGCTTGCCGCGGGCCCGGAGGAACTCGATCGCGATCGGGACCACGGAGACGAGGACGATCAGGATGAGGATCGCCTCGATGTTGTTCTTGACGAAGCCGATGTTGCCGAGCCAGGAGCCGAGCAGGGTGACGCCCGCGCCCCACAGGCAGCCGCCGATGACGTTGAAGATCAGGAACGAGCGGTACTTCATGCCGCTGACGCCGGCGATGATCGGCGTGAACGTGCGCACGATCGGCACGAAGCGGGCCAGGACCAGGGACTTCGGGCCGTACTTCTCGAAGAACTCGTGGGCCTTGGTGACGTTCTCCTGCTTGAACAGGCGGGAATCCGGGCGGTTGAACAGGGACGGGCCGACCTTCTTGCCGAACATGTAGCCCGCCTGGTCGCCGAGGATCGCGGCGAGGCAGATCAGGCCGATCGCACCCCACAGCGGGAAGTGCATCTGGTGCGAGGTGATCAGCAGGCCGCAGGTGAACAGCAGGGAGTCGCCCGGCAGGAAGAAGCCGATGAGCAGGCCGGACTCGGCGAAGACGATGAACAGCAGACCCCAGATGCTGTACGTGTCGAGCAGATAGTTGGGGTCGAGCCAGCTCGGGCCGAGGGCGAGTGTCATCACGGGTCCGGGCTCCTGAGGGGGTGAAGGCGGCTACGGCGGCCGCCTCTTCGAGGGAGGGCCGCACAAAGCTATCAACGTGATGTGACCGCCCCAGGTTCCACGGGTGACTCCAGGATGCACTGTGGGATGACTGGGAGAAAGCTGTGCCTCATGGGACTCGATGACTACGGCGGCGGCCAGGGGCCCCAGCCGGATGTGCTGGTTGTCACGGCGAACGACGTGCCCGGTTACCGGGTGCAGCAGGTGATCGGTGAGGTCTTCGGGCTCACCGTGCGCTCGCGGCACCTCGGCAGCCAGATCGGCGCCGGGCTGAAGTCGATGATCGGCGGCGAGCTGAAGGGGCTCACCAAGACGCTGGTGCAGACCCGCAACCAGGCCATGGAGCGGCTCGTGGAGCAGGCACGCGCGCGTGGCGCGAACGGGGTGCTGGCGTTCCGGTTCGATGTGACGGAGGCCGCCGACGTGGGCACCGAGGTGTGCGCCTACGGCACGGCGGTGGTCCTGACCCGGGAGTGAACCCCGCGCACTCCCGGGCCGGGACCGGTCAGGAGGTGTGGCGGTCGGCGTTGGCGAGGATCGCGTCGCGCAGGTGTTCCGCGAGCCCGGGGCGCATGGAGTCGTAGAACGCCTTGAAGCGTTCGTCGGAGACGTACATCTCCCCGAAGCACCGGTGCATCTCGTACGGGACGTCGAAGTAGTACCTGCTGATGTGCTGCCGGTGTTCCTCGGCCAGGTCCATGGCCGCCTCGCCGGCCGGCTGCTCACCGGCGGCGACCAGGGCGGCGTACCGCTCGCCCCAGTCGTCGACCTCGGCCTGGATGCGCTTCCAGTCCTCCTTGGTGTAGGTGGCGGCGCGGCGCTGCGACTCGGCGTACGCCTCCGTGTCGCCCCAGCGCTGCTCCACCTCCTCGGCGTACTGCTCGGGGTCCTTGTCCCCGAACACCTCGAACCGCTCCTGAGGGCTGAGGTTGATGCCCATCTTGCGTGCCTCCATGGCGTGCTCCACGGCCGCGGCCATCTTCTGGAGCTTCTCGATCCGGGCGGTCAGCAGTTCGTGCTGGCGGCGCAGGTGCGCGCGCGGGTCCGCGTCCGGGTCGTCGAGCAGGACCGCGACCTCCTCGAGCGGGAAGCCGAGCTCCCGGTAGAACAGGATCTGCTGGAGCCGGTCGAGGTCGGCCTCGGTGTAGCGCCGGTGGCCGGCGTGCGTGCGCTCGCCGGGCACGAGCAGGCCGATCTCGTCGTAGTGGTGCAGGGTGCGCACCGTGACCCCGGCGAACCCGGCGACCTCTCCCACCGAGTAGCCCTGTCCCAGGGAGTAGCTCACTTCTCCGCTCCTTCGGTCGGTACGCCCTCCACGTTGAGGCCTCACGTCACGTGAGGTGCAAGCCGGTTGCCGTTCGGAACGTTCAGGATGTTAGGCGGATTTTGTCCGCTTATGGTGAGCCCGTGGCCCAGGAAACCGACGCGCCGCAGGCGCCCCCGACCGTTCCCACGGCTCCGGCGCGGGCCCTGCTGCCGTTCATCCTGCCCGGCGTGGCCGTCGGCGTGGTCTCGAGCCTGGTCTACGTCGGGGTGAGCGCGGCGGCGGAGCAGCTCCTGCACGTGCTGTGGGGGCCGCTGCCGGACGCGCTCGGGGTGGGCCGCTACTCGGTGCTGTGGATGTTCGTGATGCTGACCGCCACGGGGCTCGCGGTCGGGCTCGTGGTGTGGAAGGTGCCCGGACACGCCGGTCCCGATCCGGCCACGGTCGGCCTGAACGCGCCGGTGCTGCCGCCGCTCGTGCTGCCGGGGCTGGTGCTGGCGACCGGGCTGATGCTGGCCGGCGGCCCGAGCCTCGGCCCGGAGAACCCGATCATCGCCGTGAACGTGGGCCTCGCGGCCTGGCTCGGCACCCGCCTGATGCCCCGGGCACCCGGCAGCCTGTGGCCGGTGCTGGCGGAGGCGGCGACGATCGGTGCGCTGTTCGGCACGCCGGTGGCGGCGGCGCTGGTGATCTCCGAGGCGCTGGCCGGGCGCCCGATGCACGGCCGGCTGTGGGACAACCTGTTCGCACCGCTGACCGCCGGCGCGTGCGGGGCCGTGACGACCACCCTGCTGTTCCATCCGACCTTCGACCTGGGGCTGCCGCCTCTCGGCCACCCGGACGCGGAGGACGTGCTGGCGGCGCTCGTGATCGCCTCGGCGGCCGCGCTGCTCGGCATGTGCGCCGTGTACGCCTTCCCGTACGTCCACGAGGCCTTCCGGCGGCTGCGGCACCCGATGCTGATGCTTCCGGCCGGCGGGGTCGTACTGGGCGCCCTGGGAGCCCTGGGCGGCCATCTGACGCTCTTCAAGGGGCTGTCGGAGGTCGGCGAGCTGGCCCGGCACCCGGACGGCTGGTCGGCGGGGCAGTTCGCCGGGATGGCGGTGGTGAAGCTGGCCGCGCTGCTCGTCGCCGCGTCCTGCGGTTTCCGCGGCGGCCGTATCTTCCCGGCGGTCTTCATCGGCAGCGCCCTGGGCCTGTGCGCCCATGCGCTCGTTCCGGCCGTGGATCCGGCGCTGGGCGTGGCGACGGGTGTCCTGGGCATGCTCCTGGCGATCACCCGGCAGGGCTGGGTGAGCCTGTTCACCGCCGCCGTCCTGGTGGCCTCGCCCGCCATCATCGCCGTGCTGTGCATCGCGTCGCTGCCGGCCTGGCTGCTGGTCACCGGGCGACCACAGATGCAACTCCGGGGCGACGGCACCCCGATCCGCTGACCCCCTTCCCCGGACTCCCTGGAGGCACGTTCATGGCCCTGCACAAAGGTCCCGAAAAACACGAACAGCGGACGGTTTCCGTCAACCCGTTCTACGGGGAGGCCAATCCGGTCGGCGGCATGACGGAGGCCCCGCCCACGCACCGGCTCCCGGACGCGCCGCTCGCCCCGGCCACGGCGTACCAGCTCGTGCACGACGAGCTGATGCTGGACGGCAACTCCCGGCTGAACCTGGCCACGTTCGTCACCACCTGGATGGAGCCGCAGGCCGGGGTGCTGATGGCGGAGTGCCGGGACAAGAACATGATCGACAAGGACGAGTACCCGCGCACGGCCGAACTGGAGCGGCGCTGCGTGGCGATGCTCGCCGACCTGTGGAACGCGCCGGACCCCGCGGCCGCCGTGGGCTGTTCGACGACCGGGTCGAGCGAGGCGTGCATGCTCGCCGGGATGGCGCTCAAGCGACGCTGGGCCCAGCGCAACGCCGACCGCTACCCGGGCGCCCGCCCCAACCTGGTCATGGGCGTCAACGTCCAGGTGTGCTGGGAGAAGTTCTGCAACTTCTGGGAGGTGGAGGCCCGGCTCGTGCCCATGGAGGGCGACCGCTTCCACCTGGACCCGCGGGCGGCGGCCGAGCTGTGCGACGAGAACACCATCGGGGTCGTCGGCATCCTCGGCTCGACCTTCGACGGTTCCTACGAGCCGATCGCCGACCTGTGCGCCGCCCTGGACGCCCTGCAGGAGCGCACCGGGCTGGACGTCCCGGTGCACGTGGACGGCGCGTCCGGCGGCATGGTGGCGCCCTTCCTGGACCCGGACCTCGTGTGGGACTTCCGGCTGCCGCGCGTGGCCTCGATCAACACCTCGGGGCACAAGTACGGGCTGGTGTACCCTGGCGTCGGCTGGGCGCTGTGGCGGGACAAGGAGGCACTGCCCGAGGAGCTGGTCTTCCGGGTCAACTACCTGGGCGGCGACATGCCGACCTTCGCCCTCAACTTCTCCCGGCCCGGTGCCCAGGTGGTCGCGCAGTACTACACGTTCCTGCGGCTCGGCCGCGAGGGGTACCGCGCGGTGCAGCAGTCGACGCGGGACGTGGCGACCTCGCTCGCCGGGCGGATCGCGGAGCTGGGCGACTTCCGGCTGCTGACCCGGGGCGACCAGCTGCCGGTCTTCGCCTTCACCACCGCCCCGGAGGTGACGTCGTACGACGTCTTCGACGTCTCCCGGCGGCTGCGCGAGAGCGGCTGGCTGGTGCCCGCGTACACGTTCCCGGCGAACCGGGAGGACCTCTCCGTGCTGCGGGTCGTGTGCCGCAACGGCTTCTCCCACGACCTGGCCGACCTGTTCCTCGCCGACCTGACCCGGCTGCTGCCCGAACTGCGCCGGCAGCCGCATCCGCTGACCCGGGACAAGGAGGCGGCGACCGGGTTCCACCACTGACCGGGGGCAGCCGATCCGCGGTCGCCCTCCGTGCTCGACCCGCGGGCGGTCCGGGTCACCGCCGTACGACCGCCCGCCCCGCGGTCACCCCCAGGAGTCGCCCTGTTCCTGGGCCACCAGCTCGAAGGCCGTCCTGCCGTCCAGGGACTCGCGGATGATGTCGGCGTGGCCCGCGTGCCGGGCCGTCTCGCGGATCAGGTGCAGGCACAGCCAGCGCAGGCTGACCCGGGCCTCCGGCGGGAACCAGGGGTCCGGCGGCAGCGGGAAGGTGTCGTCCAGGCTCGGCGCCGAGCGGATGAACTTCTCCGTCTCGGCGGCGACCTGCTCCCAGTACGCCAGCTGGGAGGCGACCGTCTCCTCGCCGACCAGCTGGAAGGTCTCGTGCCAGTTCGACTCGTCGCGCTTGATCGCCGGCGGTTCCTGGCGGGCGCGGGCGATCCAGCTCTGTTCGACCTCCGCGACATGCTTGAGCAGGCCGCCGAGCGACAGCTCGCTGGCACTGGGGCGGGAGCGGGCCTGCTCCTCCGTCAGGCCGAGCAGGGCCCGGCGGATCCCGCCGCGCTGCTCCTCGATGAAGGCGAGCAGCGCCCCGCGCTCGTCGCCCTGTGCCTCCGCCGGTACGTGCGTGACCATGGTCTACCGCCCTTCGTCCACCTTGCCGGGGCCTGTGCCCCCCTGACACCGACGACGCTACGGGCCATCGCGGTCAGCTTCTGTCCGCAATGGCCCGCGACTTTCCAGGACAGTGCGAGAGACACCGGTCAGACAGCGGTCAGAACGGGAACCCGCTGCGGCCGTGCTGGACCGAGATCCACTTGACGGTGGTGAAGGCCTCCAGCGTCGTCTCGCCGTTCAGTCGGCCGATGCCGGAGTGCTTCTCGCCGCCGAACGGCACGATCGGCTCGTCGTGGACGGTGCCGTCGTTCACGTGGAACATGCCGGTGTCGATCTGCTTGGCGAAGGCGACACCCCGCTCGATGTCGCCCGTGTGGACGGCCCCGCTGAGGCCGTACGGCGTGTCGTTGACGATGCGCAGCGCCTCCTCCTCGCCGTCGAACGGGACGAGGAAGACGACCGGCCCGAACACCTCCTGCTGGAGCAGCGCGGAGTCGGCGGGGATGTCGGTGAGCACGCTGGGCGCCACCAGGTTGCCCTCCGTGCTGCCCCGCACCAGGGCCGTGGCGCCCTCCGCGATCGCCTGCTCGACGACGCCGGAAACGGCGTTCGCCTGCTGGGAGTTGATCACCGGGCCGATGACGGTCTGCGGGTCGCGCGGGTCGCCGACCTTCAGCGACTTCACCTTGGCGACGAACTTGTCGGTGAACTCCTCGGCGACGGACGCGTCCACGAGGACCCGGTTGGCCGCCATGCAGACCTGGCCCTGGTGGACGAACCGGCTGAAGACCGCGGCGTCCACCGCGTAGTCGATGTCGGCGTCGTCCAGGACCACCAGCGCGCTGTTGCCGCCCAGTTCGAGCACCGAGCGCTTGAAGTTCGCGGCGCAGACGGTGGCCACGTGCCGGCCGACCTTGTCCGAACCGGTGAAGGAGATGACCTTCGGGACCGGGTGCTCGATGAACGCGTCACCGATCTCGGCGATGTCGGTGACGACGACGTTGAGCAGACCGCCGGGCAGCCCGGCCTCCTCGAAGATCTTCGCGATCAGCGTGCCGCCGGCGATCGGGGTGTTCTGGTGCGGCTTGAGGACGACGGCGTTGCCGAGCGCGAGCGCCGGGGCGACCGACTTGATCGACAGCAGGAAGGGGAAGTTGAACGGGCTGATCACGCCGACGACGCCGACCGGCACCCGGTAGACGCGGTTCTCCTTGCCGTCGACCGGGGAGGGCAGGATCCGGCCCTCGGGGCGCAGCGCCAGGTTGATCGACTCGCGCAGGAACTCCTTGGCGAGGTGCAGCTCGAAACCGGCCTTCACGCGCGTGCCGCCCAGTTCCGCGATGATCAGGTCGGCTATCTCCTGCTCACGGTCCTCTATGAGCCGAAGGGCCCGCTCGAAGACCGCGCGGCGGGCGTAGGGGTTGGTCCCGGCCCACTTCTTCTGGGCCCGGGCGGCGGCCCGGTAGGCCTGGTCCACCTCGTCCACCGTGGCCACCGTGATCGAGGCCAGCTTCTCGTCGTCGTACGGGTTGAAGTCGATGACGTCCCAGGAGCCGGTGCCCGGTCGCCACTCTCCGTCGATGTACTGCTGGGCCAGGTCGCTGAAGTAGGACGACATGTGATCCCTCAATCACTAGCGAAGACAGATCCCGGTCACGGTCTGATCGCACGTCATCGTACTTGTGTTTAAAGCGAGTTGAAGGCGCAGTCAGGACACTCGGAGAAAGTGCTCAGGACAGCTGGAGCAGTCCCCGGAGGAGATCCCGGCTCTCGTCGGGGCCCGGGCTGTCCTGCTGGAGTTCCTTCAGGGCCTGCTCGTACTGGGCGACGTCCTCGCGCTTGTCCAGGTAGAGGGCGCTGGTCAGCTGCTCCATGTAGACGACGTCGGACAGGTCGGCGTCGGGGAAGCTGAGGATGGTGAAGGCGCCGCTCTCGCCGGAGTGCCCGCCGAAGCTGAACGGCATGATCTGCAGCCGCACGTTGGGCCGCTCGGAGAGCTCGATGAGGTGCTGGAGCTGGCCGCGCATCACCTCGCGGTCGCCGTAGGGACGGCGCAGGGCGGCCTCGTCGAGGACGAAGTGGAACTCCGGGGCGCCGGACGCGAACAGGTGCTTCTGCCGCTCCAGGCGCAGTGCGACCCGCCGTTCGACGTCGGCCGGGCTCGCGCCCTTCATGCCGCGCCGGACCACCGCGCGGGCGTAGTCCGCCGTCTGCAGCAGGCCGTGCACGAACTGCACCTCGTAGACGCGGATCAGGGAGGCGGCGCCCTCCAGGCCCACATAGGTGGGGAACCAGCTGGGCAGGACGTCGGTGTAACTGTGCCACCAGCCCGCCACGTTGGCCTCGCGGGCGAGGGAGAGCAGCGACTCGCGCTGTGTCTCGTCCGTGATGCCGTACAGCGTCAGCAGGTCCTCCACGTCCCTGGTCTTGAAGCTCACCCGGCCCAGCTCCATCCGGCTGATCTTCGACTCGGAGGCGCGGATGGAGTACCCCGCCGCCTCGCGCGTGATGCCCCGTGCCTCACGCAGTCGCCTGAGTTGCGAGCCGAGCAGCATCCGCCGCACCACCGATCCGGGCTCTCCCGCGCTCACGTTCGCCGCCTCCCCAACCGTCTTCAGGGCCCGCAGTCTGCCACTAAAACACTCCGAGCAGTACTCGTCCGGTTACGGAAACGGAAAGAGGCGGGCCGTTTCCGCCTGGGTGTGGTCGGGAAGAGGTCAGGACCTGTGGCGGTGACCGCCGACAAGATGGCGGAAAAAATGGCCAAGAAGTGGTACGGGCAGGGCTATTTCGGTCGCGTGCACGTGCATCTGCCCTTGCATCTGCTCTGCGCATCCGAAACCATGGTGCCGCACCACCGCTGCATCGCAACGACCGCGAATTCCCGGGAGTGCCTCGCATGGGGACGAATGGATCGACCATGCTCAAGCCGTTACGGCAGGGCCTTCCGCCGCTGGATCCCGCGGCCGTGTCCGATGCCGCCTCCTGCGCCCTGCCCGCCCGCTACGAAGCGGTGCGCGAGGCCCGGCGCTTCACCCGCGGCACCCTCGACCAGTGGGACATCGGCGACCGTTTCGACGACATATGCCTCGTCGTCTCCGAACTCGTCACCAACGCCCTGCGCCACGGACTGCCGACCGACACCGGATGCGCCGAGCACCAGTCCTCGGTGCGGCTGCACCTGATGCGCTGGACCGAGCGGCTGGTGTGCGCGGTGCGCGACCCGAGCCACGAGACGCCGGCGCCGCGCGACTCGGACGACTTCTCCGCCGAGTCCGGGCGCGGGCTGTTCCTGGTCGACTCCTTCGCCGACAGCTGGGGCTGGCACCCGCTCGCGGGCACGCTCCACGGCAAGGTGGTCTGGGCTCTGTTCCGGCTGCAGTCGGCCGGCTGACGCCGTACGGCACCCATCGACGCCGAGTTTCTACGCGCGTACACCCCGACATCGTTGCCAAGAACACGCGCGGGGGCGCACTGCGAGGCCTCAGCTCACTATCAGGTGATCGAACTCGCCGTCCTTGACGCCGAGGAGCATGGCCTCGATCTCCGCGCGCGTGTAGACGAGCGCGGGGCCGTCCGGGAAACGCGAGTTGCGCACGGCGACGTCGCCGCCGGGCAGCCGCGCGAACTCCACGCAGGAACCCTGCGAATTGCTGTGCCTGCTCTTCTGCCAGGCCACTCCGACCAGCTGCTCGGCAGCCATGCCGTTGTACACGTCGTACCCCCCGTACACGCCGTCAACGTCGCGGTCCACAGGTCGCTCCCCGGTGGTGCACTGGCTGGTGTGGCCATAGATGCTGTGGTCAACTGACCCGGATCATAACCTTGTTCATGTGCAGATGCATGAGCAAATGCACGTGCACGCGCGGTGGCTCCACGGTTACAGCTTTGACGTTCGCTTTACCGTCCGGAAGACGCGGCCTCAGGCAAGCTGCTCCAGCGTCTGCCCCAGAGCAGGCAGGACATGCCCCCGCCACCCCCCGTCCATGATCCTCCGTGCCATCAGCTGAGCCGGGTCGTCCGGATCGAAGCCTTCGTGCACCAGAAAGAGACGCGTACCGCGCCCTTCCTGTTCCAGGGTCCAGGTGATGGTCCAGTCCGCGGGGTTGGCCGGATCGGCGTCGGCCCAGCGGACGGACAGCATCCGCTCGATGTCGTAGGCCAGCACCCGCACCTCCACGACCCCGGAGAAGCGGGCGTTCGGACGCGGGACGGAGGTCATCCGGTACCGCTGGCCGACCTCCAGCCGGAAGCCCTCGGCGCCGGGCATCTGCCACTGCGCGAGCAGTGCGGGGTCGGTCAGGGCGCGCCAGACCTTGGCGGGCGGGTGCGGGAAGAACTGGTCGACACGGATGGTGGTCAGGTCGTCAGCGGGTTGGGCGTTCATGGCTGGTCATCGTCGGGCAGACGGTCGAGCAGGTCGCCGAGGCCCTTCAGCCGGTCGCGCCAGAACCGCTCGTACGGGTGGAGCCAGTCCTGCACCTCGGCGAGGGGGGCGGCCTCCAGGCGGTAGATGCGCTGCCGCCCGGAGCGCTGTTCGGAGACGAGGCCGGCCTCCCGGAGCACCTTGAGGTGTTCCGAGAGGCTCGGGCGGCGCATGTCGAAGTGGTCGGCCAGGGCCTGGACGGGCTGCGGTCCGCGCTCGCGCAGCAGGCGCAGCACCTCCCGGCGGGTGGCGTTGGCGAGCGCGGCGAAGACACGGTCCTCGGCGGCGGTACCCGTCCCGGTCCCGGTGCTCATGGTGCGGTCAGAAGCCTTCCTTCTCCGTCAGCAGCATCAGACCGTTGCCGTCGGGGTCCGTGAAGGAGGCCATGCGCCCCCACGGGTACTCCTCCGGGCCCTGCACCTCGGTGCCCGCCTCGGCGAGCCGTGCGCAGTCGGCGTCGACATCGGTCGTCACCAACATGATCCCCCGTGCCGAACCGGGCTCGAAACCGCCCATCCCCGGACCGGAGAGCGTGAAGACGGTCTGCGCGCCCTTCGGAGCGACCTGGAGCCAGCGCCCGGGCGGCATCTGCAGATCGGCGGTGACGTCGAAGCCGAGGACGTCCCGGTAGAAGCGCAGGGCACGGTCCTGGTCGGTGACGGGGAGGGTGACGAAGGAGGCGTGGGTGATGTTCATGGGTACGACAATAGGTAGGCCTTTCCCTACCAGTCAAGCGTAGGGAATCGCCTACCTGTAGGCCATGAGCAGGTATTCATGAGGCATGGCAGGCTTCACAACGGATTCCTGCCCGGCGTCGGAGGGTCCTCGCGGTCACTGCTGGTAGCTTGCTGCGGGCCGTCCGGCCGAGGACGGCCGGCCGCTACAGCTTGGGGGCTTTCCGGTGACGTCTGCGACGGGTGCGACTTCTGCGACTGCGACTGCTGCTGCTGCGAGTGCTGCGTCCGCTACGGGCGCAGTGAGTGCTGCGAGTACTGGGAGTGCGAGAGTGCGGACCGCGATCGTGGCCGTCGGCCTGGTGGGCGCGCTCTCCGCGTTGACCGCGTGCAGCGGCGGCGGGGGCGGGGGCGACAAGACCGCTGCCACCACGACGCCGAGCGCGACCGCGTCCGCCTCCTCCTCCGGCGCCTCGGCGGTGGCCGGGGCCTCCGGCAAGCTCCAGGGCAGCTGGATCACCACGAGCGGCGGCAAGATCGTGGCCCTGGTGATCACCGGCAAGAAGGCCGGGCTCTTCGTGACCGGCCGCAAGACCTGGTGCCAGGGCGCCGCCGGCGAGGAGTCCGGGATGCAGATGATCCATCTGACCTGCCCCGACGGCAACAAGGACCGGGTCACCGGCATGGTCGACTCGGTCAACGCCAAGGACATGACGGTCACCTGGTCGGGCGGGACCGGCAAGGAGACGTACACCAAGGCGGAGGGCGGCAAGCTTCCTTCGGCGCTGCCGACCAAGGCGAAGCGGTGAGTTGAGGCGGTGACAGGTGTGCGTCCAGCGGTGAGCGGGTGCCACCTGAAGCGGTGATTCCACCGGGGTGGGGGAACCGGGCCGGTGCGCAGGCGCCATGATGCTGGTGCACCGTCACGACCTCGATGGGACCTGCTCATGCGCGCCATTCCGCTCACCGTCACGGCCCTCGCCGCCGCCCTGCTGCTCACCGCCTGCGACGGCGGTGGGGGCAAGAGCGGCAGCCAGAACGGCTCGGCCTGCGAGATCGGCGGGGTCTCCGTGCAGATCGGGTCCGCGAGCGTGGCGCCGCAGGCCGGTGACACGGGTGAGATTCCGGTCAGCATCACCAACCAGAGCAGGCCCTGCACCCTGGACCAGTTCGCGGGCGTCGTCCTGAGCGCCGGCGGCACCGAGGCCAAGGTGCCGGCTCTCAAGGGAGCCAAGGCCCAGAAGCTGAAGCTCGCCAAGGGCGACTCCGCGTCGTTCACCATCTCGTACGTGCGCGGCAAGGCGGGTGACAAGGCGGTCCTGGACGCCAAGAGCGTGAAGATCACCCTGCCCGGCACCACCGCCTCCCGAAGCTTCCCCTGGTCGTACGGCCCCGTCGCCACCCAGACCGCCGGCACCGGCCCGAACGCCTCCGTGACCGCCTTCCAGCAGGCCGGCGACTGACACCGCGGCACGCCGGCCACCTCGACACCGACTCCGGACGCATCGGGCGGGCCGAGTGCGGCCTGGCGGGGGGGCATCGGCCGTGGGAGGGGCCGGGTGCCGCCTGGCGGGGTCACTTCACCCTCGGCCGGGGGACGCGGGATTCGTGCGGGGCACTCGGGCCGGGGGGCGATCCCGGGGGGACTCCGGCTAGGAGTCCATCCCAGGGGGCACTCCGGCCAGGAGTCCATCCCAGGGGGCACCACGGCCTGGGGCCGGCTGAGTCCAGGCTGGGGGGGGCGACTCCAGGCCCGGGTCGGCTGGCCCAAGGGCGGGGTGTGATTAGGTCCGCTTCGGGCGGCACGGCACCGGCTTAGGGCGGGCTCACGCCAACATGGGTGGGCCGACGCCGGGTCCGGGGGTCGGCCACAGACCAGGGCGCGCCGACGACCGCTCCGGGCGCACTGACACCGGCCTACGGCGGACCGGCACCAGCCCTCGGTGCGCCGACGCCCACTCCAGGGACCGGCCACAGACCAGGGCGCGCCGACGACCGCTCCGGGCGCACTGACACCGGCCTTCAGTGGGCCGGCGGCCGATCCAGGGACCGGCTTCAGGCCAAGGCGCGTGGACGTCGGCGTCAGGGAGGGCTCGCCCCGGGCTGGGCGGGTCAGTCCGGGCCTGGGGTGGACCGGGTGTCGTCTGGGCGGGGGCGCTCCAGGCCGGGGTGGGAGCTGACCCGGGCCCGGTCCGCCGCGCGGGCGCCCTCTGTCCAGCCGGCCGCGTCGGTCACCCCGCGCAGGCGGGTGGTGGTGGTTTCGGGGAACATGCGCTCCAGCCGGTCGGTGACGGCCAGCTCCCTGGTGGCGAGGACCGGCAGCAGGTCCTGGCTGACCTGGGTCTCGGCGGCGGTCGCGAGCCGGTCGCCGACCCGGTGCGCGTAGGCGGCCAGGAACGACTGCCGGAAGGTCTTGGTGCGCTTCCGCCCGCCGGCTCTCTGGGCGGCCTCCGCCTTGGTCATCGCGTGCGTGGCCTGCACCAGCAGCGAGGTGTAGAGCAGCTCGACCGCCTCCAGGTCCGCCTCGAAGCCGACGACCGTGGAGAAGCCGAACGGTTCGTTCCACACCGCGCGGCAGTTGTTCGCGCCGGCCACCGCGTCGAGCAGGACCGCCTTGGCCTGTTCGTACGGCGGCTCGACCCCGATCCGGCAGGCGCCGGGCGTGTCCGGCGCGGGCGTCTCGGCGGCGAGCAGCGCCTCGTCGACGCTGTGCCGTGCCATCAGCTCCTGCGCCTTGGCGCTGAGCGCCTCCGCCTCCTCGGGATACCCGGTCGCCTCGGCCTTGGCGAGCAGCGCGCGGATCCGGGCCGGTATACGGGAGGCGGCCGGGCCGGGGGTGCGCCGGGGCTCCTCCTCCAGGACCTCCAGGGCGGGCAGGCGCAGCAGCAGGCGGTACAGCTCCAGCGCGGTCGTGGCCTGCGAGAAGCGGTCGGCCTCGCGGGCGGCGCCCTCAGGCAGCTCCGCCAGCTGGGCGGTCCAGCGGCGCCCCCGCGGGCGGTCCCGCCCGGCCTGCGCGCGGATCAGCGCGGCGGCCAGGCGCACATGCCCGTCCTCCAACTCGCGCCGCACCAGCCGTACGACATCGGCGGGCTGCCAGCCGCGCCGCCAGGCCGTCGCCACGAACTCCTCGCCGCGCCGGGCGAGTTCGGCATCCGCGGCGGGGTCTGCGGCGAGCAGGGAGGCACCGGTGTCGAGGCCGGTGTCGGTGTCGTCGTAGAGGGCGGCCCCGAAGGCTCTCTCGACCGTGCTGGCAGTGCTGGTCACACCGTCGATCGTGCCATGCCCCGCCGACAGCGGACCGAGCTCTGTCCACAGGCTGTGGACGAAGGGGCGCGGGCAGGCTCCGGGGCAGGGTTGCGAGTGCGGGTTCAGGGCCGGTCGAGGGCGCCGGATGTGCCGGGGATGTGCGGGATGCGGCGGTCGAGACCAAGGTAGTCGCCACCGGCCCCCAACATCGCGACCGCGTGGGTCATTTGACCGGCGGATCGTCTCAGTCCCTGGAATTCCCCCACGCGCGCGTGGGGGCGCGCGAAACATGGCGGCATGGTGGACGCGTCTCTCTACGCGGCGTTCCTGATCGCCGCTCTCGCCCTCTGTGTCACTCCCGGACCCGACATGATGTTCATCGTGGCGGTGGGCGGCCGGGGCGGCCCCCTGACGGGGATGGCGGCCGCCGTCGGGGTCGCCTGCGCCATGCTCGTGCACACGGTCGCCGCGGCGCTCGGTCTGTCGGCGCTGTTCCTGACCCTGCCGACGCTCTACGAGGCGCTGCACTGGGCGGGCGCGGCCTACCTGCTGTTCCTCGCGGTCAAGGCGTTCCGGGGCGCCGGCGGCCCGGTCGGGGCCGAGGCCGCGCCGAACGGGCGCCGACGGGCGTTCTGGCGGGGTGCCGTCACCAACCTCCTCAACCCGAAGGTGATCCTCTTCAACGTCTCCTTCCTGCCGCAGTTCGTGGACCCCGCCCTGGGGCACGTGCGCGAGCAGTTCCTCGTCCTGGGCTTCACGATCACGGCGATGGGTGTGGTGGTGGACGGCTCGGTCGGGCTGCTGTCCGGGAAGCTCGCCTCGCTGCTGCGGCGCAGCCGGCGGATCGCCCGGGGCCTGGACTACTTCAGCGGGACGGTCTTCACCGGTCTCGCGGTCCGTCTCGCGGTCGCGCCGAAATGACGGCGGCCGCACAGCGAAACGCTGTCAACCATCGGTTGACACCCCTCAGGGTGCAACCTACGGTTGACACATGGCGACCAACCCGAACATCACGGCATCCGTACGCCTCGACGACCTCATCGAGGCCATCAAGAAGGCCCACCACGAGCCCCTCGAACAGCTCCAGGACGCGGTGATCGCCGCCGATCACCTCGGTGACGTGGCCGACCATCTGATCGGTCACTTCGTCGACCAGGCCCGGCGCTCGGGCGCGTCCTGGACCGAGATCGGCCGGAGCATGGGCGTGACCCGGCAGGCGGCGCAGAAGCGGTTCGTGCCGAAGGAGTCCACCGACCTCGACCCCGGTGACTTCAGCCGCTACACACCGCGCGCGCGGAACGTGGTCATGGCGGCGCACAACGAGGCGGTGGCCGCCCGCAACCCGGAGGGCCGACCCGAGCACCTGGTCCTCGGGCTGCTGGCCGAACCCGAGGGCATCGCGGCGAAGGCGATCACCGAGCAGGGCGTCCTGCTGGACGCCGTACGGCAGGCCGCGACCGCCGCGCTCCCGCCCGCCGCCGAGAACGTCCCGGACCTCGTCCCCTACGGCCCCGACGCCAAGAAGGCGCTGGAACTCACCTTCCGCGAGGCCCTGAGGCTCGGCCACAACTACATCGGCACCGAGCACATCCTGCTCGCGCTCCTGGAGCAGGAGAACGGTCAGGGCGTGCTCAGCGGACTCGGCGTCACCAAGGCCGCGACCGAGGCGTATCTCGCCAAGGTGCTGTCGCTGATGGCGGAGCAGAAGAACCCGTTCGCCACCGGTGACGGCGGGGAGGCATCGGAGGGCTGAAACCGCAGGTCGGAGCGATTGTCAGACCCGGCTGCCACACTCGCAGTCATGACCGACCGGTGGGCTCTCGCACCGGCCGAGGACTCGGGCGTGGACGTCGCCCCCCTCGGCCCGGACGGGCTGCCCGCCGGGCCGGTGCGGCGGGAGAGCGATCTCGCCCAGGCGGTGCGGAGCCGCCCGGAGGTGACGCGCTGGGTGTGGCGGTCCACCCCCGAGGTCTACCCGCGTCTGCTCGCCACGGGGGTGCGAGTGGAGCGGTGCTACGACATCGAGGACGCCGAGACCCTCCTGCTGGGCCACGAGGGCAGGTACGGCGAACCGCGCTCGGCCGCCGCCGCCCTGGCCCGCCTCCGGGGCGGCCCCGTACCGCCCGACCCGCCCCAGCGCCCGGCCGAACCGGGCGCCCAGTCCCCCCTGTTCGAGCCCACCGGCACCCGCCTGCCCCTGACCGACCTCCTCGCGGTCTACGCCGAGCAGCTGCGGCGGCACGAGCGAACCGCCCACCCCGACCGGATGCGGCTGCTGACGGCCGCCGAATCGGCCGGCATGCTGGTGGCCGCCGAGATGAACCACGCGGGCCTGCCGTGGAGCGCCGAGGTCCACCGCCGCCTGCTGCACGACCTGCTGGGCGAGCGGTACGCGGGCGGCGGCGAGCCACGCCGCCTCGCCGAGCTGGCCGACGAGGTCTCCGCCGCCTTCGGCCGCCGCGTCCGCCCCGATCTGCCCGCCGACGTCGTCAAGGCCTTCGCCCAGGCCGGGATCAAGGTGAGGTCCACCCGCCGCTGGGAGATCCGGTCCGTCGACCACCCGGCCGTCGCACCCCTGCTGGAGTACAAGAAGCTGTACCGCATCTGGGTGGCGCACGGCTGGTCCTGGCTGCAGGACTGGGTGCGCGACGGCCGCTTCCGCCCCGAGTTCCTCGCCGGCGGCACGGTGACCGGACGCTGGGTGACCAACGGCGGGGGCGCGCTGCAGATCCCCAAGGTGATCCGCCGGGCCGTGGTCGCCGACCCCGGCTGGCGGCTGGTGGTGGCCGACGCCGACCAGATGGAGCCGCGCGTGCTCGCCGCCATCTCCCGCGACCCCGGCCTGATGGAGGTCGCCGGCCGCGAGAGCGACCTCTACCAGTCCGTCTCCGACCGCGCCTTCTCCGGCGACCGCGACCAGGCCAAGATCGCCGTGCTCGGCGCGGTCTACGGCCAGACCTCGGGCGACGGCCTGAAGAACCTGGCCGCGCTGCGCCGCCGCTTCCCGAAGGCCGTCGCCTACGTCGACGAGGCGGCCCGCGCGGGAGAGGAGGGCCGGCTGGTGCGCACCTGGCTGGGCCGGACCTGTCCGCCGGCCGCGGGTGCCGGCGAGGACACCGCGGAGGAGGCGGGCATCCCCGTCGGCGACGACGACACCGAGACGCAGGCCGACGGCCAGACCGCCTGGGTTCCCGGCTACGCCTCCACCAACTCCCGGGCGCGGGGCCGCTTCGCGCGGAACTTCGTCGTCCAGGGCAGCGCCGCCGACTGGGCCCTGCTGATGCTCGCCGGGCTCCGCCGGGCCTGCGCGGACCTCAAGGCGGAGCTGGTCTTCTTCCAGCACGACGAGGTGATCGTGCACTGCCCCGCCGAGGAGGCCGCCACGGTCGTCCAGGCCATCCGCGCCTGTGCCGACCTCGCCGGCCGGCTGACCTTCGGCGAGACACCGGTGCGGTTCCCGTTCACGACATCGGTGGTGGAATGCTATGCCGACGCCAAGTGAGCGCTGCCGGAGTGCACTTCGGTCCCTCGTCGGGGGCCTTTCAAGGAGCCTACGGTCACTCCGCCCACTCCGCCCCCTCGGTTCACTCCCCGAGAAGCTCCCGCAGCTCCGCCACGACCGCCTGCTCGTCGGTGCCGTCCAGCGCCGCGAGCGCCGCGCGCCAGGCGTCGTGCGCCTGCGCCCGCCGCCCCCGCGCGCTCAGCAGCAGCCCGTACTGGTGCCGGGCCAGGCCGCCCGTGTAGCGGTCGGCGCGGGCGTCTGCCCGGCGCAGCAGTTCGGCGCACTCGCGGCCCGCCCGTTCGGCCTCCCCCAGCTGACGCAGCGCGCGGACCAGCCCGAGCCGGGTCTGCGACTCGCCGTGCCAGTCGCCGTGGCCGCCGAGGATGCGCAGGCTCTCCTCGAAGTGCTCCGCCGCGGCCGCCGGTTCGCCGAGGGTGAGATGGGCGTAACCGATGTTGCAGTGCGCCGAGTGCTGCACGATGACCGCGCCGATCGCGTCCCCGATCGCCAGCGAGCGCCGGTGCTGCTCGATCGCGGCGCGCGGGTCGGTGTGCTCGTAGAGGTTGCCGAGGTGGCTGTGGGTGACGGCCTCTCCGAAGGGGTCGTTCAGCCGGCGCGAGTACGCGAGGCTCTGCCGCAGCGCCTCCCCGGATTCCGCGAACCGCCCGAGCCCCTCCAGCAGCAGGCCCCGGTTGTTCAGGCAGCGCCGGATCCGGGAGACGAAACCGAGCCGCCGCCAGATCTCCAGGGACCGGTCGGTGAGGGCGAGGGCGTCCTTCTGGCGGCCGGTCAGGAAGTGCAGTCCCGCCAGGTCACCGAGGGCGTACGCCTCGGCCGCCGCGTCCCCGAGCCGCCGCGCCGCCCCGAGCGCGGCCCGCCCCAGCACCTCCATCTCGGCGACCCGGCCACCGCGCTGGACGTAGGGGAAGAGCAGCCGCGCAAGCGTGGAGAGGTGCGCGGCCCGGCGCGGGTCGGAGGTGTCCGCGTTGCGTGACACCAGGGCGACGACGTTCTCCAGCTCCACCTCGCCCCAGCCGAAGGCCTGCTCGGCGGAGTCGAAGGACGCCAGCGCGGCCACGTCGGCCGCGTGCTCCGGCGGCTGCGCTGAGGTGGGCCGGCGCCGGTCCTCCAGGTCGATCCCGTGCTCCACGACCGCCTCCAGCAGCCGTTCGGCCACGGCGGCGTACCAGCGCAGGGCGATCAGATCGGGGGCGGGCGCGGCGGCGGAGCCGGTCCTGGGGCCGGCCTCCCCCTGAGTGTCCGGACTCCGCTCGGTATGCGCGAGGGCGTTCGGCACGTCCGTGCCGGTGCCCGCCCCCGTGTCCGCCAGTTCGCGGGCGAAGTCGCGGACCAGGTCGTGGGGGGCGTAGCGGCCGTAGGTGGTCTCCTCCAGCAGCGCGACGTCCACCAGGCGGTCCAGGGCCGCCTCGGCGCGTCGCGCGTCGGTGCCGGTCAGGCGGGCGATCAGCGGGGCGCCGTAGGTCGGCAGGTCCAGCGCGCCGATGCGGCGCAGTGCCAGTGCCGCGTCCCGGTCCGCCTCGCGCTCGGCGGCGGCGAGCGCGTCGTGGGCGACGGCCAGGGAACGCCGGACGCTCAGGTCGTCGTACTCGAGATGGCGCAAGCGGCCGCCGGTCTGCGCGAGTTGGCCCGCCAGCACATCGGCGGTGAGGGCGCGGCGGGCGGCGAGCCGGGCGGCCACGACACGCAGCGCCAGCGGAAGCCGGCCGGTCAGCTCGACCAGCGGGTGACCGGCGTCCAGTCCCTCGCGTCCGCTCACCGCGCGCAGCAGTGCCGCGCTGTCCTCGCCGGTCAGCGGGGCGAGCGGGAAGCGCCGGGCGCCGTCGAGGGCGGTCAGCGGCGAGCGGCTGGTGACGATCACCGCGCAGCCGGGCCCGGCCGGCAGCAGGGGCCGTACCTGGGCCGCGTTCGCCGCGTCGTCCAGCACCAGCAGGATGCGGGCCGGGGCGAGCAGGGAGCGGAGCAACGCGGCTGCGGCATCGGGGTGTTCGGGGATGCTGCGCGGCTCGGCGCCCAGGTCCCGGAGCAGTGCGGCAAGCGCCTGGCCGGAGCTGAGCGGCGTCATGCCGGGCGTGGCGCCGTGCAGGTGGACGTACAGCTGCCCACCGGGGAAACGATCCCGCAGCTCATGCGCGACCGCCAGGGCGAGGGCGCTCTTGCCGACCCCCGCCATGCCGCTGACCACGGCGACGGCCGGAGCCGGGACGGGCGGTTCGGCGAGCGCGCGCCGCAGTTCGCGCCGGACCTCCATGCGGCCGGTGAAATGTGCCGGTGGCGGCGGGAGTTGGGCGGGTCGCGGGGTCCGGCGAGCGTCCGGTGCGGCGCCACCCTCGTGCGAAGCCGGCGTTTCGGCTTCCTCGCCGGCGGCGTCGGCCGAGTGACCGGCACGCGCGTGCTGTTGACCGTGGTCGCGCCCGGTGTCCCACTGACGGCCCTCGCGCTCCTCCTCGGCCGCCTGCCGTTCTGCGTCACTCCCCCGCAGCACCTCGACGTGGGCCTCGCGGACCGCCGGGCCGGGTTCGATGCCGAGTTCCTCGATCAGGCGGGCGCGCAGATCGCGGTGGACGGCGAGCGCCTCGGCCTGACGGCCGGTGCGCAGCAGGGCGAGCATGAGCTGACGGTGGTACGCCTCGCGCAGCGGATACTCGGCGACCAGCGCCGCGAGCTCCGGGACGATCCCGCTCACCCGTGCGCCGCCCAGGGCGAGTTCGGCGTCGTAGCGCCACTCCAGCAGGAGCAGCCGGGCCTCCTCCAGGCGCTGCACCAGGGCGTAGCCGCCGAGATCGGCGGGGAGCCCGCTGAGCGGGGTGCCGCGCCACAGCGTGAGCGCGGCCGTGCAGGCCCGGACGACACCCGGCCAGTCCCGCCGGGCGTGCGCGGCCCGCGCCTCGGCGACCCGGGCGTCGAAGACGTGCACGTCCAACTCGCCGTGCTGCACGCGCAGGACGTATCCCGGCGGTACGGCCCTGAGCCGGTCGGAGTCGTCCAGGAGCCGGCGCAGCCGGGTGACGTGGTTGTGCAGGGACGCCTGCGCGGAGATGGGCGGAGCCCCGCCCCACAGGGCGTCCTTCAGCGACTCCACGGAGACGACCCGGCCCGGCTCCAGCAGCAGGGCGGCCAGCAGTGCGCGCACCTTGGGGCTGCCGATGGCGCGGACGCCGCCGTCGGGGGTCTCACTCGAGATCTCGAACGACTGCCGGTCGTACAGGACGGGTGGCCCCAGCAGCCCGAACCGCAGCTCGCACCGCCGCATCACGCCGCTCCACTGTCTTCCTGCTCGGCCGGGGCCGACCGTGCTCCGCGACGAGCGTGTGCCCGCCGTTCCCTGGCGGAATTCCGCCCTGTCCTGGGTGGTTTCCCGCCACCTTCCGCCGACCGGACCTGTCCCGGATCGGCCTGTTCTGAAGGCCTGTTTCGCATACCGTCGGCGAGTTCCGGCCAACGGGTCCGCCACCTGACGACGAACCGTTGGCCACATGTTAGCGATTCGTTGGTGCGTCCTGGTGTGATCATTTCCATCGGATCTGGTCCGACGGCGCGCGCGTATGTCGCGTAACTCGGGGGAGTGTCGCCGTAGGCCAGGTCCGGGGACGCAAGGGGCCCCGGTCGGCGGAGGTGAACGCCCGGGGCCCCGTCCCGTTCCCTTCCGTCGAGAGGCCTCCGGCCCCACGTGAGCCCGCCTCAAGTCGCCGGAGACCACGCCGAGTCCGGCCCCCGACGACCGCCCAACCTCAGCCAACAGCCCCACGCCCCACGCGCCGGCGCCTGCGCGCCTCGGCCCAACTGGGCGGACGTCCCGCGCCTCAGATCACCGGCGGACGCCCCAGCCGGGTGAGCCGCCACACCGTCCGCCAGCGCATGGGCCGGCGCTCGCCGGCCGGTTTCCGCAGGCCTTCCACGAACCCGCCCAACCACGCCTTCAGCCCCGCCGCAGAGCGCGTGCGGGCGAGGGTGAGCAGGGTCCACACCCCGAGGTGTACGGGGATCAGCGGCAGCGGCAACCGACGCCGGGCGAGCCAGACGCGGTTGCGGGCGGTGACGCGGTAGTAGATCGCGTGCCGGGCCGGCGAGGTCTTGGGGTGCTGGAGCAGCAGCTCGGGGGCGTAGAGGATCTTCCAGCCGGCGTCGGCGGCGCGCCAGGCGAGGTCGGTCTCCTCGTGCGCGAAGAAGAACTCGGCGGGCCAGTCCCCCGTCTCGGCCAGCATCGCCATGCGCAGGGCGTGCCCGCCGCCGAGGAAGCCGGTGACGTAACCCCCGTGCAGCGGATCGGACTTGCCGACGCGGGGCACGTGCCGCTGCTGGGTCTCGCCGTGCTCGTCGGCGATGCGGAAGCCGATAATGCCGAGGCGCGGGTCGGCGGCGTACAGGTCCCGTACGCGCCGCAGCACATCGGCGTCGACGAGCAGTCCGTCGTCGTCCAGTTCCACCACGACGTCGACGTCGCCGTACTCCCGCAGGCGGGCGAGGGCGACGTTCCGGCCGCCCGGGCAGCCGAGGTTCTCCTCCACGTCGACGGTGGTGACCTCGCCGGGCAGGGAGAGCCGGCGGGCGAACTCGGGCAGCCGGCAGCCGTTGCCGACGATCACGATGCGGGTGGGGGCGAGGTCCTGCTTGGCCACGGACTCCAGCAGGGCGTCGACCTCGGCGGGCCGGTTGCCCATGGTCACCACGGCGACGCCGATCCTCGGCTCCACCACGTCCCTCACCCCATCCGGCCGACGGCGGCACCGCGCCCTGACCGCGAGGTGCCCACCGTTCACCAAGATGTTGCCTCAGATCCGTGGGTTCATCTGATCCCGCTTCACTTTGCCGCCCTTTTGCTCCGGCTTTGTCCCGGCCGGGGGTGCGCCGGGATGGCCGCCCCCCTCAGCCAGGCGTCCAGGAGGCAGTCGCGGCCGGCATCGAAGCGGGCGGTGTCGTCGCCGGGAGGTGCTGCCCCGCGGACCCGGCGTGTCCTGACGCCCTATCCGTGCCCCTGCCGCCGTCGTTCCGGCGTGGCGCCGCCGCGCAGGGCTGCTACTGGCCGCCGCCGGTGTACGTCGCGATCAGCTTGGCCAGCAGCTTGCCCAGAACGCTGCCGCTGAGCGCCTTCTTGTGGACCTTGAACCGCCACTTCCCGGCGGTGGTGCGCTCCAGTTCCAGGTCGGTCTGCAGGGCCAGTACCACCAGCGCGCCCACCCCGACCGTCACCGGGTCGAAGCGCGACGGCGTGCTGATGCCCTGCCGTGTCATCGCGATCGCCCGCTCCACCACCGGGGCCGCGTCGGGCCTTTCGGCGACCAGATGGACCAGGGTGTCCCGCGCCAGCGCCCCTGGGGCCACTGCTCCGTCGGCCGCGGCGATGCTCGGCCCGGTCGTCCCCTCGACCTCGACGGGTTCCCCGGCGGCCTCGCTGATCCGGGCGTCCAGCTGCCGTGCCCGGGCCAGGTCGGGCAGGCGTCGGTCGCGGTCCAGGACCAGGGCGAGCACGGCGATCGCCTGCTCGTCGGTGAGTGCGTCAACCTCGGACACGGGCTCCGTACATCCACTGCGACCGCAGGGCGAGACGCTCGGCCCGCGCCGGCCGTACGTCGACCTCGCAGCAGAACTGTTCCACCAAGTCGTGCGCGAAGTGCGAGCACCTGCCCGGACCGCAAGGAGAGCGGGCTGGTCCTCACCATCACGGAGACCACCCGCGCGGCCCGCTCCCGGCGCCGTCGTCGCGTCCACTGAACGAGAAAAACCCCAGGTCGGAAGCATTTCCGGCCTGAGGTTCCAGTGGAGCCGCCTTCGGGATTCGAACCGGACGCATTACGACGGCCTGCAAGTCCTGGCCAAAGCTTGCTGGGTGGTTCCGGACGGTTCTTCGGTGTCCGGAACCACCAGGTCAGAGCACATTTGCCGTAGGGGGCGATCCATCTGCGGGTGGGGGGTGCCAGACCGTCCGCTCACGCATCGCTCACGCAGGAAGAGCTGCTGACCAGGCGTTGTTTCGGTCCTCGCACTGCCTCGCTTTCTGAGCAGCCCGAGTGTCGACTGGTTGACGCCCTCACTGCTCGGGCAGGTACACACGCGTTCGGGCATACGCGGATGTGTCATCCGGGGCGCGGACTTGTCGCCGCAAGCCCCCGTCGAAGGACTTTCTCCGCCACCATTGCGCTAGTCCTCGCCGAATTCGGTTCGTCAGTGGCTGTCTCGCGAACGTTCCGGGCTCATCGAAGGCCGGTCGGCGTCGACGCCATGCCCTCAAACCAAAAACGACAAGGGCTGCCACGAGTAGCAAGCCCCCCACCAAGTACATCCCCGTGTCGGTAGAGAACTCTTGAGGGTCCTGGCTTCCGTCACTGCCCGCAGTCGGCACCGCTTCTAGGAAGCGGCCGCCCCCAAGCACGCACACAGTGGCGATCGCCACGAGGAGCGCGACGGCTGTCTCCCCTTGCCGCTCAGCCCCGGTCCTCCGGCACACCGAGGGCGGCGCGGAGCGTGGTGAGCACCTCCTCCTGCCTCGGGACCAGATAGAAGTGGTCTCCGGCGAACCTCTCCATCCGGAACCCGGCCCGCGTGGCCCCCGACCATCCGGCCATCTCCGCGCCGGTCGCGTAGGGGTCGGCAACTGCGCTGAGCGCCAGAACCGGTGTCACTGCGAGTGGTTCCGCCAAGGGCGCGTAAGACTCGAACATGGCGAAGTCCGCACGGATATAGGGCAGGACCAGGTCGCGCAGCTCCAGGTCCTCCAGGACCAGAGCATCGGTGCCTCCCATCTTCATCACTTCTGCGGCGAGGGTCGCGTCGTCCAGCTCTGCGATGGATGGTCTGCTGTCGGCGACCTGCGGCGAACGACACGCCGAGGCGAACAGATGAACGGGTTCCTGACCGATCTCCTCAAGATGACGAGCCGCCTCATAGGCGACCAGAGCGCCCAGGCTGTGACCGAACAGGGCCGTCGGGCGCTCGTCCAGCATGGCGATCGCTTCGCCGACGTCGCGGCCGAGCTGCTCCAGACTCTCGGGGAACGGGTCTCCGAAACGATCGGCCCGGCCCGGATACTGGACACCGACCACCTCGACGTCGGGTCCCATGGACCAGGAGCGGAAGGCCGCGGCGGAGCCGCCCGCGTGCGCGAAGCAGACGAGCCGCACCTGGGCATCCGGCAAGGGTCGGGGGCAGCGGAACCAGGTCTCGGGCGAGGTCCGTGGAGCGCGACGAAATCTCGACTCTCCGCCGTCCCTTCCGCCCCTTCCGTCTTCGAGTGAATCACCGCCGGTGATCTCCGCTCCGGCGATCGCGATCTCGGCGGGTGTGCTGTCAGGCATGCGTCGCCCTTTCGTCTAGACGGTCATGGAGCCGCCGAGTGGTGCGGAAGTTCGTGGTCGTGAAGCAGCAACGCGCGCGTCGCGTCCGCTCCACATTCGTGAGTCATCAGGCCATCCGTCATCAACCGCCGGTTGCCGGTGAGGTTTTCACACGGAGAGGCTCCACTGGACGGTGCACCAGTCCGGGTGGTAGGCCGCGGGCATGAGTCCTTCGAGCCGCCATCCGTTTCCTTGCATGAGGGCAGTGGTCGCAGGCGACGCCGGAAGATGCGTATAGAGCTTCCGGCCCATGGTTCCGAAGAGCCGGGGTATCTCGTCGAGCATGAAGCCGAACGCTTCGGGAGACTTCGCGCACAGCGGCATGAGTTTCACCGGGTCGCCCTTCTTGGGGCCGGCGGCGACAGTTCCCTGGATCGCCCCGGACGAGTCGACCGCCACGTGAATGATTTTGTATTTCTGATTGAGGTCCCTGGCGAACCGGCGGTTGTGGCCGTCGAACAGCGCCCGGACCCAGTCGTCGTCCACGCCCTGGAAGGTACTGGGCATCGAATCGAGGATGAGATCGCGCACCGCGGCCGCGTCGTCCTCCTCGAACAGGCGCATGTGCAGGTCACGCGGTGCCTCGCCGCCTGCCGGGGCGAGCCCGCGGTAGAGGATCAGCTCGGTCATGCCGGGCTTGTACTGGTTCGGCGACTCCCCGGCGATCCTGAACCCATGGCGCGTGAAGAACGTGATGGCCGGTGTGTTCTCAGCGGCGACCGTGCAGTAGAGCTGCCGAGCGCCCTGTTCCCAGGCGAAGGCCAGGGCGGTGCGGAGGAGCAGGCTCCCGAAACCGTCGCGCCGGCGACGGCTCGGAACCAGGATCAGCGGGCTGATCTTGACAGTTCCCTGCCGTTTGACAGCGAGGTGCAAAACACCCAGTCGCTGCGCTTGCGGCGAGCCGTCCGACCAGAGAACGAAGGTTCGCTGCGCCACTGAGAAATGGCCGTAGCTGTCATTTCCCGCGGCGAGATGAGCGTCGAGGACCCTGTCCGCGTGCGCCTCGTGGTCCCCGTCGTAGAAAGGGTTGAGGCTTGACGCGAAGATACTCCTCAGGAATTCCCGGTCGTCTTCGGTCGCGAGCGCCACGACGGGACCCGATGCACGTCGTGAGGTTTCATCGCTGAATGTGTTGTTCGTGAGGATGGTCATCAAACATCAACCTTGTCTGGTCGGGCAATGTAAGACGCATGCGAGGGATTTCCGGGACGCGTGAGCAGCGCGTCAGGCGGGTTGTTCGAAAGGCCGGGTCATGAGGTGCAGGCGCCCGCCGAAACAGGTCACGAGTGCGGCCAGGGGTCCGGCCGCCTGGGCCGGCGTGAGCACCCCGCCGGCCGCGGGGTCCTCGACGAGGAACCCTCCGGGCTGGGTGCCGAGCGAACTGCCCGCGACGGTCCCCGTCATGACCTGGGTGAGTGCCTGCGCAGTGGTGCCGCTGGGCGCATGGGCGCCGACCAGCCCACGCTGAACCGCCGTCAGCGGCCCCAAGGCCGTCGGAAGAGACGGCCGTAGCCGGCCGTCTTCATGACGCCTCCTCCGTCTCCAGTTCGAAGGCGGCCAGGACGTCGTTCATCCGGTCCTCCACGATCTGACGGGACGGGCCGACGATCTGCACGTATCCGGTGGAGGCGTGGGAGGCCCGCTGGTCCGGCAGGTCGTCGCCGATCGCGACATGCATCCGGCCGTGAACCACCCCGGGCATGGAGAGCAGCGTCTCCAGGGGCGTGACCTTGACGATGCGACCGGGCTTGTAGGGGAGCAACAGGTCTCCGGCACAGCGCAGCGCCGAGTACTCCAGAGAGGGCACGCGGCCCAGGTAGGTGTCGAGGGTCGCGGCCATCATGTCGAAGTTCCGGGCGAGCCCGTGGTTGGAGGGCAGTTCGCAGCCGGCGAGCCTGGCTCCGACCTCGCTCATGTGGACGCTGCCGTCGTCCGATCGGAAGAACTCCATGTGCAGGTAGCCGTGGTCGATGCGCATGCCGTCGACGAGGCGCTGGACCAGTTCCTTCGTGTCGATGCCCAGGTCGTCGTCGACGCCGAGGCTGATGGAGCCGTTGATGCCGCCGTGGACGGTCTCCAGCAGCGCGCACGGCGTCCACGAGATGTAGGTGTCGAGGACCCGTCCGCGAGCGACGAGAGCGCACAACTGGTACTCGCGTCCGGTGAGGAACTCCTCCACCATCCACCGCCGTGCGGGAGACAGCGGAAGGAGCTTCGCGAGATCGTGCTCGTCGTCGAGCTTGTGGGTGTCGATGGACGACCAGCCGTCAACCGGCTTGAGGATGAGCGGCCATCCGTGCGCGTCAGCGAAGTCGAGGACGTCGCCGCCGTCCGTGACCTCGGCGAACTCCGCGCAGGGGATGCCGATTTCGCGGAACCGCCGCTTCATCGCGGTCTTGTCCCGGACCCAGGCGACCTGCTCGGCGTCGAGGTGCGGCAGGCCGACGAGACCGGCGAACCGCTGGGAGATTTCCTGGAGGGGCTCCTGCGGGTTGCAGAAGTGTGCCGGTCGTACCGGGAGCCCCGCCACCCAGGTGAGGTAGCGCTCAGCCTCCTGCCGGATGCCGGTGTCGGAGTCGGCGGCGGCGGCGGCGATGGTGTACGTGGGGATGTCCGCCGTGCGCCGGAGGTGGTCGGCGGGCAGGGAGGAGAGGTGCTCTTCGAACCTCAGGAGCACGAGGTCGATATCGTCTCGGCTCAGGACGTGATCGGGGAAGGTGCCGGGCCGGCCATCGACGAGCAGGAGACAGGGACGCATGACTTCTCTCTGGAGAGGACGGAGCGGACGAGGTCGCTGAAGCGGATCTGTTCTTCGGACGAGTACTGGGGCGCGACCGGATGCTGAACGTTCGGGCGAGCAGGTCCCTGGTCCGGGCGGAGCCGTCACGGGAGATCGCGCACGAGTCGCCCTCGGCGAGGTTCCGGGGGGGGGGAGCCGTCGGAGTGGAGCGACGTGCGGTCTCCGAGGACAGGGTGGTCGGGGCGGAAATACCGATCGAGCTGAAGGTCGGAATGGATCGTCGGTCCAGAAGCCGAGGGAATCCGTCGCGGTGTCCGGCGGTGGGCGTGACGAGGCGCACGCCCGGCTTCGCACCGCCTGGCCCCCGCGGTGCGAATTCCGTGCCCGGCGTATCGCTCAGGGCGCTTTTCGGGATCGCGTGGTTGCGTTCGAGGTCGGCGCTGGTCTCCTCCAGTCGTGGCAGCTGCTGTAGCTGGACGGCGCACACCGCCTCACCGGTCCCGGGGTACTCGCCGTAGAAGGAGTTCTCCTGCCACGACGGGTACGTCCCCGGAAGGCGCTGCGCGCCGTGGTCGTGGTGGCCGCGTCTGGTCTTCCGGTCCGCGGTCCCACGGACATGCACCAGCCCGGCCCGTCCCTGAAGCAACGTGGCGTGGTAACGCCGGCGGCTCCCGCGAATCCCTTGGCGCCGGCCATGGCACCGTCCGGGGGGACTGCGCCCATGGCCTGGGCGCAGTCCTCAAGGGCGAAGCGGGCAAGGGGAATGCCGACGAGCCTGCCGTCGAGACGGACCAGGTCTCCCACCGCCGGCCGGATGGCCGGCGCCACAGGGCAGACGCCGCGTTTCATCCACCCGCTCGCAGCACGGATCCCCTGCCTCAGCCGATCACTCGGCTGGAGGTCGAGCGACGCAGACCGCGCGAAGCGCGAAGGTTCCTTGTCACCGTGAGCTTCTTGAGCCAGCGGTCAGTTCCGTCGTACTTCGCGCGGAAGGGGCGCCGACCGTGCACCGCGGTGAAGTTGTCGACGTAGACGATGTCGCCCGGCTCGAGGACGACGTCGTACTCGGCGGCCATGAGCTTCTCGCAGATCTCCTTGAGCGCCTCCTCGGCTTCGGGGTCGGTCCCGACGGTCCTCATGTAGAAGGGGTCAAGCCGCAGGTAAGGCTCATCGGGGTGACCGAAGAGGACGGCCACGGGCTCCGGGTTGTCCCGCAGCTTCTGGATCTCCTCCAGTCCGAAATGCGTTCCGTCGTCGGGGGTCTGCCCCAGGTGCTCGGTGTCCGGGTAGATCACGTAACGGGGCTCGGAGAGGACCTTCTTGGCGTCTTCGCTGAGCTCGATGTCCCGGATCGAGGCGACCGTCGTGGGAACCCGGTCGAGGTTGCGGATGCCGAGCAGGCCGACGTAGTCGCATCGATAGGGGTGGAACGCGTCCTCGGTGTGCCATCCGAGCAGGACGTCACTGCTGTGGCCGCTCTGCTCCTGCTCGACGCCCGGCAGGGGCAGGACGTTCTGGATCAGACTGCCGTTCTGGAGGGTCGACCAACCGAAGACCTCGCCGAGGCACATGCCGGTGAGGGCGAGGAAGATTTCCTCTCTCCGCAACGAGTCGGCATCGGCCCAGCTCGCCGGGGTCGGCTCGATCCCGTCCGGGTCCACGCGGAAGCCCCGGATCACGAACGCGCTGCCGGTCTCCGTGGTGCGGAAGTCGCTCAGTGCCTCACGCAGACCCGCGGGGACGCCGGCCAGATACCGCCATGCCAGGTCGTACAGGTCACCGGTTCTCGGGTCGTGCCCCGCCCGCACGATGTCGTCGATGACAGCGTCGAACGCCTCGTTGTCTTCTTCGCTCAGCACATAGGTCACGAGCGTCTTGGGGGGCATGAGTGTATCCGCCTCTCTCATTTAACGGCTTTGACGGCGACCATCGAGTCGGCCCACCAGTAGGTGCAGTCGTTCGGCGGTGCGAGATCGCGCACCACCTCGACCGAGAACGAGGAGAAATGCCTGAGCAGGCTGCGCTGGTGGGAGCGTCCGACGGTGTCGATCTCGTTGGTGTAGTAGGAGAAGACGCCTCCGGGCCGAAGATGGGCGGCGGCCGCTTCGAAGAAGTTCTCCGCGTAGTTGGTGCTGTGCACGACCGTGTCGCGATACTCGCGCTCGTTGGTCGGATAGGTGTCGAAGAAGATCGCGTCGAACTGTCCGAGCTGGTCGATCACCTCGTCCCAGAACCCGCGGACCAGCCGGATGTCGCGGTCCGGATAGCCCTCGCGCCACCGCTCGAACGCGTCGATGACGTCTTCGTTCGGCTCGATGACCGTGTGGGAGGCCGCTCCGAACTCCTGGATGAAGGTGGCCGAGATTCCCATGCCGAAGCCCACCTCCAGCACGTGTCCTCGGCTCTCGGTGACGTGGGCGGCCATCGCCCGCATGAGCGGACGCTCCCAGTCCTGCATGACCTCCTGGCCCTCGATGACCAGCTGCGAGGGTGTGTACCGGGCTCCGCTCCGGTCCCAGGACCCGTTGATGACAGGTCGGTCGACGCCGCGTTTCTGCGACGCGACGAGCCGGTCCAGATGCTCCAGGTCCGACTGGAATTCGCTGAGGGCGCGTTCCAGCATCCAGGTGCGGCGGTGGCCGATCGGCGTCCCGAGAAATCCTGGATCGCTGACCGAGACCGTCACGTCGAACGCCTCGGAACGCGTCTTGAAGATCTCCTTGGCGGCGGAACGGGCGGAGTCGCGCCGTACCAGGTCCTCCACGAGTTCCGTGAGATCCGACAGACGGCTGTGCTGCATGAGTTGACGCAGCGGAACCCGGACCCCGAACACCGCGCCGATGCGCGCACTGAGCCGTGAGATCTTCAGCGAATCGCCGCCGAGATCGAAGAAGTCGTCCTTCCCACTGGCCGGGGCAGTGCCCAGCAGCGACTCCCAGATTTCCGACAGCTCGGCTTCGGTCCGAGAGAGGGACCGGGCCCCCTTCGGGTCGGCGACGATACGTCCGGCGGCGGGCAGCGCCGCCCGGTCGACCTTGCCGCCGGGCGTGAGCGGCAGCGCGTCGAGCGTTGCCCACTTCGTCGGGACCATGTGGTCCGGGAGCCGCTTGCGGAGGTCCTCGGCGAGCTCCCGCAACTCCACCTCTCCCACGACGTAAGCCGTGATCGCGACCTCGTCGCGGTCCTTCTCGGCCTGGACGTGAGCCGCGCGGACGCCCGGATGAGTACGCAGAGCGTGCTCCACCTCGCCGAGCTCGACCCGGAAACCGCGGATTTTGACCTGGCCGTCCCGTCTGCCGTGGAACTCGAGAACGCCGTCCGACCGCCTGCGGACCATGTCCCCGGTCCGGTACATGCGTGCACCGGACTCACCCGCGAACGGGTCGTGCAGGAAGTGGGCGGCGGTCTCCTCGGCGCGGTTCAGATAGCCGGCGGCGACTCGCGGCCCGGAGATGAACAGTTCGCCGACAGCACCGTCCTCGACGGGGCGCAGCTGTTCGTCCAGCACATGGATACGGGTTCCGGGGAGCGGCGACCCGATCGGGACCGACTCCGACGGGTTCTTCCCCTCGGCCATCGCCGGGGTGACCGGGTACACCGTGGCGGTGACAGTGCCCTCGGTGGGCCCGTAGCAGCAGATGACGTCCGCCGGAACGTCCTTGGCGAACCACTCCTGGAGGTCCCCGTAGCGGATGACGTCATTGCCGATGTTCAGCAGCCGCAGGGTGCGCAGCCGGGGATCGCGGCGTTCGACGTGGGCGAGCGTCTCGCGGAGGTAGGCCGGAGAGATGTCGGCCACCGTGACGCCCAGCTCCGCGATCTTGTCGGGGATCTCCTGCGGCATCCAGAAATCGGCGTCGGGCAGGACAAGCGTGGCCCCGCTGAGGACCGCGAGGCCGACCTGCTCCAGTGACACGTCGAAGACCGGGCCTGCCAGCATCAGGATCCGGTCGGCGGAGCTGCAGCCGTAGACGTCCCGGACCCTCGTCAGGTGGTGGAGGAACGCCTCGTGGCTCACCATCACGCCTTTGGGCGTGCCGGTCGAGCCCGACGTGTGGATGACGTAGGCGAGATCAGGCGTATCAGGCACCGCCGCCGCGAACGCCGACAGACCTTCCGTACTCAGATCTCGGCCGACGCGGACGTGGACCTGTGCGGCGGCGACGATCGACTGCCTGCGCTCGGCCGGCTGGTCCGGATCGATCGGGACGTGGGTCCCGCCGGCCCGGAACACGGCCAGGAGCGCCACGAAGTGGTCGATCGAGCGCGGGATCTCCACCGCGACCCGCGCTCCGTGCGCGACGCCCAGGTCTCGCAGACGGGTCGCGAGCCGCGTCGCCTGTGCGTCCAGCTCGGCGTAGGTCAGCACGGCGTCGCCATGCTGGATGGCCGGCGCGTCGGGTGTGAGCAAGGCGTAGTTCGCCAGGTGGTCGGCGAGGGTCCTGGGGACCGGCTGCCTCGGGCCGTCCAGGGGTGGTGCGCCACGTCGATCAGCGTCTGCCATCGTCCGGCGCTCCACGTGTGCATGAAGGGCTGACAATCGAGACCCTCCTCCGTATCTCCTGTGGTCCAGCAGCAGTCGGTCGAGCTCTGCCGCAGTTCCGCTTCAGCCGAAAGGACCCCGGCCGGCATAGCGGGGAGATCCTCGGCACTGAGACGATGTTGCGCCACTTGCCAAAACGATGTCAACTCTTGACAACATCAGTTGCCTAAGGTGTGCCTGGTGGGCAACCTGTCGTGGCCTCGGCGAAGGTCCCGTCCGAGTGCGATCTGCCCCCGGGGCACGGGCGGCGCCGACGCGGCCGGTTCGCGGGCTCCTGGCCGGACGTGGCACACCACGGGCGGGCGGCCTCGTACGAGACCTCGGTGCCCGTGCCGGTGCATCGGCTGTTCGGCCCTGCGGCAGGGGGCGGGAAGCGCACGTCACAGCCACACGCAGGAGGAGAGGGCCTCGACCGGGCAACGGCGGCCCTGGTGCGGCGGTTACGGGCTCCCCGGCCGGACCCTCCCCGAGGCGGTCAGTGCCGGGATCGGTCGCGCGGGTCCGACGTGACAGCGCCTCAGCCGCGCCTCGGCTCGGGTGGCAAAATGCAGATCGCCCCGGCGAAGAGGCCCGGCGAGGAGGTCACTGTGGCGAGCTTACGAAGGTGCATCACGGCGTGTGTCCTAAAGTAGTGGGTACAGCCGCCTCAGCACTACTGCCGTGCCAGAGATTTTCAACCCCTTGCCAACGCTGGCAATGACGTAACGAGTTCTGAGTGATCTGACAGTCGCCCTGCACGTACGTGAATCGATCTGACGAGTGGAACGTGGAATCTCTGAAGCAGCCCGACTTCGGGCGCCGCCTCAAACGACTGAGAACCGAGCGACACCTGTCGCAGGCGGCCCTTGCCGGTGAAGGCATGTCGCCGGGTTATCTCTCCCGCCTGGAATCCGGCGCCAGGCCGCCCACCGCGCAGGTGGTCGCCTACCTCGCCCAGCGACTGGACATCACCGAGGAGGAGCTCGCAGGGGAGCCGGGCGACGTCAGTTCGCTCGCACGTACGCTCATCTCCGCGACCTCCGCGGGGTCCGACGCGGCAGTGGAGGCATTGGCGGAACAGGGGGCCCTCGATCCGGAGGAGGACCCGCTGCTTCGCGCCCAGGCTCTGTGGCTGCTGGCTGACGTGTCCGGACGGACCGGACGCCGAGAAGAGGAACAGGACTACCTGGAACGCCTCGTCTCCCTCAGCGATGACCTGGGGCTCGATGACGTGAGGTCCCGAGCCCGGTCCCGGCTGGGCCGCTCCCTCCGGGCGACGGGAGCGATGCGCCGGGCGAGGGAGATCGCGACAGAGGCCTTGGCGATCGCTCGCGGAACACCGCTGGACGCGCCCGAGACCGCCGGTGCCCTGATCACGATCATCTCCATCGAGGCCGAGGACGGGCAGCTCACCACCGCCCTGTCCTACGCGGACGAACTGCGCGACCTCGTCCCGGATGACAGGCTCGACCTGCGGGTCGAGGCACTGTGGGCGTCGGCGACCGTCCGGGTCCGGCTGGGCGACTACGCGACCGCGGAGCGGCACCTGGAAGAAGTGCTGCAGCTGCTCACCACTTACCACAATGCGAATCTATGGCTCCGCGCCAGGCTCGCGACCGCCTCCCTGTATCTGCAGCTGTCTCCCCCCAACACGGAGATGGCGCGCCGCCGGCTCGTCGAGGTCTCCCACGCGGTCGAAATCACCGGAAATCCCCTTTACCGCCAGGAAATGGAGCTTCTCTTCGCCTACCTGGCCTACCACGAAGGCCGGTTGGCCGACGCCAGGGCGACCTGTCAAGCCCTTGAGAAATCCACCCTGTTGCTCACCTACCGCGACAAAGCGCGCTTGGCGGCGCTCGGCGGCCTGCTCCTCATCAGTGAAGGAAAGACCACCGAAGGTACGGAGACTCTCGAGCAGGTGGCGTCGAGCGCCCGCGACGAGGGCAGCCTGGATCTCGCCGCCGACATCTGGCGCCTCTTGGCCAAGGCATTGGCAGGACTCCGATAGGCCGAGGGGGGCTCCGGGATCAGGCCGGTACGACGCCGAAGTGGCGGCGGGCCATCGTCACGGCGAGGTCCTGCACGGCGTACGCGGTCACGTAGTAGGCCTGGGGCGAGGTGCCGGCGGACAGACTCAGGGTGAACTCGGCCGCGCGGTCCTCGTCGGGTGTGACGCGGATCCTGTGCAGGGCCGGCTCCACCGCGCAGTCGGCGCGCAGGTAGCGCGGGACGTGGACGCCGAGGCGCAGCGGGCCGGTGCGGGCGCCGCGAACCACCAGCCGTACCCGGAGGGTGCCGCCCTGGGGCACCTCGTCGTCGGCGTGGATCCGCACCGTCGGCGCGCCGGGCAGGCGCAAGGAGACGTCCCCGCAGCGCGGGCAGACGACGCACTCGGTGTCGAGCGCGGTGGGCACCAGGGCCCTGCGGGTGTACCGCTCGGCGGGTCGGCCGCAGTGGCACAGCACCCGCGCCGCGGAGGACGCGTCGAGGCGGCTGCGGTCACCGAAGTGGGCCGGGTAGTCGCTGATCTCGTTCTCCGGGTCCTCGGCGATCCGTGCGGCGATGGCCTGGTCCAGGGACTGCAGGTCGTCCAGGAGGCCGCGCATCGTGCCGGTCTGGTCCCGGACCGCCAGTGAGCGGCGGGTGACCAGTCCCTCGACCTTGGCGGCGAGCTTGCCCAGCCGGGGACGCAGCGGGTTGCCGGGGGGCAGCAGCCCGCCGGCGAGGTAGGCGGTGAGGCGAGCCGAGGCGGTGAGGAGCAGCGGCCCGGGGTCCACGGACGGCGGCTCGGGTAGGGGGCCCGCGTCGTCGGCGGCCATGCCGAAGTGGAGATAGGCGGGGAAGGGCTGGACGGTGGAGATGCCGGCGTTCAGGCTCGGGGCGGAGGAAGCTCCGCGGAGGGCGGCGTCCATCCAGACCCGGTTCTCGACGCGGTCGGAGTCGTGGATGGTGACCGCGGCGACGACGTCCTTGGCGGTGCCGTCGATCGCGTTGAGCATCAGCTGGAACTTCGGGTCGTAGATGGCCGCGTCGGCGAAGGGAGCGTTGTTGCACGAGCTGAGGACGATCTCGGCGGCGCGGACCTCGCGCAGCTGGATCAGCTTGTCCATGGGCTTGTAGCAAGTGGGGCCGTAGGCGCAGGCCGGGCCGAGAAGCCCTGGGGCGCGCGGGGCGGTCTCGTTCAGGCCGCACACGGTGAAGTCGGCGAGGTTGATCGAGTCGTCCTTGCCGTGGCCCTGGAAGAGGACCCGTCTCCAGCGGGTGCCGAGGATCTCGGTTCTGATGTCCTCGCTCTCCACGTCGCGTTCGTCGCGCAGGTGGATGCCCGCCGGGGCCGGGGGGCGGTCGGTGGAGGTGTACAGGCCCAGCCGCTGGACGTCCGCGGCGATGCCGGCGTACTGCTTGGCGGTGAACCAGGCGAGGGACGCAGCGTCACGGCCGGTGAGGAAGGTGATCGGCGTGTCCGCGCGGGCGGCGGCCAGCAGGGCGGTCCACAGCGGGTCGAGGGTGAAGTGCTCGTACAGGCCGGCGACCAGCAGGGAACGCGCGGGGGCGGGACCGGCTGCGTCCACCGTGCCCCCGTCCCGGCCCCCCTCGAAGGTGTCGTCGTCCTTCGCCGTGTCCCGGACGCCAGGCCCGTCCGCCGGGCCGGCATCCGGACGGCTCTCCGCCGCGCCCGTGGTCCGGGGCCCGTCCGTGGGGGTGCCGTCGCCAGGCCCCTCCCCCTCGTCCGGCGCCCGGCGTCGCGTGCCGGGTCCGTCGGAGAGCACGGCTGCGAGTTCCTTCTCGTCGAGCCACTCCTCGGCCAGCGGTTCGATCAGTGCCGCGAGCCCGGCGGGCAGGGTGCCGGGGCTCAGCAGGACGCCGCATGCGTGGGGCGCCGGGCGGCGCACACCCGCGTACACGGTGGCTGCGCGCCCGGCGGAGGCGACGAGGTCTGGGCGGCCACCGGTCCACACCGGAACGGCCGCGGGCGAGGGGTCTGCGAGGAACCGCTCGACGGCCGCGGTGTACGAGGCCGGGTCGTCCACCGTCAGGAAGGGAGAGGAGGCCGGGACCGCCGTCCCGTCGGCGTCAGCGTGGAGCGCGGACTGCATCAGCGGGTGACTCCCTCGTGGAAGCCCGAGGGCTCCGGGAGGCTGGGGGCGGCCTGTCTCTCCGAGGCCCAGGCCAGGGTCTCGGCCAGGGTGCGCCAGATCTCGGAGGCCAGGTGGACGTTGGAGGCGTTCTGGGCCTCCTGGGCGAGTTCCTCGATGCGGCGGACGCCGGCTTCGCGGTCGCCCTCCAGGATGCGGATCTGGTGGGCGAGGACCTCAAGCCGGATCCGGTCGCGGAAGGTCAGCTGCGGCAGGGCGTCCGTGAGCTGCTCGCACAGCGTCTTGGCTAGCACCAAGTCGCGCTGGTGAAAGGCGAGATGGGCCTTGATGACGAGAAGTTCCTGGCGGTGCAGCGGGCCTCCGAAGAGACCCAGGGCGTGTTCGGCCTCGGTCAGCCACTGCTGGGCCTCGGTCACCCGGCGCGGGATCATCTGCAGGTACAGGGACGAGGCGGCCAGCCGCAGCCGCAGCATCAGGTCGCCGTGGCTCGGAAGTTCGGCCAGGGCCCGCTGCAACAGCTGGGCGGCGCCCGGGTAGTCACCCTGGCGGATGCGTACGTTCGCGGCCGACCACAGGGCTTCGGCGCGCAGCACGGTGGGCAGGACGTCGATCGGTTCCAGCATCTGGTCGGCGAGCCGGCGCGCCTCCGTGATCAGGCCCGACTCCGCCTCGACCGACAGGAGCACCAGTTGGGCGCGGACGGTGTCCGCCACGGGGACCGCCCCGTTGTCGGCGGTGCGGAGGGCGTTCTGGGCGACGGCGCGGGCCTCCTCGATGTCACCGACGGCACGCAGGCAGCGGGCGAGGAGAGTGCGGGAGCGCACCTGGAGGGTGGGCACCTCCAGGCGGTCGCTCAGCTCGGTGAGTTCGCGTGCCGCGGCGAGTTCGTCCTGGCGCTCGCCCTGCTTGGCGTGCAGCTGGGCCAGCTTCCACAGGGACAGCCAGCGCAGGGAGAGATCCTCGCCGCTCTCCGCCTGGACGGCCTCCCCGAGCAGCCGGATGGCGTCGTCGGTGTCGTCCGAGGAACTGGCGGACGCGAGGGCCCGGCCCAGCGGGGAGGTGTGGATGCCTTGCAGGACGGACGCGGGGACGCCCAGTCGCTGGGTGAGGTGGTCGAGCACCTTGGCGGTCGGGCGCCGGGCCCCGGACTCCAGGCGTGACAGATACGCGGTGGACATGCCGCCCTCGGCAACCTCGGCCTGGGACAGGCCCCGCTCCTGCCGGAGGGCCTTCAATAGCTGTCCGAACTCGGGTTGTTCGAGCACTTAGCCATCCCTGAGCCTGTGGGTCCCCGTGAACGGAACCATCTTCAGTGCGGGACACAGGGTTGTCAACCTTTGGCAACCCTGCTCGTTGAGGGGTCACCGGCCCGGAAAACCGGGCCGGTGACCCCAGCCGCCCACCACGCGGGCCACAGCCCGCCGCACTGGACGCTCCACGCGGGTCGGCCCGTCACCGCAGATGCACTGCGGGCCGGTGTGGGCCGCCGCGACCCGCACCGCACGGGTCGCCGGCCCTCTCCGCGATCGGTCGCCCCGCGGGTTACGGCCAGTCGATGCGGCCGGCCGCGACCGGGGCGGACTGCGCGCGGAGGTCGTGCGCGCCGTGCAGCGGCCAGTCGATCCTCAGGTGCGCGGCCTGGACCATACGGCCCTCGGTGCCGGCGTGGACGGCGGCCGTCCCGAGTGCGAGGACGGCGGCCGACAGGAGGGCGGTGGTGGTGCGACGACAGGCGTTCTTCATGAGTGTTCCCCCGGGATGTCGAGTGTGGTGGTGTCTGTAGACCCACCGGAGGCTGGTCAGTGCACGGTCGGACCGGCCCGGAACGGGGTGTTCCCGGAAGCCGGCGGCGACCGCTCGGTCAGGTCGAAGCTAGATCACTTGCCAAAGCTTGACAAGTCTCAGCGAATGATTGACAAATTTGTCGGGCCGCACCTAGCGTCCTGTCACGAACGAGAGAGCCGCGGTGATGCCGGGGCCCTGTCCCGGATGTCTCGGCGCCCGCCGCAGCGGGCGCGCGCGGTGACGACAGGGCGTCCTGTTCCCGCGGCGGACGGCGACCCACGATGCGGAGTCCCATGGCGCCGACCGCCGGCTGAAGAAGACCATGTCCGCCCGGGACATGCCCAAGTCCCGTGCCCTGCGGGAGTCCTCGGCCGGACGGCACCTCGTGTGCACAGCGACAGCAGCCCAGCGACCCAGACCAAGGTGGTCACACGGTGACAGCCCTGACCCATACGCCCCTGCCTTCGACCGAGCCGTCCCGGGCCGGTTCCCTGCGCACCCGCGCGGCCGGCGAGGACGACCGAGACTTCCTCAGGTCCCTCTTCACCAGCACGCTCAGCCCGTTCTACGACGGTGACCACGCGGCGCACGCCGATCGCGTCCTCGATGCGCACCTCGCCTCCGGACGCGACCCGCTCGGTCACTTCTCCCACTCCCAGCGCACCTTCATCCTGTGTTCGGACGACACATCCGACGCCGAGCGGCTGGGTGTGCTGCACATGGCGGTCAAGCGTCAGGGCACGGTGAAGATCAGTCCGCTGATCCTCGTGCCGGAGCACCGCAGTCGCTCCGGGCTCGGCACCCTGCTGCTGCGCGCGGCGGAGGACTTCGCGCGCGAGGCCGGCGCCCGGCAGCTCTACTGCACGGTCGCCGCCGCCAACACCGCCGCGCTCAACTTCTTCCTCGGGCACGGCTTCGTGCTGGCGGGCAGCGCGCCCGGACAGTACAAGCCGGACAGCGTCGAGCACATGCTCTACAAGGACCTGGCCCTGCACACGGAGCCTTCCGGGGACGACCGCACCGGCGCCGTGAGCGGCACCCGCATCCGCCCCTTCCGGCCACAGGACGCGCCCGGGCTGCGTGAGCTGGTGCTGCGCGCGATGCAGCCCGCGTACCGGGGTGTGAACGCGGACTGGGTGGGGGCGCTGATCGCCGGGCACCACCGGCGCCACGACGGTGATCCCCACCAGAAGTCCAAGGTCATCCACGTGGCGGTGGACGAAACGGGCACCTTGCGCGGAGTGGCCGCCGCCGGCCGGAAGAAGGGCCTGTCCGTCAAGGTGATGCCGCTGTGCGCGGACCACCCGGCCGTCCTCGCCCAGCTCCTGGACCAGCTGCCCGACCTGCACCGCGGGCTCGGCCGCAAGCTCTACACCCACCAGCCGCCGGATCCCGCCGTCACCGCGCTCATGCAGAGCCGCGGCTGGTCCCTGGAGGGCCTGATGCCGACCGCGTACCACCCCGACACCTGCACCGTTCAATGGGGCCTGATCCTGCCCCCAGCGCCACACCGCACCGGAGACACACATGAGTGACCTGGACCAGTACGCCGACGAACTGCACTCCTTCGTGGCCGCACGCGGCTGGGACGCCTTCCAGAACCCCAAGAACCTGGCGATGGCCCTCGGCGGCGAGAGCGGGGAACTGCTGGCGCTTCTGCAGTGGCTCACCCCGGAGGAAGCCGCGGCACGCCCCTTCGAGGACCCCGAGTTCCGCCGCGAACTCGCCCACGAGCTGGCCGACATCCTCAACTACCTGCTGCGGCTGTCCCGTTCGGCCGGTATCGACCTGCTCGCAGCCGCCCGCGAGAAGCTCGCCCTCAACGAGCAGCGGTACCCGGTGGAGCTGGCACGCGGTAACGCCCTGAAGTACGACCGGCTGGCCGAGGCGGGTGAGCAGGCATGAGCGGCACCACTTCCCTGCCCCCCACGTCCGCTGCCGCGGCACACACCGCGGCCGGCCAGCGCATCGGTGACGGCCTCACCGGTGGCCTGCGTGTCTTTCTCGCCGCGCCGTTCGTGCAGTTCATCGATCCGGCCGATGGCGTGGTCCGTCCCGAGTGGCGGCAGCGGCTGTCGGCCTTGCGTGAGGCACTTCTCGACGCCGGGCACGCGGTCTTCAACGCCCACCACAACGAGGGGTGGGGCGAGTGGGGTCTGCCCCCACAGGAGTGCGTCCCCTCCGACTTCCGCGCGATGCAGTGCGCCGACCTGGTGCTCGCCTACCCGGGGACCCCGCCCTCCACGGGCGTCGCGCTCGAACTGGGCTGGGCCTCCGCGCTGCGCAAGCCCGTCGCCCTGCTGCTCGACCCCGGCACCACCTACAGCCCGATGATTTCGGCACTCGGCCAGATCTCCCCGGTGCTGCAGCTGCCGTTCGACGGCAGCTGGTCCGCGCAGTGCCTCGACCGCGCGGTCCGCACCGCCCTGGACTGGGCCACCGGTCTCGGTGTCCAGCCGGGGCCGTGGAGCGCACCGGAGCTGGACCCGGCCCTGGCCTACCACCGGCACGCGACGGACCACCCCGACCCGCCCGAGGCGGAGCCGGCCGCTGCGGAAACGGTGGTGCAGGCATGACGACTTTTCTGCGGACACTCGCCACGGCCGCTGGCCGCGCCAAGCCGCCCACCACCGTGACCGTCGCCCTGTGCGGTGTCGAGTTCGGCTGGGGCAGCGCCGGAAAGCTCGGTGCGATCGTGCACGCGCTGCGGGCGAAGCTCGGCGACCGCGTGCGCTTCGTCGGGCTCGGCTCGCGGCTCGGCCGCGAGATCGTGCGCGGCCACGGTGTCGAAGAGTGGCACGACGTCGACCTCGGGGATGCGCGGGCGCTGCGCGCCCTGGTGGACGAGCGGTCCCTGGACGCCGCCGTGTGTGTCCTGGACCGGGCCGCCGCGGTGGCGCTGGAGGACGCAGGCTGCCCCGTCGTGTTTGTCGACAGCCTGCCGTTCCTGTGGACGAAGGACGATCTGGACAGCCTGCCGCTGCGAGCCAGCGCCTACTGCGCACAGCTCGTTCCCGGGCTGCCGGGTCCAGCCTGGCCCGTGCTGGCCCGTGTGGAGAACCTGCGCTGGGTCGAGTCGGTGGTTGTCCCCGGGCCGGTTCGGACAGGACCCGAGATGCGGCGGGCCGGCGAACGCCGCGCGGTGGTCAGCCTGGGCGGCCTGCTGTCACCGCTGCTGGACGATCCCTCCGCCTACCTGTCCCTGGCGGTGCCGGCCGCGCTCGGCGCTCTCGCCGCGTGGGGCACCCGGCAGGTCACGCTGTGCGGCAACGTGCCCGAGGGACTGTTCGACGACATCACCGTTCCGGCGGGCCTGGACGTACGCAGCGGCGCCCTCGGCCACCAGGGCTTCCTGGCCGAGATCGCCGAGGCCGACGTCCTGCTCACCTCCCCCGGTCTGACGACGCTGCTGGAGACCAGCACGCGCGGGGTGCCCGCGGTGTGCCTGCCCCCGCAGAACATCAGCCAGATCCTCAACGCCTCCTTCTACGCGCAGGCCACCGAGGCGCCGGTCGCCGAGTGGCCCGAGGAGGTGTTCCGCGCCCAGGAGGTGCTCGACGCCCGCCTGGTCACGGCATCCGACGACGTCACGGACGGCGGTGGATCGCCCGGCGAGGACGCCGCCCTGGAACTGATCTACGGCGGGATCGCGCGCGCGGCCCGCACCCCCGCGCCGGTCCGCGCGGCCCTGACCGAGCGCATCGGCGCCTGCCTCGCCGCGGTCGAGCGGCAGCAAAGCCGATGGACCGCCCTGGCCCGGCTGGTCGGCACCGGCGGCGCGGCCCAGGTCGCGGACATCGTGCTGGCCACCGCGGCTCGCCACGGCACCAGTCACCGCCCCGCCGACCTCCCTTCCTGAAAGGCTCACCGATCATGCAGGAACGACACCGCTATCTGTTCATCCGTGTGCTGGAGGCATGCAACGCCGACTGCTTCATGTGCGAGTTCGCCCTGTCCCGGGACACCTACCGGTTCAGTTTGGAGGACTTCGCCGAACTGCTCCCGGAGGCGGTGGCGAAGGGGGTGGGCTACGTCCGCTTCACCGGCGGCGAGCCGCTGATGCACCGGGACGTCGTCGATCTGGTGCGCATGGGCACCGAGCACGGCATGCGCATGTCGCTGATCACGAACGGCATGTTCCTGCCCCGCTTCGTCGACCGGCTCGCCGACGCCGGGCTGGCCCAGGTGATCGTCAGCCTGGACGGCTCCTCCGCCGCCACCCACGACGTCTACCGCCGCTCCCCCGGCATGTTCGACAACGGCCTGGAAGGGCTGCGCCGGGCGAAGGAGCTGGGCATCATCCCGCGCGTCAACTCCGTCGTGGGACCGCACAACTTCGCGCAGATGCCCGAGCTGCAGCGGGTGCTGACCGACCTCGGCGTCCAGCAGTGGGAGCTGTCCGCGATCAAGCTGGACCGTGAGATCCGCTATCCGTCGGCGGAGGAGGTCATCGCCACCTGCGAGCCCATCTACACCGCCGACCCGGCCACCACGCTCGTACCGCTCGGCAAGCGCTTCTACGGCGACACGCCCGAGGAGCAGAAGGCCTTCTTCGAGGAGTCCCTGCCGCCGCGCGCCTCGGAGCCCCTGTGCCTGGTCACCGACGACGTGATCTACCTGGACGGCAAGAACGGCCGGATGTTCTCGTGCAGCTGCCTTCCGCACAAGGAGGGGGACGAGGGCCCCGGCGGTGCGCCGCTGCGCACCGGCGACGGCAAGGTCATGCTCGACAGCCCGGTCTTCCGCACCCACGCGGACCTCTTCAAGCAGCAGGGTCCGACGATGTGCGGCGGCTGCTCCGCGACCGCCGCCGGCTACAGCGACGACCTCGCCCGCATGGGCACCGTACCGGCCTGGAGCTATTGACGGCCCCGCCTTCCCCTCACGCCCGCGTCTGGAACCGACCGCGCCCGGAGCCACCATGTCCTCACCCACCACCGCCCCGCATCCCGCCCCGCCGCGGCTGCGCGTGCTCGCCACCGCGCGACCCGCGCTGGAGTCCCAGGCCGCACTGCGCCACGTCAGCGCCCACCTCACCGAAGTCGAGCTGACCGGTCAGCCGGACGCAGGCCCCGCCCCCGGCGCCGCCGTGGTCTGCGACGACGACGTGCTCGCCGCGCGCCTGAGCGCCTCCGGCGTGCCCGTCGTGTTCGTCGCCTCCGGCGGCCCCCCGCCCGGCGACACCTGGCCACCGTCGGCGGTCCGCTGCCTGCACCAGCCCGGCTGGCTGGGCGGGCAGCGCGCCAAGGGCGTGCACAACGTCGGCACGATCGCCCCGCCCCGGGCCGCCCGGGCGCGCGCGGCGCGCGGCGCGGTCGTCCAGCTGTCCACACCGGATCTGCACCCCGACGACCACGCGGCCGTCGCCCGGGCCGGCGCGACCCTGCGCGCCGCCGTGGAAGCGGCACAGTACGACGGGAAACCGCTGCTCGGTGTGGTCCTGGACGCGCCGGTGCCCGCACGCTCCGCCCTACTGTCCGCGGCCGGGGAGGACGCCGGCGCGCTGCCCGTCGCAGGGGTCGAGGAGGCCGCCACGGAGCGGCTGCTGGCCGAGGCGTCGCTGCTGGTCACCTCGCCTCTGCTGACTGCCGTCAACCAGGCGCACGCCGCTCGGGTCCCGCTGCTGCTGCTCCCGGCGCTGGACGCGCACCAGGCGAGCCGGCTCGCCGGGATCACGGATGCCGCCGGCGTCGAGGTGCTCGACGCGGCCGCACCGGACGCCTCGGCCGACCGCGCCGTCCGAGGTGCCGACCCGCTCTGGAGCCGCGTTTCCCGGGCACTGGAGCACGCCGGCGACGACCGGCGCGGCGCCCAGCGCGTCGCCCGTCAGGTCCGGCAGCTCCTGCTCGCCCCGTTCTGACGCGGCCTCGCCCCGCAGCCCCTGTCCACCCACCTCGAACGGAAGCCCGCTGATGCTGCGTCCCTTCCCCTACGGCGCCAACTACCTCTCCCTGGAGGACACCCCCGAACTGCGCCGGTCCCTCGACAACAAGGTCCTCTTCCGGTACAGCGCCCCCGCGCCGAGCAACGCCGACCTGCTGGAGGAGTACGCCGCCGAGCGGCTCGGCGCGGGGCGGGCGCTGACCGTGCCGAACGGCACACAGGCCCTGCGTGTGGCGCTGATGGGCACCCGACCGCGGGTCGGCGACCCTGTGTACATACCGGCGGTCACGTTCGTCGCGGTGGCCGGTGCCGTGCTGTCCTGCGGACTGGTTCCGGTCCTCGTCGACGTCGACGAACGGTTCGGCCTGGACGCCTCGCTGCTGCCCGCGGACGCGGAGCGAGTGGTGGTGGCGCACATGGAGGGCACCGTCGTCGACCTGCCCGAGCGGGTGCCGTACCTGATCGAGGACACCGCGCAGGCCATGGGCGGACGCCACGCGGACGGGCGGCACGCCGGGACCGTCGGCTACGCGGGCACGTTCAGCTTCCACCACGCCAAGATCCTCACCTCCGGCGAGGGCGGCCTGGTCGTGGTCCGCGACCCCGCCCATTGGGACGTCCTGCGCTCCTACACCGACCACGGCTCGGCCCGCGAGCAGGGCAAGTACCCGGGCTGGAACCCCGGCGCGTTCTACGGCGAGAACCTGTGTGCCAACGAGGCCGTGGCCGCCGTACAGCTCCAGCAGTTCCGGCGGCTGGACGAGATCCTCTCCTCTCTGGACCGGCACTACGCCCTGACGCTGGAGGCGCTCGGCGAGCGCCCGGACGTCACCGTGGTCGCCAAGCGCCCCGGTGACGTCAAGACCAGCGTGCGGCTGCTGCTGGAGTCCCGGCACCTGCGAGACCGGGCCATGGAACGGCTGGAGGAACGGGGGCTGCCCTGCTGGACTCTGGACAAGTACCTCCTGCCCGAGCACCCGGTGGTGGCGAGCCGCGCCTCGCTGTACACGGATGGGTTCCCGTGGAACCTGGCCGACGGCGACGACCGTTACGCGCCATTGAGCTGGGACGGTTTCACCGCAACCCACGACAGGCTGAACCGCACCCTGTGCATACCGCTCACCCCGGAACTCGACGAGGCGGAACAGATCCTGCTAACCAAGGAGATCGCCGCCGTCGTCGCCGCGCTCTGAACGGCAACGTCCTGCCCGGCGGCCCGCCCCCCACAAGAACCGAGAGAATGCCATGACCCACGCCGTATCCGACAGCCGGCCCGAAGAGCCGTCCACTGAAACCGGCGCCAAGCCCCCGCCCGCCGGGAACCGGTTCCTCACCGTCCTGCGCGACAAGACCATGCGCGCTCCACTGCTGTGGAGCATCGTCGGTCGGTTCCCGCTGTTCCTGGTCACGCTCGCCCTCGTGGTGTTCGCCACCTCGCGCGGCACGGGCTACGGCTCCGCGGGCCTGCTTCTGGCCTGCTACTCGCTGGGCGGTGCAGTGCTCGCGCCGATCGTCGCTCGCCGCGTCGACGTACACGGCCAGACCCCCCTGCTCCTCCTCACCGGTGTCGTCCACCCGCTGGCACTGATCGCTCTGGTGTGCATGGCGCCTGACGCCCGCCTCGCGCAGCTGGTGTGCGCGAGCGTCGCGGGCGCCACGATCCCGCCGATCAGCGGATCCGTCCGGTCGCTGTGGAGCACTCTGCCCACCAGCGGCCGGGAGGCGGGCTTCTCCCTGGAGGCAGTGCTCAGCGAGATCTTCTTCATCGGCGGACCGCTGCTGCTCAGCGGCATCCTGTTCTGGGGAACCCCCGCCACGGCCCTGGTCGTCGGCGGAGTGCTGGCGGGCGTGGGCGCCATCGGCTTCGCCACCACGCAAGCCTCGCGCAACTGGCGCGCCGAGGAGACCGAGAGCGACCTGCTGGGCGCGCTGCGCTCGCCGGGCCTGGTCCGGCTGCTGGCCATCCTGGTCTGCGCGGCCGTGTCCACGGGCGTGTTCAACCTGGCCCTGCCCGCCTTCGCCGAGGAACACGGCTCCGCGGACAGCGTCGGGCTGATCTTCGGTGCCTGGGGCGTCGGCGGGGTCGTCGGCGGGCTCTGGTACGGCAGCCGTAACCGGGACTGGCCCGCCGAACGCACCCTCGCCATCGGCCTGCTCCTCCTGTCCGCGCTCACCGCACTGCCCCTGCTCGCCTGGGACAACTGGTCGATAGGCCTGGCCCTCGCCATCGGCGGCCTGGTCTATGCCCCGGTGACGGCCGTGGAGTACGAACTCGTCGCGCGCACGGCCCCGTCGGGTGCCATCACCGAGGCCTTCACCTGGGTCATCACCGTGAACGTCGTCGGCACCGCCGTCGGCTCCCAGCTCGGCGGTCTCCTCGTCGGCTCCTACGGCACCTGGGCGGCCTTCGTCGCCGCGGTCGCCGCCCTGCTCGCTGGCGCCGCCGTCGCCTTCGCCGTACGCCACCGGTTCGCGGCCCCGGACGCCTCCCCCGGCTCCGCCCACCCCGACCTGGCGGGCTCGGAGCTGTAGGACTCCACCGCCCTCCGCCCACCCAAGGAGTGTGCACGACCGGTCCCCGTCCCTCCCCGCTGCCGCCTCCGCCCAGGCGCCGGACGGGTCGTGGCGGCCACCCCGTTCGAGGAACTCCCGCGGCTGCCCGGCGGGCTCGGCGGGCGCGTGCCGCTCGTGCCGCTCGTGGCGGGCGCGGAGGTGACACCGCAGCGCGCCTCCCCCGCATCGTCGGGCCATGTGCGCGTGCAGGGCGGCGACGTGGCCGAAACCATCTCCCGGATGCAAGCCGTGCTGGACCATTTCCGGGCGGAGGCCCTCGACCAGGCGGCCTGAGCGGTTTGCCCCTGCGGCGGCCCTGGGCACCCCCGGCCACCGTCGGCCCGGAAAAAAATGAGCAGCCGTCGACCAGGCCCGCCTGGCACCGTGGTCCGGGGCCGCCCGCCCACACAGCGCACCGGCGCCGTACCCGAACAGCAGACAAGGACACAGGAAAGATGGGACATCTGGAGGCCTCTCACCTCGAGTACTACCTGCCCGACGGGAGGACGCTGCTCGGCGACGTGTCGTTCCGGGTGGGCGAGGGAGTGGTGGCGGCCCTGGTCGGCGCGAACGGGGCCGGCAAGACGACCCTGCTGCGGCTGCTGTCCGGCGAGCTGAAGCCCCACAGCGGCACGGTCACGTCGAGCGGCGGTGTCGGGGTGATGCGGCAGTTCGTCGGTTCGGTTCGGGACGAGAGCACGGTCCGCGACCTGCTGGTGTCGGTGGCACCGCCGGGCATCCGGCGGGCCGCGCAGGCCGTGGACGCGGCCGAACACCAGATCATGACGGTGGACGACGAGGCCGCCCAGATGAAGTACGCCCAGGCCCTGGCCGACTGGGCGGAGGCGCGCGGCTACGAGGCGGAGACGCTGTGGGACATGTGCACCATGGCCGCGCTCGGCGTGCCGTACGAGAAGGCGCAGTGGCGTCAGATCCGCACGCTCTCGGGCGGTGAGCAGAAGCGGCTCGTCCTGGAGGCGCTGCTGCGCGGTCCCGACGAGGTGCTCCTGCTGGACGAGCCCGACAACTACCTGGACGTGCCGGGCAAACGGTGGCTGGAGGAACGGCTCGGGGAGACCGCCAAGACCGTGCTGTTCGTCTCGCACGACCGGGAGCTGCTGGCGCGGGCCGCCCAGCGGATCATCGCGGTGGAGCCGAGCCCGGCCGGCTCCGACGTCTGGGTGCACGGCGGTGGTTTCGGCACCTTCCACGAGGCGCGGCAGGAACGGTTCGCCCGGTTCGAGGAGCTGCGCCGCCGCTGGGACGAGAAGCACGCCCAGCTCAAGAAGTTGGTGCGGGACCTGCAGCAGTACGCCGCGCGCAGCGACGACATGGCCTCCCGCTACCAGGCGGCGCGGACCCGGCTGCGCAAGTTCGAGGAGGCCGGTCCGCCGCCGGAGCCGCCGCGCAAGCAGGAGATCCGGATGCGTCTGCACGGCGGGCGCACCGGGGTGCGGGCCGTCACCTGCGAGCAACTGGAGCTGACGGGGCTGATGAAGCCTTTCTCCCTGGAGATCTTCTACGGCGAGCGGGTGGCGGTGCTCGGCTCCAACGGGTCGGGCAAGTCGCACTTCCTGCGGCTGCTGGCCGGGGAGGACGTGGCGCACACGGGCACGGTGAAGCTGGGCGCACGGGTGGTACCGGGTCATTTCGCCCAGACACATGCGCATCCCGAACTGATCGGGCGCACCCTGGTGGACATCCTGTGGACCGAACACGCCCGTGACCGGGGCGCGGCCATGTCGGCGCTCCGCCGCTACGAACTGGACCGGCAGGGTGACCAGGCTTTCGACCGGCTCTCCGGCGGACAGCAGGCGCGCTTCCAGATCCTGCTGCTGGAACTACAGGGAACCACCGCCCTGCTGCTGGACGAGCCGACCGACAACCTGGACCTGGAGTCGGCGGAGGCCCTGCAGGAGGGGCTGGAGGCGTACGAGGGGACGGTCCTGGCGGTCACCCACGACCGCTGGTTCGCACGCTCCTTCGACCGCTTCCTGGTGTTCGGCAGCGACGGCCGGGTACGCGAGACACCGGAGCCGGTGTGGGACGAGCGCCGCGTGGAGCGGGCACGCTGACGGGGTGATGGGCGCTCCGGCGCTGGGCCGTGGAGAGCGGAAAGCCGGTACAACGGATGGCGCGGATTCGCATCCTGCAGGGGGCACCACTTCAGAGGGCCCCACCTGCAAACGTACGTAGGTGAGGCCCCTCTGACAGTTGTGCCTGCCATCAAGGCGGGCGGTCGCCGGCGATCACTGACGACCGGGGACGAGCATCATCGTGCGCAGGCGGTCGGGAGTCAGCTGGTGATGAGGCGGCTGTCGAAGCCAGCCCGCAGCAGGCGCTCGTAGGCCTCGTGGACGGCCCCCGGTACGTCCTGCTCCACGGCGAAGCCGAGCTTCGGGTACTCGATCACCCGCTGAAGGTCGCCGACGAGCATGTCGGCCACGAGCTTCTCGTCGCCGATGGACTTGAGGTAGTCCTCCAGCTCCAGCGGCTCGGAGGCGCACACGACGTCGACCCCGGACCACAGCTTGCGACAGGTCGCGTACGAACGGCGCTCCATGTACGGCTTGGAGATCAACAGCAGCGACTCGACCGCGATGCCTGCTTCCGCCGGCAGCTCACGGGAGAAGGCGATGTTCTGCCCGGTGTTCGCCGCCTCCGTCTCGACCATGATCGCCTCGTCCGGCACTCCGAGCGTCAGGGCGTGCTCGCGGTAGTGGACGGCTTCGCCGCATGGAAAGCGGGCGCGAGTGGTGGGGCTGTTGGTCCGACCACAACGACCATCCGTGTGTCTGCGTCGATGACGACTTGGTGATTGGTGGAGTACCTCTAGTTCTTGGACTGCTCTGCGGCGCTGTGGTCGCGGGTGGGCACGAGCGTGCCGTCGGCGATGAGTACGGTGCCGGGGCGAAAGCGTTGCCGCTGCCTGAGCGCCAGCAACGGCCCATCGTGGTCGATGATGCGGTCGGCAGCTGACTTGGAGATGCCGAAAAGCGGGGCAAGCTGGCGCAGTGTCAGGTTTGTTCGCCAGTACGCGGTGACCAGCAGCACCCTGTCTTCGAACGGCAGTGACCAGGGACGTCCCCGGCGAGTCAGCTCAGCACCTTCTCGGCGCAACATAGCGGTCCGCCTGCGGAAGTCGCGCGGTTGCAGTCCGCTGAACCGGGCTATCCAATGCGGTTCCGACGCCGTGATCACACCAGTCACGCGAAGAGATCGTTCCACACCTGTGGACCTCGGAAAGCCGCGACTCAGCCGTAGCGGCTTCGCCGTGGCTCCACGGAACCCACCTGCTTCATGCGCTGGATCTCCCGCTCTGCCGCTTCCAAGTGCCCGAGGTCGAGGGCCATCGCGGCACGCCCGGCGACGTAGAAGATGTCCTGGCGGATCTGACAGTCCAACCCCGGTTGGCGGCACAAGACCAGGAACTGCACCTCGACACTGAGTTCGATGCGGCCCATCTCGTCCCGGACGCGGACCGGGAGTGCAGCGTGCCGGAGGTCCTTGGCGTAGTCACGCGTCTGGCGGTCGGCCTCGTCAGGCCGGGCTTCCACGGGACGGTAGGGGTGATCGGTCCACTCTGCGTCAGCCCAGCAGACGAGTTCGTCCAGGTACTCCGAGGCGACCACCAAATCCGGGGGCGATGAGGAGAGGGCCGCGTCCGCGCCGGCAATTAACTGGACGGGACGGCGTCGCGCCTCGTCGCCCGCCACGCACATCGCGATGAAGCCCGACAACACATCGAGCCTTGTCGGCGACGTTCGCCCGACCCCCTTCATGGAGGAGATGGCACCGAGCCTGGAGCACGGAGAGGTCGTGCTGAGGCTGCCGCTGCCGGAGGACGTCGCCCTGAAGATGATCTCGGTCAGGGACGTCGGCCTGGTCGCCGCCGCGCTCCTGCCCGACACCGCGGAGGCACGGGCGGCGGCGATGGACTTCCGGGAGACGATCAGCCCGTCCTCGACGGGCAGGATGACGGTGTTCTCGGGCATCGTGCACTCCTGTTCTCTGGGCTTCCTCTTCTCTGGGCTTCCTCCCGCTCAGCCGGAGCGAGAGGTCTTGAGCGGATCCGCTGTGCCGGTTCTTGGCAGCGCGGATCCGGAGCGGCTCCGGCCCGCCGGGGCGGGCACGAGCGCGCGCCGTTCCGCCCGGGGCCCTTTTCGGTACGCCGGGGGGGTCTGTGGGTGCTACAAGGAGGCCCGCAGGCCCTGCAGGACGCGGGAGAGCAGGGCCGTATCCAGCTCGTTGGCCTCGACGGCGGCTCGCCCGTCCGCGTGCCACTGCGCCAGTCGTTGGCGCCAGGCAGCTCCGGCGCGCATGACTTCGGTGCGCATGTCTGCCAGCGCCAGATCGGTTTCTATGCGGAGCCGTACGAGGTCGGCGGGTGTCAGCCGCAGGGCGCGGACGGTGATCGTGCCCTCGGTGCGGCGGGGTACGGCCGGCTCGACGCACCGCTCCGGATCGGCGACGCCCGCCAGTTCGTCTTCGGGCAGTAGCCGTACGGTCAGCACGGTGAGACCGCCCGCTCCGCCCAGACGGTCTTGCCCCAGCGCATTTCGTCGTAGCCCCAGCGGTGCGCGAGCGCGTCGACCAGTACCAGGCCGCGCCCGGTCTCGTCGCCCTCGGCGACCAGATCCAGTCGAGGCATCCGAACCGAAGACCGACAGTGGCTTCCGCGTCGTAGCCCTGGACGACGACACCGTCGGCGTCCTCGAACGGCACCGCAAGCAGCAGGAGGCGGATCGCGAGGAATGGGGGTCGGCGTGGGTCGAGACGGGCCTCGTCTTCACCCAGGAAGACGGCTCATGGCTGCACCCCGGCAAGGTCACTGACCTCTTCGAACAACTCGTCACCACCTCCGGCCTCCCGCCGATCCGGCTGCACGACCTACGGCACGGCGCGGCCACGCTCATGCTCGCCGCCGGCATCGACGTGAAGATCGTGTCGGACACCCTCGGGCACAGCGATAGCCGGGTCACGCGGGACATCTACCAGAGCGTCCTCCCCCACGTCGGCAAGAGCGCCGCCGAGGCCACCGCGAAGCTGGTCCCGCTCCAGCGGAAGGCGGAGGCGGAGGAAGCCGCACGTAAGGCGGAGAAGGCCCGGAAGAAGGCCAAGCGCGCCAAGAAGGCCCAGGCCGAGGGCAAGAAGAAGGCTCAGCGGAAGAAGCCCAAGGAGTAGCAGGGCGGGCCCCCTCCGCTCACGCATCGCTCACGCAAGCCACCCCACGCCACTCCAGCCGTGTGACGCGCCATGCCCCGGGCAACACAAAACCCCAGGTCAGCGACTATGTGCCCTGGGGTTTCTCAGAGCCGCCTTCGGGATTCGAACCCGAGACCTACGCATTACGAGTGCGTTGCTCTGGCCATCTGAGCTAAGGCGGCGCGCCGTCCGCACCATGGTGCGATCGGCAACGTCGGTAAGTCTACACAGTTTCCGGGGGTGCTCCGACCACGCCCCGGAAGCGAGGGCTCCGGGGCGGGCGACAGGGGCCGGGCAGGGGCTATGAACAGCGCTTTCCCACGCTCGGCGGGGTGCCCTGGAGCAGGTAGGCGTTGATCGCCGTGTCGATGCAGGTGCTGCCGCGGCCGTAGGCGGTGTGGCCGTCGCCGACGTACGTCAGGAGGCGGCCCGAGGACAGCTGGCCGGCCAGGGACTGGGCCCAGTGGTAGGGGGTCGCGGGGTCGCGGGTGGTGCCGACCACCACGATCGGCGCCGCGCCCGCCGCCTCGATGCGGTGCGGCTCACCCGTGGCCTTCACCGGCCAGTACGCGCAGTTCAGCGAGGCCCAGGCCAGGACTTCGCCGAAGACCGGGGACGCCTTCTCGAAGGCCGGCAGCGCCTGCTCGACCTGCTCGGGGCCGGTGAAGGCCGACGGCAGGTCCAGGCAGTTCACGGCCGCGTTGGCCATCATCAGGTTGCTGTAGTGACCGTTGGCGTCACGTTCGTAGTAACTGTCGGAGAGCGCGAGCAGGCCCGCGCCGTCGTTCTCCTTCATCGCCGAGGTCAGCGCCTCGCGCAACTGCTCCCAGGTGCCCTGGTCGTACATCGCCGCGATCACCCCGGTCGTGGCCAGCGACTCGCCCAGCTTGCGGCCGTCCGCGTCGCCCGCCGGGATGGGGTGCGCGTCCAGCTTCCGGAAGAACGCCCTGAGGTGGTCGCCGACCTGCTCCGGCGTCGTGCCCCTGCTGCCGAGGGCGCAGTCGGAGTGCCGTACGCAGTCCTTCGCGAACGCCTGGAACGCCGTCTCGAAGCCGGCCGTCTGGTCCAGGTTCATCTGGCGGGCGTCCAGGGACGGGTCCATCGCGCCGTCCAGCACCATCCGGCCGACCCGGTCGGGGAACAGGCCCGCGTACGTCGCGCCGAGGAACGTGCCGTACGACGCCCCCACGTAGTCCAGTTTCGGATCACCCAGTGCCGCCCGCAGGATGTCCATGTCGCGCGCCGCCTCGACGGTGGAGACGTGCCGCAGCAGCCGTGCCGAGTGCGCCCCGCAGCTCTCCGCGAACTCCCGGTCCGCCGCGACCAGCGCGTTCCGCTCCCGTTGGTCGTCCGGGGTCAGGTCGGTCTCTGTGTACGTGTCCATCCGGCGGCCGTCGAGACACTCCACGGGCTCGCTGCGGGCCACGCCCCGCGGGTCCACCGCGACCATGTCGTAGTGGGCACGGACGTCGGCCGGGTACCCGATGCCCGCGTAACTCTGCAGGTAGCCCACCGCCGAGCCGCCGGGGCCGCCCGGGTTGACCAGCAGCGAACCGAGCGGCTTGCCCTTGCCGGTGGCCGCCTTGCGGGCCACGGCGAGCCGTACGTCGCCCGCACCGGGATCGGCGTAGTCCAACGGGACCTTCATCGTCGCGCACTGGAAACCGGGGACACCGCAGCCGCGCCAGCGCAGCCGCTGGGAGTAGTACGCGGAGAGCGTCGACGGCGTCGCACGCGGCAGCGCGGCCAGCACCGCGTCCGCACCGCCCGGCGACGTGGTCGAGCCCCCGGAGGAGCAGGCGGACACGAGCAGGGCGGCGGCCGTGAACAGGGCGGCCGTGAGGCGAGCCGTCGTCCGGTGGCGGGCGCCGCGGGTCCGGCGGAGGGATGGCCTGGTGTGCATCCCGCGAGCGTAACGCTGTGCGACGCCCCGGACGCGATACGTGGCAATTGTCGCCTCGTACGAGGGACAAAGGCGGCGGCGTGGTTCAGCCCGCCCGCAGCGCCATCGTCATCGCCTCCACCGCCAGCAGCGGGGCCACGTTGCGGTCGAGGGCCTCGCGGCACGCGGCGATCGCCTCGATGCGGCGCAGGGTGGATTCCGGGCTGCCGCCGCGCGCCAGCCGCTGCAGGGCGTCCTCCGCGTCGCCGTTGGCGATCGCCACGCGGGAGCCGAGCTGAAGGGCGAGCACGTCGCGGTAGAAGGCGGTGAGGTCGCCGAGGGCGATGTCGAGGCTGTCGCGCTGTGTACGGGTTCTGCGGCGCTTCTGCATGTCCTCCAGGTCCTTCATCACCCCCGCCGTGCCGCGCGGCAGCCGGCCGCCCTGGGCCGCGCCCAGCGCCGCCTTCAGCTCCTCGGCCTCCTTGCCGTCCATCTCCTCGGCGAGCTGCTTGGCGTCCTCGGCGGCCGCGTCGACCAGTTCCTGGGCGGCCTTGAGGCACGCACCGACCTCGTCCAGCCGCAGGGGCAGCTTGAGCACGGCCGCACGGCGCTGCCGGGCCGCCGGGTCCGTGGCCAGGCGGCGGGCGCGGTCGACGTGCCCCTGCGTGGCGCGGGCGGCGGCCGCCGCGACCTCGGGTTCGATGCCGTCGCGCCGTACGAGCATGTCGGCGACCGCGTCCACGGACGGCGTGCGCAGGTTCAGGTGGCGGCAGCGGGAGCGGATCGTCGGCAGGACGTCCTCGATGGAGGGGGCGCACAGCAGCCAGACCGTGCGCGGGGCGGGCTCCTCCACCGCCTTGAGGACGGCGTTGGCCGACTTCTCGTTCAGCCGCTCGGCATCCTCGACCAGGATGATCTGCCAGCGGCCGTTCGCCGGGGCGGTGAACGACTTGCGGACCGTGTCCCGCATGTCCTTCACGAGGATCTCGGAGCCCACTGCGGCCACGGTGGTGACGTCCGCGTGGGTGCCGAGCAGCGCGGTGTGGCAGCCGTCGCAGAAGCCGCAGCCGGGGGCTCCGCCGAGGGCGCGGTCGGGGCTGACGCACTGCAGGGCCGCGGCGAAGGCCCTCGCCGCCTGGTTCCGGCCGGCTCCGGGCGGGCCCGTGAACAGCCAGGCATGCGTCATCCTCGACGCCTCGGGCAGCGGCTCGTCGGCCGCTGCGGCCGTGACCAGGGCGTCGGCGTCCCGCGCGGCCGCGTCGAGCACCGCGCTCACCTTCTCCTGCCCGACGAGGTCGTCCCATACGGTCATGGGTCACGCCGCCCTTCCGTCACACTCCGCGTTCCTGCCCTCCATTGTGCGGGCGGGCACTGACAGTGAGGGTCGCCGGCAGCCGGAGCGGCCGCGGACGGCCACCTCGGCGAGCAAAGGGGCGGCGCCGTCGGTGCTCCGACGACGCCGCCCCTGCTCAGTTCCGCGAGGACATCAACCGCGGCCGCCCCGGCCGCGGCCCCTGCGGCCCTGCTCCTCGTCGTGGTCGTCCTTCTCCCGCTGGTCGTACGACCCCAGCAGCTCGTCCGCCAGCGACGGCAGGTCGTCCAGCGGGGTCTCCTCGGCCCAGTCGGGACGCGGCCGGCGGCGGGGGGTGCCGTCGGCGTCGAGCTGCGGCATCTCGCGCGTACGGTCCTCGGAGCCGTCGGGGCCGGCGGCGGGCCGCTCGTCGCGGAAGAAACCGGACGGCATCCGGTCCGCCGGGTCGCCACCCCGTACGGGCGGCAGTACGGCCGTCTCGTCGGCCGCCCCGGGGACCACCGGAGGCAGTACGGCCGTCTCGTCGGCCGCCCCGGGGACCACCGGCGGCAGCACCGCCGTCTCATCGGCCGCACCCGGAACCGGCGGCTGGGGCAGCTCGGCCGTCACCTCGGCGTCGGGTGTGCCGGGCTCGGCCGGCCGTGCGGCACGCGCGTTACGCGCGCCCTTCGCCCCGCCCTCCTCGGACCTCTCGGGCTCGTCGGCCGCGTCGCGCACGGGACGCAGCACCGTCGTCTCGTCCGTGCCCGCCCCGCGCCCGACCGGCTCGCCCTGCCCCGGCGGGACGACCGGGGTCGGGACCGTCTCCTCGGTGCCGCGCCCGTCCGGCGACACCACCGGGGTGGGCACCGTCGCCGCGTCCGGGCCCGGCGCGGCCGGCAGGGGCGTGCTGGAGCGGCGGGCCGCCGTGTCGGCCGCCGCCGCTGCCTCGGCCGCCTGCCGGCGGGCCTCCTCGGCGCGCAGCAGGGCCTCCTCGGCCTTGCGCTGCTTCTCCAGGCGGCGTGCTTCCTCTTCCGCGCGCAGCCGGGCCTGCCGGGCCTCCTCCTCGGCGCGCAGCCGGGCCTCCTCCTCGGCCTGCCTGCGGCGGCGCTCCTCCTCGGCCCTGCGGCGGGCCTCCTCCTCGGCGCGGGCCTTCTCCTCGGCGAGCAGCCGCTGGCGCTCCTCCTCCGCGCGCCGGGCCGCTTCGGCGGCCCGCTGCCGGGCCTCCTCCGCCTGCCGTTCGGCCTCGCGGCGCTGCGCCTCCTCCAGCTCGCGGCGCTTGCGTTCCTCCTCCTCGGCGCGCAGCCGGGCCAGCTCCTCCTGGCGCTCGCGCTCCAGGCGCTCCTCCTCGGCCTTGCGGGCGGCCTCTTCCTCGGCCTTGCGGCGGGCCTCCTCCTCGGCCTTCTTCCGCGCCTCCTCCTGGGCCTTGATCTCGGCCTCGGAGAGCGGGAGCACGGTGTCGAGCCGGTGCCGGATCACGGTGGTGACGGCCTCGGGCTCCTGCCCGGCGTCCACCACCAGATAGCGGCCCGGGTCGGCGGCGGCCAGGGTGAGGAACCCGGACCGCACGCGCGCGTGGAACTCCGCGGGCTCCGACTCCAGCCGGTCCGGTGCCTCGGTGAACCGCTCGCGGGCGGTCTCCGGGGAGACGTCCAGCAGCACGGTCAGGTGCGGGACCAGCCCGTTGGTCGCCCAGCGGTTGATGCGGGCGATCTCGGTCGGGGACAGGTCGCGGCCGGCGCCCTGGTAGGCGACCGACGAGTCGATGTACCGGTCGGAGATGACCACCGCGCCGCGCTCCAGGGCGGGCCGTACGACCGTGTCGACGTGCTCGGCCCGGTCGGCGGCGTACAGCAGCGCCTCCGCGCGGTGGGACAGGCCGGCCGAGGACACGTCCAGCAGGATCGAGCGCAGCCGCTTGCCGACGGGGGTGGCCCCCGGCTCGCGGGTGAGCACGACCTCGTGGCCCTTGGCGCGGATCCACTCGGCGAGGGCCTCGGCCTGGGTGGACTTGCCGGCGCCGTCGCCGCCCTCCAGGGCGATGAAGAAGCCGTTCGCCGCCGGTGCCTCGACCGGGTCGTCGCCGCCGAGCAGCGCGTCCTTGAGGTCCTGGCGCAGCGGGATGCCGGAGCGGTCGTCGACCTTGGCGAGCACCAGCGCCGCGACCGGCAGCAGCAGCGCGCCGACCAGCATCAGCGTGAAGGAGGCGCCGCCGTGCGCGAAGACGAAGCGGCCGTTCTGCAGGCGGTGCCGGCCGATGAGACCGGCGACCACGGGCGCGATCAGGGCGCCGAGCGCTATGAAGACCCGGACGACCGCGTGCAGGTGCTCGGTGACGCGCGCCCGGCGGTAGTCCTCGGTCTCCTGGTCGAGCAGGGCGTGCCCGGTGTTCGCGGCCACGCCCGCGGTGACGCCGGCCAGGGTGACGATCAGCAGCACCGTGGTGACGTCCGGGACCAGCCCGGCGGCCAGCAGGGCGATGCCGGTGAACGCGATCGCGAGGGCGAGCAGCCTGCGGCGCGAGAGCGAGGGCAGCAGCGCGGGGGCCGTACGGATGCCGACGGCGACGCCGCCGGTCAGGCCCAGCACCAGCAGGCCGTACAGGACCGGGCCGCCGCCCAGGTCGGTCGCGTGCAGCACGCACACCGAGACGGCCGCGGCGATGGCCCCGGCGACCGCTGCGCAGGCCGGGACGAGCAGCGGGATGGCGCCCGTGCGGCCCTTGTCGACGCCGCTGCCGGTGCGCGGGCGGCGCAGGCCCTCCAGCGGGGACCGGGCGCGCGGGGTGCGCACCTCGGGCAGCTCCAGGGAGGTCAGCACGGACAGGGAGGCGGCGAACAGGCCTGCCGCCACATACGAGGCGAGGGCCGCGTGATGCTGGTCGAACCAGGCCACGCCGGTGCCCAGCAGATTGTTGAGCAGGGCGGCGACGACCAGCGTGGCGGCCGCCAGCGGGACGGCGAGGAAACCGGTGCGCAGCGAGAGACGGCGCAGGGCGTCCATGTGGTCCGGCAGCGGCCGTACGGTGGCGCCCTCCGGGGGCGGGCCGGGCAGCAGCGCCGGCGCCGCGCTCTCCCGGCACACCGTCCACAGGCGCTCGGCGACGCCGGTGACGAAGGCCGTGACGAGCAGGAGGGCCAGCGCGTTGCCCGGGGTCCAGTCGATCCACAGCGGCGCGACGATCAGCAGCGCGGCGCGCACGCCGTCGGCGCCGGCCATCGTCCAGCGGCGGTCGAGGGGGCCCTCCTGGGCGGTGAGCGTGGTCAGCGGGCCTAGGAGGACCGCGCCGAACAGCAGCGCGGCGAGGACGCGCGCCGCGAAGACCGTCGCCACTGCGAACGCGACACCCCGGTATCCACCGCCGAAAGCGCCCTGGGCGATCGCCGCCTGGAGGGCGAGGACGACCAGGACGAGGAGTGCGAGGGTGTCGCCGACACCGCTCACCAGCTGCGCGCTCCACAGGCGCCGCAGTTCGGGGCGGCGCAGCAGGGAACGCACGGCGCGCTCGCGGGAGTCCGCGACCAGGGCGTCGTCCGGGGCTGTGGTGGGGGCCGTTGGCTGCTCGGCTCGCGTCATGCGTTCAGCCTATCGGCAGCCACCGACACCACGCCCCGCCTCTCCTGGCATGGGCACGCCCCGACATCAAAGTGATGCCGGGGCGTTCACATTGCGAAGCCGGAAAGCGGCGGCGTCAGCCCTCCGCGCCGGAAGTCGGGGCCTTGGAGGCGGTCGCCTTCTTGGCGGTCGTCTTCTTCGCCGTGGTCTTCTTCGCGGCCGCGGTGGTCTTCTTCGCCGCCGTCTTCTTGGCGGCGGTCTTCTTCGCCGGGGCCGTCTTCTTGGCCGTGGCCTTCTTCGCGGTCTTCTTGGCGGGCCCCTTCGCGCGCTTCTCGGCAAGGAGTTCGAAGCCGCGCTCCGGGGTGATCGCCTCCACGCTGTCGCCGGAGCGCAGGGTCGCGTTGGTCTCGCCGTCGGTGACGTACGGACCGAAGCGGCCGTCCTTGACCACGACCGGCTTGCCGGAGACCGGGTCCTCGCCCAGCTCCTTCAGCGGCGGCTTGGCGGCGGCCCGACCGCGCTGCTTGGGCTGGGCGTAGATCGCCTGCGCCTCCTCCAGCGTGATCGTGAAGATCTGGTCCTCGGACTGCAGGGAGCGCGAGTCCGTGCCCTTCTTCAGATACGGGCCGTAGCGGCCGTTCTGCGCGGTGATCTCCTGGCCGTCGGCGTCCGTGCCGACGATCCGCGGCAGCGACATCAGCTTCAGGGCGTCGTCGAGCGTCACCGTGTCCAGCGACATGGACTTGAACAGCGACGCCGTGCGCGGCTTGACCGCGTTCTTGCCGGTCTTCGGGGTGCCCTCGGGGAGGACCTCGGTGACGTACGGGCCGTAGCGGCCGGCCTTGGCGACGATCTGGTGGCCGGTGGCCGGGTCGGTGCCCAGCTCGAAGTCGCCGCTGGGCTTGGCCAGCAGTTCCTCGGCCAGCTCGACGGTCAGCTCGTCCGGCGCCAGGTCGTCCGGGATGTCGGCGCGCTGGTGCTGCTCGGTGTCCTTCTCGCCCCGCTCGATGTACGGGCCGTAGCGGCCGACGCGGAGCACGATGTCGTTGCCCACGGGGAACGACGACACCTCGCGCGCGTCGATCGCGCCCAGGTCGGTCACCAGCTCCTTGAGGCCGCCGAGGTGGTCCCCGTCGCCGTTGCCCGCCTCCGCCGCGCCGCCGTGACCGGTGCCCTCGCCGAAGTAGAAGCGCTTCAGCCACGGCACGGCCTGGGCCTGACCGGCCGCGATGCGGTCGAGGTCGTCCTCCATCCGGGCGGTGAAGTCGTAGTCGACGAGCCGCCCGAAGTGCTTCTCCAGGAGGTTGACCACGGCGAAGGAGAGGAAGGACGGCACCAGGGCCGTGCCCTTCTTGAACACATAGCCGCGGTCGAGGATCGTGCCGATGATCGACGCGTACGTCGACGGGCGGCCGATCTCGCGCTCTTCCAGCTCCTTGACCAGGGAGGCCTCGGTGTAGCGGGCCGGGGGCTTGGTGGCGTGGCCGTCGACCGTGATCTCCTCGGCGGACAGCGCGTCGCCCTCGGCGACCTGCGGCAGCCGGCGCTCGCGGTCGTCCAGCTCGGCGTTCGGGTCGTCGGCACCCTCGACGTAGGCCTTCAGGAAGCCGTGGAAGGTGATCGTCTTGCCGGAGGCGCTGAACTCCACGTCCCGCCCGTCGGCGGCGGTGCCGCCGATCCGCACGGTCACGCTGTTGCCGGTCGCGTCCTTCATCTGGGAGGCGACGGTCCGCTTCCAGATCAGCTCGTAGAGCTTGAACTGGTCGCCGGTCAGGCCGGTCTCGGCGGGGGTGCGGAAACGATCACCCGAGGGCCGGATCGCCTCGTGGGCCTCCTGCGCGTTCTTGACCTTGGCGGCGTAGGTGCGCGGCTGCGGGGGCAGGTAGTCGGCGCCGTACAGCTGGGTGACCTGGGCGCGGGCGGCCGCGATCGCGGTGTCGCTCAGCGTCGTGGAGTCCGTACGCATGTACGTGATGTAGCCGTTCTCGTACAGCTTCTGGGCGATCTGCATGGTCGCCTTCGCGCCGAAGCCGAGCTTGCGGCTGGCCTCCTGCTGCAGCGTCGTCGTACGGAACGGGGCGTACGGCGAGCGGCGGTACGGCTTGGACTCGACGGAGCGCACGGAGAAGCGGGTGTTCTCCAGGGCGGCGGCGAGGGCGCGGGCGGTCGCCTCGTCGAGGTGGAGGGTGTTCTCGCTCTTCAGCTGTCCCAGGGAGTCGAAGTCGCGGCCTTGCGCGATCCGCCTGCCGTCGACGGTCTGCAGGCGGGCGACGAGCGACGACGGGTCCGACGGATCGCCCGCGCGGCCGGTCGCGAAGGTGCCCGTCAGGTCCCAGTACTCGGCAGAACGAAACGCGATGCGCTCGCGTTCCCGCTCGACGACGAGACGGGTCGCGACGGACTGGACACGGCCGGCCGACAGGCGCGGCATGACCTTCTTCCACAGGACCGGCGATACCTCGTAGCCGTAGAGGCGGTCGAGGATGCGGCGGGTCTCCTGGGCGTCGACCAGCTTCTGGTTGAGCTGGCGCGGGTTGGCGACGGCCTCGCGGATCGCGTCCTTGGTGATCTCGTGGAAGACCATCCGCTTGACCGGGATCTTCGGCTTGAGGACCTCCTGGAGGTGCCAGGCGATGGCCTCGCCCTCCCGGTCCTCATCGGTGGCGAGGAAGAGCTCGTCGGAGTCCTTCAGCAGGTCCTTGAGCTTCTTGACCTGCGCCTTCTTGTCGGCGTTGATCACATAGATCGGCTGGAAGTCATGGTCGACGTCCACACCGAGGCGGCGTACCTCGCCGGTGTACTTCTCGGGCACCTCCGCGGCGCCGTTGGGGAGGTCGCGGATGTGCCCGACGCTCGCTTCGACGACGTAGCCGGGGCCGAGGTAGCCCTTGATCGTCTTCGCCTTGGCAGGCGACTCGACGATGACGAGTCGGCGGCCGCCCTGTGCGGTCTCGCTGGTCGGGGACAACTTCGCTCTTCTCTCCGGTCGACGCTGGGGCCTCCCCAGGTTCCTCCCGGGGTCGCGGCGTACTTCTGGCACGTGTGACGCTGCGGAGTGTGACGGTACATCCCGCCCCCGTGTCAAACGGGAAAAGCCCACAACGGCCACTCGAACGGTAACCCGACTACCGGTATTCCTGCCGCCCGGAGTCCCGGGTACCCACTCAAGGCCTGTCCGGAGCGTGACGCTCCCCTTACTCTCGCGGCAGCCTCACCGCCGCGCGCCCGCCGACGTCAGAGGCGGGTCAGGCAGTACCCGGCGAGGGCCAGAGCGACCGTCCCGGCCCCGCTCGCGACGGCCGCCGATGCGACCCGGTTCACACCGTGGGCCACCGGCTCGCGGCGCCTGAGGCGGGTGCAGGTCCAGGTCAGCAGGGCGCCTCCGAACAGGGCGAACACGATTCCCGCGAAGATCGCCGGCCCGCTCTCCATCCCCCGCCCACCTCTTCCGTGCCGTCCGGCTCCGCCCGCGCCGCGAGACTGGCACGCACGGGAGCCGGAGGGGAGACGGGCAGGCGACATCGGAGTGAACGAAAGGTCGACGTGACATCGAACACAAGATCGAATAGCGCGGGCTGGGCTCGCGGCACCCATATTTTTCCGGCCGTTTTCCCCGCATCGGCGCGTCACGGCACCCGACCCCGACCCGCGGCGGTCCGCACCCCCGGCATACGACGATGATCCGGACGCGGCCACGAAGGCATCGGGGGCCGGCTACGACCGCCCCCGTACCCGGCGTACCTCACCCGACCCACGCCGCCATGGCCCGTCACAGTCCCGACCGGCCGCCGCTGCCCTGCCCGCCCCCGCCGCCCCGGTCAGCGCGCCTGGCCCGGTCAGCGCGCCTGGCCCGGTCAGCGCGCCTGGCCCGGTCAGCGCGCCTGGCCCGTCAGGTGCCTGGCCCGGTCAGCGCGCCGGCTCGAGGAAGCCCTGCTCCACCAGCAGGCGGATCTGCGCGGGCGTCCGGTCGCGCAGCACCACCGGGTCCTCGCCCATGAGCTGGGCGATGGCGTCCAGGATGCGCCCTGCGCTCAGCGTGCCGTCGCACACACCCGCGAACCCGGCACCGACGGTGTCCACCTTCGTCGCCCGGCGCATCCCCCGGTGCTGCCGCAGCACCACATGCTCCGGGTCCTCGGCGCCGGGCAGCCCGACCTGCTCCTGGACCACCTCGGCGGCGAGCTTGAAGTGGCTCTCGAGCAGAGCCGCGTCGTCGTGCTCCCGGAGATAGTCGAGACGCTCGAAGTGCGCCCGGATCGTGTCCCCGAGGGGCTGCTCGACCGGGTGCGGCCACTCCTCGACCGTGACGACGGGCTCGGCGGAACCCGTCCGGCGCAGGGTGATCCAGCCGAAGCCGACCGCCTTGGTCTTGCGCGCCTCGAACTCGTCGAGCCAGGCGTCGTACCGAGCCTGGTACTCCGCCGGATCGCCGCGGTGGTCACCGGCGTCCCTCAGCCACAGCTCGGCGTACTGCGTGACGTCCTGTACCTCGCGCTGCACGATCCAGGCATCGCACCCGCGCGGCACCCACGACCTGAGTCTGTCCTGCCAGTCCTCCCCCGCTACGTGCTGCCAGTTGGCGAGGAACTGCGCGAACCCGCCCTCGTTCAGCCGTTCCCCCGCCTGCTGAACGAGCGAGCGGCACAGATCGTCCCCGCCCATCCCGCCGTCCCGGTAGGTGAGTCGGGCGCCCGGCGAGATGACGAAGGGCGGGTTGGAGACGATCAGATCGAAGGTCTCGTCGGCGTGGACCGGCTCGAACAGCGAGCCCTCGCGCAGATCGGCGGCGGGCGCGCCGGAGAGCGCGAGCGTGAGCGCGGTGGTGTGCAGGGCGCGCGGGTTGAGGTCGGTGGCCGTCACGCGCGTGGCGTGCTGGGCGGCGTGCAGCGCCTGGATGCCGGAGCCGGTGCCGAGGTCCAGGGCGGACGCGACCGGGGTACGGACGGTGATGCCTGCCAGCGTCGTGGAGGCGCCGCCGACGCCCAGGACCACGCCCTCGTCGCGCTGCCCGATGCCACCCGCCCCGCCCACGGCACACCCGAGGTCGGACACGATGAACCAGTCCTCGCCGCCGGGACCGCCGTAGGGCCGTACGTCCACGGTGGCGGCCACCTCGTCGCCGCCCACGCGCGTGAGCCAGCCGGCCTCCAGCGCCTCCTCCACCGGCAGAACGGCCGCCACACGCGCGTGCGGCACCGGCTGCTGGAGCAGGAACAGCCGTACGAGCGTCTCCAGCGGCGTGTCGCCACGGGTCGCCCTCAGGGCGGGCACGGTCTCGCTGCGGGCCAGCGCCGCGTACGCGGGGGCGCCGAGCAGGTCCAGCAGACCGTCGGCGGTGAAGGTGGCGGCCAGCAGCGCGTCACGCAGGCGCGCGGCGACGTCGGGCCGGTCGGAAGCGGGCAGGGAAGCGAGTCCGGAGTCAGTCACGCCCCCATTGTGGCCCGCGGCACCTTCCGCACGCGGCCTCAGCACGCCTCACCGCCGCAGTTCGGCACGCCTCACGGACACGGCTCGGCACGCCCCACGCCCCGGCCCGGTCACGCCCCGTCGGCCGCGGCCCCGACCGCCGTACGCGAGCTGTCGGCCGGCGGCCGGGAAGCGTCCCGTCAGCCCGCCGACGGGGAGGACGGGGACGAAGCCGTGGCCGCGACCTTCTTGCAGCTGGCCTGCTGGGCGATGGCGTTCTTGACCTCACCCTGCTGGAGCTTCTCCAGCGCGTCGGTGCCGCTCTTGTGCTGCTTCTCCAGGTCCGTCATCTGCACCGCGACGTCGTGCAGACCGGAGGCGAACTTGGCCTGGTCCTTGGTGTTCAGCGCGTCGACCTGCTTCTTCAGGCCGGCGTAGGAGGCGGAGAGACCGTTGAAGCTCTTCACGACGTCCTGCAGCCGCTTGGCGCCGTCGCTGACACCGGGAGGCGCGCCCGCGTCGCTGACGGCCGTGGCGATCGCCTTGTAGCCGTCGGCCATGTCCTGGAAGGCCTGCGAGTCCGTCTTCTGGAGCGTTTCGGGCTTGGCGGTGTCGGCGGCCGTCGTGCTGATCGCCGCGTTCGCCGCCTTGATCTTCGCGTCCTGCGCGGGCACCGCGTCGCACACCGACTTGGCCCAGGCGACCAGCTTGGGGTCGGGCCCCTTGTCACCGCCGCCGCTGCTGCATCCCGTCAGCGCCACCACCAGTACCGCACCGCCGGACAGTGCGGCCGCGAGCTTCTTGTTCACCGGATCGGTCCCTTCCATGGCTCTCGGCCCACGGACCCTACACGGCGGACCCACACCCCCCACTCCCCGAACGCCCCCTAAGGCACCCTTTGTGACTCTTTGCACCATGAGAGAGAAGGCTCACCACGTGGGCGAGGCCACAGACGCCTCCCCAGAGGGCCCTGCCCAACGACCCCCCGCAGACGGCAGCGGGCGGGCGGCGCGCCAACACGCGCCGCCCGCCCACCGGTTGAGCGGGGCTCGTCGATCAGACGGAGAGTACGGCTACGAAACCACCGCCGTGTTCGGTGAGTTGGCGATCCGCTCGGTGCTCTCGTCGTCACCGACGGCGATTCCGCGCCGCTTGGAGACGTACACGGCGGCGACGATCACCGCGAGCGCGAGGATCGCGACCGCGATCCGCACGCCCAGGTTCTTGTCGCTGCCGTAGGAGAACTTGATCACCGCGGGCGCGATCAGCAGCGAGACCAGGTTCATGACCTTCAGCAGCGGGTTGATCGCCGGTCCCGCGGTGTCCTTGAAGGGGTCACCGACGGTGTCGCCGATCACCGTGGCCGCGTGGGCCTCGCTGCCCTTGCCGCCGTGATGGCCGTCCTCCACCAGCTTCTTGGCGTTGTCCCAGGCGCCGCCGGAGTTGGCGAGGAACACCGCCATCAGCGTGCCCGCGCCGATCGCGCCGGCGAGGTAGGAGCCGAGCGAGCCGACGCCGAGCGTGAACCCGACGAAGATCGGCGCCATGACGGCGAGCAGACCTGGCGTGGCCAGCTCCCGCAGGGCGTCCCTGGTGCAGATGTCGACGACCTTGCCGTACTCGGGCTTCTCGCTGTAGTCCATGATCCCGGGATGCTCCCGGAACTGCCGCCGCACCTCGAACACCACCGAACCCGCCGAACGCGACACGGCGTTGATGGCCAGTCCGGAGAAGAGGAAGACGACCGCGGCGCCCGCGATGAGGCCGACGAGGTTGTTGGGCTGCGAGATGTCCAGGGACAGGCTCATCGGCGCGCCCCGGCCGGTGAGTTTCGCCCCGACGTCCTGCACGTTGGTGGTGATCGCGTCGCGGTACGACCCGAACAGCGCCGACGCGGCGAGCACGGCGGTGGCGATGGCGATGCCCTTGGTGATGGCCTTGGTCGTGTTACCGACCGCGTCCAGGTTGGTGAGCACCTGCGCGCCGGCGCCCTCGACGTCGCCGGACATCTCGGCGATGCCCTGCGCGTTGTCGGAGACCGGACCGAAGGTGTCCATGGCGACGATCACGCCGACCGTGGTGAGCAGGCCGGTGCCGGCCAGCGCGACCGCGAACAGCGCGAGCATGATCGACGTACCACCGAGCAGGAACGCGCCGTACACGCCGAGCCCGATGAGCAGCGCGGTGTAGACGGCGGATTCCAGCCCGACCGAGATGCCGGACAGGACGACGGTGGCCGGTCCGGTGAGGGAAGTCTTGCCGATGTCCCTGACCGGGCGGCGGTTGGTCTCGGTGAAGTAGCCGGTCAGTTGCTGGATGACGGCGGCCAGCAGGATGCCGATCGCCACCGCGACCAGGGCGAGGAGCCGCGGGTCGCCGGCCTTGCCCCTGATCGCCGCGTCCGTCACGCCGTGCAGCGCCGAGTACTTCGAGGGCAGGTAGACGAAGACCGCGATCGCGACCAGGGCGAGCGAGATCACCGCGGAGATGAAGAAGCCGCGGTTGATCGCCGTCATGCCGCTGCGGTCGGCACGCCGCGGTGCGACCGCGAAGATGCCGATCATCGCGGTGAGGACGCCGATGGCGGGCACGAGCAGCGGGAAGGCGAGGCCCGAGTTGCCGAAGGCGGCCTTGCCGAGGATCAGGGCGGCCACCAGGGTCACGGCGTACGACTCGAACAGGTCGGCCGCCATGCCCGCGCAGTCGCCGACGTTGTCGCCCACGTTGTCGGCGATGGTCGCGGCATTGCGCGGGTCGTCCTCCGGAATGCCCTGTTCGACCTTGCCGACCAGGTCGGCGCCGACGTCGGCGGCCTTGGTGAAGATGCCGCCGCCCACACGCATGAACATTGCGATCAGGGCGGCGCCGAGGCCGAAGCCCTCCAGCACCTTCGGCGCGTCGGCCGCGTACACCAGCACCACGCAGGAGGCGCCCAGCAGGCCGAGCCCCACCGTGAACATGCCGACGACGCCGCCCGTGCGAAATGCGATCTTCATCGCGGTGTGCGAGACGGTGGTGAGATCCTTTTGCGGTTCGCCCGGTCCCGGGGTGGCTTCCCGGGCCGCCGCGGCGACCCGCACATTGCTGCGCACGGCGAGCCACATGCCGATATAGCCGGTGGCCGCCGAGAACGCCGCACCGATCAGGAAGAACACCGACCGCCCGGCACGCTGATTCCAGTCGTCCGCGGGCAGCAGCATGAGCAGGAAGAAGACGACCACGGCGAATACGCCGAGCGTGCGCAACTGCCGGGCGAGATACGCCTTCGCGCCTTCCTGGACCGCCTCCGCGATCCGCTTCATGCTGTCGGTGCCCTCGCCGGCCGCCAGCACCTGCCGCACCAGGATCCCCGCGACCACCAGTGCGGCCAGGGCGACCGCCGCGATGACGGCCACGATGATCCGATTGTCACCGGTCAGGACCGCGGCTGCGAGAGTTGTGGGATGACCCGATTGAGGGGTAGAAAGCCCCGCCATTCGTCCTCCTTGACGCTTGGGCTGAGCTCAAGATGTGGGGATTCTAGGTACCTCAGTGTGATCTAAACAGAGCGCGGTAAACGGAATTCGCCTCCGCCGACGCATCAGTAAATGATCGAGATCCCACCCGACAACCCGAATGGAGTAATGGGGCCAGGGCATTGTCAATGATCGTGAATTGCTTCACGAATTCGGCAGGGCGTCTCTGCGCCCCGGAAAAACACCGAGGGCCCTGCCAGGCAGGGCCCTCGTGACGTGCTGCGACGCGGGTATCAGACCAGCGCGGTGGCCGGCGGTGTGGTCGGCCAGGTCATGCGGATCAGGCCGCCGTCGTGTCCGGTGGTGACCTGGACGTCGTCGACGAGGCCGCTGATGACCGCGAGGCCCATCTCGTCCTCCTCGACCTCCGCCTCGCCGTCCTGCGCGGCGCCGGGCGTGTCGCCCGGGACGGCATGCGGAGCCTCGTCGCCGACCTCGATGGAGAACTGTTTCTCCTCTTCGATCAGCGCCACCTTCACGGGCGCGCTGATGCCGCCCATCTGGTGCAGCCCGACGGCACGGGAGCAGGCCTCGCCGACGGCGAGCCGGACCTCGTCGAGGACGGCCTCGTCCACTCCGGCCCTGCGTGCCACCGCGGCCGCCACCAGTCGGGCGGTCCGTACGTGCTCGGGCAGCGCGCTGAAGCGGAGTTCGACGGTGGCCATGCATCCCCCTAGCGAATACGGGCGTGCGGGTCGGGGGCGGGGCCGCCGAGAGGCCACACCCCCTGCTGTGCTTCTGTGCCCCGAGCCGCTTCAGGGCCCGGGACGGAACCGGTCGACGCACCGGCCCCGAACGCAGCGGGCCGGACGGTACCGGCCGACGTCCGGGCTCCGACGGGAGCCCGGCGCCGGTGACCGGTCCACGGTCAGTCGGTGGCCGCCACCGCTTCCTCGACCGAGGTGTGGATCGGGAACACCTTGGTGAGGCCGGTGATACGGAAGATCTTGAGAATGCGCTCCTGGTTGCAGACCAGGCGCAGCGAGCCCTCGTGGGCACGCACTCGCTTCAGGCCGCCGACCAGCACGCCGAGCCCGGTGGAGTCGAGGAAATCCACGCCCTCCATGTCGACGACGAGGTGGAAATTCCCGTCGTTCACGAGCTCGACCAGCTGCTCCCGCAGCTTGGGCGCGGTGTATACATCGATTTCGCCACCGACCTCGACGACCGTACGATCGCCGACGGTACGGGTCGACAGGGACAGGTCCACGGATCCTCCAGCACCTTGCTATCGAGCGGTCGCCCCTTAAGGACACCTCGGCTTGCGGCCCCCGGGACGCAACGCCAGCCGCGATGGCATTCAATCACTTACCGGCAGGCGTGCACGACGCCTTGGCTCCATTGTCCGTCACGCCAGTGACACACTCGGTGCCGATGGCCAAGAATCACCGATCCGATCGATCCCCGGCAGCCCCGGCGTCCCGCCCGTCTCCGGGCGCGGTCCTGGACCGGCTCGCCTCCGGGCCGAGCCGGTCTGCACGCATCACTCATACGGAGCACTTGCCCCCGCGCGCGGGCCGCCATGCCGTCTGGCCTGACCGAATCCGGGCCGAGGTGATCGCGGCCGTCCGGGAGTACGGCATCGAACACCCCTGGGCCCATCAGGCGCTGGCCGCCGAGCATGCCCTGGACGGCGACTCGGTGGTGGTCGCCACCGGCACCGCCTCCGGCAAGTCCCTCGCCTACCTCGCGCCCGTCCTGTCCACCCTGATGGACGGCGCCGAGGCTCCGAACGGCCGTGGCGCCACCGCCCTGTACCTCGCGCCCACCAAGGCGCTCGCGGCGGATCAGTGCCGGTCGGTGAAGGAACTTTCACAACCCCTCGGCACCTCGGTGCGCCCCGCCGTGTACGACGGCGACACCCCGTTCGAGGAACGGGAGTGGATCCGCCAGTACGCCAACTACGTCCTCACCAACCCCGACATGCTGCACCGCGGCATACTTCCCTCCCACCCGCGCTGGGCCTCCTTCCTGAAGGCGCTCAAGTACGTCGTCATCGACGAGTGCCACACCTACCGGGGTGTCTTCGGCTCGCACGTCGCCCAGGTACTGCGCCGGCTGCGCCGCCTGTGCGCCCGCTACGGCGCCTCGCCCGTCTTCCTGCTGGCCTCGGCGACGGCCGCCGAGCCCGCCGTCGCCGCCGGTCGGCTGACCGGCCTGCCGGTGACCGAGGTCGCCGACGACGCCTCCCCGCGCGGCGAGCTCGTCTTCGCCCTGTGGGAGCCCCCGCTGACCGAGCTGCACGGCGAGAAGGGCGCCCCCGTACGCCGGACGGCCACCGCCGAGACCGCCGATCTGCTGACCGACCTCACCGTGCAGGGCGTGCGCTCGGTGGCCTTCGTGCGGTCCCGCCGCGGCGCCGAGCTGATCTCGGTGATCGCCCAGGAGAAGCTGGCCGAGGTGGACCGCGCCCTGGTCCGGCGTGTCGCGGCCTACCGCGGGGGCTATCTCCCCGAGGAACGCCGTGCCCTGGAGCGCGCCCTGCACTCCGGTGAACTCCTCGGGCTCGCTGCCACGACGGCCCTGGAACTCGGCGTGGACGTCTCCGGTCTGGACGCGGTGGTCATCGCCGGCTATCCGGGCACGCGCGCCTCCCTGTGGCAGCAGGCGGGCCGCGCGGGCCGCTCCGGCCAGGGCGCCCTCGCCGTCCTCGTCGCCCGCGACGACCCGCTGGACACCTTCCTGGTACACCACCCCGAGGCCCTGTTCGACCAACCGGTGGAATCCACCGTCCTCGACCCCGACAACCCCTACGTGCTCGCCCCGCACCTGTGCGCCGCAGCCGCGGAACTCCCGCTCACCGAGGAGGACCTGGACCTCTTCGGCCCCGCCTGCGCGGACGTGCTGCCGCAGCTGGAGGCCGCGAAGCTGCTGCGCCGGCGGACGAAGGCCTGGCACTGGACACGCCGCGAGCGGGCCGCCGACCTGACCGACATCCGCGGCGCGGGCGGGCGCCCGGTGCAGGTCGTCGAGTCCAGCACCGGCCGCCTGCTCGGCACGGTCGACGCGGGCGCCGCGCACTCAACGGTCCACGAGGGCGCGGTCCACCTGCACCAGGGCCGCACCTACCTGGTGCGCCACCTGGACCTGGAGGACTCGGTCGCCCTGGTCGAGCAGGCCGACCCGCCGTACTCCACGGTCGCCCGTGACACCACCTCCATCTCCATCCTGGAGACCGACACCGAGATCCCCTGGGGCGCCGGCCGCCTCTGCTACGGCTCGGTCGAGGTCACCAACCAGGTGGTCTCCTACCTCCGCAGACGCCTCATCACCGGCGAAGTGCTCGGTGAGACAAAACTCGACCTCCCTCCTCGTACACTGCGCACCCGCGCGGTGTGGTGGACGGTCACCGACGACCAGCTCGACGAGGCCCGGATCATCCCGGAGATCCTCGGCGGCTCCCTGCACGCCGCCGAGCACGCCTCCATCGGTCTGCTCCCGCTCTTCGCGACCTGCGACCGCTGGGACATCGGCGGCGTCTCGGTCCCGCTGCACCCGGACACCCTGCTGCCGACGGTCTTCGTGTACGACGGCCACCCCGGCGGCGCGGGCTTCGCCGAGCGCGCCTTCCACACCGCCCGCACCTGGCTCGCCGCCACCCGCGAGGCCATCGCCTCCTGCGAGTGCGAGGCCGGCTGCCCGTCCTGCATCCAGTCCCCCAAGTGCGGCAACGGCAACGACCCGCTGCACAAGAGGGGCGCGGTACGGCTCCTCACGGTGCTGCTGCGGGGGGCGCCGGAGGAGAAGGCGGGGCTGCCGACGGAAGAAGCGGCTCCGGGGCAGGCGCCCCCCGCTTGAGCCCGTCCGGCCGCATGCCCGTGGGCCCCGATTCCATGAGCTCCGATTGCATGGGCTCCGATTGCATGGGCTCCGATCCCATGGGCCCCGGTCCCGTGGACGCCGCTTCCTCCGGCACCGGTCCCGCCGGTCCCGCTCTTGCCCTGGCCTCCGCAGCGAACGGTCCTCTTCCCGAGGCCGCCGTGACGTCCGAGGTCTCGCCGACGATCGCGCACCGCACCAGCCGTACCCCCTGGGCCGCCGCCAGCCGCTCGGCCCGGGTGCAGGCCGCCGCGCCGCCCTCCTCCCAGTGGGCGGCCGCCGCGAGCGCCGCGAGATCCGCCCCGCCCGCCGCCCGATGCCGGACGACGACGGCCTGTCCCAGCGCCAGCACGGCGCCGAACACCGCGCACAGCACGGCCATCGCCCCCAGGCTCCACACGGTGGCGGACCCCCGGTCGGACCACTGCCGGCCCTGCACGGCGCCGGACCCCCGGTCCCAGTGCCGCCGATTCCCCGCCCCGTCCCCCCTCACTCGGCCACCTCCCGGGTCGCTGCGGTCTCCCCGGTCGCTGCGGTCTCCTCAGCCGGTGCGACGGCCTGCTCCCGCACCTCGAACGGCAGGCCGCTCAGCACCGGCGGCCTGGCCACCACCGTCACCCGTACCCGGTCGCCCTCGCGCCGGACCGTCACCCGGGCGCCGCGCGGCGCGGCCTCCCGGGTCACGGTCACCACGGCGTCGGCGGGGTCCTGACGGGCGGCGGCCCGCGCGCCGATGCGAGCGGCGTCCACGCACTGGATCTGCGCGGCCACCACGAGCAGCCCCCAGACCAGCGCCATCGTGAACGCCACCAGCACGCACAGCACCACGGCCGCCTCAGCGGTCACGAACCCCCGGTCCGCCCCTCGCTCACATCCGCGCACTGAGGGCCTTCTTCACGATGTCCTGCAGCTCCGCCCGGACCTGGCCGCTGGTGACGACCTCGTAGAGCAGCAACGCGAACCCGACGGCCGCGATGATCCCCATCGCGTACTCGGATGTCACCATTCCGGCGTCCCGGCGGCCCTTGCCCAGCAGCCGTACCGCCGCCGCTTCCTTGATCTTCCTGTGCATTCCAACCCCCGTGGGATTCAGCTCTTTCGTGGCTCTCCGCGATTGCTCGGTTCATCGACCGCTTGCGCTCGTTCGCTCTCGGACGCCTCACCTGCCTCCCCTCATGCCGCCCGCGAGTCCGATCACGACGGGCAGCACGCCGACCGCGATGAAAGCGGGCAGAAAGCACAGGCCCACCGGCGCGGAGATCAGTACGGCCGCGCGCCGGGCCCGGGCCGTCGCGGTGCGGGCCCACTGGGCGCGTGCGTCGGAGGCGAGGCGGGCGGCAGGTTCGGCTGCCGGAAGCCCGGACTCGTCGGCCCGTTCGAGCAGCCGCGCCAGCGCCGCGGCGCCGGGCAGCTCGGCCAGCCCCCGCCAGGCGTCGGCCGGTTCACCGCCGAGCCGGACCTCGGCCGCGCCCCGCGCCAGCGCCTGCCCGACCGGCCCGTCGAGCGCCTCCCCGACCGCCTGTGCGGCGATCACCGGTCCGGCGCCGGCCGCGATACAGGCAGCCAGCAGATCGGCGGCCAACGGGAGTTGGCGTGTGGCGGCGGCCGTGTCGACCGGCTCCGCCCGACCGGCGGCCAACTGCCGACCCCGCCACCACCACAGCACGAGCCCGGCGCCCAGCCCCAGCACGCCCCCGGTCACACCACCGACCAGAAGCCAGGCACCGCCCACCGCCCCGGCCGGCGGCAGCCACCGCCGCACCTGGACCGTCGACGCCAACCCCCGCCCGCGAACCGGCACTTCCCTTCCGAGCAGCTCGGCCACCCGCCGCCGTGCCCGACGCCGCCTCCGGACAAGCCCCAACCGCCACACCACCCAGCCAAGGACGGGCACGACAGCCCCGGCCGTCCCCAACCTGTGGACAACTTCCCCGCTCATACCGCCCGCTCTCCCCGCACGCCCCAGCCGACGCGCCCCATCACGCGCTCCGTCCCGCACACACCACTCCGCTCTCCGCTGATCGACCCGGGTTCCTCCGCTGATCGACCCGGGTTCCTCCGCACGCCCCGGCCGCAGGCCCCTGACCCGCTCTGGCCCGCCCCGGAGGCTCCGGACGCCCCGGGAGCGCTGAGGCCCCTGAGGCCCCAGCCAGCGCATCCCTCGCACATCAGCCCCGAACACCGTCCAGCCCCCGAACACCGCCCCGCCCCGCTTCACGCCCTCGCTCACCCCGCCCCCGCTCCCCGTACGATCCGCACTGCCCACCACATCCCGGCCGCCTCGAAGGCGGATCCGATCGTCAGGCAGCCGAGGCCGGCGCCCGTGTGGAGCAGGACGTGGAGGGGGGCCGCGCCCATGGCCGAGCCGAGGAGGACGCCGAGGGTGGGGAGCACGGCGAGCAGCACCGTGGTTGCCCGGGCGCCCGCCACCTGGGCGTGCAGGTCGGCGCGTTGGTCCCGTTCGGCGCGCAGGGCCGCGTCCAGTCGGTCCAAGCCCGCCGCGAGCCCGGCGCCCTGGGCCACGGCCACCCGCCAGCACGCGGCCAGCCCGAGCAGGCCCTCCGCGCCCGGCTGCCGGGCCGCCGCGGCGAGCGCGCCCGGCACGTCCCCGCCGAACCGGGCCGCCGCGACCACGGCTGCCTGCGCCTCGCCGAGCCCGCCGGAGTCCCGCGCCGCCCGCAACAGCGCCTCGCCCGGCTGTCGTCCGGCGCGCACCTCCCCGGCGAGAGCCCCGCACAGGGCGATCACCGCGTCGGCCCTCCGCTCCCGGGCCCGCCGGGCCTGCCGGGCCAGCCGCACCCGGCGCAGCACCGGCACCCCGGCCGCCCCCGCGGCGGCCGGGATCACCGAGGCCCCCAGCAGCCCGAGCAGCAGGCCGGCCGCGAGCGCCCACCACTCGGGCCCCAACCGGCCCCACAGCCGACGTAGTTCCGCGCGGGCCAAGCCCCAGGAGGGCGGGCCGTGCGTCACCACTCCGCCGCCAGCGAGCAGCAGCCGCGCCCGCCGCATTCCGTAGTGCCCGCCGCCGAGCAGCCAGACCAGCGCGCCGAGACAGATCAGCGCCGCGCCCATGGACGTCTCACCGATCACTTCCCGCACCCCTCTCCGAGTCCGCCCCGGCGTCCAGGAGCCCCTCCAGCCGCTCCCAGCCGCGCTCCCGTACAAAGGCCCGCTCGCCCCAGCGCAGGGCCGGCACCGTCCGGACCAGCCCCGTGGTGTCCCGTTCCAGCACGTGCACCTCCGCGATCCGGCGCCGCCCGGACCCGTCCCGTACGAGGTGCAGGACCACGGAGAGCGCCGCCGCGAGCTGGCTGTGCATGGCGGCCCGGTCGAGCCCGGCTGCCGTGGCCAGGGCCTCCAGGCGGGCCGGGACGTCTCCGGCGGCATTGGCGTGAACCGTGCAACAGCCCCCCTCGTGACCCGTGTTGAGGGCCGCGAGCAGATGCACGACCTCGGGTCCGCGGACCTCTCCGACGACCAGCCGGTCGGGTCGCATGCGCAGCGCCTGCCGGACGAGGTCCTCCAGGGTGACCAGGCCCGCGCCTTCCTGGTTGGCGGGCCGGGTCTCCAGCCGGACGACGTGGGGGTGGTCCGGGCGCAGTTCGGCCGAGTCCTCGGCGAGCACGATCCGTTCACCCGCCCCGACCAGCCCCAGCAGTGCGCTGAGCAGGGTCGTCTTGCCGCTCCCGGTGCCTCCGCTGACGAGGAAGGACAGCCGGGCCGCAAGCAGGGCCCGCAGGATCCGGTCGCCGCCGGGCGGCACCGTGCCGGCCCGGACCAGTTCCTCCAGAGTGAACGCCCGCGGCCGTACCACCCGCAGGGCCAGGCAGGTGCAGCCGACGGCGACCGGGGGCAGCACCGCGTGCAGCCGGGTGCCGTCGGGCAGCCGGGCGTCCGCCCACGGTCGGGCGTCGTCCAGTCGGCGTCCGGCCACGGCGGCCAGCCGCTGCGCGAGGCGTCGTACGGCCGCCGCGTCGGGGAAGGTCACCGGGGTCAGCTCCAGGCCGCCGCCGCGGTCCACCCACACCCGGTCCGGGGCGGACACCAGGACGTCGGTGACGTCGGGGTCGGCGAGCAGCGTCTCCAGCGGGCCGGTGCCGACGAGTTCGGACCTCAGCTGCCGGGCCGCGCCGAGGACTTCGGCATCGCCGAGCACCCGGCCCTGCTCACGCAGCGCCTGGGCCACGCGCGCGGGGGTGGGTTCGGCGCCGCTCTCGGCCAGTCGGCGCCGGACGCCGTCGAGCAGGGCCGCGCCGTCCGCGCGGTCGAGTCCGGTGAGGGTCATCGGGTGCCTCCGGCCTCGACCAGCGCGCGCTCCCAGAAGTTCGCACAGAAGCGGGCGAGCGGGCCGCGTCCGGTGGCACCGGGCGGTTTCGCACCGCCCTGCGGGCGCAGCAGCGGCGGTTCGACCGGCACCTCGCCGGCCAGCGGCAGGCCGAGCAACCGGGCCACCTCCTGGTCGTCCAGGCCGGGTGCGTACGGTCCGCGTACCGCCACGCGCAGGTCGCGCACGACCATGCCGACGGCGGAGGCGACCCGCCCGGCGGCCGCGACGGCGCGCAGGTCGGCGGGGACGACGAGCAGCGCCAGGTCGAGCTGGGCGAGGACTTCGGCGACCCCCTCGTCGAGGCGGCGGGGCAGGTCGACCACGACCGCGCCGCCGCGCCGGCGGGCGGCGGCGAGCACCGCGCGCACCGCCTGCGGCGGGACGGCGACGCAGTCCCCGCGGTCCCAGCTCAGCACCCGAAGCGAGTGCAGTTCGGGCAGCGACTCCTCCAGGGCGCCCCCGCCCACCCGGCCGCGGGAGGCGGCGAAGGCGGGCCAGCGCAGTCCGTCGGCGCTCTCGCCGCCGAGGAGTACGTCAAGTCCGCCGCCGAGCGGATCGGCGTCCACGAGGAGGGTACGCAGTCCCTCGCGCGCGGAGGTGACGGCGAGCGCGCACGCGAGCGTGGAGGCGCCGGCCCCGCCCCGGCCTCCGATCACCCCTACGGTGAGGGCCGGGCGGCCCACTCCCTCCGCGACGTCGGCGATGCGGTCGACCAGCCACTGCTCGCCGTCGGGAAGCATCAGGACGTGGTCGGCGCCGATCTCGACGGCGCGCTGCCACACCCCCGGGTCGTCCTGGTCACGGCCGACCAGCACCACTCCGCGCCGGCGCGTGGCCCCGCCGACCCGGCGGGCGGCGTCGTCGCCGACCAGAACCAGCGGGGCCGCCTCCCAGCCGTCGCCGTGTGCGGGGACGCCGTGGTGGACCTCGGGTGTGGCGCCCGCGGCCGCGCACAGACGCAACAGGTCGTCCAGGAGTTCGGCGTCCTCGGTGACGATGAGCGGCCTGCCCGGCCGGTCCGTGGGGCCGGGCGGTGGGTCGTGGGTGACGGCTGCGGTCACGGGTGTTCCCCCTTCGCTGCATGGGCCGCGCAGCCCCTGCGGCCACGCGATTCCCAAAGGTGTGAAGAACCGGCAAGCGGCCCCCCATATGAACGGCCGACGGAAACCGGCCGTAGGCGCTCCGGCAATCGGAACCGGCCATGAACTCGCCTCGGCCGAGCGCGCTGGAATCACGGTGCAGCGATCCGCGAAATCATGTGGATCTTGGTCGAAATCTGTGGACAACTCAGGGGCTGTGAATATCACCATCACCCATACCGGTGACCCCCGTACCGACCCCTGTGCGACTTCCACAGAGCAGCACGACGATTACCGCGAGTAACGGATCATGGGCATGGCGAAACGGCGGCCGCAGCGGCGCCGTACCGGCACAGCGGCCTCACGAAGGAAGGGGGGAGGGAGAAAACCCGTCCGGACATGCGACGACCCCCGCCGGGGGGGAGAGCGGGGGTCGTCCCCACGGCCGACTCGGGGGGGGAGGAGTCGGACCGGGTTAGCACGGTCGCGAACGATCCGTGACTTCCATGGTGTACCCGAGAGCCCTCTCAGGCAAACCCACGCGCCCCACCTTACGCCGAATGGTGGGCGCCTATGCTCTGGGGCGTGGAAAACCACTCCTTGCCCCGCGCAGCAGCCTTCTTTGATCTGGACAAGACGGTCATTGCGAAGTCGAGCACGCTCACCTTCGGCAAGTCCTTCTACCAAGGCGGCCTGATCAACCGCAGGGCCGCGCTGCGCACCGCATATGCCCAGTTCGTCTTCCTGGCCGGCGGCCTGGATCACGATCAGATGGAGCGCATGCGCGAGTATCTGTCCACCCTCTGCCGCGGCTGGAACGTACAGCAGGTGCGCGAGATCGTCGCCGAGACCCTGCACGACCTGATCGACCCGATCATCTACGACGAGGCCGCCTCCCTCATCGAGGAGCACCACTCGGCCGGCCGGGACGTGGTGATCGTGTCGACCTCGGGCGCCGAGGTGGTCGAGCCCATCGGTGAACTGCTCGGCGCAGACCGGGTGGTGGCCACACGCATGGTCGTCGGCGAGGACGGCTGCTTCACCGGAGAGGTGGAGTACTACGCCTACGGCCCGACCAAGGCCGAGGCGATCCGGGAGCTGGCCGCGTCCGAGGGCTACGACCTCGGCCGCTGCTATGCCTACAGCGACTCGGCGACGGACCTTCCCATGCTCCGGTCGGTCGGGCACCCGCACGCGGTGAACCCGGACCGCGCCCTGCGCCGCGAGGCACTCGCGCATGGATGGCCGGTTCTGGAGTTCCGCCGGCCGGTCCCGCTGAAGAAGCGGCTGCCGACGTTCTCCGTCCCGCCCCGCCCCGCACTGGTCGCGGCGGCGGCCATAGGGGCGGCGGCCGCGACCGCCGGCTTTGTCTGGTACGCCAGCCGGCGCCGCAACACCGCCTGACCTCGCCACACTGTCCGACCACCGCCCGTTTCACCCTGGTTCGGGGGCAAAAGTAAAGAACCGCAGGCTGGACTTTCACTTCCTCCCGGCTCGCGGTACAAAGGCTTTAGGCCCGCGAGACCAAAGGACATCCGCGAGGATCACCTGTCATACGCACTTGGCCCACGGACCACGCATGGACACCGGGCACCCACGCGACGTCGACCCGTCGATTACGGGCCAGCCGCACCAGGTGACGGGCAAAGACCCCGACCTGATGGGCAACATCGAGGACGCTTGGTAACCCGGTGGACATGCCAGCGGCGGTACGAGGACTCGTACCGCCGCATTCGTGTCCGGCCGCATTCGTGTCCGAGGCCGTTTCCCAGGGAGCTCAGGCCGCGCCGCGCTGCAGCGCCTCGCACACCGCCGTCGACTCGCGCGCGCCCAGTTCGATCGCCCGGCCGCAGTGTGCGATCCAGGCCGCCATGCCCTCGGGGGTGCCGGAGGCGTATCCGTCCAGCGCCGCCAGATACGAGGCGCGGCCCAGCTCGGCGTGACCGACCTCCGCCGGGCAGATCGACTTCGGGTCCAGGCCGCTGCCGATCAGCACGATCCGCTCGGCCGCGCGCGCGACCAGGCCGTTGTGGGACACGAAGGGCCGCAGCGCGAGCAGCTCACCGTGCACCACGGCGGCCGTGACCAGCGCCGGCGCGGACGTCCCGGCGATGATCAGGTCCGCGAGCCCCTCCAGCCGGCCGGAGACCTCCGCCGCGTCCGGCAGCGGCAGCTCGATCAGCGGTTCGTCCACGTTCTCGCCGGCCTGGCGCGGCCTGCCGACCTCGTCACCCTTGCTCGCCGCGGCCACCAGGTGCAGCCGGGCCAGCACCCTCAGGGGCGACTGCCGCCAGATGGACAGCAGCTGTCCCGCCTCCGCCGACAGCCTGAGGGCAGCGCCCATGACCCGCGCCTCGGCGTCACCGCCGAAGTCGGTACGCCGCCGCACCTCCTCCAGGGCCCAGTCGGCCCCGGACAGCGCCGCGGAGCCGCGGGCACCGCGCAGGGCCGCCTCTGAGGTGATCTCGGCGCTGCGGCGCCGCATGATCCGGTGCCCGTAGACCCGGTCCACGGCCTTGCGCACGGATTCCACGGAGTCGGCCACACCGGGCAGCGAGCCCAGGGCGGCGAGCGGGTCGGCGTTAGCGCCTGTCGTACTCATGAGTACGACACTACGCACCCCATCGGCCGACCCCTCGAAGGAGTGGTCTTCTTCACTTCGGCGTGACACGCACAGCGATCAACCGACTACCGTTGGTGAACATGAAAATTGCTTTCGTCGGGAAGGGCGGCAGTGGCAAGACCACGCTCTCCTCCCTGTTCATCCGCCACCTCGTGTCCGTCGGCTCCCCGGTGGTCGCCATCGACGCCGACATCAACCAGCACCTGGGGCCCGCGCTCGGCCTCGACGAGACGGAGACCGCCGCGCTGCCCGCCATGGGTGAACGGCTGCCGTTGATCAAGGACTACCTGCGCGGCAGCAACCCACGCATCACCTCCGCCGCCACGATGATCAAGACGACTCCGCCCGGTGAGGGCTCACGGCTGGTCCGGGTGCGGGAACCCAATCCGGTCTACGACGCCTGCGCCCGGCCGGTGGAACTCGACGGCGGCGCCGCTCGTTTGATGGTCACCGGCTCCTTCACGGACTCCGACCTGGGGGTCGCCTGCTACCACTCCAAGACAGGAGCGGTGGAGCTGTTCCTGAACCACCTCGTCGACGGCCCCGACGAGTACGTGGTGGTCGACATGACCGCGGGTTCGGACTCCTTCGCCTCCGGAATGTTCACCCGCTTCGACATGACGTTCCTCGTCGCCGAGCCGACCCGGAAGGGGGTCTCCGTCTATCGCCAGTACAAGGAGTACGCCCGCGACTTCGGCGTCGCCCTGAAGGTCGTCGGCAACAAGGTCCAGGAGCAGGACGACATCGACTTCCTGCTCGCGGAGGTCGGGGACGACCTGCTCGTGACCGTCGGGCGCTCGGACTGGGTGCGCGCCATGGAAAAGGGCCGACCGCCCCGGTTCGATCTGCTGGAGGAGGCCAACGTCCGTGCTCTGCACACCCTGCGGGCCGCCGTCGACGCCACCTACGAGCGACGGGACTGGGAGCGCTACACCCGCCAGATGGTGCACTTCCACCTGAGGAACGCCGAGGCGTGGGGCAATGAGCGCACCGGGGCCGACCTGGCGGCGCAGGTCGACCCGGCCTTCGTGCTCGGCGAAAACCTCGGCACTCAGGTCACGACCGCCGTGTGACGCGCATGGACTGTGCGTGACGCCTACTGCTTGACCGCCGGCGCCCCGGGCACGCCCTTGGGCGCCGGGGCCGGGCGGCCGGAGAGGAAGGACGCCCAGCCCTGCCGGGGAGCCTCGCCCACCTCCAGGGTGCGCAGCTTCTCCAGGGTCTTCGGGTCCTGGGCGTCCAGCCAGTCGACCAGCTGATGGAAGGAGACACAGCGCACGTCGGGCTTGTTGCACACCTCCCTCACCGTGTCCTCGACGGCGCGCATGTAGGTGCCGCCGTTCCACGACTCGAAATGGTTGCCGATGATCAGCGGGGCCCGGTTGCCGTCGTAGGCCCGGTAGAAGCCCTTGATCAGGCCGTCGCGCATCTGGTCGCCCCAGTAGTCGAACTTGTCCGGGTCGCCCTGGGTCTTGGTGCCGGACTGGTTGACCATGAAGTTGTAGTCCATGGTGAGCTGTTCAAAGGTGTGTCCGGGGAAGGGCACCAGCTGCATCGACAGGTCCCACAGGCCCTGCTTCTTCTTGGGCCATACCTGGTTGTTGACCCCGCTGGAGTCATAGCGGAAGCCCAACTCGCGGGCCGCCTTCATGAAGTTCTTCTGGCCCTCCAGACAGGGGGTACGGGCGCCGATCAGCTCCTTGTCGTAGTCGAAGGGCAGCGGGGCCGACTTCTTCATGCCGGTGTTGCTCTTCCAGGTCTTCACGAACTCCTTGGCCTGGGCGATCTCGCTCTTCCACTCGTCCACGGACCAGGTGCCGACCCCGCCGTCCGGCCCGCAGAAGTGGCCGTTGAAGTGCGTGCCGATCTCATTGCCCTCCAGCCAGGCGAGCCGGGCCTGCTTGACGGTGTCGGCGATGCCCTTCTCGTCGTTGAAGCCGATGTCGGAGCTGCCCGGCGAGTGCTGCGGCGGTTTGTACAGATCGCGCTTCTCCTTCGGCAGCATGTACACGCCGCTGAGGAAGTAGGTCATGGTCGCGTGGTTCTCCTTGGCGACCTCGCGGAAGTGCGAGAAAAGCTTCTGGCTGTCCTCGCCCGCGCCGTCCCAGGAGAACACCACGAACTGCGGGGGCTTCTGACCGGGCTTCAGCCGCTCGGGCCTGGGCAGGTGCGGCTGCGAGCCGGTGTACGCGGTGGATCCGTCGCCGATCAGCCGGAACACGCTGCCGGGCGCCGGAGCCCCCTTCTGTGGGCCGGGCGCAGCTTGCTTCGAACCGTGAGAAACGTGCGAGCCGGTCGCGCAACCGGCGAGCGACGAGGCACAGGCCGCGACGACCATGGCGCCGACGGCGATCCTCTGGGTGGCGGCCATGTTCCGCCCACCTTCTTCCTTCTCTCAGGCAAACGCTGACGAGGGCCGTTTTCTGGTGAGGTGCCGGGCTTGAACCGGCAGCGCCGCCAAGGTCGCACGGAACCGAGAAGGAATTAGTACGACAAGCCGATCAATTGATTAGTTCGCTCATGCGAGGGATCGGCTGGGCCGTTTGCCACGAAAAGTTATGCATGAGCTTTACATGGCATTACTGTTTCTTTGCCATGCTTTGCTCAATCCCGCCGCCCCGGAGGAGACGGGACCATGTCAGCCTGCGCACCTTCGCACACCCAGGACCCGCCCCCGCCGCACGGCCCGCTGCCGGACCGCCGGGCCCGCTTCCCCGTGGCGGGCGCCGACCTGTCGGCGTCCGTCGCGGTATTCCTGATCGCTCTCCCCCTGTCCCTCGGCATCGCGCTGGCCACCGGTGCTCCGCTCCAGGCCGGCCTCGTCGCCGCGGCCGCGGGCGGACTCGTCGCCGGCCGGCTCGGCGGCTGCCCGCTCCAGGTCAGCGGCCCCGCCGCCGGACTCACCGTGGTCACCGCCGACCTGATCCACCGCTACGGCTGGCGGGCCACCTGCGGCATCACCGTCCTCGCCGGACTCGCCCAACTCGGCCTCGGCTGCCTGCGGGTGGCACGCGGTGCGCTCGCGGTCAGCCCGGCCGTGGTGCACGGCATGCTGGCCGGGATCGGCATCACCATCGCCGTCGCCCAGCTGCACATCGTCCTCGGCGGCAGCCCCGACAGCTCCGTCCTCGCCAACCTCCGTGCGTTGCCCGCCCAGTTGGCCCACCTGCATCCGGCCGCCGTCTCGATGAGCGTGCTGACGCTCGCCCTGCTGCTGGCCTGGCCCCGCCTGCCCGGCCGCACCGGCCGGGTGCTCCGGCGCGTGCCGGCCGCCCTCGTCGCCGTCACCGGGGCCACGGCCACGGCGGCCCTCACCGGCCTGACCCTGCCCCGGGTCGACCTGCCGTCCTGGCGCAGCCACGCGCTGGCCGGACTGCCCGAGGGCCCGGTGCTGGGCCTCGCCACGGCCGTGCTCACCACCACCCTGGTGTGCAGCGTGCAGTCACTTCTCGGCGCGGTGGCCGTGGACAAGCTGGCCGCGGCCCGGCCCGGACCGGACCCGGGCGTCGGCCGGTCGGACCTGGACCGGGAACTGCTGGGCCAGGGCGCCGCCAACATCGTCTCCGGGGCGCTCGGCGGGCTGCCCGTCGCCGGGGTCGCCGTGAGAAGTACCGCCAATGTGAATTCGGGTGCCGTGAGCCGGAACTCCACGATGCTGCACGGCGTTCTCGTAGTAGTCGCCGCGCTGCTGATGGTCCCGGCCCTGGAGGAGATCCCGCTCGCCTCCCTCGCCGCCCTGGTCATGGCCGTCGGTATCCAGATGGTGTCCCTGCACCACATCCGCACGGTGACGCGCCACCGCGAAGTGCCGGTCTACGCCGCGACCACACTCGGCGTGGTGCTCCTCGGGGTCCTGCAGGGCGTGCTCCTCGGGGTCGCCGTCGCGGTCGCCGTCGCCCTGCGCCGCCTCGCCCGCACTTGCATCACCCATGAAGAGAAGGAAGGAGTCCATCACGTACGAATCCGAGGCCAGTTGACGTTCCTCGCGGTGCCCCGGCTCAGCCGCTCCCTGCACCTCGTACCCCAAGGCGCCCACGCCGTCGTGGAGTTGAACGGATCGTTCATGGACCACGCGGCGTACGAGTCACTGCAGGACTGGCGCAGCTCCCACACCGCGCGCGGTGGTACGGCGGAGCTGTCGGGCCGACGCGGCGGAATCCGGACCGCCGGGCCGGGCCTCGCCACCGGGCCGGCCCCGGCCGCCGGGCAGATGCCGCCCACTGGGCCAGTCCTCGCCACCGAGCCGACCCCGGCTTCCGGGCGGACCCCGCACGCCGGGCCCGACCTCGCCTCCACCGGGCAGGCCCCGTCCACCGGGTGCCGGTGGCAGCCCTGGACGCCCTGGCGCGATCACCGGTCATGCGTCGCGGAGCCCGTCGCCGCTCCGGCGGGTCGGGAGGCCGGGCACGAACTGGTCCGTGGGATCGGCTCGTTCCAGCGGCACACCGCGCCGCTGGTGCGCGAGGAGCTGGCGCGGCTCGCCCGGGAGGGCCAGCGGCCCGCGCAGCTCTTCCTCACCTGCGCCGACTCCCGGCTCGTCACGTCGATGATCACCGCCAGTGGTCCCGGCGACCTGTTCGTCGTCGGCAACATCGGCAACCTGGTGCCGATGCCGGGCGAGGAGCACGGTGACGAGTCGGTGGCGGCCGCCGTCGAGTACGCGGTGGAGGTGCTCGGCGTGCGCTCCATCACCGTGTGCGGGCACTCGGGATGCGGGGCGATGCAGGCCCTGCTGAGCGCGACCGAGACCGGCGCCGACACCCCGCTGAGTCGTTGGCTGCGGCACGGGAGGCCGAGTCTGGCGCGGATGGCCGGGGACCGCCGCGCCCGGCCCCGGCTCGCCGGGCGGGCCCCGGCGGCCGCGGTGGAGCAGTTGTGCCTGATCAACGTGGTCCAGCAGCTGGAGCACCTGCGGGCGCACGACCCGGTGGCCCGGGCGCTGGCCGGGGGCCGGCTGGCGCTGCACGGGATGTACTTCCACGTGGGCGAGGCACAGGCGTACGTGTCGGCAGGGAGTGGGAGGGACGGGGACGGTGTCTTCGAGGTCGTCCGGGGAAGCGTCCGGGAAGTGTCCCGGACGGCGTACCGGTGAAGAGGCAGACGGTCCGGCGACGGAGCAACAGAGATCGGGCGGAGAAAAGGACTTACCCACAGGTCTAAACCAATTTTGCCGACCGCCCTTGTCAGCGGACCCCCGCGTCTGATGAGCTGTGGCCTGGGACACAACGGACACCCTGCGAGAGGGAGATGTCGTGAGCAACGAAAGCCTGGCCAACCTGCTCAAGGAAGAACGCAGGTTCGCGCCCCCCGCCGACCTGGCCGCGCATGCCAACGTCACGGCGGAGGCGTATGCGCAGGCCAAGGCTGACAGGCTCGGCTTCTGGGCCGAGCAGGCCCGTCGGCTGACCTGGGCCAAGGAACCGACCGAGACGCTGGACTGGTCGAACCCGCCGTTCGCGAAGTGGTTCAAGGACGGCGAGCTGAACGTCGCCTACAACTGCGTGGACCGGCATGTGGAGGCAGGGCACGGAGACCGGGTCGCCATCCACTTCGAGGGTGAGCCCGGCGACAGCCGCTCGATCACCTACGCCGAGCTGAAGGACGAGGTCTCCAAGGCGGCCAACGCCCTGCTGGAGCTGGGCGTCCGCAAGGGCGACCGGGTCGCCATCTACATGCCGATGATCCCGGAGACCGCGATCGCGATGCTGGCCTCGGCCCGGATCGGAGCCGCGCACTCGGTGGTCTTCGGCGGCTTCTCGGCGGACGCGCTCGCGACGCGCATCCAGGACGCGGACGCCAAGGTCGTCATCACCGCCGACGGCGGCTACCGGCGCGGCAAGCCGTCCGCGCTCAAGCCGGCCGTGGACGAGGCGATCGCCAAGGTCGACAACGTCGAGCATGTGCTGGTGGTGCGCCGTACCGGCCAGGACGTGGCGTGGACCGAGGGCCGGGACGTGTGGTGGCACGAGCTGGTCGAGCGGCAGTCCGCCGAGCACACCCCTCAGGCGTTCGAGGCGGAGCACCCGCTGTTCATCCTCTACACCTCCGGCACGACCGGTAAGCCCAAGGGCATCCTGCACACCTCCGGCGGCTACCTCACGCAGGCGGCGTACACCCACTGGGCGGTCTTCGACCTCAAGCCGGAGACGGACGTGTACTGGTGCACGGCCGACGTCGGCTGGGTCACCGGGCACTCGTACATCGTCTACGGCCCGCTGGCCAACGGCGCGACCCAGGTCATGTACGAGGGCACCCCGGACACCCCGCACCAGGGCCGCTTCTGGGAGATCGTGCAGAAGTACAAGGTCACGATCCTCTACACCGCGCCGACGGCGATCCGGACGTTCATGAAGTGGGGCGACGACATCCCCGCCAAGTTCGACCTGTCCTCCCTGCGCATCCTCGGCTCGGTGGGCGAGCCGATCAACCCCGAGGCGTGGATCTGGTACCGCAAGAACATCGGCGCCGACATCACGCCCGTGGTGGACACCTGGTGGCAGACCGAGACCGGCGCGATGATGATCTCTCCGCTGCCCGGCGTCACCGAGGCCAAGCCCGGCTCCGCGCAGACCCCGCTGCCCGGCATCTCGGCGACCGTCGTCGACGACGAGGCGAACGAGGTTCCGAACGGCGGCGGCGGTTACCTGGTCCTCACCGAGCCCTGGCCGTCGATGCTGCGCACCATCTGGGGCGACGACCAGCGGTTCATCGACACCTACTGGTCCCGCTTCGAGGGCAAGTACTTCGCCGGTGACGGCGCGAAGAAGGACGACGACGGCGACATCTGGCTGCTGGGCCGGGTGGACGACGTGATGCTCGTGTCCGGGCACAACATCTCCACCACCGAGGTGGAGTCGGCGCTCGTCTCCCACCCGTCGGTCGCCGAGGCGGCCGTCGTCGGTGCCGCCGACGAGACCACGGGCCAGGCGATCGTCGCGTTCGTGATCCTGCGCGGTACGGCCGCGGAGACCGAGGCGCTCGTCGGCGAGCTGCGCGATCACGTGGGCGCCACGCTGGGACCGATCGCCAAGCCCAAGCGGATCCTGCCGGTGGCCGAGCTGCCCAAGACCCGCTCCGGCAAGATCATGCGCCGTCTGCTGCGGGACGTGGCCGAGAACCGCCAGCTCGGTGACGTCACCACGCTGACCGACAGCGCGGTCATGGACCTCATCCAGGCCAAGCTGCCCTCCGCGCCCAGCGAGGACTAGGCGGAACGGCAGCATGGGGCGCCCGGTGTCACCACCGGGCGCCCCATTTCGTTCGCCTCGCTAACATCTGGCGTCAAAATCCGGTAAAGTGGCAGCCTCAGGGTGTGCCGGGAAGTCTGGTCGGCGACGCCGTCGGCGACCCCGCGGGACGGCGTGATCATCGCCGTACGACCCGGAGGTCCCCGCCGTGGCCGCGCCCCGCACCCCCAAAGCCCCCCGCAAGGCGCTCGGCCGTCTCTCCCTGCCCGAGCGGGCCTTCGTCGCGGATGCGCTGCGGACCGAGACCGTCGGCGGCGTCCTGCTGCTCCTGGCCGCTGTGACGGCGCTGATCTGGGCCAACATCCCCGCCCTGCACCACAGCTACGAGTCGGTCAGCCACTTCCACCTCGGCCCCGGCGCACTCGGCCTCAACCTCTCGGTGGCCCACTGGGCCGCCGACGGACTCCTCGCGGTGTTCTTCTTCGTCGCCGGGATCGAGCTCAAGCGGGAGCTGGTCGCCGGGGACCTGCGCGACCCCAGGGCGGCCGTGCTGCCCGTGGTGGCCGCGCTGTGCGGCATGGCCGTACCCGCGCTCGTCTACGCCCTCACCACCGTCACCGGCCACGGCTCGACGCAGGGCTGGGCGGTGCCCACCGCCACCGACATCGCCTTCGCGCTCGCGGTCCTCGCCGTCATCGGCACCTCCCTGCCCAGCTCCCTGCGGGCCTTCCTGCTCACCCTCGCGGTGGTCGACGACCTCTTCGCGATCCTGATCATCGCGATCTTCTTCACCGACCGGCTCGACTTCGCCGCCCTCGGCGGCGCCGCGGCCGGGCTGGTGGCCTTCTGGCTGCTGCTGCGCAAGGGCGTACGCGGCTGGTACGTGTACGTGCCGCTCGCCGTGGTGATCTGGGCCCTGATGTACAACAGCGGCGTGCACGCCACCATCGCCGGTGTGGCGATGGGCCTGATGCTGCGCTGCACCACCCGGGAGGGTGAGCGGCACTCGCCGGGCGAGCACGTCGAACATCTGGTGCGGCCCCTGTCGGCCGGACTCGCCGTGCCGATGTTCGCGCTGTTCAGCGCCGGGGTGAAGGTCTCCGGCGGGGCGCTCGGGGACGTGTTCACCAAGCCGGAGACGCTCGGCGTGGTGCTCGGGCTGGTCGTCGGCAAGACGATCGGCATCTTCGGCGGCACCTGGCTGACCGTCCGCTTCACCCGCGCCTCCCTCAGCGAGGACCTCGCCTGGGCCGACGTCTTCGCGGTGGCCTCCCTCGCCGGCATCGGCTTCACCGTCTCCCTGCTCATCGGCGAACTCGCCTTCGCCGGCGACGCCGTCCTCACGGACGAGGTCAAGGCGGCCGTCCTCACCGGATCACTCCTCGCGGCGCTGTGCGCGACGGTGCTGCTGAAGATACGCAACGCCAAGTACCGCAGGCTCTGCGAGGAGGAGGAGCGCGACGAGGACCTCGACGGCATCCCGGACGTCTACGAACAGGACGACCCGGCCTACCACCTGCGCATGGCCGCGATCCACGAGCGCAAGGCCGCCGAACACCGCCGGATCGCCGCCGAGAAGGCCGCCGCGGCGCGCCACGGGCTTTGAGGAAGTGCCGGGCGGGGCAGGCGAGGAGGGCGACCGTCCGGCATGATCTGACGAGACGGTACAAAACAAGACGGCCACACAAGCGGGACGGCCGCGTACGACGGCAGTACGCCGGCGGTACGACGGCACGGGAAGCCCGCGGCACGACAGACCTCGTAAGGGAGAACGCGATGAGCGCACCCGACGGCAGCCCGGTCGGCGCCGAACGCAGCATCGGCCAGCTGTTCGCCTCGGCGACGACCGAATTGTCCGCGCTGGTGCACGACGAGATCGCGCTGGCCAAGGCGCAGCTGAAGCAGGACGTCAAGCGCGGCGCGGCCAGCGGGGGCGCGTTCACGGCGGCCCTGGTGCTGCTCGTCTTCTCGCTCCCGATGCTCAACTTCGCCCTCGCGTACGGCATCCGGACCTGGAGCGGCTGGAACCTGGCGATCTGCTTCGTGCTGTCCTTCGCGGCCAACGTGCTCCTCGCCGGCCTCCTCGCGCTGATCGGCACGGTGTTCGCGAAGAAGGCCAAGAAGAGCCAGGGCCCGCAGAAGGTGGCCGCCTCCATGAAGGAGACGGCGGGCGTGCTGCAGAACGCCAGGCCGCACCCGCGCGCGGAGCTGCCCGAGGACCGGTCCCCCGCGGCCATCGAGTCTGTGGCACGCTCGTCGTCATGACGGACCCCGCCCCTTCGGCCGTACGGATCGAAGGTCCCTGGACGCACAAGGACGTCGCCGCCAACGGCGCGCGCTTCCACATCGCCGAGCTGGGCGACGGCCCCCTGGTGCTGCTGCTGCACGGCTTCCCGCAGTTCTGGTGGACCTGGCGGCACCAGCTGGTCGCGCTCGCCGACGCGGGGTACCGGGCGGTGGCGATGGACCTGCGGGGCGTCGGCGGCAGCGACCGCACCCCCCGCGGGTACGACCCCGCGAACCTCGCGCTCGACGTCACCGGCGTGATCCGCTCGCTCGGCGAGCCGGACGCGGCGCTGGTCGGCCATGACCTGGGCGGCTATCTGGCGTGGACGGCGGCGGCGATGCGGCCCAAGCTGGTACGGCGGCTCGCCGTGGTGTCGATGCCGCACCCGCGGCGCTGGCGCGCGGCGATGCTGCGGGACGCCCGGCAGACGGCCGCCAACTCCTACATCTGGGGTTTCCAGCGGCCGTGGATCCCGGAGCGTCAACTCACCGCGGACGGCGGTGCGCTGGTGGGCCGGCTGATCCGGGAGTGGTCCGGGCCGCGGCCACCGGAGGACGAGGCGGGGGAGACCTACCAGCGGGCCATGTGCATCCCGTCGACGGCGCACTGTGCGATCGAGCCGTACCGCTGGCTGGTGCGCTCGCTGGCCCGCCCGGACGGCATCCAGTTCAACCGCAGGATGAAGCGGCCGGTACGGGTGCCCACGCTGCATCTGCACGGCTCGCTGGACCCGGTGACGCGCACCCGCAGCGCGGCCGGTTCGGGCGAGTACGTCGAAGCGCCGTACCGCTGGCGTCTGTTCGACGGCCTCGGCCACTTCCCGCACGAGGAGGACCCGGCCGCCTTCTCCACCGAGCTCGTCAACTGGCTGCGGGATCCCGAGCCGGACCGGTGAGGCACGCGCGCGGCGACACGCACTCCGGTGATGTTCACCCGAAACGGTGAGGGAGACCGGTGACCGTACGGTGACGGTTCGATGCGCGGAGTATCCGGTTCCTGAACAGTTGTCCCCCGAACGGCCACATGCCTGCCGCATAGGCCAATTGGACGGCGCTCAGGCGGTTATCGACCTTCGGTCGGGGGCACACGTCGGGGTATGGGCTGGACGCACGACTACAGTGACGCACCCCGCAACCGCCGCTCGAGCGCCGGTGCGAGCACGTCTCACCGAGGCAACCCGCAACTCGCGGAAGCGGACCTCCGGGTCGGGATTCCGCGCATCCTGCGCCGCCGGGCCCGCTGGGTCTCGATGCGTCTGCGTCATCCGCGCGGCTGAACCTCCCGGTCATCCGCGCGGCTGAACCCCTCTCCAGAACGGTCACAGGGCGCAGCTGTCGGTGCCCACCTGCTCGTTCGCCGTACGGCCCTGCTGGATGTCGGGCTGGATCTCGTCCGCCGTGAGGGCGTAGCCGGTCTCGGCGTCATCGAGGGACTTGGCGAAGACCACGCCGTACACCCGGCCTTGCGGGGTGAGCAGCGGGCCGCCCGAGTTGCCCTGGCGGACGGTCGTGTACAGCGAGTAGACGTCGCGGCGGACGGTGCCGCGGTGGTAGATGTCCGGGCCGTTGGCCGTGATGCGCCCGCGCACGCGCGCGGCGCGCACGTCGTACGAGCCGTTCTCCGGGAAGCCCGCGACGATCGCGCCGTCACCGCCGGACGCGTCCTGCGCGGAGAACCTGAGGGCGTTCGCCTTCAGATCGGGTACGTCGAGCACGGCGATGTCGCGCTTCCAGTCGTACAGGACCACCTTGGCGTCGTACTTGCGGCCCACGCCGCCTATCTGCACGGTGGGCGCGTCGACACCGCCGACGACGTGCGCGTTGGTCATGACCCTGCGGTTGGCGAACACGAAGCCGGTGCCCTCGAGGACCTTGCCGCAGCTGGGGGCGGTGCCGGTGACCTTGACGATGGAGCGCTGGGCGCGCACGGCGACCGGGCTGTTCGCGAGCGCCGGGTCGGGCGGCTGGACGTCCTTGATCGGCTCGTTGGCGAAGGGGCTGAAGACCTGCGGGAAGCCGTTCTGCGCGAGGACGGAGGAGAAGTCCGCGAACCAGGTGTCGGCCTGCGCGGGCAGCGCACGGGAGACGCCGAGCAACACCTTGGAGCCGCGGACCTCCCTGCCGAGCGTCGGCAGGGTGGTGCCGGCCAGCGCGGAGCCGATCAGCCAGGCCACCAGCAGCATGGCGACGACGTTGACCAGGGCGCCGCCGGTGGCGTCCAGGGCGCGGGCCGGGGACCAGGTGATGTACCGGCGCAGCTTGTTGCCCAGGTGGGTGGTCAGAGCCTGGCCGACCGATGCGCAGACGATGACGACGACCACGGCGACCACGGCGGCGGTGGTGCCGACGTCCGCGTTGTCGGTCACGGCGTCCCAGATCACGGGCAGCGTGTACACGGCGACGAGGCCGCCGCCCAGGAACCCGATCACCGACAGGATGCCGACGACGAAGCCCTGGCGGTAGCCGACGACCGCGAACCAGACGGCCGCGACCAGCAACAGGATGTCCAGCACGTTCACGAACGACACCCTGTCATGCGCGCCAGTCGAGTGGGACCTGCTTCTCTCTGTCCCAGGGCCGCTCCCAGCCCGCGAAATGCAGCAGGCGGTCGATCACGCCGGCCGTGAAGCCCCACACCAGGGCCGATTCGACCAGGAATGCCGGGCCTCGGAAGCCACTGGGGTGGACGGTGGTGGCGCGGTTGGCGGGGTTCGTGAGATCCGCCACGGGGACCGTGAAGACCCGCGCCGTCTCGTTCGGGTCGACGACGCCGACCGGGCTGGGCTCGCGCCACCAGCCGAGCACCGGCGTGACGACGAAACCGCTGACCGGGATGTACAGCGCGGGCAGCACGCCGAAGAGCTGGACGCCTTCAGGGTCCAGGCCGGTCTCCTCCTCGGCCTCGCGCAGCGCGGCCCGGAGCGGTCCGTCGGTGTGCGGATCGCCGTCCTCGGGGTCGAGCGCGCCGCCGGGGAAGGACGGCTGCCCGGCGTGCGAGCGCAGTGAGCCGGCGCGCTCCATCAGCAGCAGCTCCGGGCCGCGCTCGCCCTCGCCGAACAGGATGAGCACGGCCGACTTGCGGCCCGAGCCGTTCTCCGGTGGCAGGAAGCGGCTCAGCTGGAGCGGCTCGACCGTCTCGGCGGCCCGCACCACCGGTGCCAGCCACTCGGGCAGTCCCTCCTTGCTGAGTGTCACCGCGCCGCCCCGCGTCTCACTGGCCCTCGTCATCGCCGCCCCCCTCGCTCTGCCTGTCCAACGCCCGGGGACCCCGAGATCGTTCCGTCACGCGGCCCCCAGTGGCGGGGCCGCCTTGCCGCCCGCGCCGAGGTAGGCCTGCGGGGGCTTCAGGCGCTGGCCGGGGAAGCCGCCCTTCTCGTACTTCAGGAGCTTCTTCGCCTTCTCCGGGTCGGTCTCGCCCTCGCCGTAGGCCGGGCAGAGCGGAGCGATCGGGCAGGCGCCGCAGGCGGGCTTGCGGGCGTGGCAGATCCGGCGGCCGTGCCAGATCACGTGGTGCGACAGGTCGGTCCAGTCGCTCTTCGGGAACAGCGCGCCGACGGCGGCCTCGATCTTGTCCGGGTCGGTCTCCTCGGTCCACTGCCAACGGCGCACGAGCCGCTGGAAGTGCGTGTCCACGGTGATCCCCGGCCGCCCGAAGGCGTTGCCGAGCACGACGAAGGCGGTCTTGCGGCCGACGCCGGGCAGCTTGACCAGGTCCTCGAGCCTGCCGGGCACCTCACCGCCGAAGTCCTCCGCAAGCGCCTTGGAGAGCCCTATGACCGACTTGGTCTTGGCCCGGAAGAACCCGCAGGGGCGCAGGATCTCCTCGACCTCCTCCGGGTTCGCGGCGGCCAGGTCCTCGGGGGACGGGTACCTCGCGAAGAGCGCCGGGGTGGTCTGGTTGACGCGCAGGTCCGTGGTCTGCGCCGACAGCACGGTGGCGACCAGCAACTGGAAGGGGTTGTCGAAGTCCAGCTCGGGGTGGGCGTACGGATACACCTCGGCGAGCTCGCGGTTGATGCGGCGGGCGCGGCGCACCAGCGCGGTGCGGGACTCGTCCCTCGGCGGCTTCACGGCGACCTTCTTGACCGGCGCCGCCTTCTTCACGGCCACGGCCTTCCCGGTCGCCACGGCCCTCTTGGCAGGGGCGACCTTCTTGGCCGAGGCTGCCTTCTTGGCCGAGGCCGCCTTCCCGGCCGGCGTTGCCTTCTTGGCCGGAGCGGCCTTTTTTGTCGTTTTTCCGGTTTTCTTACTGCCGCCGGAGCTCTGTTCGCCCACAGCGGAATCGCGACGTACAACCACCCGCCAAGCCCCCTCGGCCTGTGCTCTCACCGGCGATTTGGACACCCGGCCAGCCTAAGGCCCGGCACTGACATCCGCCCCGGACCCGAACGATCGGCCCCCGATTGGACCCCTGACGCTTACCTCGGCACACCTGTGCGGCATCCTTGTGACAGATCACACTGTTTGGACCGTCCGGCAAAATGGGGAACACGGTCCCCTGGCACTCGGGGGAGCAAGATCCCCTGAGCAGGTCGACAAGGAGAGAACTCAGTGGACGACGTTCTGCGGCGCAACCCGCTCTTCGCGGCTCTCGACGACGAGCAGGCCGCGGAGCTTCGCGCCTCCATGAGTGAGGTGACCCTCGCACGCGGCGACTCCCTGTTCCACGAGGGCGACCCGGGCGACCGGCTGTACGTCGTCACCGAGGGCAAGGTCAAGCTGCACCGCACCTCCCCCGACGGCCGCGAGAACATGCTCGCCGTCGTCGGCCCCGGCGAGCTGATCGGCGAGCTGTCGCTCTTCGACCCGGGCCCGCGTACGGCGACCGCGACCGCGCTGACCGAGGTCAAGCTGCTCGGTCTCGGCCACGGCGACCTCCAGCCCTGGCTGAACGCCCGCCCCGAGGTGGCCGGCGCCCTGCTGCGCGCCGTCGCCCGCCGGCTGCGCAAGACCAACGACGCCATGTCCGACCTGGTCTTCTCCGACGTTCCCGGCCGCGTGGCGCGCGCCCTGCTGGACCTCTCCCGCCGCTTCGGCGTGCAGTCCGAGGAGGGCATCCACGTCGTCCACGACCTCACGCAGGAGGAGCTGGCCCAGCTGGTCGGCGCATCCCGCGAGACCGTGAACAAGGCGCTGGCGGACTTCGCCCAGCGCGGGTGGCTGCGCCTGGAGGCGCGGGCCGTGATCCTGCTGGACGTGGAGAGGCTGGCCAAGAGGTCGCGCTGAGGTCCCTGGGGGCCAACGCCCCCAGGCGGGCCGGATCCCGCTGCCCGGCGTTCGAAAACCAGCTGCCGCCAGCGGGTGCGAACGTCACAGTTGCTCCATGGCTGAAACGATCCGTCGGCCCGGGCTCGACGACCATGGCTTCATCGCGCGCGAAGGCTCCCTCACGCGCGTGCCCGACGTTTTCCGTCCCGTCGTGGCGGCTGCACGCGACGGGCTGCTGGAGGCCTTCGGCGCGCGTCTGCACAGCGCCTACCTCTACGGATCGATCCCGCGCGGCACCGCACGCGTGGGCCGCAGTGACCTGGACCTGCTGGTGGCGCTCCGGGACGAGCCGGCCGACGCCGACCGGGAGGCCGTACGGGCGCTCGGTGCGGCGGTCGACAAGGAGTTCCCGCAGATCGACGGCGTCGGCACGCTGCTGTACGGCAGAGAGCGGCTGCTGAGCGACCTGGAGCGGTACGACCTGGGCTGGTTCGTGGCCTGTCTGTGCACCCCGCTGCTCGGTGAGGACCTCGCCGAGCAGCTGCCGCGCTACCGCCCCGACTCCCTGCTCGCCCGCGAGACCAACGGCGACCTGGCGCTCTGGCTGCCCCGCTGGCGGAAGCGGATCGCGGACGCCGAGGACACCGAGGAGGCCCGGCGGCACCTCGTGCGTTTCATGTCCCGGCACCTTGTCCGCACCGGCTTCACCCTGGTGATGCCCCGGTGGAACGGCTGGACCAGCGACCTGCGGGAGATGGCGGAGGCGTTCGCCGCCTACTACCCGCAGCGGGGCGCACAGCTGCGTACGGCGGCGGGGTACGGCTACGAACCCGTCGGCGACCCGGAGGTGCTGCGCACGTACGTCGACGACCTCGGCCCCTGGCTCGCCGAGGAGTACGCGCGCGTGCACGGCGTGAAGGCGCCCAGGCCCGAATAGCCGGGAGCCGGGGCTAGATCAGGCCGTGCTCGCTCAGGTAGTCCAGCTGGGCCCGTACCGACAGCTCGGCCGCCGGCCACAGGGAGCGGTCCACGTCGGCGTACACGTGGGCGACGACCTGGGACGGGGTGCGGTAGCCGTCCTCGACCGCCGTCTCCACCTGGGCGAGCCGGTGGGCGCGGTGGGCGAGGTAGAACTCGACGGCGCCCTGGGCGTCCTCCAGGACCGGCCCGTGACCCGGCAGGACGGTGTGCACGCCGTCGTCCACGGTCAGGGACCGCAGCCGGCGCAGGGAGTCCAGATAGTCGCCCAGACGGCCGTCGGGGTGCGCGACGACCGTCGTACCGCGCCCGAGGATGGTGTCGCCGGTCAGCACGGCCCGGTCGGCCGGCAGATGGAAGCACAGCGAGTCCGCGGTGTGCCCGGGGGTCGGCACGACCCTCAGCTCCAGGCCGCCGACGGTGATCACGTCGCCCGCGAACAGTCCCTCGTCGCCGAGACGCAGCGCCGGATCGAGGGCACGCACGCGTGTGCCGGTCAGTTCCGCGAAACGGGCGGCGCCCTCGGCGTGGTCGGGGTGGCCGTGGGTGAGCAGGGTCAGGGCTATGCGCCTGCCGGCCTTCTCGGCGGTGTCCACGACGGCGCGCAGATGACCGTCGTCCAGGGGCCCCGGGTCGATCACCACGGCGAGCTCGGAGTCGGGCTCGGCGACGATCCAGGTGTTGGTGCCGTCCAGGGTCATCGCGGAGGCGTTGGGCGCGAGGACGTTGACGGCCCGTTCGGTGGCAGGGCCGGAGACCACCTGCCCGCGGGGCTGGCCCGGCAGCGTGCTGGCGTCGGTCATGCGGGGCCTCCACCCGTCGTCTCGGCCGTCGTCGGAGCCGTCGGAATGTGCTTCGTGAACTCCTCGTGCCCCGGCCAGGACAGGACAATCTCGCCGTCCCGCAGGCGGGCACGGGCCAGTACCGGCGTCAGGTCGCGTCCGGAGGCCGCCGCGAGGGTCTCGGCGGCGGTGGCGTACGGCAGCAGCTGGCGCAGGGTGGCGATGGTGGGCGGCATCATCAGCAGCTCGCCCTTGTCGTAGCCGGCGGCGGCCTCCGCGGGGCGGATCCACACCGTGCGGTCGGCCTCCGTGGAGGCGTTCCGGGTGCGCTGGCCCTCGGGCAGGGCGGCCACGAAGAACCAGGTGTCGTAGCGGCGGGCCTCGAACTCCGGGGTGATCCAGCGGGTCCAGGCACCCAGCAGGTCCGAGCGCAGCACCAGCCCGCGCCGGTCGAGGAACTCGGCGAAGGACAGCTCGCGCGCGACCAGCGCGGCCCGGTCCGCCTCCCAGTCCTCCCCGGTGGTGTCGCCGACGACCGACTCCGCGTCGGGCCCGGCGAGCAGGACACCGGCCTCCTCGTACGTCTCCCGCACAGCCGCGCAGACGATCGCCTGGGCGCCCGGCTCGTCGACGCCGAGCCGCTCCGACCACCACGCGCGCGTGGGGCCCGCCCAGCGCACCAGACGGTCGTCGTCGCGCGGGTCGACACCGCCCCCGGGATACGCGTACGCGCCTCCGGCGAAGGCCATGGAGGCGCGTCTGCGCAGCATGTGGACCGCGGGGCCGTCCGGCGTGTCCTTCAGCAGCAGCACCGTGGCCGCGCGCCTGGGGGACACCGGGGTGAGGGAGCCGTCCGCGAGCGCGCGGATGCGGTCCGGCCACTCCGGGGGGTACCACTGACCGTTCGCCATGGCCGGAGGCTATCCCGTGCAGTGCGAATGTTCGAGAGCTGCCCGAGGTCAGAGGGGCCGCGGTGGGCCGCCGCAGTGGGTCACTGGGCGAGTTCCACCTGGATCTCGACCTCCACCGGCGCGTCCAGCGGCAGCACCGCGACGCCGACCGCGCTGCGGGCGTGCACGCCCTTGTCGCCGAGGACCTCGCCGAGCAGTTCGCTGGCGCCGTTGACGACACCGGGCTGCCCGGTGAAGTCGGACGCGGAGGCGACGAAGCCGACGACCTTCACCACGCGCGCGATGCGGTCCAGGTCGCCGGCCACGGACTTCACGGCGGCCAGCGCGTTCAGCGCGCAGGTACGGGCCAGGTCCTTGGCCTCGTCCGCGGTGACCTCGGCGCCGACCTTGCCGGTGACCGGCAGCTTGCCCTCGACCATCGGCAGCTGGCCGGCGGTGTAGACGTACACACCGGACTGCACGGCCGGCTGGTACGCGGCCAGCGGCGGTACGACCTCCGGCAGGGTCAGCCCCAGTTCGGCCAGCTTGGCCTCGACCGCGCTCATGCCTGCTTCTCCCGCTTCAGGTAGGCCACGAGCTGCTCGGGGTTGTTGGGCCCGGGCACGACCTGGACGAGCTCCCAGCCGTCCTCGCCCCAGGTGTCCAGAATCTGCTTCGTGGCATGGACGAGCAGCGGCACGGTTGCGTATTCCCACTTGGTCATGGGGCCGACTGTAGCCGCTGCGGCGGCGGGGGCGGTGACCTGCGCCTCGGGGACAGGGACCGGCGTTGTCCACAGCCTCCCGCGTGAGTGTCGAGCGGACTGGTTAGTCTCGATGATGTGAGCAGGCTCCAGGTCGTCAGCGGCAAGGGCGGGACCGGAAAGACGACGGTCGCCGCCGCACTGGCGCTGGCCCTCGCCACCGAGGGGAAGCGGACGCTTCTCGTGGAGGTCGAGGGCCGGCAGGGCATCGCCCAGCTCTTCGAGACGGAGGCGTTGCCATACGAGGAGCGCAAGATCGCGGTCGCTCCCGGGGGCGGCGAGGTGTACGCCCTGGCCATAGACGCCGAACTGGCTCTTCTGGACTACCTCCAGATGTTCTACAAACTCGGCGGCGCGGGCCGGGCCCTGAAGAAGCTCGGCGCGATCGACTTCGCCACCACCATCGCACCGGGCATCAGGGACGTCCTGCTCACCGGCAAGGCGTGCGAGGCCGTGCGCCGCAAGGACCGCTCCGGCCGGTTCGCATACGACTACGTCGTCATGGACGCCCCGCCGACGGGCCGCATCACCCGCTTCCTGAATGTGAACGACGAGGTGGCGGGCCTGGCGAAGATCGGCCCGATACACAATCAGGCGCAGGCGGTGATGCGGGTGCTGAAGTCGCCGGAGACGGCGGTGCACCTGGTGACGCTGCTGGAGGAGATGCCGGTCCAGGAGACCGCCGACGGCATCGCGGAACTGCGCGCGGCACGGCTTCCGGTGGGCCGGATCATCGTGAACATGGTCCGGCCGGAGGTGTTGGACGCGGCCGACCTGGAACTCGTACGGGCCGTGGAGCGTTCCTCTGTCGCACAGGCGCTCTCGGCGGCCCGCCTGGGCGGGGCCCGGCGCGGTGGGAACGCGGAGAAGCTGGTGGACCCGCTGCTGTGGCAGGCGGCGGAGTACGCCGAGCGGTACGCGCTGGAGCAGGAGCAGCGCGCGGTCCTCGCCGAGCTGGGCCTGCCGCTGGGCGAACTGCCGCTGCTGGCCGAGGGCATGGACCTGGCGGGCCTGTACGAACTCGCCACCGAGCTGCGGAAGCAGGGGTTGACATGAGTGGGGACCCGGCCGAGGCTCCCGAGACAACGCAGACGGCCGCGGGGCGGGGCAAGGCCGACGGGCGGGAGAAGGCCCACGGTCTCTCCCCCGCGCGCGTGCTGGACATCGACCCGCTGCTGGACGACCCGAAGACGCGGATCGTGGTGTGCTGCGGCTCGGGCGGGGTCGGCAAGACGACGACCGCGGCGGCCCTCGGCCTCCGGGCGGCCGAGCGGGGCCGCAAGGTGGTCGTGCTCACCATCGACCCGGCCCGTCGGCTTGCCCAGTCGATGGGCATCGACTCCCTCGACAACGTCCCGCGCCGGGTGAAGGGCACCGAGGGCGAGGGTGAACTGCACGCCATGATGCTCGACATGAAGCGCACCTTCGACGAGGTCGTGGAGGCGCACGCGGACCCCGAGCGGGCGGCGACGATCCTGGCGAACCCCTTCTACCAGTCGCTCTCGGCGGGCTTCGCGGGCACGCAGGAGTACATGGCGATGGAGAAGCTGGGCCAGCTGCGGGCGAAGGACGAGTGGGACCTGATCGTCGTCGACACCCCGCCGTCCCGCTCGGCGCTGGACTTCCTGGACGCGCCGAAGCGGCTGGGCTCCTTCCTGGACGGCCGGCTGATCCGCCTGCTGACCGCCCCCGCCAAGCTCGGCGGACGCGCGGGGATGGCCTTTCTCAACGTCGGCATGTCGATGATGACCGGGACGCTCGGCAAGCTGCTGGGCGGTCAGCTGCTCAAGGACGTGCAGACGTTCGTGGCCGCGATGGACACCACCTTCGGCGGGTTCCGTACGCGCGCGGACGCCACGTACAAGCTGCTCCAGGCGCCCGGTACGGCGTTTCTGGTGGTCGCGGCCCCGGAGCGGGACGCACTGCGTGAGGCGGCGTACTTCGTGGAGCGGCTGGCCGCGGAGAAGATGCCGCTGGTGGGCCTGGTGCTCAACCGGGTCCACGGCAGCGGCGCCGTCCGGCTGTCGGCCGAGCGGGCGCTCGCCGCCGCCGAAAATCTTGAGGACCCCCGCATTGTGGATCAGGGGGGCGGGAAAGCTGGACTTCGTAACTCTCCCGACCCATACGGCAGTTCGCGATCTCCCGCATCCGATTCCGCAACCGACGCCCCAGCTTCCGAGCAAGGCTCCCCCGCCGATACGGAGCGCTCCGTCGACCGGCTCACCGCGGGTCTGCTGCGACTGCACGCCGATCGCATGCAGCTGCTCTCGCGCGAGCAGCGCACGCGTGACCGTTTCACCGCCCGCCACCCCGAGGTGGCGGTCGTCGAAGTACCGGCGCTGCCCGGCGATGTCCACGACCTCGCCGGTCTGCGCGACATCGGCGCCCGGCTGGCCACGGGCGCGACAGGACGGACGGAGCTGCCGTAGCGGGGCCGACGGAGGCGAGTCCGGCGACTGTTGGGCCGGCGATGTTGGACCGGCGGCTGCGAGGCTGCTGGCCGCGAGTCTGCGGATGCCGAACCGACGGCTGCGGGCCCGCAGAGCTTGCCCGGCGTCGCGCAGCCCGGTGGGCCTGCGTGCACGCGGGCGCGGGCGGGCGGTCGTTTCGGCGCGCCGGCAGTCGTCGTAAGTCGGCGGTCGGTCGCACGAGCGCCGGTGCACCGCCGTATGCGCGCGGGGCGATCGTCCTGCACGTGCGGGCGATCGACGTGGGCACGCGGGTAATCGTCGTGCGTACGGAGGCGATCGCCGTGCGTAAGCGGCTGATCGTCGTGCGCACCCGGGCAGTCGAACGCGCCCATGCGGTGACAGTCCTGCGAGCGCGGTGGCACACGCGGACGGCGTCGGTGGCACGCGCGTGCAGGGAGACGTTCGCGGGATCGCGGGCATCCCCGGGCATCGAACGCCGAGCAAAGGCCGAGGCGTCTCGAACCGTCTTCGCCGACCTGCGGCCGTACGCCGGACCGGCGCTTTCGCGCGTCCCAGCGCTTCCCCTGCCCGGGCGGCGTGCACCCACTCGGCGCCCTGGGCCTGTGCACGACGCTGCTTCCCGTGGCCCCACGCCGACGCTGCCATGGCATGTGCCGGGTCGGAGCCTCATCGCCCCCAGTTTGCGCCGGAGGGAGTGCTTTCGGCTCCCTCGGCTGCCTGGCTGCCTCAGCTCACCGCCGCGTAGTTCTCGTACACCTCGTCGTTGTCGAGGGGCACGATGCCCGCCCCGCGCTCGTACTCCGAGCGGGCGGTCTCCAGCAGCCTGCGCCAGGAGGTCACGGTGGGCCGGCGGCGCAGCAGTGCGCGGCGCTCCCGCTCCGTCATGCCTCCCCACACGCCGAACTCGACGCGATTGTCCAGCGCGTCCGCCAGGCATTCGGTGCGTACCGGGCATCCGGTGCACACCGCCTTGGCCCTGTTCTGCGCTGCTCCCTGAACGAACAGTTCATCCGGATCGGTAGTGCGGCAGGCAGCCTGCGCACTCCAGTCGGTTACCCAGCCCATACCGGCGCCGTCCTCTCCCGAATCGAGGCTCCCCCACGGCGGCAGCGGCATATTCACCGCTGCCAGTTGAGGACGTTACGGAAGGTGGGCACAGCGCAACACCCCCTTCGGGCCCAATCTTGAATGGCCCGAACGGACTATGGGTTAACGGCAGATCACCCGCGGGAGTGAGCTGGCGACATACGCGACCATCCCGGCAAACCGGGACAGCTGTGGTGCGCCACAACGGGCGCGAGGTGACACACGAGGCGGATTCGGACACGTCCCCCTCAGGAGCCGGTCACGTCCCCACGCGAGAAAACGGGGTACGCCCGGAACGATTCGGGGTCGCCGGACGTATTGATTACGTGGCCGCACTGCTGTGACAGTTGAGAGCAGCTTAGGCCAAGGCCTGCGCGCGTGTCCGGCGAATGGGAAGGTGGGCGTCTCCCTTTGCCGTGCCGTGATGCGGTCGCTCTTTCGGAACGCTCATCAGTACGGATTAGGCTGCCTCCATGCCAAAGAAGCGCTCGGGCGGTGGTCTGTCGCCAACGCAGCAGGCCGCCAAGTTCCTCGGTGTCAGTGTCCTCGCCGGAGCCGTCATGGCGGGCATCGCGCTGCCCGCGGCCGGCGCGCTGGGCCTCGCGGCCAAGGGCTCGGTCCAGAGCTTCGACGAGATCCCGGCGAACCTGAAGAGCCCCCAGCTCAGTCAGCGCACGACCATCCTGGACAACCAGGGCAACCAGATCGCGGCCGTCTACTCCCGCGACCGTACGGTGGTGGACCTCAAGGACATCTCGCCGTACATGCAGAAGGCGATCGTCGCGATCGAGGACTCGCGCTTCTACCAGCACGGCGCGATCGACCTCAAGGGCGTCCTGCGTGCCCTGAACAAGAACGCGCAGGAAGGCGGGGTCGCCCAGGGCGCCTCCACGCTCACCCAGCAGCTGGTGAAGAACTACTTCATCGAGGAGGCCGGCGACGACCCGACGAAGGTCGCCGAGGCCACCCAGCAGACCCTCGGTCGCAAGATCAAGGAGCTGAAGTACGCGATCCAGATCGAGGAGAAGCTCGGCAAGAAGAAGATCCTCGAGAACTACCTGAACATCACCTTCTTCGGCGAGCAGGCCTACGGCGTCGAGGCCGCCTCCCAGCGCTACTTCTCCAAGCACGCCAAGGACCTGAACCTCCAGGAATCAGCGCTGCTGGCCGGAATCGTCCAGTCCCCGAGCCGCTACGACCCGGTCAACGACGAGGCGGAGGCCACCAAGCGGCGCAACACCGTGCTGCAGCGGATGGCGGAGGTCGGCGACATCTCCCAGCAGGAGGCGGACGAGGCCAAGGCGAAGCCGCTCGGACTGCACCCGAGCCAGCCCAAGAACGGCTGCATCACCGCGGTCAGGGGCGCCGGCTTCTTCTGCGACTACGTCCGCGACGTCGTCCTGAACGACCCGGTCTTCGGCAAGACCAAGGTGGCCCGGGCCAAGTTGTGGAACCAGGGCGGTCTGACGATCCGGACGACCCTCGACCCGCAGGCGCAGGACTCGGTGCAGGCGTCCATCAAGAAGCACGTCTACCAGTCCGACGCGGTGGCGACGGCCGCGACCATCGTCGAGCCGGGCACCGGCAAGATCCTCGCCATGGGCCAGTCCCGCCCGTACGGCTTCGGCCAGAACGAGACGCAGATCAACCTCTCGGTCAACTCGGACATGGGCGGCGGCGCCGGCTACCAGCCCGGTTCGACGTTCAAGCCGATCGTCGCGGCGGCCGCGATCGAGGGCGGCAAACCCCCGACGCAGCAGTACCCGTCGCCGTACGAGATGCCGTACCCGAGCCAGGTGCAGGCGTGTGACGGCAAGGTCTGGCGCAACGACCCGAACAACCCCGCCAAGCTGACGAACGAGAACCCGTCGGAGCACGGCCCGTACGGCATGAAGGAGGCGACCGCCAAGTCGGTCAACACCTACTACGTGCAGCTGATCGGCGACATCGGCATCTGCCCCGTCACCGAGATGGCGAAGAAGATGGGTGTGCGGCGCGCGGACGGCCGGGCGATCGACCAGGCCCCCTCCATCGCGCTGGGCTCCCAGGAGATGTCGCCGCTGACGATGGCGAACGCGTACGCCACCTTCGCCTCGCGCGGTACGTACTGCACCCCGGTCGCCATAGAGTCGATCACCCAGAAGGTCGGCAGCGAGGAGAAGTCCCTCCAGGTGCCGAAGTCGACCTGCTCGCGCGCGATGTCGGAGAAGACCGCCGACACCATCAGCACGATCCTCAAGGGCGTGGTCGAGGACGGCACAGGCCAGGAGGCCGGCCTCGACAACCGTCCGAGCGCGGGCAAGACGGGTACGACGGACGAGCGCTTCGCGGCCTGGTTCGTCGGCTACACCCCGAACATGGCGGGCGCGGTCTGGGTCGGCGACCCGGCCCACAAGCGCCACATGACGAACATCACCATCGGCGGCGTCTACAACGACAAGGTCTACGGCGGCCGGGTCCCCGGACCCATCTGGCGCGACATGATGACCGGCGCGCTCAGCGGCAAACCCGTGGAGGACTTCCACCTGATCGACATCCCCGACGACAACAAGAAGGGGGATGATCAGGGAAAAGGACACGGGGGGAACGACGGGGGCAAGAACGGGGACAGCACGGGCGGGATCGGCGGACTGATCGGCGGTCTGACGGTCGGCGGCACGGCTGACGGCGGCACCACGGGCGACACGACCGGCGGCGCCTTCCCCACACCGACCTTCTCCCTCCCGGGCAACTTCATCCAGGGCCAGACGAACGGCGGAAGCAAGGGGAACGGCAACGGGGGCTGGCGCGGGTAACCCCGGGCGGACAACTCCCCGAGCACCCCGGGCGGGTAACCCTTTGGTATGAGTACGGCGGCGGGGTCGCACCCTTGGTTCAGGGTGCGACCCCGCCGCCGTAAGCCTGACGTATCTGCCCGCGATACCCGTGATACCCGGATCAGAGCCTCAGCCCTGGAGCAGCTTCTTCACCGCGGCGGCGACACGGCCGCCCTCGGCCTGGCCGGCCACCTTCGGGTTCACGATCTTCATGACGGCACCCATGGCCCGCGGCCCCTCGGCACCGGCCGCCTTCGCCTCCGCCACGGCCTGGGCGACGATCGCGCTCAGCTCGTCGTCGGACAGCTGCTTGGGCAGGTACGCGGACAGCACCTCGCCCTCCGCCTTCTCCCGCTCGGCCTGCTCGGCGCGGCCGCCCTGCTCGAACGCCTCCGCGGCCTCCCGGCGCTTCTTCGCCTCACGGGTGATCACCTTCTGGACCTCGTCGTCGGAGAGCTCCCGCTTCTCCTTGCCCGCGACCTCCTCCTTGGTGATCGCGGCGAGCGTCAGCCGGAGCGTCGAGGAGCGGAGCTCGTCGCGCTCCTTGATCGCGGCGTTGAGGTCGGCCTGCAGCTTCGACTTGAGCGTGGTGGTCATGGGATCGATTGTCGCAGGTGTACTCCCGTGAACGCCCGTTGATTAACTGCTTCAAGGGACGGCCGGTCTCGGCGGCGTCCGCGCGTCTGACACGATGGACGTATGCGCGCGCGATACGGAGTACCCCTGGGAATCATGGCGGCGGGCGCCGCCGGTCTGGCGTACGCGGCGGGCTTCGAGGCCCGCTCCTTCCGCCTCCGGCGGGTGACGGTCCCGGTCCTCCCGCCGGGTATGCGTCCGCTGCGCGTGCTCCAGGTCTCCGACATCCACATGGTGAGCGGCCAGCGCAAGAAGCAGCGGTGGCTGCGGTCACTGGCGGGCCTGCGCCCCGACTTCGTGATCAACACGGGCGACAACCTGTCGGATCCGGAAGGGGTCCCCGAGGTACTGGACTCCCTGGGCCCCCTGATGGAGTTCCCGGGCGCGTACGTCTTCGGCTCCAACGACTACTACGGCCCCAGACTCCGCAATCCGGCCCGCTACTTGCTGGAGAAGGCGAGCGGCCGGCACGGCCTGAACGGCAACCCGCCGGCGGTCGGCGTCATCCACAACCCGTGGGAGGACCTGCGCGACGGCTTCGACGAGGCCGGCTGGCTGAACCTGACCAACACACGCGGTGTCCTGAAGGTCGAGGGCGTGTCGATCGAGCTGACGGGCCTGGACGACCCCCACATCAAGCGCGACCGCTACGCCCGGGTGGCCGGCGGCCCCTCGGGGACGTACGACTTCTCGATGGGCGTCGTCCACGCCCCGTACCTGCGGGTGCTGGACGCGTACACGGCGGACGGCTACCCCCTGGTCCTGGCCGGCCACACCCACGGCGGCCAGCTGTGCATCCCCTTCTACGGCGCACTGGTCACCAACTGCGACCTGGACACCGACCGCGTGAAGGGCCTGTCCACCCACACGGCGGACGGCCACACCTCCTACCTCCACGTCTCGGCGGGCTGCGGCACCAACCGCTACACCCCGGTCCGCTTCGCATGCCCACCGGAGGCCACGCTGCTGACGCTGGTGGAGCGGTAGGCACCCGGCGGCAGACGACAGGCGGCAGGCGGCTGACGACAGACGGCAGACGGCTGACGACAGACGGCAGACGGCAGACGGCAGACGGCGTTACCGGGCCGGGGCCCGGCAGCAGGGGTTCAGGGCGTAACCCACCCGGACTACACCACATGGCCCCGCCCCTCCCCCGCTCCTAGCGTGAGGGCATGACCTCCCCGATACCCAGGGAGATCCCGGACCTGCCCGCGGTCCCGGGCCCGCCCCTGCTGCTGCCCTCACCGGTCCCGGCCACGGCCGTGGTGGCACCGGTCCGCCGCCCCATGGTCGCGCTCTTCCGCCTCCTGACCGCCCTGGCGGCGGCGGGAGGCGTGGCCCTGGAACTCCTGATCGGCACCCCGGCGCGCACTCTGAGCTACTTCAGCGTCCAGGCCGGCATCCTGCTGGCCGTCATCATGCTCCTGTCGGCATCGAGGGCGTGGCGTGCCCGCCGCCCCCTCCCGCCCGTCGTGACAGGCGCCACACTGCTCTACGCCCTGATCTCGGCGCTCGTCTACCACCTGCTGCTGGGCCACACGACGCCGCCGTTCTCCATGACCGGCGCGACGACGGCCCCGGTGCGCTGGCACGGCCAGTGGGCGACCCTCCAGGTCCTGCACACGCTGACGCCGGCGGCGGCCCTGCTGGACTGGCTGCTGCTGACCCCCGCGGCCCGCCTGCACCTGCGCCAGACGGCCGCCTGGCTCCTCTACCCCCTGGCCTACCTGGCCTTCTACCTGCTCCGCGGGGCCTTCCTCGCACCCACGAACCCCGCCCGCTACCTCTACCCCTTCCTGGACGCGGCCGCCCACGGCTACCGCAGCACCCTCGCGAACGCCCTCCTCCTCGGCCTCGCGATGTACGCCCTGGCCGTCCTCCTCGTGGCCCTGGACCACATCCGCCCGACCCCGGTCCGCCGCCGCGTCTAAACCGGATTTCGTCTACAGCCACCAGTGGGCTAAAGTAAACGTCGTCGCCGCGAGAGCAGCGACATCGGGGTGTAGCGCAGCTTGGCAGCGCGCTTCGTTCGGGACGAAGAGGTCGTGGGTTCAAATCCCGCCACCCCGACGCCGTAGTACCAGGTCAGGGGCCTGATCCGCTTAGCGGGTCGGGCCCCTGAGTGGTTCCTGGGGTCACTTTGGGAGCCGTTTGGGAGCCGACTTCGTATCCCGGCTCCCAAGCAGCTCCCGTCAACCGGCCACCAAGGTCACTCCGCGGTCCCCACAGACATCACCTGCCGCAGCGAGGTATGCGACCTGCGTCACATCTCGAACCACCCCCACCACTGACTGCCGAGCGCCGCGCCCCCTCCGCACTTCTATGAACAGCGATCTCGCCCCAGGGCATGTGCGCAGCATCGCTGCGCATAGCCTCCATGCGTAGCTAGCGAGGGACTCGTTGACACACGCCTGCCGTTGATCGCTGCTACATTCCACTCCATTCACCCTCTGCATCCAGACCTGACTGCAAGCAAGGTCACGATCGGAGGATCTGCGCAGCAATGCTGCGCAGTAATGATCTCGGGATCGATGACAGGGGGCACGGCAGAGTGAAGTCGTTCTTCGAGCTGCTTGGAAAGGCGATGCAGAGCACGGGCATGACACTGCGCCTGTGTCTGCTGATGCTTGTTGCCGCAACGGCGTATGTCATCAGCCAACTGAAGTAAGCCGTACGTGGAGCGAGGAGACCTATACGTGGAGACCATGGAGACGGAGAGCCACGCCGCGGACGTCGTTGACCGGCTTTGGCGAGCGTACGCGCCCTTTCAGCGGGGCCGGAACACCTTCGATGACCTTACGTCCATGCTCGCAATCCTGGTGCTTGCAGGATTCGTTGAGTCGGTGGGCGAACCGGAAGACGAGTTCGTCAAGCGGTGGGCTCGAGCTGTCGCGGAGGCCCGCATCGGTATCTCGCCACTGATGGACCTGCGCGCTGCGATGAGGAGCGCCAGGAGGCATGCGCGCTTTCCTGTATTCGGCACCCGCAGCCTTGATGTCGGACTTCTTGACAGTGACGAAGAGTCGGGCGACGTACCGTGGGTGGCCGCCTTCCTCACCGCGCTGAACCAGCGTCCGGCGCCGGCCGAGGCTGGATTCGCGGAGGTCTGCGAGCTGCTCCTTGAACGCCACGTTCAGGAGGGCACCTTTTCGGCGGGGGAGTTCTACACACCGCGTGAGGTCGCGCGCCTGCTCATTGAATCCGCGTCTCCGCAGCCCGGGGACCGGATCCTTGATCCCGCCTGTGGCTCCGGCGGTCTCCTCGCGGCCGCAGCACAGCGAATCGCCGAGTCCGGCCGCGTCGACGGATCTTCTTTCGAGGCGTACGCAACGGATAGCAGTAATCCGCGGCTGGCGATGATGAACCTGGCCATCCACGGGGTGGATCAGCCGGTCGTAGGCGCATCCGACCCGGTGTCGCTGTTCCAGAGCCGGGGCCACGGCCTTGCCGACCGGGTGCTGAGCAATCCGCCGTTCAACCAGCGTATCGAGGACATCGGCATCGTCGACTGGCCCTTCGGCCGACCGCCCAAGTCCAATGCGAACTTCGCCTGGCTTCAGCTCGCGTGGACCCGGTTGAGCGAGAACGGGACCGCCGCGATGATCATGCCGCCGGGAGTCGCCTGGGCCAACGGCCGGGAGGCGGAGATCCGCAGGAGGATGATCGCCGCTGGCGCGCTCCTCGCCATCATCGCGTTGCCACCGAATCTCTTCACCCACACTTCCATCCCCGTGCACATCTGGTTGCTCGCCCGTGACAAGTCCCGCCACTTGCCGGCTGGCGATGCGAACGCGGTCCTCTTCATCGACGCCGGCCGGCTCGGCACCCAGGTGCCACGGCAACCGCGCGTCCTGACCCCAGCGGACAGACAACGCATCAGCAGTCGGTTTCACGCATGGCAGCGGTCTCCTCGTGCAACGCCCGATGAGCCAGGGTTCTCTCGTTCGGTCACGCACGAAGAGATCCTTGAGAACGACGGTAATCTCGACCCCCGGCTGTACGTCGACGCCGAGCAGGAGCGACCGACAACGGCACTGGACATGAGTCGCATGCTCGATGAGCTGGACCGGCATGTCGAGGCGACGTCCAGTTCGAGAGTCGGCCTGCGGAAGAGCTTCAGCATGTGCGAGCGGCTGACCCGCAGTGGGATCGAACCTCCGCGCGTGCCTCTCCGGAGCATCATGAACGGCACAGCAGAGGGAGTGTTCCAGGACTCAACGTCAGGTCTGCTCCTCGCCGGGCCTTCGGGGAGCCTGATCCGCGCCGAAGACTACGTTGATGGCGGCGGCGTTCCGGTCGTCATGCCCAAGGACCTGACTGGCAGCGGTTTCAGTGTGGCGAGCATCAGATACATCACCGAGCAGCAAGCCGAAAGTCTGGAACGCTTCCGCCTACGCCGTGGTGACGTCGTGCTCGCGCGCCGCGGAGAGCTGGGGCGATGTGCTGTCGTCCGTGAGGAGCAGCAAGGCTGGGTCTGTGGAACGGGCTGTTTCGTGCTTCGGCCCCCCGCCGAGCTCAACGCCGACTACCTCGCGGCATATCTGCGCAGTCCGGAGGCACGCAAGTGGCTCGAGGCGCACTCCACGGGAAGTATGACCATGAAGACCATCTCTCTCAACGTCTTGGGGGAGTTGCCGGTTGTACTGCCTGATCTCGGGACACAGCAGGCGATCGCTGGTGCGATGGCGCGACTGGACGAACAAGAGCGACTGTTGCTAGAGCAACTCGCACTAACCCAGAAGATCCGCAGTGAAGCACTGAACGGGATCCTGTCGAGCTAGGACTTGTTCATGACCCCAGGCAGGCCCTAGCAGAGCCGGAAATGCCTTGTCCACCGCAGTACGAAGGCCGGATGGTCCACAGGACGGCCGCCTCCGCGTCCAAACTTGCGGCCGTCCCGGCGGCTCTATGAGCCCCAGGAGGGCTGTGCGTACTCCTGCTCGATCTCCTGATCTCTCGGCTACGCATAAGGGATGTGGCTGTGTCCCCTGGCAGTGATCGCACCAGAGGGCACAGCACTATTCACGTTAGGGCTCCACCCCCACGTATGACTCCCTGCGTGCCCGCAGGAGATCACTCAGTATGCGCACTGGTGACGTGGCATTCATGGCCAAACGCGCGTCGAGTGCTGCCTCCCACTGCTCGGTCAGCCCCTGCATGAGGCGCTTGCGCATGCCTGGGGTGACGTGGGCATAGCGTGCTGAGACCGAGCCGTCGATGTGCCCCATGCGTTCGTCCATGAGCACCTTCTCGGTTCCCAGGTCCTCCATCATCGTCCGGTGGGTGTGGCGAAGGCCGTGGGGCGTGAGCCCCTTGGCTATCGGGAGCCAGCAGGCGTCGGCCCGATCGCTGGCACCCCGCCCCCGTGCTGGGACACCGGGCCACGGCTCGCCGAGCAAGGGCACCGGCCGTGGCTCCTGCGGTGCCTTCTTCGGGTACCAGCCGGAGACCGCCGGCGTGAACAGCCAGGTCGCGAAACCGTTCCTGCGCCAGTGGGCGGCATGCTCCGGTACGACGCTGCCCCGCACGAACCGGAGGTCCGCGATGGCCTGCTCGACCTTCTCTCGCGTGGCCTCGGTGACGCGTTCGGGATGGTTCAGGACGTTGGACACCGTGCCGGTCGAAACGCCGGCACGACGGGCGACGTCGACGAGCTTCGCGCCCTGGTGGCCCCCGGTACGGGCCGCGCCCTGTCCTCGGAAGACGTAGGTCTTGCCGTGGCAGGGGCACGGCTTGGGCTTCGTGCGGGCGATGTGGTTGGCGACCAGCCCGGACAGCCAGTCCATCGAGTCGATGGTGCGGTAGCTGTCGTCCTTCGGTGGGCAGCGCACCAGCTCGCCCGTGTCGAGCTCGTACAGCTGCCACTCGACCCGGACGGCTCCAGGGCGGACGAACGCGGTCTCCAGGCCGACGATCTCGCCCCAGCGCATGCCGGTGTACCCCTTGAGGACCACGGCGACGAACTCGTCGTCGCGGCCGGAGAGCAGGGCGGCGCGCTCGGCGGTCAGCAGGATGCCGAGCGCGTCGGTTACCACTTTCTCCGGACCACGGTCTCGGGAGCGGCCGGCGCGTTTGCCCCGTCCGCGCCGGCGAGCAGCCGGGTTGGACGTGATCAGGCCCTCGTCGATCGCGTCCTCGAAGATCAGGTGGAGCGTCGAGCGCCAGGTCTTGACGCTGGAGGCAGCGTAGAGGGCCTTCTCCTTCTTCTCCCACAGATCGACGTCCGTGCGCAGGATGCCAGCGAGCGCCTTGTCCTCGAACTCAGGGAGGAGGTGCTCCTCGATGTGGCGCTTGTAGTTCTGCATGGTCGAGGCGGCCAGGTCCTGGGCCTCGTACCAGCGGTTCGCGTACTCGCCGAAGGTCTCCTGGCCGAGGGCCGGGTCGCGCCAGTCGCCGCGACGGTACTTGTTCTCAGCCTCGGCCGCTGCCCGTTGGGCCTCACCCTTGGTGGCGAATCGGATCGCCTTGCCGTTCTCGTCGACGACCGTGTTGTGCTTGCCGGGCGCGACTTTGTACCGGCCGCGCCAGTAGTTTCCGCGCTTCTCCGCGAAACCCAAGTCTCGCTATCCCCCTCTTCCTTGTCCTCGGCTACGGCAGATTCGATCGGGTCACGCGACAGTGCCGTACTGCTGCTGCCGACGCGGCGGGCGGGCTCGTAGCCGAGTGGTCGGAGCAACGACAGGGCGGCGAGGTTGCGCGGAGCCGGTCTGCGTACCGGGCTCGGAGAGCGGCTCGGTCGTCCGTGCGGCTGCCGGCGCGGGCTGGGCCGGCCGCTGCTCGTAGAGGCGGATGATCTCGGCGAGATGCTCGGCGGTGAAGCGGTAGGCACGGCCGACCCGGGTGTGCGGTATCAGGCGCCGTCGCGCTCGGTCCTTGACCCACCAGGCCGAGCATCCGAGGGTGTCGGCGATCTCCTCGGGGCGGTAGAGGCGGGGCGGAGGGGCGTCGGACGGCCTGTGGGGGACGGGCGCGGGCGTGGATCGGTGCAAGGGGGCGGCTCCTGGTCGGGAAGTCGGGGAGGGCTGCGTGGGCGGCTCAGGCGGCGCCCGGCCCTTGGAGGAGGGCGGCTGGCGACACCTGTAGGGCTGCGGCGATGGCGACGAGGTCGTCGATATCGCATCGCCGCTTGGCGAGTTCGATGCGGGACAGCATCGTGTTGGACATAGGGCGACCCAAAGCGCTGCAGCGGGCTGCGAGTTGACGCTGCCCAAGGCCGCGTTCGATGCGGAGGTTTTCGATGGTGCGGGCCACCGTCAATCCTGCGGGTCCTATTTCCAGAGATCGTGCTGCCATAGCTCCATTTGTAGCGTGCATTCGGCGGTTTGGATAACCGCCGATCGTCGGCTATGTTGCGTCGCGCTCAATCGGTGAGCGAGGCGGTCGGGGTGCTGCGCGCAAGGCCGGATCCCCGAACGGGACCCGACACCAGAGACCCTCCCTGACGTGGGGTGTTGTGTTGTAGCTTCGTCACTCGCAGGACGTCAACGGCTTCCCGATGTGATCCTTCTGGCTCGGGATGCGGCGCAACTATTTGGTCAACCGCCGATCGTGCCCTACCGTTTTCGCACCGCCCTCGCCGACTCGATTCCAGCGGCATTTCTGCCGTGAGAGATTGCGCCGGATAGGGCTGGACTTGCGCGACCTGGGTGTGGCTATGTTGACGACACCCCGGAAAGCGCGAGCGGCCATCAACGCTCCCGCGTCAACGGCCAGACATTCCACGCCCCTTCACGCCCGACCGCCCCCGACCGACGGTGAACCGTGGGCACCCAGCCCACCGGCCACCGAGTGAGGACCGCCCCTCTTGGCACGAATCCGCACCATCAAGCCGGAAGCATTCGTCTCCGAGTCCCTGGCCGCCGTCTCCCTGACCGCCGAGCGCACCTTCTTCGGCCTGCTCACCCAGGCTGACGACCAGGGCCGGCACCGCGACCACGCCGCGATCATCGCCGGGCAGCTGTGGGTACTGCGCCCGGAACACACGCCTGGCGCTGTCGAGCAGGACCTCGCCCAGCTCGCCGACGCCGGGCTGATATGCCGGTACAAGGGCCCGGGCGACAAGCGCTACCTGCACATCGTCACCTGGCGGCAGCATCAGAAGATCAATCGCCCCAGCGCGAGCCGTCTTCCTCCGTGCCCGCACCACGACACGCAGGCTCGCACCGCGCCAGGCGTCGATGCGTCGGCTGCGGGGGCTGGCATCACGGAGCCCGCACCGCAGCCTCACGGAGCCCTCCGTGAGGGCTCCGGGCGAATACGCGAGCCTGCGGTGATTCCGGTCACCTATGACGAAATAGCAGGTCAGGGCGATTTCGGTGAGTCCTCCGTGAGGCAGCGAGGAGGGCTCAGTGAGGGAGCGGTGACGCCTCACGGTACGGATCTAGGACCTAGGATCATGGATCTAGGAGATACCCCTTCGGGGGGCGCGAGCGCCCCCGCACCCCACGCCGTCTCGGCCAGCGACCTCATCGCCGAGTACGCCGCCGCGTGCACACACCGTCCGCCCAAGGACGTCCTTGGCCATCTCGCTCGCGAGGTGCGCAAGCTGCTCGGCGAGGGCATCGCCCCCGCCCACATCCGGGCCGGCCTAGAACGGCACCGCGCCAAGGGCCTGCATCCCAGCACTCTGCCGAGCCTCGTGCACGAGGCCATGAACGCGGCCCCCGCCGCGCCGGTTGTCCACAGGGCGTGGACAAACCCCGCCGATGTCGAAGCCGCCTACGGAGGTGACCTCTGACCGCCACCCTCACCCGCGAGCCCCACCGGGTCGGCCCGCTCGCCGACCGGCTCAACGGCATCCTTGCCAGTCGCGGCATCGACCTCGCCACCGCCGCCGTCGAGGAAGGGCACGTCGAGCCCGTCACCGCGCTGGAACTCGCCGACGCCAGGATCCCCGCCCGCTACCGCCGAGCCCTGGCCGACCACCCGAAGGTCACCGCCTGGGCCGACGAGATCGCCCGCGCCGGACGCCCCGGCCCCGGTGGGCCGGGCATCGCTGAGGGCCCGTCGCTGCTGATCGCCGGCCCCACGGGCACGGGCAAGACGTACCAGGCGTACGGCGCCATCCGCACCCTGCTCGCCCAAGGGGTCCGTCTGCGCTGGGAAGCGACCACCACCGCCGACTTCCACGCGCGCCTGCGCCCCCGCGCCGGCCACGACGCCGAACGGGAGCTGCAGACCCTGGCGCGCTGCCCGCTGCTGTTCCTGGACGACCTCGGCGCGGCCAAGACCAGCGAATGGACCGAGGAGCTGACCTACCGGCTCATCAACCACCGGTACGAGCACATGCTCCCAACACTCATCACCACCAACCTTCCGATGGAGCAGCTGCGCGTCACCCTCGGTGACCGCGTCGCCTCCCGCCTCGCCGAGATGACGGAGCGCGTCATCCTCGACGGCCCCGACCGACGACGCCGCACAGCGCCCGCCGCCTGACTGGCCGCCTCAGCGCCCTCACCTGGCCGGCCCCGCCGCATCACCTGCGCTCACACCAGCCCTGCCCGCGCCAGCCACTCGCGTAGGCGGTTGCTCAGCGCTCCGTCGATTCGCCCTTCGCCCTCAATCCTCGACGCCTTGGAGCCCCCTCCTGCCTCCTCTCAGCCCCGTCCCCCTCGCCATACGGATCAGCGGCACGCCGCTTCTCCCTGACTGGGCCACGTCCCCGGTGATGACCGTGGCGCTCCTCGTCCCGCCCGTGCTACTCGGCCTGCTCGCCGGATGGCTGTTCCGCCAGCAGCGCCGCCGGCGGCATCACACCAACCGCTGGCGTGGGACCGCCGCGGTGCCGGTCGCGGCCGTGGCCGCGCTCGGCTGTACCGCATACAGCGCGGACACCAGCTGGCGGTTCGCCGCCGACTACCTCGACATGGGCGGCACCGCCGAGCGCGTCGCGATGTTCGCCGCCGCCGAGCTGGCCCTGTTCGCCACCGCACTGATGGCCCGGCAGAACCTCAACGGCCCGAAGCAGGCCCCCGGCCTGCCCGGCACCCTCACCTGGGTCATCACCACCGTCCAGGTTCTGCCCGCCTACGCCGAGTCCGGGCCGGTCGGCGGCACCGTGCGGGCCTTCGTCGGCCCGGTCATGGCCGCGATGCTCTGGCACCTGGCCATGGGCATCGAGCTACGCCATCGCGCCCCCGACGCCGCCTCACGCGGCCTGGCCGCCGTCCTCGTCCGCCAGGCACGCGAACGCCTCCTGGCTCGCCTCGACATCGCCGACCAGGACGCCGATGCCGCCCGCCTCATCCGCGACCGCGCACTGAGCGAAGCCGTCGCCCTCATCCTGCGCGCCGAGTCGATGACTGACCAGCAGCGCGGCAAGCGGCGGCAACGACGCCTGGCAGAACGCCTGTACGAAGCCCTCGAACGGGCCGGCGTCGACGGCGACCCGCTCCAGGACGAACTGCTCCTGCGCAAGCTCGCCACCCGCAAGCAGGCCCTCAGCCTCGCCACCATCACGCTGCCACCGCGCTGGGAGGTCCCGGCCTCCAACCCCGCCCGGGCATCCGGGCACAGCCGCCCACGCTCCAGCCGCCCGACACAACTGCCACGGGCAGAGGAAACTGCCCGCCCGCACCCGTCAGATCCGGGGGACGACGAGGTCCCTCCGGCTGCCCGCCCGCAGCCTGCTCGCCCGGCGCGCGGGCTGCCCGCACGGGCAGAAACTGAAGACAGCCGGGCGCTCACGGGCAACAACTCGGGCAGCCCTTCGGGCAGGCACGAACGGAAACCGGCTGCCCGGAAGAAGCGCGACGCGGGCAAAGCCCGTGCCTCCGACGAGGTCATCCTCAAGCACGCTCGCCGCATCCACGAGGAGACCGGCAGCGTCGGACGCGACCGGGTCGAGGACGCCCTGCGCGCCGCCGGCTACACCGTCTCCAGCGACGGCGTCGGACGAGTCGTCCGCGAGTTCAAGGCCCAGCTCAAAGCTGCCGCCAGCGATCCACCCCGCTGATCCCCGCAGCACCAACACTCCCAACCACACCCCGACCAGAAAGGCCCCATGCACACCCCGCATCACCACGAGCCCAGCACCTGCGAGGAATCCCTGCCGATCACCTCTGCCCCATCGGCAGCAAGTTGGTGCAGGAGCATTGCTCCTGTCGGGAGCAATGCTCCTGCCTCTCCCCCGTCGGCAGCGGCGGGAGCGGATCAGCACCGGGAGGCGCCGATCCGTCAGGATGCGACCGAGGGCGGATCGCATCCTGAGAGGGAAGAACCGCGTCCCTGCCACAGCACCGACTGCGCTCACGCTGCCCCGTCGACGCCCCGTGTGCAGCAACGTGAACGTCTGCGTGATGAGAAGAAGCGTGTGCACCAGCCCAGCTGCCGCATGAACGACGACGAGTACCAACTCCTCCTCCGGGCAGCCGCCGTGTGCCACATGAGCGTGGCCGGGTTCCTTGCCCGCTCGGCTCTCAACGCTGCCCGCGACCTCGACCGCACCGCCGCGGACATCGCGGGCGAGAAAGAGATGCTGCAGGAGCTGTTCGCGCTGCGGCGGCACCTCGGGCAGATCGGCAACAACCTCAACCAGGTTGCCAAAGCGCTGAACTCCGGAGCCGACGCCCCGCAGGCCGAGGCGGTCCTCGCCGCCGTCCAACGCGCCGCCAAGCGGGTCGACGCCTTCACCCAGCAGCACCTGGACAACAGGACGGCTGCGTGATCCCGCGTGTCCACGCCAGGGGCGCACGCACCATCGGCCTGCTCCACTACCTGTACGGGCCCGGCACGCATGAGGAGCACGTCGACCCGCACCTGGTGGCCGCCTGGGACGGTCTTGCCCCCGATCCCGGCCGAGACCCCGGCGCCACGTACGGCGATCTCCAGCGGCTGCTCGACCAACCGGTTATGGCCCTGCCCGAGAGCCGACGGCCCGCCGAGCACGTGTGGCACCTGTCGGTACGCGCCGCCCCCGAAGACCCGATCCTGTCGGACGAGCAGTGGGGCGAGATAGCCCGCAGGATGGTCGCCGCAACCGGTATCGCCCCCGACGGCGACGACGCCGCCTGCCGCTGGTCGGCCGTCCGGCACGCCGACGACCACATCCACATCATCGCCACCATCGTCCGCGAGGACGGCCGCCAGGCCCGCCTCCGCCAGGACGGCAAACGCTCCCAAGCAGAAGCCCGCAAGATCGAGATCGACTACGGGCTGCGCCGCCTCCACGTCGGCGACGGCACCGCCGCCCAGCGGCCTACCAGCGCCGAACGCCACAAGGCAGAGCGGGAAGGCCGGGAGCGTACCGCGCGGGAGGAGCTGCGGGAGACCGTGCGCCGCGCCGTTGCTGGCACGGCTTCCACGGAGGAGTTCTTCGACCGCCTGGCCGCCGCCGGCCTGCTCATCCGCAAACGCGTCGCGCCCTCCGGTGATCTGCTCGGCTACAAGGTCGCGCTGCCCGACGACCGCAACAAGGACGGAGATCCGGTCTTCTACTCCGGCTCGAAACTTGCACCCGACCTGTCCCTGCCCCGCATCCGCGAACGCTGGACGCTTCCCGCAGAGCCCGCTTCGGCAGACGGCTCCGAGCCGGAGCAGCCCGCCCTGCCGGACGTGACCGGCCCCGCGTTCGCGCGGCGCCGGGCCACCTCCGCTACCTGGCAGGCCCTGCTGATCATCGACCACGGCGACGACGGCACGGCAGCGGCCCAGATCGCCGCAGCGGGGGAAATCCTCGACGCACTCGCCAAGACATCCGCCGCCCAAACCCGCGCTGAGCTGCGCGAGGCGGCGTTCGTGTTCGAGCGGGCGAGCCGCTCCCACGTGAAGGCTGTACGTGGACACGACCGCGTCCTGCGCCAGGCCGCTCGCGACCTCGTCCGCAGCGGGCCCGCCCTGGGCCGAGGGGAAGACGGCGCCACCACCGCCATGCTCATCGACATGGCCTTCTTCCTCGCCATCGCCGCGGCGAACTGGCATGCAAAGAGGGAGCACGCGCAGCAGGCCGCCGCAGCCCAGCAGGCAGCCGAACACCTTCGGGCAGCCTACGAAACCGCCGCAGCCCAGCCCATGGCCACCCTCCGACAGCGAGGCCAGCGCCTGACTCCCCGTGTTCGGCAGCGGCAAGCCGAGCTTCTCCAGCAAGTCCTGCCGGATCTGGCCGAACGCATCCGTGCCGAGGCCGGCTGGGCTGCCTTGGCCGCCACCCTCGACGACGTCCGGAAGGCCGGCCATGACCCGGCGGTTTTGCTGAGCGACGCCGCCCGACGACGCGAACTCGATACCGCCGACTCCATCAGCGACGTCCTCGTATGGCGCCTACGCCGCAGCGCCCACCTGCTGGCCCTACCCGCAAGGCCCGACGGAACGGCCGCCCCAGGCACTCGGCGCACTGCACCCCCGGCGCCCGCCACGCGACCGGCCAACAGCGCCGTAACCGACCCCAGCCGTCGGCGCTGACCAGCGGAAAACGGGCGGAACATAGCCGACGATCGGCGGTTGGGCAAACCGCCGATTCTCCGGATCATTGATGCCCCCACCCACCCCACTCCTGTGAGGAGCACCCGTATGCCCACAAGCCAAGCCCGACCCGAGATCGTCGTCCTGCTCTGCGACGCGGACATCAAGCGCAAGCGTGAAACCAAAACGTGGAACCACCTCGACGGGCGCCCGTTCAGCAAGGAGGAACGGGCCCTCGTCCTCAGTGCCACCCGCGTCGAGTTCGAAGAGATACAGGAGCAGTTCAAGCGATACCGGGAGTACCGACGCACCATGGACGAAGCTCCGGATGCTCTGGAGCGCTTCCTGGCCCCGTTCATGGAGCGGCTCGCCGAGAAGAAGCTTGGCAACGCCGTCGAGCTCATGAACGAGGAGGAGCGAGCCGAACTCGATCACCTCCTCGGGCTCATCGTCGAACCAGTCCGTCCCTTCGCCCCGTACGCCTTCTGAGCCTGGGCCCCCGCGCCGGCGCTTACCCAACGCGCTGGTGAGTGGCTCCCGCGACCGAGCCGGCATCTGGCACAGAGGCGTGTGCGTTCCAGGCGATAACCGGTAGCAAGCAGCACGAAGCCGGGCTTCTCCCCGAGGGGAGGCCCGGCTTCCATGCGTTGGATGGCCCTCAGCTGGCTGGAGCGCGCAGGAGCCGGTCGCGTGTGCTCTCCGGCAGCACCCGGCGCAGGACCGGTGCGCTGGAGCTGAGGGAGTCAGCGAAGGCGGCGACGAGGTCGTGCGGCACGCTGCTGCTGAACGACGCGGCCCACAGGTAGCCGCCGCCGAGCACCGGCTCGGCCCACGCCTGCCACCCGGCCAGAGCCGCCTCATCCGCCTCAGCCACCAGCGCGAGCGGGTCGCCATCCTGGATGAGGGGCGGCACCTCACCAAGGCGGATGTGGGAGGCGAACATCGGATCCACCGCGCCCAACCCGGGCTGGTCGACGTCACGCAGCCAACCGTGCGCCGTTACCGCGTCGAGGACCAGCTCGGGGCCACCACACGGCACGGCGGGCTGATCGCGGGCGTCGAGCGCGGCAAGGAAGCCGGCGAGGATCTCCCCCGGGACATCGGGGGTGAAGTAGGCCGACCAGTGGGCGAGCGGACTGCTCGGGTCCGTACGAGCGGACACTTGCCAGGCGATCGGCAGGTTCCCCAGGTGGAACGGCTCGTCCGGCAGGACCCACTGCGCCCACCGCAGGGAGTCGGGGCCGATGTGCAGGACAGTGCTGCGCAGGACCTGACGGTCCTCCGGCGCCTCGTCAGGCTCCTGGCGCCCGCGGACGAGCGTCAAGCTAGTCCAACCCAGGTTGGCGAGCGTGTCGGCGACGGCGTCGTAGAGGCGTCCGTCGTCACCGGCCAAGTGCCGGGGACCGACCCAGTACGCGGACGGGGCGCAGGCCGGAGCGGGTGGATCGATCGGGAAATCGGGATGCAGGAGCGCCTCCAAGGGGCTGGGGGCTGGGGCTTGATGCCGCCAGCGGTGCGTGCAACTGGATGGACGAGCCGGACTGGCCTTCCGGCGACCTCGGGTGGCAGATGCCGGGCTACCCCGTCTCGCCCTCACCAGGCAGACGACAGGTTCCCCCAGGGCGCCGACTCGAGCCTCTGGCTGTCACACCCGCCGGGAGGTCTCCAGCACGCAAGCGACTGCCGCAGCGACGACGTCCGCTGGCGTCTCGGTGTCGAAGGACATCTGGTAGCCGCGCACCTTGGCCGTACCGGTGACGGCGATCTTCCACCCCTCGCCGTCGGTACCAGGGCGGCCGGACGGAAACCATCCGAGATAGAAGGATCCATCCTTCGAGTTGACGTGTACGTCCGCGCGGTCGTCGACGACCAGGTGGAAGTCGGCGGCGGAGAACTGATCCATCACGAGCGTGGCCTGGCCCGGTCCGAGCAGCCACTCACGCAGCCGCAGGGCCTCGACGCTGGTGGAGAATCCGGGGCCCTGGGGTGCCGCAGTCACGAGCAATCACCTCTTTGACCTGGTGTTTTTGCGAGAAGGTCGTCCAGATTCACATGCCCTTGCGGCGCTGACCAGTCATTCGTGGATCTTTGCTGTCTGCCCCCGGCGAACTGAGACGCAGAGCGCGAGACCTCGCTGTCCAGCCACGGAAAACGGCGTGCGCCCGGTGGGGGCAGTGCGGATAGTTGCCGCATGGATGCGATACAGGCCGCACGCGCCGTCGTAGATGAACAGCACCCCGAAGCGCGCGCCGCGTTCCTGGGCGGCAGCGTCGTGACAGGCCGCCGCACGGCCATGTCGGACCTCGACATCGTGGTCCTGCTCCACGGAGCCCCAGCCCCCTACCGGGCGAGCCTCCGGTACGCCGGCTGGCCGGTGGAGATGTTCGTGCACACCGAGGCGACGTGGCACGCCTACGTCGAACGGGAGTTGCGCAAGCGCCGGTCACCGCTGCTGTGGATGTGTGCCGACGGGCTGCTGCTCTTCGACACCGATGGACTCGGAGCCCGGCTCGCCGCACAGTCCCGGAAGCTGACCGCCGCAGGACCGCCCCCGGTGTCGGCGGAAGAGATCGATGATCGCCGCTACGCGATCACCGACCTTCTGGACGACCTCGCGGGAAGCGACGACCAGAGTGAGCGTCTGTTCATCGCGACCGAGCTGGTCCGACGCAGCGGTGAGCTGGCACTGGCCGTTGGCGGTTCGTGGGGTGGCGGTGGGAAGTGGCTGGCACGCCGTCTGGAGACGACCGCGCCAGGGCTCAGCGCACGCCTCCACCACGGCCTACAGGAGGTCCTGGACGGGACAGTAGAGACCCTCGTGGCCGTCGTGGACGAGGTGCTCGGGCAGGCCGGTGGCCGGTTGTGGGCTGGCTACAAGCGTGTCGGGGCGCCGTGAGCGATCACGCGCTGCGGACGTCGCAACCTCCGTTCTTCCACGTGCAGATCACTTGACGGAGAGCAACACCCGAACCTCCTCGGCGCACCCCCACGACAGCGTGACGCCGGCGCCTCCGTGCCCGTAGTTGTGCACGACCACGGTGCCGTCCTCCCCCACCTCTTCCTCCACGCGGACCGTGGCGCGGGTCGGTCGAGCGCCGACCCGGTGCTCCAGTACACGGGCCTCGGCGAGGCGGGGCTCGACCTCGGCACAGCGGGCGAGGATGCCAGCCGCCGCCTTGTCGTCGGGAGCCAGAGCGCCTTCGCCGTCGATCGCTGTGCCGCCCAGGACGACAGTGTCGCCGTGGGGGTAGAAGCACAGGAGGTCCGGGGAAAGACCGGTGTCCTCGGAGAAGAACTCGGTCAGCCCGGGGTTCGTGACGACGACGTGCTGACCGCGGATGGGCCGGAGGTCAGGGTCCGGAACCAGGTCGCGCGCCCCGAGGCCCGCGCAGTTGACGACCGCCAAAGCCGGACCGGCGTCCGAGAGCGAAGTCAGCCGTCGCTGCTCGACCACACCGCCGGCATCGCGGAGCCGGCGCAGGAGGTAGTCGAGGTAGGTGGGCATGTCGATCAGCGGCACGGTGAACCGGTAGCCCGCCGTGAACCCGGCCGGTAGTTCGGCCCGCTCGCATGGCCGGAAACCCGGCAAAGTGGTGGCCCAGTCCGGCGCGGCTTCGGCCGTGCGGGATGCCTCGATGCCACTGGTGAGCCGGACGCCCGTCGCCGGGTCCTGGGCCAGCTCCCGGAAGATCTCCAAGGACCGTTGTCCCCACTGGTCGACCTTGTCCTTCGGTTCGACCAGGTAAGGCCCCCACATCGCCCCGGCCGCCAGCGACGTGACCCCTGGCACCTGCTCGGCGATCACGTGCACCGAAGTCCCGGCCTCGGCGAGAACGACGGCCGTGGTGAGTCCAGCCACCCCAGCCCCGACAACGACAACGCGCTCCCCTGCGGTCATGAACACGACCTTAACGGCCGGGTCACATCGATGAGGGACGCCTGTGGGGCCAGCAAGAGGCTGCCTACGTCAGGCTGGCCTCATCTGTGTCGCTGAACCGCTGAGGGATCAGGGGCTACCGGTCTGCGACAGGCTGCGGGCGAGCTGGCCCACGGCGTTGAGGATGCCTTGCCCGAAGCTGGTGGGTGCGATCAGTACGCCGAACACCAGCACGATGACCACGGTCAGCTTCTCATCGAACCGGCTTCGGGCATGCGTGGGTCGGCGCAGCCGCACAATGATGACGACAGCAAGTAGAACCGCCACGTTGATGCTCAGAACCACCTGGCCACCCCTCCCGCGCACAACACTCTGACGTCCCGCCTTCCTGCGTAGGCGGAACTCGACAGCACCACGTTTCGATCACCAGTGATTGGCGACGGAGTGCCTAGGCAATGGCTGGATCGGGGCAGCGAACAGCAGCGTCACCTGCCCCATTCACAGCCCGGGGCGGAGGAGCCACGGCCCTCGGCTCCGTCGCATGCCGCCCTGCCCTGCGCGTCAAGACAGGGCGGTGGGGCGGCGCGGCGGGGGAATGCGGTCCAGCAGGTCCCACAGCGGTCGGGAGCCGGCCGCCCATTCGCGCAGCAGACGGCGGTCGACGAGGTGTATCCGGTGTTCCGCGCCCCAGGGGATGGCCTTGGAGGAGAAGCGGCCGTTGGTGAGCACGACCGCGACGTCCGCTCCGTGGATCTGCCGTGCGGTGCCGTTGACCTGCTGCAGGACACCGACGCCGACGGCGGAGCCGCGGTCTCCGTCCCGGCGGTGCTTGCACTGGATGGCCCAGACGCGCCCCATGGGATCGACGGCGCGTACGTCGCAGGCGTTGTCGCCGGCACCGCCGAGCTGCTCCGCCTGGCAGCCGTCCCGTCGCATCAGGTCCCGTATGGCGAACTCGAACGCGCGGTGGTCCAGGGCGTCCAGCTCCGCGATCCGCATCCGCAGGGCGCGCGCACGCACGCGCTCCCACTCGGCCCGCTGCCGCGCCTGCTGCAGCCAGAGGCCACCGGCCACCGCGGCGACCACGGCCGCGATGAGAATGATCCACCAGTGCACCAGCAGCCAGTGCACAACGGTGATCACCAACCCGATCCCCAGGACGACAACCCCCAGCAGGGCCAGCTGGTCGTCCTGCTTCTTGGAACGGCGGGCCGGTCGGCGCCGCGCAGAACGTCGCGCCGGGCGCCAGCCGCTCATCGGGCCGACCCCGGCTCAACCGGCAGGCTGTGTGCTGCAAGCCGGGCGACGTCCCTTATCGGGACAGCGGCCCGCTCGCACGCCTCCATCCGTACTGCCACGAAGTAACTCCCCCCTATTCACAGGCTGTTGACGATCCCCGCGCAGGTTATGAGAGCACGCACCACTGACAGCGGGTCGAGATACGATCACCTGGAGTGAGGGCTTTTCAGTCAGCATGGGCTGCTGCCCGCTGCGGCTGAGCACCGACGACCAGCGGGTTTCGGCGCCCGGCCGACACGCTTCGGCCGATTCGCGGCAAGCGCCGAATCCGCCGCTTCTCTCAGCGGACGCCGGCCCTCCCGCCGGCATCCGCCCGACCCGGCGTGGAGTTGCGCGGGTGCGCAGGGTTGAGGAACCACTTGCGCGCGGAGGCTAGCCACCAGATGCCGCAGAAGGCGATGACGACGCCGACCGCGACAGGGGCGTAGTTGAAGGTGCGCGCGGTGACGGGCGAGGTCTGCGGCAGCATGAACAGCACGGTGATCACCAGGACCCAGGCGACGGCGATCGTGCCGACGAGGGGGGACCAGGAGCTGAGGTGCCAGGGGCCGCGCTCGAACCGCTCGCCCTGGCGGAGCCGGAGGTAGGTCGGGATGACGTAGGCGATGTACAGGCCGATGGTCGCGATCGACGTGACCGCCGCGTACGCGGTGGTGTTCCACAGGTAGGGCAGGCCGAGGGCGAAGGCGCCGCCGGTGGCGAGCCATACGGCGTTGGTGGGCGTGCGTGTGGCGGGGTTCAGCTGGTGCCAGACCTTGGAGAAGGGCAGGGCGCCGTCGCGGGAGAAGGCGTAGATCATGCGGGAGTTGGCGGTGACGGAGGCCATGCCGCAGAAGAGCTGGGCGACGATGACGACCAGCAGCAGCCACTTGCCGGCTGCCGCGCCGAGGGCGTCCATGAGGATCTGCGCCGGGGGCACCCCGGTCCCGGAGGCGAGTGCGCCGGCGTAGGACTGGATGGCGTAGGTGAAGCCGAACAGCAGGATGAAGCCGGCGGCGAGGGAGACGAGGATCGAGCGGACGATGCCCTTGGGGCCGGCGGTGGAGGCGTCGATGGTCTCCTCGGTCATGTGGGCGGAGGCGTCGTAGCCGGTGAAGGTGTACTGCGCCATCAGCAGTCCGATCAGCACCACGTAGGTGCTGGAGGAGAAGCCGGTGTTGTTGACGAACTCACCGAAGACGAAGCCGGTCGACCGGTGGTGGTCGGGCACGAGCACCAGGGCGCCGCAGATCACGACGACGCCCAGGACGTGCCACCAGATGGACACCTCGTTGAGGAAGGCGACGATGCGGACCCCGAAGGTGTTCAGCACGCCGTGCAGGACGAGGATGATCCCGAACAGCGCAATGGTGTGACCGGGCGTGGCCGCGAAGCCGAACTCAAGGTCGAGCAGCGCGTTGAGGAAGGTCGCGGCGCCGAAGTCGACGCCCGCGGTCACCGCTATCTGGCCCAGGGCGTTGAACCAGCCGGTGAACCACGCCCACGCCGCGGCCGTTCTCGCGGGGGCCATGCGGTGCGCCCAGAAGTACAGGCCGGCACTGGTCGGGTAGGAGGAACAGACCTCGGCCATCGACAAGCCGACCAACAAGGTCATCAGGCCGACGAACAGCCAGCCCCACATGATCACAGTCGGGCCGCCGGTGTTCATGCCGTAGCCGTACAGGGTCATGCAGCCCGACAGGATCGAGATGATCGTGAAGCTGACCCCGAAGTTGGCCCTGCCGGACATCGAGCGGGAGAGAGTCTGCTGGTAGCCGAGCTCTTTCAGGCGTTCCTCGTCGGAGACACGGGAGACGTCAAGAGGCATGGAGGTGCCGTCCTTCGTACATCGGAGGGGGTGGTGTCAGGGTGGTCAGGGGTGCCGGCGTCGCGGCGGGCTGTAGGCCCAGGCTCGGTGCCGCAGGAACAGGTCTTCGGCCTGACCGCAGTAGGACCAGGGGACGCGGGTGGCATAGGGGCCGATCGCGTCGAAGACCTCCGCCGCTTCGCTGTGGCGGTTGGCGAACGACAGAGCGTGCGCCAGGTAGTTGGCGTCATCGGCAAAGCAGGCGTGCGGGCCAGGCGCGCGGTAGCGCCACCAGCGTTCCAGCACGGGGTCGATCTGCGGGCAGTCGATCCAGGGATGGATGGTCAGCCCGTACGCCGTCCGGTCGCGCTCCTGACGGGACCGGTGGGCCTCGGCGATCACGACCAGGGGCAGGACCGCGATCGGCAGCCCCTGCGGGGCGATGGACGCCTGCTCCTCGGCCCACCACATCGCCTCCCCGGGCCGACCGTGGTACCGCTGGAACAGATAGGTGACGACTTCGTGGTGGGCCTCGCGGTTCCACGGGTCACGGTGCTTGATCTCCGCCCACACATGCCGCAGGGTCGCCCGGTCCGGTGCGTGCGTCCGCAGCAACGCGAGCATCACCACCAGGGGCGCGACGTCGTGCGGCCACACCTCCAGCGCGGTGCGGCAGGTGGCCCACGCTTCGTGCATCAGTGACTGGCCGCCGTTCCGTCCGGCGATCATCGCGCGAAGGGCTTGTACGTTCGCGAGGAGGGCCAGTGCGTGCGGCGAGCGCGGTTCCGCCTTCGCCCAGGTGTCGGCGAACCGCAGCCGCGCACCCGCCTCGGCGAGAACCTGGAGGCGGAAGATCCGCCGGTCCCAGTCCGCGCCGGTCGAGGCCAGCATCTGCTGCGGGCCCTCCCAGCGGCCCATGGAGGCGTCTTCCAAGGCCCGCCGCAGTGTTTCGTCACCCCGTGCCGGGTGTGTGTCGAGGGGCTCTCTGGTTCTCATCCTTTCTTGTGGCCGCCCATCCTCCGCTGGCCGTAGCGGTCGTACCGGCGGACCGTACGCTTGGAGGCGATTGGTCCAGAGCTATCGATGCCGAGAGCGAGTGACGGGGCGCTGATCATGGGACTGTGGACCTCCTGTGATGACGCGGGGGGCTTTCCCTGGAACCCGGTTTGGTCACCGTCACGCAGCAGCTCGCCCCGAGGGTGGTACAAGCGCCCGACACCAGAGCGGTCATCTGCCGACGCGGTACTTCACCTCGCTGGCAGCGCAGAGAGCGGCGAGCTCGTCGAAGCCGTGGTGCAGCACGGCACCGAAGCGCCCGACGGTGTGGGGAGGCGCGGAAGAGCCGCTCGGCGAGGTGGATGGCCGGGGCCACGGGGTGACGGAAGCTGTTCGACGGTCGTCATCGCGCTTGATCGGGCGGACGCGTCAACGAGCTGGTCGATTTGCGGGTACAACGCGTGAGTTCTCGGGGTTATCGACCTACTCGGACGTGCCCATAGCTTCCGTGGCAGCCGGCCTCTCGGGAAGCGGCTGGTTCGGCGCGACTGCTGCGGACGGGGAGAAGTGCATGAGATGCCCGGTGTGAGCGGGCTGCTCCAACCGTGTGCCCGGGTGGGAAGCCAGGTACTCACGGAACGCCTGGGTCTCGCCGGGGAAGACCCCGTAGTTGTCCACGATCACGACGCCGCCCGGGGACACGAGGGGAACGAGTTCGGTGAGGCAGGTGACGGCTGGCTCGTAGAGGTCGGTGTCGATCACGAGCAGTGAGATGGCGAGCTCGGGGTGGTTGGCGACGTACTGCGGAACCGTCTCGCACACGTCGCCAGGGACCAGGACCGTGTTCGCTTCGAGCCCGCGCCCCCGTTGCCCCAGGGTCTCAAGCAGCTGGTCTGCTCCGATGCAGTTGAGGCCGGCGACCTGCTGGATGTGGTCGACGATACGCTGGTCGGATTCGGCGCTGGTGTGGGGGAATTCCCCGAACGTGTCGAAACCAATGAGGGGTCGGGTGTGCTCGGACTCCAGCAGGTGCCGCAGCATCGCCCACATGGTGAAGGATCCCCCGCGGAAGACACCGCACTCGACGATCGCGCCAGGGACCGTGCGGATCCGCTGGTAGAGGTCGTAAAGCGCGAGTATCTTGCCGATGCGGCTGGGGCCACAGGTCAGGAGGAAGTCCTCTTCGTGCTGGAATGCTGTGGCCGGATCGGGAAGGTCGATCATGCTGTTCCATACCTTTCTTCCTGAGTGAGTGGCTTAGCGGTGGTAGCGGCTCCGGCCCGGCGCGCTGCGGACGTGAGCAGGTCGATCTGCTCGTCGTCGAACAGACCGAAGGGCATGCCGAGGGCGCACACGACGTGGTCGACCCCGAGGCTTTCCCATGCGGTGAGCCGGCTGTGTACCTCGTCAGGAGTGCCGATCAGTCCCCGTTTGCGCCACGCGTCGAAGCTGAGCCCGTCGAGGTGACCGCCAGGTACCCAACGGCGCAGCCTGGTCCACCGCTGGTGGAGATCGTCTTCGTCCGTTCCGATGACGGTGGTGAGCCCGACGGAGCGCAGGATCGGGGCGGCTTCCCTTGCCGACGGCTGCGCCGCGTTGAGCCGAGCGAGACGCTGCCAGTAGCCGGCAGGGGTGGGGTCCCAGGCCAGGTTCCAACCATCCGCGATGCGTGCGGCGACGCTCAGAATGCCGCTGCGTTTGCCCCCGACCCAAACCGGCGGTGCCATAGGACCCAGCTCGGTGCGGATCAGGGCAGCAGTCCGTTCCACGTCGGCGAGCCGGTCGGCGGCTGCGGAGAACCGACGACCTGCCGCTGCGAACTCCGCGGCGTTCCAGCCGGCGCCGAGGCCGATGTCGAGGCGTTCTCCGGCGAGATCGGCAACCGTTGCGATCTGGTGGACGAGGAGTGCGGGTTCCCGCAGCGATGCGGGGGTGACCAGAGATCCGAGCCGGATGTGACGGGTGGTCGCGGCGATCGCCGCCAAGAGAGTCCAGCAGTCCGGGGAGCGGCGACGGTCCTGGGGGGCGACGTCCAGCCAGAGATGGTCGGACACCCAGAGCTGGTGCAGTCCGGCCTGCTCCGCTTTTTGGGCGTAGGCGAGTGCCCTGCGCGTCCGGTGTGCTCCGGTGACGCTTGGGTTGGGGAAGAAGCCGTCGTAATGGGGCAGTGCCAGGCCGATCGTGATCACCCCAGGCTCCCCTCGGTCTGCTGCGGGTGGGTGAAGGCTTCCAGCAGCGGGTGCGGACGGTCTGAGTACGCGGAGTCGAGGATCCGGGCCGCCTCGCCCAGGAGTGGAGCGAACAGGTGGTGCCTTCCCTCCACGATGACCTTGGGTATTTCCCGGAGCAGGAGCATCGCGGTGTGAACAGCGAGCGCACTGAAGTCCTCTTCGAGTTCGGCGGGCCGACTCATCCGCCGGAAGGCGCGCACCGCGGGGGCGGTCCACCTGGAGAGAACGGCCGGGGGTGTGCTGCGGTAACTGAGCGCGAGTGCGGACCGTGTAGGCGTGATACCGCCGTGCGTGCTGGCCAGGAGGCTCTCGACGTACCACCAGCCGACGAGGTGGCTTGTCATCATGCGCCAGTCCTGATGGTGGCCGGACCACTCCCAGTCCACCAGGTGCCACTGCTCCGCATGGTCGAGCAGGATGTTGCGGGGTTGTGGGTCTCCGTGGCAGGCGACGCGAATAGTGGGTGGTCGCAGAGCTGCCAGCCGATGCAGCATCCGGTCCAGAGATCCGTGGTCCGTGCCGTTGACGATGATGTGGTGCTGGCCGTCGATCGGTATTCGCAGGTGGTGCGCGGCGTGGTGTAAGCCGTGGCGGCCACGTTCCAGTCGCAGTGTGTGTTTTCTGGTGGCCAGCGCAGGCTCGAAGCCGGTCCGTGCGGACTGCTGCCATACCTGGCAGAGTGCCTCGGTCACCTCGGTCCATACCGCGGCTGCCTGGGTGGTGGGCCCGGGACGGAGAGCGGCGTCTGCCAGGGTGGTTACCGAGGGACAGCGAGTGATCAGGGTGTCGCTGCCGTGGTGGTGGCCGGCGAAGAGGACCTCGGGAAGCCTGGCGCCGAAGTAGGGGGCGATGGTGTCCCGGGCGCGGGCCTGCTGGGTGGCGGGCACTCGCGGGTTGCGGGCGGTCTTGACGGCCACGAGCGTGCCGTCGGGGCGTTGGACGATGCGGACGAGGGCTCCCGAGGAGCCGGTGCGGACGATACGGACGGTGTGGGCGGTGCGGGAGCTTAAGGACCGCTCCCGCACCGACGTGCCAGAAGGCATGGGTCTCCCGGTGTCCTTCAGGGTGCTGTGTCTTCCCTGCTCTTGCGGGCTCGCTCGGCCTTGCGGCGCAGCTGGTTGTAGGCGGCGGTCAGGCCCATCGCCTTGCGGGCTTCAAAGACCACCTGCTGCACTTCGCGGCGGGTGCGTTCGGTGCCTTCGACGATGATCTCGTCGACGAGGCCGCTCTGCTCCTCGTAGCGTGCGCGGCGCTCCCGCATCGGGTCGAGGAAGCGGTTGATGGCGGCAGCCAGCTTGTCCTTGACCTCGACGTCGCCGACCTTGCCCGCTCGATAGCGTTCCTTGAGGTCGGCGACCTCCGCGGCGTTGTCGTTGAAGACGTCGTGGTAGATGAAGACGGGGTTGCCTTCCACCGTGCCGGGAATGTCGGCACGGATCCGGTTGGGGTCGGTGTACATGCCGGCGACCCGCTTGCGGACATCCTCGGCGCTGTCGGAGAGGTAGATGACGTTGCCGATGGACTTGCTCATCTTGCCCTGGCCGTCGGTGCCCACCAGGGTGGGCACCTCGCTCTCGACGAGTTCGGGGACGGGGAAGGTCTCCCCGTAGAGGTAGTTGAACCGGCGGGCGATCTCCCGGGTGACCTCCACGTGGGCGTGGTTGTCCTTACCGACGGGAACGACGTGCGCCTTGACGCAGAGGATGTCGGCGGCCTGGAGCACCGGGTAGCCGAGCAGGCCGTACGGCATCTCTTCCTTGCCCGCGTCCCGAGCCATGTCCTTCAGGCTGGGCACGCGCTCCAGACGCGGCACGGTCACCAGGTTCTGGAACAGGGCGTTGAGCTCGGTGACCTCAGGGATGGCCGATTGCAGGTAGAAGGTCGCCCGGGTCGGGTCGATGCCGGCCGCGAGAGAGTCCAGGACCATGTCCCGGGCATTGGTGGAGACCTGGGCGATGTCCTCCCGGGTGTTCTTCGTGGTGAGCATGTGCAGGTCGGCGATGATCAGGAAGGTCTCGTACTTGTGCTGGAGCTGCACCCGGTTGGCGATGCTGCCCACGTAGTGGCCGAGGTGCAGCTTTCCGGTGGGTCGGTCTCCAGTGAGCATGCGCTGGTCTGTCATGGAACTGATGGCCCTTCAAAGATCTTGTCGTGCAACGACGGTCGATGAGATGAGATCCCATTCTCGCCGGTCGTGCCCTGCTGAAGCGCCTCGATAAGTGGTTCGACGAAGGGCACGTCGATCAGATGGAGCTGTATCCAGCCGGGCATCGACCACCGCCGGCCGTCTCGGAACGGCGTCCCACTGGATCGCAGGCGCCTGGTGACCGATGCGTGGCGCGTGCCGAGATCCATCAGGAGGAAGTTCGCCTCGGTGTGTACGTATGTGACGCCGAGGTTCTGGAGGGTTGCCGTGAGCCGTGCCCGGGCTTCGTGGCTGGCCTGTACGGTCCGCTGACGGGACTGGTCGTCCCTCAGCGCGCTGTGCGCCGCGGCGATCGCCAGCGAGTCCATCGTGTAGGGGAGCCGCTGGGAGCGCAGTCGGCTCGCCAAGGGAGGCGCTGCGAGTGCGTAACCGACTCGGGCACCGAGCACGCAATGAGCCTTGGACATCGACCCGAACAGCACGGCGCGCGGATACCGGCTGAGCAGCAGCGAGGCTGGTTCGATGGACGTGCGGATGAAGTCCGCGTAGACGAGGTCGAGGAGTACGGCGGCGTCATCAGGCAGAGTCTCGAAGAGGCGGTCGAGCAGCTCGGTGACCTGGCCGACGGCTCCGGAGACGGAGTGCGGGACGTCGATGACGCACAGTGCCGTGTCGCGGTCGGCCAGACGGACCAAGGCCGCGGCGTCATGAGTGAAGGTGCACGGGTCCCACGCAGCAGCCGCGTACCGCAGGCGGTGGCGCTCGGCGAGCTCCTGGTACAGCTCGAACGTCGGCTCTGTTGCGACCACCTTTCCACCGGGGCGGGCTTGGATACGGAAAAGCCAGTCCATGACCTCCGTGGAGCCGTGGCCCACCACCACCTGGTCAGGGTGTACTCCGGAGCGTTCCGCGATGGCAGCCTCCAGGTCGGTGGCGTCGCGGGGTGGCGGGCGGTGCAGTCCGCCTGCGGCCTGCCTGACGGCGGGTCCCACCTGCGAGGAGGTGCCTGCGCGCAGGGGCGCCGTGGTGGCGGCGCGGAGCCCGGCGACGACGCCGGTCAGGTGCTCCGCCTTGCAGTCCCCGCAGCTCCGACCTGACAGGCAGCCGTCCAGCGCCCGCTGGGCGGTCTCCGGTGGACACAGCAGCTCGATCATGGCGAACGCCGAGCATCGCGTCGCGTCCCCACCCAGGGAACGCTGCTCTTCGACGCTCGCCCGACCACCGGTCCGTGAGCGCAGGAACTTACGCCGGACTGTCACATCGTCGTCGTCCACGAAGACCACGGAGGATGGCTCGCGGACACTGCCCCGCTCGCCTTCCCGTCGCAGACTGGGGAAGAGCCGGCGGTAGAGCAACTCCGGAACCTTGGCGTCGACAGCCCGTGCGGCTCGGGGCAGCAGGGCCGAGTGCGGTGCCTGCATGGCGTCGACCAGGGCGACGCCTCCCTCTTCCATGCCCGCCGGGGTGTAGAGAAAGAAGCTGATCATGGCTTCCAGGTCGGTCAGTGCGCTCGCTGGTGTACTGCTGTCCCAGCCGTAGAGGCGGCGCATCCTGTCCAGCCGCAGCCCGGACAGCGCCTGGTGCTGCCACCGTCGTAGCTCGGGGCCGTACTCGATGAGCTGATCGGGCACCGAGGCTCCTGCGTAGTGGCAGACCGCGGTGCGGAAGCCATCGACGATGGAGGTGGAATCGTCCGAGGCGTCGAACAGTAGAAGGTGCGCACCGCTCTCGGCCATCTGAGCTGCTGTACGTGCCAGTCCGAGGTGGCCTAGGTGCAGGCGCCGGCCGGCGAACCCTACGCGGATCGGAGAGGCGGCCGAGCGGCGGGTCGGTTGTGAGGCACCTAGCGTCTGGGTCGCCCAGACTTCGCCGGGGAGCATCGGCTTTCCCGTCTCCTGCGCCCGGTCATCGGAGCCGACGACCGGCCGGAGGCCGAACTGCCGTGAGCGGTGCTCTTCGCGCGCGGCTGTCTGCCGGTTGGATGCCGCGTGCCACGCCGCCAGGGTCAAGATCACGGTGCGCCTCCCCCCTCGGCGATGCCGTGGAGGAACTCCAAGGCGGAGTGCTGTTCGTGTGGAGTTGCGTGAGCGTCCGTTTTGCCGAAGTACACGTCCGGGAAGCCAGGGTCCGCTTCGTGGCACACGGCTCCGAAGGCCCAGAACCGGGCCGTGCAGCGGGCGCGTTCCCGGTCGGCGTCATCGACTGGTGTGCGCCCGGTGTACACCCAGTCCCCGTGGGTGCCCGCGGGTGCGATGTACCCATCAGCCTGGAGTGATTCGAGGTACGTGTGGCGCTGGTGCCCCCACACGCGGGTCATCAGCGGGGGGTTACGCAGGAGCCTGGCCAGGTAGCCCGCGGCGTCCGGATAGAGGTCGAGGAACGCCAGATGGGCGTGGGCGAGCAGCTGGTCCGCGTTCCAGGCCGTGTCCGGCTGCCCCAGGGCGAGCAATTCAGCAAGGGGCGCCAGGAACCGGGCGGTGTGCTGCGAAAGCAACAGGTCACGCTCGGGCCGGTCGGTCACGAAGGGGCCAAAGAGCTTCAGCGTGAAGTATCCGCCGAACTGACGCCTCAGTCCGTCGTCTGCCAGATCTCCGTGCGACAGCACGTAGATCGTCACGGGTGTCGCACCCCACGAGGCACTTCGCCTGTGCGGAGCACTACCGAGGCTGCCGTCATGGAGGAGAAACGCATCGAGGTCGCTGCCCTCGCGCCCCTGACCGAGCGGCAGGCTGCCGTAGAAGACCCACTGCCGGCCCTCGCGGGGGATGTCGGCCACGACAGGTTCCAGCAGGGCGATGAGATCGGGGATCCGGTCGACGAAGTCCTGGCTGATCACCTCTTCCACCGGACCGGTCAGCATCCCAGCCACGCGTCCACCTCCTCCGACCACCGGCCGTCGACGTCGGCCAGCAGGCTCCTGACACCAAGCGACCTGGCGGCAGCGACGTTCGCCGGCTTGTCGTCCACGTAGAGGGTTCGGGCCAGGTCAGTGCTGCCGAGCACTCGGTCGTAGACCGCTCGATCCGGCTTGACCAATCCCGTGAGGCTGGAGATCCACACGTCCGAGAAATGGCCGGCCAGGGCGAGCGCCTCCAGCCTCGGGACGAGCCACTCGTGCCGGTGGTTCGAGACCAGGATCAGGCGGGCCTGCCGTCCCCAGGACGGCAGCCGGCGGACCACAGGCATGGCCCGCATGGACTGGTCGAGGACCGTACGCCACTCTGCCGGAGCGCGCTCCAACCCGCAGGTCGCGGCCAGGGAGGTCCAGAAAGACGTCTCATCCATGCGGCCGGCCCACAGGTCATCGCGGAACCGCTGCCTGAAGAGCTGGGCGACCACAGTGGGGCTCAGACCACTGGAAGACGCGACGGCGCGGAACAACGGCTCCATGGGTTCACCCAGCACGACTCCGCAGGCGTCCAGCAGCAGTATCCGGTCCGGGGCTTCGCAGTGCAGCCGCGGTTGGCTCCTCACAGCGTCCTCCCGGCCAGATCGCCACCGCTGCCATCGCCGGGAACGGCCGGCATGGCTGCAACCAATACGTCACCCATTGAGTGGGTAGCGATCGCGGACGGCCCCATCAACAAGGGGATGCACGTCGGCAGATAGCGCATGATGAGGCTCCATCAGTAGATCGGTGATCCGTGCGTAACCGGACTCTCCGGCTGAAGTGACCGTGCTGGCGCTACGGCCGTTCTCTGCGGGTTCGGTGACAGACTGGAACTGCGCACCCTCTACACCTCCGTTCCGCGGGCCGTGCCCTCCTCCCGTTTGAGAAGCAGAGCCGAAGGTCAAAGCGAGCCGACACAAGGGAGTTGATGACGTTGCCCTGCGGCCTTCTCGGTCTCCTGCGACAGTAGGCGGGGAGTCCCGCGGCACCCCGGAAAATCCTTCCGGGGCCCCTTTCGGCCACGAGGTGATGCTCAGGACATGCGAGGAATCACAGAGCATCTGACCACCGGGGAGCGCGTCGCCTGGTACCGGCGCCGACGCGGCCTTTCTCAAGAGGTCCTGGCCGGCCTTGTCGGACGCACCACGGACTGGCTGAGCAAAGCGGAGAACAACCGGATCGAGCTCGACCGCCTCTCGGTGATCACTTCACTTGCCGAAGCCCTCGACGTGTCCCTCGGAGACCTGCTCGCCGAACCGACCCTCATGGAGTGGTCCAACGACAGCGGCCGGCATACAGTCCCGGCCTTGCGAAACGCCCTCATGGACTACAGGCAGCTCACGCCTTTGTTGGGAACCTCACCCGACGAGGAACCACCTGCTCTGGAGCGCTTGCGGGCCGACGTGAAGGAAGTCCTCGATGCCTACCAAGTCTCCCGGTACGGCTTCGCCACTCGACGGCTTCCATTTGTCCTGGCCGATGCCCTTGCCGCCTCCCGCGCGTACTCAGGGCGCGAACGGGAGGAGGCTCATGCCGAGCTCGCCCTGGCCTACCACGGTGCGGCAATGGTGCTGGGTAAGGTCGGCGAGTCGGAACTGGCGTGGATCGCCGCCGACCGTGGATTGGCAGCCGCGCAACAGAGCGGCCAGAACTCGGTGACGGGCTCGCTCTTCCGGGCGGTCACGCACTGTCTGATGGCTACCGGCCGCTTCACCGCGGCGATCCAGATGGTGAACGATGCGGCAGCCGTCATGCAGCCGGATCTGGGCACCGCAAACGACGAGTACCTTTCCGTCTACGGCACGCTCTTCCTCGCCGGCGCTATGGCGGCCGCCCGAGCGGAGGACCGGGCAACCACACAGACCTTCCTTCGGGAGGCCGACGAAGCCGCGCAGCGGCTGGGCACCGACGCCAACCACCTATGGACGGCCTTCGGACCGACCAATGTGGCCATCCACTGCGTCGCCACCGCCAGAGAGCTCGGTGACATCCAGATAGCCGTGGACCTCGGACAACGCATCGACACCAGTGGCTTGCCTGTCGAACGGCGTGTGAGGCACAGCCTGGAAGTCGCCCGCGCACTCAGCGCCTGGAACCGGACCGACGAAGCCCTGGCCAGGTTGCTGGACGCCGAACGAGCCGCTCCCGAACAGGTACGCCACCACTACCTGAGTCGGGAACTGGTCATCGGCTGGATCCGCGGCACCCGTGGCCGCCCGTCCCAACCCGTGGCGGACCTGGCACGCAGACTCGGCGTCGTGGGTGGCTAGAGTCCATCCCGTGAGCGAAAACGAGCACGAAGCGAAGATGGCCCACCCGCGCATGGCAGCAGGCGCACTCTTCTTCGACGACGCCGACCGAATCCTGCTCATCGAACCCTCGTACAAGGACTATCGCGATATCCCCGGCGGATACGTCGAGCACGGGGAGTCGCCCCTGCAAGCCTGCGTGCGCGAAGTCCACGAGGAGCTAGGCATCAAGCCCCCCATCGGTCGCCTGCTCGTCGTGGACTGGGCACCGAACCCGGGAGAGGGCGACAAGGTCCTCTATCTCTTCGACGGGGGCCGCCTCAGTGCAGGCCAACGCCAGCAGATCGCGCTGCAAGCCGACGAGCTCCGCGGCTTCGGCTTTCACCACGCCGAAGAGCTGCCCGAGATCACCATCCCCCGCCTCGTACGCCGAATCACTGCCGGCATCCAGGCCCGCGCGAGCGGCTTGACCGCCTACTTGGAACACGGGATGTCGCCAGGAGCAGGGGCGGAACGCCGCTGAACATGGAGTTCAAGAGGGCGAAACAGGGTTAGCGCCTTCCCGGTGCTGCCAGGATCGTCTGCATGGATCGAAGGGACTATCTCGGCCAGTCAATGATGCAGGCCGCTGTGCTGCCGGCGCGCGCCGCCTATCTCATCCGCGTGGGAAGCGACACCGGTTTCCGTCGCGCAGTGCAGGAAGCGAGCACTCGGTGGGGCGGGATGACCGAACCCATCCTTGCCATTCCGGAGAACGGCGAGATCCCCGACGAGCTGCGGCAGACGGTAGCCACCGCGAAGGTCGAAGCTGTCGTCAACGTGGACGTCGACGACGCGCTCGCCCAGCGCGCGGCTGCCGCCCTGAGCCTGACCTGCATCCCGATCGCCCAGATCGACCATGCTGGCGCCGCGATGTTCACCTGCCATCCGCTGCACGTCAACCCCCCTGTGCAGCCATCCACCCTGCCGGTCGTCGCTGTGGAGGGAGCGCCGCTGTGGCAAGTGGCTGCTGCTGGCCTCCTCAGCGAGGACCAGGCGGATGAGCTGCGACACACCGCTCTCGCCGTGCGCTCGGGCCTGCCCGACGAGTACGGCCGGACGCAGCTGTACGGAGCCACCCATCTGCAGAGCACGATCGCGCAGTTCGGCGAGCACCGCAGCAACGCCTTCGGATCGCTGCCCGCAGCCGTGTGGGTCACCGCGCCCGACGACGTCGAGGACTGCCTAGCGTTCTGGAACGCCCGCGCGCTCCGGCCGGCCAGCCGCGCCGGGATGCCTATGCTGCTGCTACCTACCGGACAGGTCCAGCACTGGCTGGGCCTCGCCCAGCAGCTGACCGGTATGCTCAGCCGACCTGCGGAATTCGCCCCCGATGTGATGCTGCTCAGCAGAAACGTCCCCCAAGAGCAATTGCACGAGATCGCCAAGGTCCTGGAGCTGCAGCACACGGAGGAAGAGGTCAGGGCCGGCACAGAGTTCCCCACTCCCGCGCTTCGGCAGGCTCCCTTCACCTACCGGACCGACCTAGATCCACGCCAGTGGCTGCTGCGGGAGCGCGAGTACGGATTGTCGACCTCGTTCGACGCACACGTGTTCGCCGGAGATGCGAGCACACTTCGGTTCACCTCGCCCGTGCACTTCCACACCCAAGGCAGCTGGGCGCTGATCCGGGCATGGGGTAGCCCGTTCGACGGCCTCCCACGGCGCAACTGCGTCGCGACGCTGGTCGAGAAGGCCGCGGAGTGGCGCGGCGACAGCATTCAGCTGCGCTCTCACGCACAGAACGAGTACATCTTTTCGATCACCGTGCCCACGCTCGCGCAGGCCGCCGAAGCAGTGTTGGCGGAGGCGAGCACCCGCCACACCCTGTCTGACAAGGGCAAGCTCGGGGTCGCGTTGCAAGCACAGGCCGAGATCGCCGCTCTGCTCGAACCAGGGGTGTACGAAGCGGTGATCGCCCTCACGACTCCCCGGTCCAAGGAACTCCTCAAGGAGCTGCGGAAGATCAAAGCGGAAGGATCGGACGACTTCGCACAGTTGGTCGAGCTGGCATCAATGTGGGGTGGCCGTGCCGAGCGTCGCTACCGCCCCACCACGAAGTTGGAGCTGCCGCCGAAGCGAGCCTCCGAGGCGGCTGAGCGCCTGTGCGCGCTCGGCTGGGCCGAACGCGGGGTGGAAACAAACTGTGTCCAGTGCGGCGTCCGCACCTTCCACCCCTTCGAGCAGACCCAACGCCGACCGGTGTGCCCAGGCTGCTCCGCCCCTTCCCGCTACGAGACCACTGCGGACGGGCTATCCGTCTTCTACCGGCTGGACAGCTTCGTGGACCGCGCCAGCGACCAGGGCCTCCTCCCCCACCTGCTCGTCATCGCCGCACTGACAGAGAGGGAGCCGAACTCGTACTTCCTGCCCGGCGTCAACCTGTGGTTCTCCGACCAGACACGCGGCGAGGCCGATGTCTTCGGCCTCTACGGCGGGCGCGTGCTGTCCGGCGAGGTCAAGACGTCCGCGTCCCAGTTCACGACCGAACAGCTCACCCACGACATCGCCCTAAGCGCCCGCCTCGGTGTCGATATCCACCTCCTCGCCGCCGTCGACACCGTCCTCCGGGCCACCCGCGAGCAGGCCGCCGAGCTCTGCTCCGACGCCGGGCTGGAGCTCCTCGTCCTCGACAAGAGCAAGCTCCGGCGTTCCTGACGCCGGCTCGACCCGGGCGCACTCCCTTCGACGTGCTCAGGATCGGATCGGCATGCCGTCTGAGATCAATTCCGGTCAGTTGTCTTTCTTGATCAGTTATCTCAAGACATACGGAAGCGCAGGACGGTCAAAGCAACGGGACTGCGGACCTTCTGTCTCACACTGGGCCCGCGAGCAATAGACCGGAGGCCACCGTGGGCAAACTGACGGAGGAGCAGCGGCAGCAGCGGGCCCGAGCGGGAGCCCGCAGAAAAGCACTGCAGGCTGAGGAGGACGACCGGCGCCAGGAGGAAAAGCGCGAGCAGTGGCAACGGGAAGGCATGTACCTGAGCCGTGAGGAGCTGATAGCGGGGCATCCCTGCCGTGGCTGCGGCGAGCCGATTCTCGACGGCCTCGGCGACCGGCCACCGCTGTTGCGGATGACGTCTGAAGAACGGGCCGAGTACGACGCGGAGGAGGCCCGATACAAGGAGCGGCATGGCGAGTGTCGAGCCCATCGCTGGACGGTGAGTGGGTCCCGCACCCAGCATTGTGGCCACTGCTGCCCACCTCCTCCCATGGGTGAGGAACAGGCGAGGGCCATCGCAAAGATCCTTTTCGGCCATAAGACCGACAAGCGGGATTTGAACGACTGGGACCTCACACTCACTTGTGACCACACCGTTCGCCGCACCCAACACCGCGACCACCAGCACTACTCGACATCCGTTGTGCAATGCCCGACCTGCGGGGAGCGGCGAGGCGTGATCGAGGCCGCGCTCGTCGGGCCCACGGAGGACTCCGACGGCAAGGTCCAGCAGGAGCGCTTGGCTACCGAGCTTCGGGCAGCTAAGGCGAAACTGGAGCGTCAGCGCAAGGCCGCGATCAAGACGGAGCAGCGGATCGCCGACATCGCCAAGGAGCTCGGAGGCACTCAAGGGTAGATCCGGCGGTGGCCCGAAGGGGACGAGTAGATTCCCGAGTCCCAGCAACACCAGGTTCTCCGCGACGTCCTGCTCTACCGGAACGATGCGGCATCGACATTCATCTGGGCGACGGAGTAGCAAGGGCGGGGGCCCCGAGCCAGGCTGCGGCCAACAAGGACGGGCGGATATCCGATCTCAGGCAGTATGAGGCCGACCGCGTACGCTGGGTGCATTCTCGATTGCGGACGCGATCGCGGCGTTCGCATCCTTCCGGGCAACGCGTTGACGGAGACGAGTAGCCAGGGACCACGCGAGCAGAGAGAGCCGCCGGCAGCTGGGAAGGCGGTCTCGCGCCCCGAGGCGAAGACCCTCCCGAGCGCGGGGAGGAACGGCCTCTCTTATGGCCCAATGCCCCGCCGGCTGGCCCCCGTCACCGGGCCAGAACGAGGCCGCCACCTGGTGGCGGTGAAAGTGCGGTGGTACCGCGAGTTGCCCTTCTCGCCCGCACTCCCAAGGGATCATGACGATGTCCTTCGGAGGACCGCAATGATCCAAAGCCGCGTACACGTCTCCGACCTGCGAGAACACGTCGGCCGTACCGTCACCGTCTTCGGCTGGGTGAACACCCTGCGCCTGCAGAGCAAGATGCAATTCGTCGTCGTACGCGACGGAACCGGCATGGTGCAGGTGACCCACAAGCGTGACAACGGGCCGCTGGAGGCCCGGCTCCAAGCCCTCACTCCCGAATCCGCCTTCAAGATCACCGGACGGGTCACGGACGCCGCCCAGGTCAAGCTAGGCGGCCTGGAGATCGTTCCGGAGACCGTCGAGGTCCCCAACCCGGTCGCCACCCCGCTGCCGATCGACGAGCAGACGGGCATCGAGCACCGGCTGGACTGGCGCTTCCTGGACGTGCGCCGCCGTCCCGCCGCCCAGCTGATGTTCGCCGTGCAGACCACCCTGGAACAGGGGCTGCGCGAGTACGCCTACGCGCAGGGCGCCACGGAGATGCACACCCCCAAGCTCATGGGCACCGCCTCGGAATCCGGAGCGGAGGTCTTCGAGCTCGGCTACTTCGGCCGCAGCGCCTACCTGGCCCAGTCGCCGCAGTTCTACAAGCAGATGGCGATCTCGGCCGGCATCGAGAAGGTCTTCGAGATCGGCCCCGTCTTTCGTGCCGAGCCGTCGTTCACCTCCCGGCACGCCACCGAGTTCACCGGCGTCGACGTCGAGCTCGCCTGGATCGACGGCATCGATGACGTCATGGCGTTCGAGGAGCGGATGCTCACCCCCGCCATCGCCAAAGTCGCCGACACCCACGGCGAGGCCGTCCGCGAGCGGTTCTGTGTGGAGATCACGGTCCCCACGACGCCCTTCCCCCGCATCACCATGGCCGAGGCGCACGAGATCCTGCGCAAGGGCGGCTGGACCCCGGAGGGGATCAAGGAGGACCTAGGCCCGGAGGGCGAGCGACGCATCAGCGCCCATATCCAGCAGGCCACCGGCCACGAGTTCGTGTTCATCACCCACTATCCCGTCAGCAGCCGACCCTTCTACCACATGCGGCCGGCCGACGACCCCAGCGTGACCCTGAGCTTCGACCTGCTCTGGAAGGGCCTGGAGATCACCACCGGCGCCCAGCGCGAGCACCGCTACGACGTGTTGCTGAAGCAGGCCGCCGAGAAGGGCATGAGCCCGGAGCCGATGCAGGACTACCTGAACGCGTTCCGGTACGGGTGCCCGCCACACGGCGGGCTGGGCATGGGCCTCGGACGCGTACTGATGGTCATGCTCGGCCTGGAGTCGATCCGCGAGGCCACCTTCCTCTTCCGCGGACCAAACCGGCTCACCCCATAGCCGACCACTGCATTCTGCCTACCTGTGATGTCCCCCTCTACCAGAGCCTCGTTCGCTGAAAGCATGGACGGATGAGTGTTCACGAACTGGGGCCTTGGGTGCCGACGCGCCCGGAGGACCTGGCCGCGATGTTCGCCGAAGCCGACTTCCCGTGGTGGATCGCCGGCGGGTACGCGATCGAACTCGCCGTCGGTCGCGAGCTACGCCCGCACTGCGATCTCGACGTCCTGGTCCTCCGCCGCGACCAGGCGCTCGCGCGAGAGATGCTGAGCGACTGGGACATGCACGTTGCGGACCCGCCTGGCGCGGGGCACCTGCGTCCCTGGCGTCCGGGCGAGATGCTTGAAGCGCCCCTCCACGACATCTGGTGCAGACGCACACGTAAGGCGCCCTGGTCGGTGCAACTCATGCTGGACGAGGCCGAGGGCGCCCAGTGGGTCTCGCGGCGCAACCCAGGGGTCCGACTTCCGCTCGCGCGATTGGGGCGGAGGAGTCCGACCGGAATCCCTTACCTTGCGCCCGAGGTGCAGCTCTTCTACAAGACGAAGGCCACACGGGACAAGGACGAGACTGACTTCGAAGCGGTATTGCCGCTCCTGGACGAGTCACAACGCGTCTGGCTAGCGGATTCGATCGCGATGACCGCCCCGGACCATCCCTGGCGGAAACGTCTCTTGTCCGCAGACCGAACCTGAGAGGCCAGCCGTCTTCGCCGTGTCGCACGCCGATACCTCGACTGCCTGAGCCGGGCTCGCTCCGCTGCTACGGTCGCCGATATGGCGCTCTCAAGTCCCGCAACGCAGCCAGTTGATCTACGGGTGGAGCCGGTCGACGAGGTTCTTGATCGGGTTGAGCGGTGTCTCCAGGTGTCCCTACTCCCGGATTCGGTGATCCGCAAGCGTCGGACCGTCGGGGCCCGGACAGACCGTGATACGTGGATCCGGGTGGAGCGGCGCGCACACGCCCAGATCCCAGAACAGGGGTGGAACGGCACAGAGTGTGCCGCACGTCTCGAAGGCGTCGCCCAGCCCGAATGGCACGGATGTATGGTCTGGCGAGCGGGAGACGGCTCGGCGATGTGGCGGGCAGACGAGACCGAGCTCCTGCCGAGCCCTCCTGTCGGCACCGCTGTGCTGAGCCAGGCTCCGAAGCTTCCGAACGAGTGGTGGAATGCGTTGAACGCCACATTGGACGCGCTGGCGTCGCAGCCCACGAGGCGGATCGCTACGCCGGACACCGCCGCCATCACCCAGGAGCTCGTCACTGCGTCCATCCGCAGTGTTTTCCCCGAGGACTTCGACACGACCGTCGAGCGGTGGGTGCCAGCCCACGCCGACCTGAACTGGGCCAATATCACCGCACCGGTGTTCAGCCTCTTCGACTGGGAGGACTGGGGCACGCGCCGCTGGGGCTGGACAGCGCGACATTGTGGGCGAGTTCCCTTGTGATCCCAGCCTTGGCTGATCGCGTGTGGCGGGAGCGCCGGCGCGACTTCGAGACTCGGGACGGCAAGCTGATGACGCTGTTCGTTTGCTCAAGGCTTCTTGGTCCGTACGCGCACCCTGAGGATCCCCGGCTGCGGCCAGCAGGACGCATGGCCGAGGAGGTCATCAAGCAGCTCCAGGCCGGGTGATCGCGAGAGGTAGCTCTGCACGCCGAAGCCGGGGCATGTTCGACGGATGCTGCTCAAGATCGAAAACCGCCGATCCGGCAACAGCTACCTACCTGCGAGGGGACTGCCGCTCCACCTGCCCCAGTATGCGGCTGGCCAAGTCCATGAAGTTCGTGATCGACGGCGCTTCCACGATCAACAACCGTCCGTGGCTACTGCCGTCGTCGAAACCGCATCCTGTGTCGCGGACCAACGGTGTCAGCCAGTGGACGGTCGGGCGCTCCGCTGCGAAGTAGACAACCGGCCGCGGAGACCATGAGTGATCGGACAGGTGGCTCCGGCAGCTTGCCGCAGTGAAGCAGCCAATGGATGTAAGGGCATACGAGAGGCCCGCCACGCCGAGTTCAAGGGAGCCGAGAAGTGGTTCGGCGGTATAGCCGTCCCCGACGAGTTCGACGATCTCACTCTCGGGATGCTCGGCGACAAAGCCTGCTGGCAGGCTGTCCGGGTCGTTTGACTCCAACGCGTTGGCGATTGCCTCGAAGTCAACGTGGGTCAGCGCGGCACGGTCGACCAGGTTGGAGAGGTGTCGCTCCTCCTTGACCATGGCGACGGCCTCCTCGTGGCTCACATCGCCGATGTCCCACACTCCCCGAAAGAACCCGTATCCCTCTTCATCGATCTCGTCCTCAGGTGGCAGACCTAACGCCACATTGGCAGGAAAGCTGGGGTCAACCTCTATGTCCACGACCGGAATCACGGGCGGCTCCAAGTAGTTGTCAGCGACCTTCTACCCCACCGTAACCCTGCCCTTGGCCCATTCACATCAGTCGCTTGCACGCCTGGTTGCGCTGACGATTGCCATCGCCGCTCTCGTCTCGTTCCGGTCTGGCCCCATGGCACAGGTATCCGGCGGGCCGCCGAGGCGCGGGTCTAGAACACAGCCCGAACGCGCTCTGTACTTCCGAGCGATGGCCGGGTCGCGGGAGTAGCTGAAGCGGACGCGCAGCCAGCCTCGGGGCGCCTGCATCATGTCGCTCCGAAGCTGCAGCACAACGACTGCTCCTGGCTGCGGACATACGGAGGTCCTGTTCCTCCGTGCCAGTACCATTAGCGGCGGGTGGGGGGAGCCCTGCGGGACCGGCCTGGCAGGCGTGTTCCAGTCGCGGTCTCTGTCCGCCTGGTGCCTCTGGCTCTCCGGGACAGCTGTGCACCGACCGAGGGTCCCGGGGAGAAGTGGGACTGGGACCACACATGACGTACGACATCGCAGCTCCCGAGCCCGCCGGGATGGTCGCCTCGCTGAGCTCGCTGGGCTACTCGTTGCCGGCAGCGATTGCCGATCTCGTCGACAACAGCATCTCCGCGAAGGCACAGAACATCGACGTCGAGTTCGCCTGGGCCGGAAGCGACTCCTGGATCGCGGTCGTGGACGATGGCGACGGCATGAGCCAGGAGGAACTCGTCACGGCCATGACCGTGGCGGCGCGAGGACCGGCAACGCCTCGCTCGCCCACTGATCTGGGGCGGTTCGGGGTCGGTCTGAAGTCCGCGTCGTTCTCGCAGGCGAGACAGCTCACCGTGGCGACAGCCTGCGACGGCCAGTGGCACACGCGCACGTGGGACCTCGACGTGGTCGAGAAGTACGGCGAGTGGCGGTTGCTCCACGGGGCCGACGACGACACCGCCGCCATTCTCCAGAGAGTCCGGCCTTGCGGCGGCCATGGCACGGTGGTGCTGTGGCGTCGGCTCAACGGCTATCACACCGTCGCTGTCACCGAGGACGACGAGCGTACCCAGAAGCAGTTCTACGCCGAGGCGACACGCACCGAGGCGCATCTCGGCATGGTCTTCGCACGGTTCCTCGTGGGAACCCGGCGACGCGCTCTAAGGGTTTCAGGAACCGCCGTACAGCCCTGGGACCCCTTCATGACTGCTCATCCCTCGGTCCAGCGGCTGCCTGCCGAGGAACTTCCCCTGGGTAACGGATCGGTGAGGGTCGAAGCGTTCGTCCTCCCGAGCGCCCACCGCCTGACTCCTGATGAGTTCAGCCATGCGGCAGGACCGCAGGGATGGCTTGATCAGCAGGGCTTCTACGTGTACCGGCGCAACCGTCTGATTCTTGCGGGGGACTGGTTGGGGCAGCGCGGGATGCGTCGCGAGGAGAAGTACAACCTCGCTCGCATATCTGTCGACATCCCGGCTGAGTCAGACGCCGAGTGGGGAGTAGACGTGCGAAAGTCCAGCGTCGTCCCGCCTGTCAGCCTACGACCCCACCTTCATCGCATCGCACGTCAGGCCCGCACGAGGGCCGCAGAGGTGCTGCGACACCGCGGCCAGGTCGCCGCACGTACACACGGCGATCCCCTGGTGTACGTCTGGAACGTACGTCGTGCGGACGGCCGGCTCACCTGCCGGATCAACCGCAGTCATCCGCTGGTCCAGGCCACGCTGAGGCAGGGAGGCGCGAACCCGGCTGACGTCCGTGCTCTGATCCGTCTCCTGGAGGAGACGGTACCCGTCGCCACACTCCGTGTGATGCACGAGACCGACACCAGCGACGATCCCGATCCCTTCGGCGGGGCGGGTCCCGCTGACGAGACTGCGACCGAGGTCGCACAGCGCATCTACGAGTCCCTTGTCTCAGGTGGCCGTTCGCCTGCTGCAGCGCGCGAACGGCTGCGCACCATGTCTCCCTTCGACCAGCTACAGGGGTTCTGGAGTACCTGAGCCTGTTGTCGGTGGTCCCCCATACTCTGCTCCATACCGTCTCAGACCAGTTGGAGGTTCCCCGTGAGCTCCACCCCCGACGAACCCCTCGCAAAGGCGAAGCGGTTGGTACGCAGCTTCCTGCCACAGGACCGGCAGCCCAGCCCGGACGAGGTGCAGATCGCGGTCAACGCGATCTTCGGCATGCTGGCCGCACAGGGGGAAACTCTGGACCGGGACCAGCTGGCCAAGGAGATCGAGGCCATGATCACGGTGTTCCAGGAGCGTTCCCTGGGACTCGTTGACCCCAAGGGGCACGAGCCCTGGCTCCCTGAGGCGAAGAACAACCGTTCCTGGGATTTCTGGGAGCGATACCGCTGGTTCCTCGAGGATGTCGAGGACCTGCCGCTTTCGGTCGTGCGACGGCTGGACCAGACCTCGGACGAGGTCTTGAGTCAACTGGAGGATCCGCGGCGGCCTGGCCCCTGGCGCCGCAAGGGGCTCGTGATCGGCCAGGTGCAGTCAGGCAAGACCGGACAGTACATCGGACTCGCTTCCAAGGCGGTTGACGCGGGCTACAAGCTCGTCGTTGTTCTCGCTGGCATCCACAACGACCTCCGGAGCCAGACGCAACTGCGCATAGACGAGGGCCTGCTGGGCTTCGACACCCAGCACCAGATGCGCTCCAACGAGAACGGGGACTCCCGCACCATCGGTGCTGGACTCATGCCGCTGCAGGGCAAGAAGCTCGACATCGCGTCTCCGACGAACAGCTCCGAGAAGGGAGACTTCGGACGCCAGGCCGCAGCCACGATCAACTTCCCGCTCGGCAGCTTTCCTGTAGTGCTCGTCGTCAAGAAGCACTGGAAGATTCTCGAGTACCTGCGCAGGTGGGTGACCGACGTGCAGGGCACCGAGGGCGAGAACGGCCGCAAGATCGTGCGCGACGTTCCGCTCCTGGTCATCGACGACGAGGCCGACAACGCGTCGATCAACACGGTCCGCGATCCTGACGACGACCCCACCAGGACAAACAGGGCGATCCGAGACCTCATCAACAGTTTCGACAGGGCGGCGTACGTCGGGTACACGGCCACTCCGTTCGCCAACATCTACATCGACCCCGACGCAGACCACGACGAGGTGGGCGGGGATCTCTTCCCGGAGAGCTTCATCCGCAGCCTCCCCTCGCCCTCGAACTATCTCGGACCGGAGCGCGTGTTTGGACTCCAGGTGGATGACGAGGATGAGGAGGACGTGGATCCGTTGCCGCTGGTGCGTCACGTGAACGACTCCGACAGCTGGTTGCCGAGCCGGCACAAGGCCGGCGACAGGCCCCGTGGGGATCTCCCTCGGTCTCTACGTGAGGCCGTTGCGTCGTTCGTGCTCTCGTGCGCGGCTCGCCGGGCCAGGGGCCAGGTAAGGGTGCACAACTCCATGTTGGTGCACGTGACCCGGTTCACGGCTGTGCAGAGCCTTGTCCGCGAACAGGTGGAGGACCACCTGCACTTCCTTGTGGACTCGCTCCGTGACCGGTACGGGAAAGGGCCGAAGCTTCTTGCGGAGTTCCAGGAACTCTGGGAGCGCGACTTCGTTCCCACCACCGCGCACTTCCCGGCTGACGAGGCTGAACCTCTGACCTGGGAGCAGGTGTCGACGGAGCTTCTGGACGCGATCAGGAAGATCCAGGTCAAGGCGGTGAACGGCACTTCCCGGGACGCTCTCGACTACTACGACAACCGCAAGGACGGCCTCTCTGTCATCGCCATCGGCGGCCAGAAGCTGTCCCGGGGCCTCACGCTTTCAGGGCTCACGGTCAGTTACTACCTGCGCTGGGCCAACACGTACGACACGCTGCTCCAGATGGGCAGGTGGTTCGGGTACCGACCCGGGTACGAGGACCTGTGCAGGCTGTACACCACGCCTGCCGTCGAGGACGCCTACGTGGAGGTCACGGCTGCGACCGACGAACTACGCCGCGAGGTCGAGGAGATGGCCACGCTCGGTCTTACACCCCGGCAGTTCGGTCTGAAGGTCCGCTCGTCGTCGCTGGGGCTCATGGTCACTGCGGCGAACAAGATGAGGCAGAGTGAGAGGATCCTGCTCAGTTACTCCGGCGAGGGGCCGGAGACGGTGATCTTCAACCTTGCCGACCGAGCTGTGAAGCGTAACTTCAAGTCGCTCGAGGACCTGGTGCGGCACCTCGACGGCATCACGGACCCCGAAACGGCGGTCAGCGGCGGCACGGTGATGTGGCGGGGGGTACCGCCGGAAGTGGTCTCCGAGTTCGTGGCCTCCTACGAGACCGACCGCATGGCCCAGAGGGTCCGTCCCCGACTCATCGCAAAGTACATCGAACAGTGTGCCAAGGTGGGTGAGCTGGGCAACTGGACCGTCTGCCTGGTAGGCAAGTCGGCGGCCACTCACGTGGACGTCGCCGGGCATTCGGTCGGACCAGTTACGCGTGCCCCGCTCAACCCGGAGTTCAGAGCAGAGGGGCGGTACACGATCCGTCGTGTCCTCAGCCCGCGCGACGAGGGCCTCGACCTCGACGAAGCACAGCTTGAAGCGGCACGGGCGGCCGCTGGGAAGGCAGCGAAGCAGAAGGAGAAGACCTCGGTCCCGAAGCACCCGTCGGGTCCGTACCTCCGTCGTCAGCGACGTCCCGACCAAGCCCTGCTACTCATCTATCCCATTGAAGTACCGGGATCCGAGGACGACTCCCCGGAGCTGCCGCTGGTGGGCTTCCAGGTGAGCTTTCCCTACTCCCGTAACCAGTCGAAGACCGAGTACGTGGCGAACAGCATCTACCTGCAGGAGGACATCTACGCCCTCGACGAGGAGGACGAGGCGTGACGGTCACCGAGGAGGACTGGCACGAGCTTGAGCGCCCTCACGACTCGCCAGGACGCTCCAGCCGTCGGTTGCATCCGGACTCCCCGCTGGACGTGTTCCTCTCCGTCGCCCATCCGGGGGGACAGCGCATGCTGGTACTCAGGGCCGACGCCCGCTCGGCAGACCACATCGTGCGTTCGGTTGGGCGACTGCCCCGGGCGGCCGGCATCGAGATGCAGCTGAGTGCGGTGTCCCGTCTCGAGTACGAGCTCCAGTTGGTCCTTACGGCGAACGACCTCCGGGAAGTGTTCAACCCACTCGTGACCGACGTTGCCGACACCGCGCGTTCAGCGCCGGCCGCTGCCGACGCTCTGACAGCCGCCGTGAGCAGGTTCGAGCGCTGGCAGGATCTCCTGCGCACGGTTGGCACGGACGGGCTGGGAGCGGAGGCGCGGAGGGGGCTCTACGGGGAACTTCTGGTGCTTGGTGACCACCTCCTGAGCACCCTGTCCGAGACCGAGGCTGTGGAGTCCTGGACGGGACCGACAGGCGCCAACCAGGACTTCCAGCTCCCTGGAGTCGCGATCGAGGTCAAGGCCAGTGCCGCGAAGCACCCCCGCAGCGTCCGCATAGCGAGTGAGCGACAGCTGGACGACACCGGTGTCCCGCACCTGCTGCTGTGCATGATGGTGCTCGACGAACGACGGGGTGGGTCCGGCGAGAGCCTGAACCATCGTGTGGAGCGCGTCCGGGGGCACCTTGCCAGCGCTGCTGCCAGGGCCCGATTCGACGGCCTGCTTATCCAGGCAGGATACCTGCCCGGACATCACGATCTCTATGACGAACCTCGATACACCGTTCGTGACCTACGCTTCTGGCACGTTCGGGATGGCTTTCCCAGGCTTGTCGAGTCGGACCTTCCCGAGGGCGTCAGCGACTGCACCTACCACGTGACCGTCTCGGGGTTGGACAGCTATCTGGCGTCAGTCGACGATGTGAGCATGTTGATCGGGGGAGCCCATGAGTGAGCAGGACCTGGCCGAGTACTCCCGGAGCCTCGTCGCTGACGTTCAGGCGACCGCGGACGCCGAGGGAACGACAACTCCGGAGGCGTTCACACACAGGGTCCTGTTCGACCTGGAGAAGGCCGGCGTCGTCTCCAACACCTTCAGCGCGTACCACAAGGCCCACGGTCACGAGGTCCATGCGTACGGCATCGGAGAGGCGGGTGAGTCCTTGGACCTCTTCCTCACCGATTTCCACCTGGCCCCGCTGGAGACGAAACTCACCAAGGCCCAGACCGAAACCTCGTTCAAACGGCTGTTGACCTTCGCACGTCGTTGCCAGGAGGGCCTGCAGCAACATATTGACGAGTCCTTCGACGTGTACGACATGTGCGAGGCGGTCGAGAAGGCCCTGACCGAGGTGCAGAGGATCAGGCTCTTCCTCCTCAGCAACCGCGTCGCCACGACCGTGGAGGTCCCACCCACCCACTTCGACGGCCTCCCGGTCGTCCACGAGGTGTGGGACCTGGCGCGGCTGCACCGTCACGAGACGTCGGGATCGCTCAGCGAGCCCATCGTGGTTCCCTTCACGCCTCCGCTGCCCTGCGTTTCCGCTCCGAGTTCGGAGCGGGACCATTCCGTCGTGCTCGCTGTGATACCCGGAGAGTTGCTGGCGGAGCTGTACGCGGAGCACGGGACACGGCTTCTCGAACTCAATGTGCGTTCGTTCCTGCAGGCCCGTGGTTCCGTGAACCGAGGCATCCGGGAGACCCTGTTGCACGCGCCCGGCCGCTTCCTGGCCTACAACAACGGGATCACGGCAACGGCCTCCCAGGTCGACTTCGTGACAGGCCCGGACGGAGAGCCGACCCACATCTCCCGCGTACACGGCCTCCAGATCGTCAACGGCGGGCAGACCACGGCGTCACTCCACTATGCCCGGTCACGGGACAAGGCCGACTTGTCCCAGGTCCGGGTCCAGATGAAGTTGACGGAGGTCTCGCCCGAGCGTCTCACCGAGATTGTTCCCAAGATCTCGGAGTACTCGAACACGCAGAACCGGGTGACCCAGGTCGACTTCAGCTCGAACCACGAGTATCACGTGGCGATCCAGCGGATCACCCGTTCCCTCTGGGCTCCCGCAGCCGACGGCAGTGGTCAGGAGACCCACTGGTTCTACGAGCGGGCACGCGGCCAGTACACGGACGAGCTCGCCAAAGCCCGTACGCCTGCCCGACAACGCCAGTTCAAGAGGATCAATCCGACGAAGAAGAGGTTCACCAAGGCCGATCTGGCGAAGTTCGTCCACTCGTGGATCCAGCTGCCCCACCTGGTGAGTCGGGGTGCACAGAAGAACTTTGTCGAGTTCATGCTGCGTATCGACGAGGCGCCACCACGTGTCGACATCCAGTACTGCCAGCGGGTGATCGCAATGGCGATCCTGTTCAAGGCCGTGGACCAGGTTGCCGCCGGCCATGGAGCGGGCAGTCACAAGAGCCTTGTGACGACGTACACGATGGCGAGGCTGTCCCTGGCCACCAAGCAGCGGATCGACCTTGACCGGATCTGGCGTGAGCAGGGGATCTCCGCCGCCCTGGAAGCCGCGGTGGACGATCTGTGCCCCCGCGTCATGGAGGCGGTGACGAACCCGCTGGAGGGCAACCACGTGGGCGAGTGGGCCAAGAAGGTGGGGTGTTGGGACGCCGTTTCACGAGTGCGCTGGGCGGTCCCCGATGCCCTGGCGGCCGAACTCCTGGACCTGCCCCTGGACGAAGCAGCACTGGCCGGCGGCAGCCCGGACGCCGAGGGGGCGGTCGAGGAACTCCTGGTTGTGCCAACCGGCGAGTGGTACGCGCTGGAGCGGTGGGCCAAGGAGACGCACAACCTCGAACCCTGGCAGAGGCAGCTGGCCCAGTCCGTCGGGAGACGGATGGAGAACGGCCAAGAGGTGCCCGAGACACAAGCACTCCAGGCCCTTCACGCGCGTAGCGAGGCTCTGCGCCTGGGGTTCACTCCTGCTCAGTGATGGGACCACGCAGGTCCTGAGTCCTCGGTCAGAGCATGCCCTTCTCGACCAGGTCCCTGACAGCGTCCTCGGCCCGCCTCAGGACAATCCGTCCGTCACCGTCACTGAAGGCGACGAGATCGGAGCCCGGTGCGATGCCGGCCTCCGCCAGCAGGCCGAGCGGCAGCTCGACCCGACCCTGATCATCGACATGGAGTTCGGCTGGTTCCCGGAGCATGGGAAGAGTGTGGCACCCTCCGAGTCGAGGACGTCTACAGACTGGGAATGTGGTCATGAGTGGAGGAGGGCTGACGCCGGACCGTGGGTGGGTCGCCACTCCGGAGGGTGAGCACCTTCGCGGCCGGCGCGTGAGGGACACCAGGCCGGAGGTGGCCCTCAGGAAGGCGGTGCACCGGCTGGGCCTCAGGTTCCGCCTTCACCAGAGGGTGGCTCCCAGGTGCACGGCCGACTTCGTGCTTCCCAGATACCACGTGGCCGTCTTTGTTGACGGCTGCTTCTGGCACGGCTGCCCGAAGCACGGCCCCAAGGTGTTCCGCGGACCGAACGCCGAGCGTTGGACGGACAAGATCGAGACCAACAGGGCCCGAGACAGACGCAACACGGAAGCAGCGGAGGCCGCCGGATGGACCGTGCTCCGGGTCTGGGAGTGCGAGGTCAAGGCCAGTCCAGCGGCGGCAGCACTCATGGTTGCCGAGCGGTGTCCGGCTCCTACTCGCGTGACTGGGCAGGAACAGGCTGCCGACCGTGCGTCCCACTCAGAGCATCCGTGACCAGGTCACCCGCAGCACTTTCCCTGCCCGCGCAGTAGCTACTGAGAGGACACTGGTCACAGAGAGGATTCTTCGCGTTGCACAGGGTGCTTCCGATGAGTCGTAGCGCAGCCATGCGCAGGGGGGCCTTTTCTCCTGCACCGACGAGCTTCACCAAGTGCACCCGGCCGTCACTGAGCCGGTTGGTGCGGTCAGAGTCGCTGTCGTGCAGCCGGGCAGCGACGCGCAGCGCACTCTGTCCCACCCACAGAAGGTCGTCATCGATCAGCAGCCGGTAGAGCGCGCCCTCGGCTGGTTTCATCCCCAGGCGCTTGGGCAGCTCCTTCTGCTTCTCCTCGTCCTCGGACCAGACACTTGACTTGCCGGCCACGGCGGTCAGCCTGTCGAGGCGCGCCCGAACGGCTGCCGTGGGGGCTGATTCAAGGAGAGTGCGCAGAGCGGACTTGGTCAGAGTCGCGTGCTCCCGGATCGTCTCGAGCATCTCGTGCATCTGACCAGGCTGCACCCGGGTTCCCGCCAGCACCGCCACGACCGCCGCGTGCACTGACGACAGCTTGGGCAACTGGTACCAGTTCTCCCCGTTGCGCTGCCGTTCCGCCCAGGCAGTCAGGTCCTCGCGGGCCGTGCGCCAGCGGGGCTGGAGTCCGCCTTCCCCGGCCTGGCACCCCTCGACAGGCAACAGCACTTCCGCGGCGGCCTTGCCCAGAAGGGGTGGCACCGCGTTGCCGATCTGCCGGAAGGCGTCACTACGTGTCCCAGCGAACCTGAACCGGTCCGGGAAGGTCTGTACCCGTGCCGCCTCCCGAACGGTCAGGGTGCGGTTCTGGTCCGGATGGATGTACCAGTAGCCGTCCTTGGCGATGTGGGCGGTGATCGACCTGCTCAGGTCGTCCCAGTCAAGCTTCTTGTACTTGTCGGTGAAGTGCTCGGCGCTGTACCGCTGGAGCTCCGGGTCGATGTCCGAGTACAGGGTGTCGGAGTCCATGCTGTCGAAGATCACCCAGTCGTCCGGCCTGACCCTCCGAGTCATGTGGTCGAAGACGACCTCACGCTTCGCGCGCTTGCGCATCTCCCTGGCAAAGTCGGACAGATCTTCGGAGGGGGTGCCGTAGGCCATCTCACGCTCGCCGACACGCTCCGTGGGCACCACGGTGAGGGGAGGGAGGTCACCAATGGCGTGGCGCAGGGTGGTGCGTTCGTCCTCGGCGACCTCCTGCTGCCACTCGAACCTCTCGATGTCGTTCCTGGCCAGAAGGATGAGCCGCTTCCGGTGCTGGGGTACTCCGTAGCGCCATGCGTCGACAAGGCGTACCTGGGTTGCGTAGCCGAGCTCCTCGAGCTGCTGCTCGATCACGCGGACCACGAAGAAGTCGTCGCCGAGGCCCATGTCCGGGACGTTCTCCATGAGGACGGCGCGCGGCCTGATCCTCTTTATGACGTCCAGGTACGCGCTCCACAGCTCTTTACGGAGGTCGTGAGGGTCGCGGCCATGGTGCTCTACGAGGTGGCGGATCTTGCTCCGCCCAGCCCTGCTGAACGGCTGGCACGGCGGGCCCCCCGCCACCAGATCGATCTTCCCCTTCGCCGGCTCCAGCAGCTCCTCGAGCCTGTCACGCTCGGCTGGGTTCCCCAGGTCCATGTGCAGACTCATGCCGGGGAAGTTGGCCGCATGGGTCTCAAGGGCACGCTCGTCGAAGTCGACAGCGGCTGCAGTGGTCCAGCCAGCTCGCTGAAGCCCAAGACTCAGACCGCCTGCTCCGGAGAAGAGGTCCACGGCGAGGCGACGCCCCTTGCCGTACCCTTCGAGCCACTTTGCGAACCGCTCGGGCCTGCAGCTGTGCCGGTGCCGCGGGAGCTTGAGATAGTCGCTCCGTTCCAGGGGTACGCCATAGTGCGACTCCTGCACAGCACGCACCTCCACACCAGCGAGAACAACGAGCACCAGGAGATCACAGACGCGCTGGTGGAGGCAAGGATTCCACCACGCTGACCTCCGGAAATCCCGTGAGACCGATGCTGCGCTCTGCCGGGTACCGGCGCGAGTCCGCGCGGCCCCCCAGTCCTCGGCTTCGAACCGACGTTCTGGTGCGTTACCAGAGGCAATCGTAGAGGACAGCAGTGACAGCGTCGCTCCCGGGGCCCGGATTGGCCGGACAAGCTGGTCAACGATCCGGCGGGGCTGAAGACACGTTCGAGTCGGCCTGAACCTGTGCACGGTTTCGGCCACTTACGAGAGCCGCCCACCTAGCTCGCTGATGGGTAGTTAGTAGAATCTTGCCCGCCACACACTGCGGAACATGGCTGACAGTTGACGAGCGGGGGCATGGGTGGACTCCGAGAACGCGAAGGCGTATCTCCGGCCGCGGGCCAGGCTCATGAGCACGCTCGGCGAAGAACTGATCAGCAACGAACGCGTCGCCCTCACCGAGCTGGTGAAGAACGCCTACGACGCGGACGCCAGCCTCGTCCTGATCCGCTTCAACCCTCCCCTCGAAGAGGGTGAGGGCTCGATCGAGGTCTGGGACAACGGGCACGGCATGTCGCCGGCCACAGTGCGCGGCACGTGGATGGAGATCGCCACCCCGCACAGGCACCGGAACCCACGCAGTGAGTCAGGTGGGCGTCGCGTGCTGGGCGCCAAGGGCATCGGCCGGTTCGCCTCGGCTCGACTTGGCCATACCGCCACAATCACGACTCGACGGGTCGATGAGCAGGAGGTCACCCTTCGCATCGACTGGGGGGACTTCACGGATGGTGACGCGTACCTGGATGAGGTTCCGGTCTCCCTGTCCACGACCACTCCGAGCGTCTTCGTAGACGGAGGCATAGCAGCGCAGACCTTTTCCGAGGTCCTCCGGGAATTTCAGTCAGCGCCTGCTACAGCCGTCGGCACGGCGCATGGCACCGTGGTCCGACTCGAGAGGCTTCGCACGGCTTGGGGCACGAACGAGATCGAGGCCCTCAAGCGTTCCCTGTCCAGGCTCCTCCCCCCGCCGCCTCCCGCCGAGCTCTCTGTGCCGGACCAGCCTGAGTTCTCGATCTACATCGACACTCCGGAGGGGCCGCTCCGCCACCACAGCGGGTTCGTTTCTGCGAGTGAGACACTGGCCCATCCCCGCTATCGCCTCGTCGGCGCCGTGGATGCCGACGGGGACGCGAGCCTGGCCATTTACGCCGGCGACGAAGAACCGGTGGAGGTCGTCCAGGACAACCTCCGGAAGGACTCGAAGAGGCCCTCATGTGGCCCTCTGAAACTGGACTTCCGAGTCTGGGACCTTGAGTCGTCGGCCATCAAGCCGCTCCTGGCACTCGACACCAGCGCGAGGAACACCAACGACGTACGGGAACTCATCCGGAACAACAGCGGTGTGGCCCTGTACCGGGACGGGTTCCGTGTGCAGCCGTTCGGGGAACCCGGGTTCGACTGGCTTGGTTTCGACCAGCGACGCATCAACAACCCGACGCTGCGTCTCTCCAACCGGCAAGTGGCGGGATTCGTCTACATCTCGGCCGATGACAACCCCGGCCTCCTGGACCGCTCGCACCGCGAAGGACTGATCGACACCCCTGAGTACGAGGAACTGAAGGCAGTCATACTCCAGGCGATTGCCAGGTTGGAGACGCAACGCTACCGGCTGCGTCGGGAACCCACTGCTCCGACGGAAGCCCCGCTCCTTGCCGGGCCGTCCGAAGGCAGGGGCCACGGGCTCTTCCAGAACTTCAACCTGGACCCGCTGCGACAGGTGGCTGCCGAGCGGCACCCAGAGGACATCATCCTCAGTCGCGCCATCGAGGATGCCACGGAGACGATCAACGAAGGCGTACGCAAGGTACAGGAGGTCATCGCCCAGTTCTCCCGCCTCGCGACGCTGGGCACCCTGGTCGACGTCGTCCTCCACGACGGACGTACCGCCCTTTCCCGCATCGGCGTGGGCCTTCGTCGTCTCGGCAAGATCACCACAAAGGTCGAGACACACGATGTGGAGTTGTCAGCTGCGCTGGACAAGCTGCGGACGGACTTCACCGCACAAGAAAGGGCTCTCGACCGGCTCTTCACTCGCATCGAGCCCCTCAGCGGACGGAAGCGTGGACGGCCCCGCCGGCTCTCTCTACACCAGAGCATTTCCGAAGCCGTTGACGTGCTGGAGTCGGAGATCACCAAGCACGGTGTAGATGTACAGATCAGCGGGGAGGACGTGATCGTCACCGCCGAGCCGGGTGACATCAGGACCCTTGTGGTCAACCTCGTGAGCAACGCCGTGTACTGGCTCTCCACAATGCCCAAGGGCACTCCCCGCGAGATCCTGATCGAGACGGAGCGCAATCACGAGGGCGAACTGGACGTGGTCGACATCACGGTCAGCGACAACGGCCCTGGGGTGCGCGAGAAGATCAAGGACCTGATCTTCGATACCTACTTCAGTGAAAAGCCGGATGGCGTCGGCCTCGGTCTCAGCATCGCAGGCAGCGTCGTGAAGGACTTCTACGACGGCGAATTGGGGCTGGTGAGCCCCGGCACCCTCTCGGGTGCGAGTTTCCGGGCACGACTGCGAAGGAGAGTTGGGTGACGTCGACCGACGTTGCGTATCGGGTGCTCATAGTCGATGACGACGCCCAGATGATCGCGGACCTTCGCGAAGTGCTGTCCGAGGAGCTCACAGACCTCGGGGAGATCCACTTCGAGTCCGAGCAGGACTTCTCCGCAGCCGAGCAGCGATTGATTGACGAGGACTTCGACCTGGTCATCCTCGACGTCCGCGACGCCGCCGATGGCATACCCGCCGCTGCCGTCGAAGGACGCGGACACGAACTGTACGACGCCATCGCCGGCGCTCGGTGGCTGCCCGTGGTCTTCTTCACAGCTGTCCCCCAGCAGGTGCGTGACCTGGAGAAGCCTCCCCTCATCCGTGTGGTGACCAAGAACGCCTGGGACGAGGTCGCTCCCGCAGTCCGGGACGGGTTGCTCTCGGGAGTGTCGGAGTTGAGACGCCGTATCTCCGATCTCGTCGAACGCAAGGTCCGCGTTTTCCTCCGTGACGTCGTGGCCCCGCACTGGCACGAGATGGCGGGCGCTGATCCCCACGAGATCACCCCGATCATCGTCAACCGCCTCGCGGCCGAGCTCCGGGAGAACGGCCCCAGCGAACTGGGATACGCCGGGGACGGCGAGGCGGTCGCCACTGCTGGTCAACCCTCCGCTGCGCGGGTCTACTTGAAGCCGTTCGTGACCCATCACCTCACCGCCACGGACCTCGTGGTCAGCCCCGAGGGCGATTGGTGGATCGTCCTCACCCCTGCTTGCGACCTGTATGAGGACCACCCGGACGCCAACGTGGCGAGACCTCGTAAGGCCAAGGCACAGTACGTTCGCCTGGCCAAGGCTGACCGCATCTTCACCGAGGACGGCGAGGAGTCGGAGTCGCCAGCGATCGCCACATGGCTGGCCAGCTCGAAGAGCAACAGCCACAAGGACCAGGCCAAACAGGTCTTCGGGGACAAGCAGAACCGGTACCGCGCTCTTCCTGGCTACCTCGACATCCCCGACCTCTTGGTCGACTTCGAGAACGTGGTATCGGTCCCGCTCGCCGAGGCACGAACCTGGCGACGTGTCGCAACCCTCGACAGCCCGTTCTCGGAGGCGATGCTCATCGCCTACAGCCGCTCGGTGGGGCGTATCGGAACCCCGGACCTCAGCTTCGAGGACGTGAAAGTGCGGTTGGAACTCGAGAAGCCGAAGGCCAGGCACGTGCCGACGCAGGCTTCAACGTCATCAGCGAACGGCGAGATTGTGAAGGACTGAGCTTCCAGGCATTCGGACAGCGTGCGCGATCAACAGCGGAGGGTACGCCGGGCGCGGAAGCCTTGGCCCTCGTTGTGGTCGACACAGGGATGCCTTGGCATAGACCTACACGCAGCCGGTGGGCACCACGCCCGGGGAGCCATCTGGGAGCCGACCCGCTCCCCGAACCCCTTCCAGGCCCCGCGACACCAACCGAGCCCACCCATCTGACCTGCGGAAACGCCATCGAGGCTGGCAGGATCACCAACCGAACCTCATTCGGGACGAAGAGGTCGTGGGTTCAAATCCCGCCACCCCGACAGAGAAACACCAGGTCAGGGGCCTGATCCACCAAGTGGATCAGGCCCCTGACGGGTTTCTGGAGATCGTTTGGGAGAGATCTGGGAGAAGATCTTCAGCGCGTCCTCACGACCACGCCCGCGCGCTCGCCCAGCGAGTGTGGGCGCTGCCGGAAGCCCGTGGGTGGTCACGGGAGCGGCTCGCCCAGGAAGCCTGCATCAGCAACACAACGCTGGCCCGCTTGGAGGGCGAGGGAGCGATCCAGCCAGGTTTCTTCACCGTCGGCGCGGTCGCAGAGGCTCTTGATATCTCACTGGATGATCTGTTCCGGGATGCCCATGTCGCACCCGGTCTGTGGTCCGCCGGATACGAAGGGCGGGACATCGACTCGTTCGTCGCCTCACTCCTCGACAGCCGTATCGATGTGGTGGCGGACGTCCGGCTGACGCCGATCAGCCGCAAGAAGGGCTTCAGCAAGACCCGCCTCGGGCAGGCACTCGCCGAGGCCGGCATCGAGTACACCCACCTTCGCGGCCTGGGGAATCCCAAGGAGAACCGGGCGCCGTTCTGGGACGGCCAGCCCTCCCCTGTGATCAACGAACCCGCAATCGGCCCAGCCCCAAGGCCACCAGCTCAAGTGGACAATGCCCGGCCATTGGTACGCTCCTCGGTCTGAAGCGGCGCTGCGCGTAGCGTCAGTCGGTGCAGGTAGCGGTGGTGGGCGTCGGAGGACCGCAGGGCCCATGCCAGCAGCATGCCGGTGGACAGTGCGGTCACGTGGCCGACGGGAGTGACCCCCAGTGTGGTCAGGCCGCTCGTGATGTGCGGTGCGCGCATCACGAGCGCGGCGAACGCGGTCCACTGGTGCCACCGCCGGGCCCCCGCTGCCGCCACGGCGGCCAGGGCCGAGACGATCACGTAAGACGGGCCGACGTCCAGCGTCGCACGCAGCGCCGGGTCTGCCTGTCCCGCCGCGATCCGTGCCGCCAGCAGCCCTTCGCTCACCAGTGTGCCGAGGACCTGGCCGGCCGCGATGAGCGCGAGCGCCCGCATGTTGCCGAACCGGATGACGAGAAACGCAAGCATGGCCCCGGCGAAGGCGATGCCGCGCAGACTGGCCCAGGGATCGGCGCCGAACAGGAAGGCGGAGGTGATGAGCGCCTCCACAGGATGATCTCCCAAATTGGCCAGGTCGGTCGATGCCCAGGCGTTCACCGCGTGATCACCGCCGTACGTCAGGGACGATACGGCGGCGAGCAGGGCGAAGGCCCAGGGCACAGGGGAAAGCCATCGGCGGGCGGGGGTCCGCGAGAGATCCATGCGGCCGACCCTGGCAGAGGGCGCCCGCCCTGCGGATCTGGCCACGGAATGACCAGCCGATCTCTGTCTCTGGACAGAGGCGGACGATCCCTCCTCCCGGCTAGGGTCGGATGCATGCGAGTCATGACGGTGAGGCATGACGCGGCGTCCCGCACCAGGGAACTGACGTCACATCAGCTGGTCGCGGTGGATGTGCTTTTGGCCGTGGTCCTGGTGGCCTCGACCGTCTTGTGGTGGACGCTTGGCACGAACCGCACGGGCTGGCCGGCATGGCAGACCGTGCTGACGGGCTCGTTGGGTGTGGCTGTCGCCGTCCGGCGGCTGCTGCCACTGCCCGCACTGGCGGTGGGGTCGGTGGTGATGGCCACCGACGGCGGGCTCAGCCTGACGGGGGTGGTGGGGACTGCCTTGCTGGTGTACGGGGTGGCGGTCGCCCGACCCGCGCGTGTCGCGGCGTACGCGGGCGCGGTGGCAGGCGCCGCACAACTCGCCTTGATGATCCCTATGCGGGGCATCACAGGGTTCAGCTTCTGGGGGTGGCCGGGGATGATCCAAGTCCTCATCGTCGAGGCCGCCGCCTGGGCGATCGGCTGGTCCACCAGACAGGGCCGCGCCTACACCCGGGGTCTGGTCGAGCAGGCCGAAGAGCGGGCACAGCTCCTCCTCGTCGAGGAACGCATGCGCATCGCCCGGGAGTTGCACGACGTCGTCGCGCACAGCCTGAGCATCGTCGCGGTCCAGGCGGGCGTCGGCCACCACGTCATCGGCAGCCGGCCCGACGAGGCCGCGAAGTCCCTCTCCGCGATCGAGACGACGAGCAGGCAAGCCCTGGGAGAGCTGCGTTCACTGCTGGGTGTCCTGCGCGATGACGACGGTGCCGAATGGCTGCCCGGCGGCCTGGACGACCTCCACACGCTCCTCGAGCAGATCCGACGGGCCGGTGTCCAGGTCGAGTTGACGATCAGCGGTCACCCGCACGCCCTGCCCCGAGGTCTGGACCGCGCCGCCTACCGCATCGTGCAGGAAGCCCTGACGAACGTCGTCAAGCATGCCCGCACCAGCCATGCCCGGGCGACGGTCGCCTACGCACCGGGCGAGGTCGCTTTCATGTCGTCGATGCCGGAGTCGGCCGCACGTCCACTCCGATCACCGAGGGCCACGGCCTGACCGGCATGAAGGAACGCGCCGCCCTCTACGGCGGCGAGGTTCACGCGGGCCCCCTCTCGCCGCACGGCTTTCGCGTCACCGCTCGCCTGCCGTACGCCGCGGACGAGCGAACAGCCCAGTTCCCCGTGGGCGCCGATCTGGAGGACGCATGACGGTGCGGGTCGTCGTGGTGGACGACGAGACGCTGGTGCGTGCCGGGTTCCGTGTGCTGCTCGAGTCGGAAAACGATCTCCAGGTCGTCGGCGAGGCGGCCGACGGGACCGAGGCGGTCAGGGTGATCCGCGAACTGCGCCCCGATGTGGCCCTGATGGACATCCGGATGCCCGGGCTCAATGGCATCGAGGCCATCCGCGCGCTGTTCGGCGGCCCCTCTCCGGTACCCGTCCACGTCCTGGTGCTCACCACCTTCGACCTGGACGAGTACGTCTTCGAAGCGCTCCGCGCAGGCGCCGCGGGCTTCCTCCTCAAGGACACTCCACCCGCACGCCTGGTCGACGCCGTGCGAGTGATCGCCACCGGGGAGTCGTTGCTGTCACCCGGCGTCACCCGCAGGCTCATCGAGACCTACGTCCGCCGCCCGGGCTACACAGGCCCGGTCACCCATGCCCTGGACGGGGTGACCGGCCGCGAGCGTGACGTGCTGGGTCTGATCGCACGTGGCCTGTCCAACAACGAGATCGCAGCCGAGCTGTATCTGACCGTTGGCACGGTCAAGACCCACGTCAGCCGTCTGCTGACGAAGCTGGGGGCCAGGGACCGGGCCCAACTCGTCATCGCCGCCTACGAAAGCGGACTTGCCGGTACTTGGGGTGCACGACCTCGCGGCGGACGGTGATCCGCAGCCGGGGGCCGGCCGGTCAGGCCGGACAGGTTGGTGATCTCCACCAGGGCGGCCTCCTTGCAGGGGATTGCCGGTCGGCTCGCCTTTGGCGCGGGGCTCGATGGGGAAGGCCGGGCTACGAGACCCTCGGCTGAGAAGGCGGGGCCGGAGATCCCGTCCATGACCACGCGCCGGTCTGGATCACAGGCCGGATCTGCTTCCGGTACACCTCCTCGGTCACGGCCGTCCCGGAGTGCCCGACGAGCCGGGAGATCTCCTCCAGCGGGACAGCACGGTCGGACAGCAGGGACACGAAGCTGTGCCGCAGCTCCTGAACGCAGCTGTCGCCCGCTAGTTCTTCTGCAGGGTGCGGGTGACACCCGCGATGACGGCGGTCGTCAGTACCCAGCCGAAGGCGATCAGCAGGTAGGCCAGCCACTGGAGGCTGTCGTTCGACCAGTACCAACTCGTGCGCTGTCCCAGGCCCCCGATGGGGATCAAGAGGTCGAGTGTGTAGACGAGGGGCTGGAAGGGAGCGCCTTGTCCTCGTTGGACCGGGTTGGGGGAGTCAGTGCCGAAGGCCACTGTGCCCAGCAGGATCAGCGCGAGGAGCCAGACGCCGGCCAGCCAGGGACGGTAGCCGTAGCCGACGGTCATGTCGAGGAGATGGCCCCATGCGCGGGCTGCCGGGGACAGCGTGCGGCGCCGGTGGCGTTGTTTGGCGAGGAGGACGCGGCGGGCGTCGTCGTCGTGCCCGGCCTTGCGGTACCAGGCCGCCAGTTGCTCGTACGGTTGCGGGTTGTAGCCCGGGCTACTGCGTATCCATGCCACGTGGCGGGCCACCGACTCCCGGTCGCCCACGGCCTCGCGGCGCTCGTCGTTCGCGTCCGCCGTCTTGATGGAGCCGTAGACGAAGCCGTCCAGCTCCACCCTCTCCGGCCAGCTGTGCTCGTTCTCGTGGAGGTACGACACCTGGGCGCCCCGCAGGTCGAGGGTGCCGGACGGGGGTCGGGCGAGGGTGAGTTCGAGGTCGACGGCTTTCAGGTGCATGGCGATCAGGGCCGGGGCGTGTCCGTCGTCGGTGGGCGGGCCGTTCAGGACGGCTCCGTCGAAGGTCACGTTGTCCCTGACCTGGGTGCCCCGCAGCCGTACCGTGCCGTTTGCGGTGAATCCCTCGGAGAACTTGAGCGACGAGGCCGTGGCGTTGTCGAGGGTGAGGGCCACGCCGCGAGGGCCGGGGCCTTCCAGGCGGGCTCCCGGCATGACCAGAGTGCCCGGCAACCGCGCCCCCATCAGCCGGACTTCCCCGTATGCGACGAACCCGTTTCGGCAGAAGACGCCCCCTTCCATGGCCAGGCCACCGGCCGACAGGGCCCACCCGTCGGGTGCGATCAACTCGGCCCCGTTGAGGAGCAGTGCGCCACTCACCCGGGCGTCGGTGAGCGACAGGGCGGTGCTCACGCGGTTGAAGGGTGTGGGGGCGCCGCTCTCCACCACGGAGTGCCGCAGGGAGAAGTTGCCTTCGATGCGGGCCGAATCGGCCTCGATGCCGGGTATCCGGCTGCCGGTGAACACAAGGGTCTGCGTCGATGCGCCGAGGAGATTTACCGCCTCCTCGAACCAGCATGCTTCCAGCCAGAGGGCATGGGCGATCTGCGCGCCGGCCAGGTCGAGGCGACCGGAGATCCGTGCCCCTGTGAGTCTCAGACGCGCCACCGCGCCCGGTTGCCCGGTGTTCGCGCCCAGCAACAACGCGGCGATCACCGCCGCCCGCACCGTCCGCTCGGGTCCCCACCGTCCGCCGTCGGCGACCCGGTCCTCCTCCGGCGTACCCGTACGCAGGTCCACGCTCCGCCCCTCGGGGAACGCGTCCCACAGCTCACGCTCAGGTGAAGTCAACTCGTTGTAAGACAGCACTCATGCAGAGTAGTGATCTCATGCATGGGCGTACCGTAGCGTCACCGTCGCCGGCCTGCCGGTGCTCAACCATGGAGCGGTGAGTGTCCCACTGCGTGACAACGCCGACGTACAACGGCGGACAAGCGCGGACGCCTGCGGACCGTCAGCGCAGGTGAGATGCGCAGCGCAGCAGCCCAAGGCAGCCCTCCCACCCAAGTTGCTTCTGCCCGCCCTCACGGCTGGACACGGCATCCGTCGGCGGCTCAGCCCCGCCGGCGGCTCAGTCGCCGGAGTGCCGTTGCCGTCCTTTTCCTGCTTTCCCGTCGTCATGCTTGCCCGACCGTGCGCCGCCCTTGTCGCCGCCGTGCTCCGGCCCGGGTGGCGTCGTGGTGGTCGGAGTCGCGGGTGAGGGCGTCGTGTCCGGCGTCCGTCCGGCGGGCGTCGGTGCGATGCGAGTGGGGGAGGGAGAGGCCGGAGACGTGGGCGCCGTGGTGCCGGAATTGAGCGAGACTCCGAAGGCCGTAGCCCCGGCGAACAGGGCGAGGCCGGCCCCGGCGAGAACTGTCCTGGAGGCCAGTTTGCGGCGACCGCTGGGGCGGGAGTGCGTGCCGGCGCGGGATTCACCGGCGTGCGGGGCCGGAGGCCGGTCAGTGGCCGGGGTGGGCTTGAGGGTGGTGCTGTCGTGCCCGGCCGGTCGTGGTGTCCCGTTCTGCGCGGCGAGCCAGGCGGCTGCCTGCTCGGCGGTGGGCCGGTGGGACGGGTCCTTCTCGAGCATGTGCAGCACGTAGTCGGAGAGCGGCTGCGGGATGTCGGGGCGCAGGCGGGCGGGGGGTGCCGGTGTGGCACTGACGTGCTGCTGGACCACGGCGAGGGACGTGGCTCCGCTGAACGGCGGCCGCCCGGTGAGCAGTTCGTACAGGACGCAGCCGAGGGAGTAGACGTCGGAGGCGGGCTGTGCGGGACGGCCCAGCGCGCGTTCGGGAGCGAGGTAGTCGGCGGTGCCGATGATCTTGCCTGTGGCGGTCAGGCCGCTGGCGGCCTCCTCGGCGAAGCGTGCGATGCCGAAGTCGGTGATCTTCACCGTGCGGTCGGTGGTCAGCATCAGGTTGGCGGGTTTGACGTCCCGGTGGACCACTCCCTGCTGGTGTGCCGCACACAGGCCGGCGGCCGCCTGGGCCGTGATGGCCGCCGCTTCGGCCGGGGGCAGGGCTCCGCGCAGGGAGCGTTCCTGGGCCAGGTTCCAGCCGTCGACGAGTTCCATGACCAGGTGGGGCTGGTGATGGCGCGCGCCGAAGTCGTACATGCCGACGACGTTGGGGTGGTTGAGCCGGGCCGCGATCTGCGCCTCCAGGCGGAAACGCTCGGCGTCTTCCGCTTCCTCGGCATGCAGTAGTTTGACGGCCACGGGCCGCCCGAGGAGATGGTCGCAGGCTCTCCAGACCTCGCCCATCGCGCCGCGTCCCAGCAGTTCCTGCAACTCGTAGCGGTCCGCCAGCAGACCGTGCACACCCACCCCGATCATCGCGTTGCTCGTAGTCCCCCGGGCCCGGTGGTTCGGTCCGTGGTCATCGGGTCCCGGTTGCCCGGGTCGACGCACACTCCCTCTCGGACCGGGCGTCGGGGTGCGCAGGGGGCAGGCAGACGACGGGGGATTCACCTGCCTGCCCCTCATTGCGCGATCACCCGCTCGGAACAGGGGGCGCGCGGGTGCCACGAGGCCCCTGGGTCCCTGGGCCCACTCCTACAGCGCATTGGAGTGCCGGGCCGTCACACTCTGGGGCGCCCAACGCCCCACGGCGCTCCGAACCGGGAGAGCGGGGGCAGGCCCGGCACGGGGGGAACCGGACCTGCCCCAGCACGTCGGCGCCTGCCAAACCTCCCCCCGGAGGATGGGCGCCATGACCCCTCCCGGGGTCGCTTCCCACAGCGCGCCACACGTCAGGATTGTCACAGGGGGACGGGAACGGTTGCGAGACTGACAACTCTTTGAAGGAACACGCCGCATCCCTTCATAATTCGGTCACGAATTGTGCGAACTCCGGCGGCCGACAACTGAGGCGGTATCAGCAGCCATATCCGGGACATCACGGACGCCGGTGTAACGCTGCGGTGCATGCAGAACGCAGAAGCAGGGAGAGGCGGGGTACCGCCGTGCCCCGCACGCATGCGACGCCCTGGTGGTCACAGGACATTTCACGATGGACACAGAGGGGCTACGCGTTGCCCTCAATTACGATCGCCCGGCCGTCGTCTATTTGCTGAAAGCGGGCCGACCATGACACACAGCTCCACCGGAAAAGATCACACTCCGATCTATGAGGACCTGATACGCGAGCGCGGTGACGTCGTCGCCGAAGCCCAACTCGCGGCACGGCACACGCAGCATCAGGCAGCGGCACTGCTGACCGGGCGGGACGCGGGTCAGCAGGCCCGTCATCGGGACGACAGCGCACGAGCCGCCGCGGCCGGTCAGCCGGAGTGGCGCGGGTCGCCGCCGTAGGGGTGGGCCGCGGCGCGGGTACGTCCGCGCGTTCCGTCCTCGCCCAAAGGACCAGGCCGTGGCCCCGGTGGGCCGACGGCACGTCGAACCAGGAAGACCGGAAGACCGGAAGATCGCAGATGGATTACTGCTCTTCATGCCGCCGGCACCTCAATCGCGCACTGGTGTGCCCCGGGTGCGGCGCTTACGCCCCGGACATCGCCCCGCCCGGTGCCGACAGCCACAGCGGCTCGGCCCTGGCGTCGACGAACGCCGCATCGGCCACAACGGCCCACCGGGACCCCGCGGCCTCCGTCACGTGGCACGACAGCCTCCCGGACGGCGGGGCGGAGTCCAGCGCTGCCATGGACGTGGCACCGCGCGCCGCCATGGGCGCCGAGGATCTGCCGCCCGCGTGGCCGGGGCGTGCGGCACGCCGTCGCCGGCTGGCCCGCTGGAGGAAGAACAAGCGCCGGGCGGCGGTCGCGAGCGCTGTCGCACTCGTCGGAGGCGGCCTGAGCATCACCATGTTGGACCGGCACCCCACCGACCGGGCGCAGGCAGCCGCGGCGCCGGACACCCCGAGGACGAGCGCCGTCCAGGAGCAGACGCCCGAGAAGGACCATCCGGCCGCCGCACCAGCGACCGCTCGACACTCCCACCGGCCGTCACACGCTCCTGCCCAGCCGCAGCAGCAGCCGCAGATGACGACCAACGCACCGCAGCGGCAGTCCCTCGCGGCACCGGCCCGCACGACGTCACCGATCGCCCGGCCGGACGCCGTGGCTCCCGCCCGCCCGGCGGCGACGGCGGCCCCGCAGCCGCAGGGCACCGCCCCGGCCGCCGGCGACACGACCCCCGACCGCTCCGGTACGACGGCACGACAGCACCCGGCGCCCCCGACAGACGACGGCACGAAGCCGAACACGTCCCCGACCACCAGGCCCTCACGGGCGTCGACGTCGCCGACGGAGGTCTGCCTGCTCGGGCTGTGCCTCGGCTGACCACGCTTGACATGCACCGCTGAGGTGTCCCCTTCAATAAGGCCCTCATTAACGCCCCAGTAATATCAACAGTTCAGTCACAGTCGTATTTACGATTTCGCCACAACCGGCGCGCATACGTGCACTGCCTCCACGAATAGCCGCCTCCCGCCAGCAGGATGGTCGGCAATGAGGACGCGTCACACCATAAGTACCGCGTGGCATACCTCGCTCAGCGATGTCAAGCGGTGGCGGCAGGAATCTCGCTGAGGTTGCCCGGAACACCGCAACAGTGGTTCCATCTCGCCCGGTCGAGAAATGGAGGCACTGTTCCATGTTGTAACAGGCCGTCACCGCGTCTATTCGAGATCGTCGACCCGGGCGCGGCGAGGGCAGGAGACCGAGAACGGCAACCGCCCTCACGGAATGGGTGGTGTGCGCCGGTCAGAAGGGAGCAACGTGAGTTGCTCGCACGCCGCAGGATGCCCCCTTTTCCCCTTGCTCAGGGCGAGCTTGCAGGGTTGGCGCGACTACTACTGCGACAGCGAGGATCGGTGGCTCGGCTGCGCGCGGTACCAGGTGTCACTCACCGGCGAGCGGGTGCCGATCAGCCTGCTGCCGAACGGAGCCCGCGCGCGACACCTTGAAGACGCGGCCACCGGCCAGGACCGGTCCGGTGCCGTCGGCCCGGAGCAGGGACCCCGGCAGACCCCTCCGCCACAACACGATCCCTGGCAGCCGGAGAACGCGTCCTGGTCGCAGCCGGCACCGGCCGGGCCACCAGAGCCGTCAGAACCTGTGACCGCAGCACCGGAGACCATGGCTCGGTTCGGGGCGGCATCTCCGACGATACCGGTCTCGCATTACCGACCGTCACCATCCCCGCCCTTCCCCCAGCCTTCGGACCGCCCTTCTCGACACGCGGGACAAGGACGCAGTTCGAAGCGCGGCTGGTGGGCTCGACTCACCGAATGGATGGGAGGCCCCGCATGAGTGGCTACTGGCCCTGGTGGGCCGGCGCTGCCGGGCTCGCTCTGATCACCATCAACTACACCCTCGCCACAGACCGGTCTTTCGGGGTGTCGTCCGCGTGGGACCGCGTGTTGCACTGGCGCAGGGAGCGCCGTCTGGAGCGGATGGACGAGGAGTTCACCGACGAGCGTGCTCTGGCCGACGCTCTCGCCGCGGCCACGGCGGAGCACTTCGGCCCGAGCCCCGCCGCGCCCACCGTGCCGCCGTCTCCGTACGGAACGTCACAACCGCTCGCAACGGACGCCGAACCGGCGGTGAGTGAGGACACCTCGGCCACGAGCCCGGGCCCCGCCCCGCTGGTCACCCAGGCTGCCCTGTTGCTCTCCATCTTCTTCGGCGGACTGATCGCCGCGCTCACCTCCGGGCGGTTCCGCCTCCGCTTCGACATGGGTCCGGGATTCCGGGACGTGGTCACCGCGGATCCGGCCACCATGACCGTCCTGCTGTTCGTCGGAGGCGTACTGGTCGGCTTCGGCACCCGGCTGGCCGGTGGGTGCAGCTCCGGCCACGGACTCAACGGCTGCGGCCGTCTGCGCCCGGTCAGCCTGGTCGCGACCGCCGTGTTCTTCGGCACCGCCGTCGCGGTGTCGTTCCTGCTGTGGAAGGTGATCTGATGCGCACCCGGGGCGCGATACTGCTGGCCAACATCATCACCGGCCTCACCCTCGGCTACACCGTCTCCAACATCGGCTTCGGCGACTACGCGGAGCTGAACCGCATGTTCACCTTCCAGGACCTGCGCATGCTCCTCTCCTTCGCCGGTGCCGTCGTGATCATCGTGTGCGCATTCGCTCTGCTGCGGGTCCGCGGGACCCCGGGGCGCATCCATGCCGGCGTGATCCCCGGCGCAGTGCTGTTCGGCACGGGCTGGGCGATCTCCGGAGGGTGCCCGGCAATCCCGATCGTCCAGGTCGCCGGCGGATACCTGCCCGCCCTGGTCACCATCGTCGGCGTCGTCGTCGGCATCCGGTTGTGCCGCTGGGCCAACGCCCGCTACTTCCACCTCGACCGCGGCTCCTGCGGGTTGTGACACCACAGGGGCCCGGCAGCAGGCCCGGCCGCCCTGTCATGTCACGAGCGGGACAGGACGGTCGGGCGGCTGCCCCGCCTCCACGTTTCAGGTGTTCGTCGAGGTCGGTCATGTGAGGCACGGCGGCACCTGGCACCGGGTGAGCCTGCCCGCCGCCTTCCCCGACCGCTACGTCTCCGGCCTGGCCCGACCCGTCCGACGCCTCCGGCAAAACGGTCTACGCGGTGATCAACGGCTTCTCCCGGCACTGGAACGAGGGCCCCGGCGCCGGTTACGGCCACATCTGGAAGACCACCGACGGCGGTGCCACCTGGACGGACGTCAGCGGCGACCCCGCGGCCGCGGGCTCCTTCCCGGACGTCCCGGCCAACGCGGCGCTGATCACCAGGAGCGGCACCCTCGTGGTCGCCACCGACCTGGGGGTGTCCACCGGCACCTCGACCGGCCACTGGGCACACCTGGGCACCGGACTGCCCACCTCACCGGCGGTCTACCTCTCGCCGAGCCCCGACGGCGGCCGGGTGTACGTGGCCACACACGGCCGCGGCATCTGGAAGACCCGCACGCCGTAACGCCGACGGCAGCACAGGGGCCCCGGACGGGTCACGTCCAGGGCCCGCCGCGCGGCCGCTGAACACCTCTGGGCCGCGCCACCGGTCCTCCCCCGTACGGCCGGCTTCCCGGGTTCGCCGTCGTAGGTCCCCGTAAGGTGGAGTGCGTGATCCTCGCGCAGTCCGCCGCCGGCACGGCCGGGGCCCGCATCCGTCGGTCGGTGCGGGCCTCCGTTCTGGTCGCCGTCCTGCTCGGGCTGTTCCTCATGCACGGCGGCCCGGCAGCGGCCGCGGGCGGCTGCCACGGCACCATGCCGGTCGCGGACACCGCCGTCCCGCACCCGGCGTCCGCCCCGATGACCGCGCACCCGGACACCATGCCACCGGCGTCCGGCGCGACGGCCGCGCACGCCGCCCGTCACACCACGGGCGCGGCCGCCATGGCCGGCACCCGGGCGGACGAGGTCATGCGGGGCGCGCTGTGCGTGGCCACGACACCCCGGTCCGAGATTCCGCCGCCGCCGCTCGCGGCGGGCGTCCTCGTGTTCCCGGCCGCCGTCCTGCTGCCGTGGAACCGGCCGGGCTCCGACGGCACCCGGCGCCGGGGGCCACCGGACGGCGGGCGTCAACTCCTGCTCCAGGTGTGCGTCGCGCGGACGTGACAGGACCCCCGGGATCCGGCTTCTCGCCGCGGTCCCGCACGGCTCTGCCACGTTCAGCAGCGCCGCATCCCGGCGCCCACCTGGAAAGACACACTCATGTCCCAGCGTTTCCGCATGCCCCGCCGCGCCCTCGCGGCGGCCGCCGCCACCGCGGCGCTCACCCTGACCCTGGCCGCCTGCGGCGGCTCCGGCGCCGGCTCCGACAAGGGCCACGACTCCGGCATGGCCGGCATGCAGCACAGCGCCTCGCCGTCGCCCTCGGGGTCGTCCGACGACATGGCGTCGATGCCCGGCATGGGCACCACGTCCACCGGCAACGGCCTCGCCGCCGCGAAGGACGGCTACACGATGACGGCCACGGCCGCCGGCCTCCCCGCCGGCAGGGCGACGGAGTACCGCTTCACCGTCACCGGCCCGGACGGCAGGCCGGTCACCGCCTTCGCCGTCGACCAGACCAGGCGGATGCACTTCTACGCCATCCGCTCCGACCTCACCGGCTTCCAGCACGTCCACCCCAGCATGGCCCGGAACGGCACCTGGACCGCGCCGCTCGCCGCGCTGCGGCCGGGCACCTGGCGGATGTACGCCTCCTTCAGCCCGGACAGCGGCGCCGGCAAGGGCAAGGACTTCGTGCTCAGCCGCACCGTGAACGTGCCCGGCATGGCGATGACCTCGTCCCTGCCGAAGGCGTCCGGCACCGCCACCGTCGACGGCTACACCGTCACGGTGAAGGGCGATCCGATGGCGGGCATGGCGCACCAGCTGACCGCCACCGTCACCAGGAACGGCAAGCCGGTCACCGACCTGCAGCCGTACCTCGACACCTACGCCCACCTGACCGCCTTCCACCAGGGCGACCTCGCCTTCGCCCACCTCCACCCGGAGACGAAGGTCGACGGCGGCCACGGCGGGCCGGCGCTGGGCTTCCACGCCGAGTTCGCCCAGTCCGGAAACTGGCGGATGTTCCTCCAGTTCCAGACCGGCGGCAAGCTGCACACCGCGTCCCTCACCCTGCACGTCGGCTGAGCCGACGAAGCGCCCTGGCCGCGATCACGGCCAGGGCGCACCCCCCCTGTCAGTGCCCGCCGATCGCGAGTTCGTAGTCGCCGATCAGGTCGCCGAGCAGGGTTCCGGCCGTCAGGTCACTGGTGACGTGACCGGCCATGTAGAGGCGGGAGTAGAGGACCTGGGCCCGCATCCACTCGTACTCCCCGGCCCGGTGCGGGGAGAGGGCGCTGAGGATGGTGACGGCCGCGGCCGACCGCGCCGCGTGCCGGGAGGGGTAGGAGTACGGGCCCTTGGCGCCGGGCGTGAGGTGCTTGTCCGGGCGCAGGGTCGGGTCCAGGACGTACGGGGCCGGCTGCTCGTCCTTGGCCGCCAGCTGGTCGCTGATCGTCTTGGCCAGCGTCAGGGCCGCCTTGAGCTCGGCCTTCTCCGCGTTGCCCCGCGCGGCAGGGACGAGCTGGGCCTGGTCGTGGAGGTAGAGCTTCCAGATGTCCTTCTTGCCGTTGAGCTCCAGCCAGGCGGCCGCCTTCTTCCCTGCGGCCGTACGGGTCTTGGCGAGGGCCTGGACCTGGTGAAGTTCGGCGGTGCGCTGCTTCGCCGCGGGCGGCGCGGGGACCTGCTGTGCGGCCCAGGCGGCGAACGCCTTGTCGTCGCGGGTGGTGCCGTGCGCCTTCTTCCACTGGGCGAAGAGGGCGTCGGCCTTCTGCCGCTGCGCGCCGGCCGACTTCCCGATCGGCGCGATCGCGGAGTCGGCGAAGAGCGCCGGGGGCGGGCTCTGCTTGATGCGGTCGGTCGCCGAGAGTTTCAGCCCGGGGAAGCCGAGCGCGGCCAGCTGCGGTCGCAGCAGGCCGAAGGAGGCGGCGGCCAGGGCGACCACCGCGATGACGGCGTACGGCCATTTGATGCCGCGCAGGACGTTCATGCGGCGGGGGTCCTTTCCAGGAGCGGGGCGGGGCTCGCCTCGGTGGTGAAGTGGGCGCGGACGAGCCGGCGTACGTCGTTGTCGGGCAGCCCGGGGGTGAGCAGGGACCGGCCGACGACGTACTTGCTCAGGGAGACCGACCGTGCGCCCAGGCGCAGCAGGAGCCGGTCGGCGGGGGCGGGCCGGGCGCCGCCCTTGGTCTCCACGAGGACGTGCCCCGGGTCGAGGGCGGCGGTGCGGTCGCCGTGGTGGCAGGTGAGGCCGCCGTCGAGGGTGACGCGCGTGCCGCGGTCCAGGTCGGCGAGGGCCGCCCGGACGTAGCGGATCTCCGCGGCGGGGGAGAGTGCCGCGGTGGTGACCGGGATGTCCGCCTCGCGCAGCACCCGGTCCACGAACTCGGCGGCGCGGGCATCCAGCCGGCCGTAGTCCTCGGCGGCGGTCCCGAGGGCGTGCTTGACGGTGGCCCCCCGGCCGTCCTTCGTCTTCACCTCCACCCGGCACAGCCCGTCTTCCGCGTACAGGCGTGTGCGGACCTTCCAGCGCCGGCGTCGGCCCTGGACATGGGCCCGCCAGGCCCCGAGCTGGTCGGTGTCGAAGTAGGTGCTGAAGTAGCCGGTCGTACGACGGCCGGCCAGGTCGAGGACGTGGTGGCTGTCGGCGAGCCGGATGACGAGCTCGCGGGCGCGGTCGAGGGGGAGCAGGTACTTGCGGTCCGTGCGGTGCTGGAGCGCGGCCGCCGCGTCGACCTCGGCGAGCGTGGCGCCGCGCAGGGCGGTGAGGCCGAGGGCGGCCGCGAGCGAGGAGGTCATCCGACGGTCACCTGCTCGCGCGGCCCGGCGTCCGCGGCGGGGCCGGGTTCGGGTTCGCCCGGTACGCCGTCCTGGGCGCCGGCGGTCTCGCCCGGTGCGGCTGGGTAGCGGGCGGAGACGCGGGTGGTCTCACGGACGTAGTCGACCTCGTCCACCTCGACCGACAGCGGAGCCTGTCCGAAGCGGAACGCGACGTCGTGGGCGATCAGGGAGGGGTCGTCGTAGATCCGGTCCAGGGTCAGCTTCACCGTGCGGGCCGGCGGCGGGTAGGCGCGGGGGTCGTCCACCAGCAGGACCGCCAGCAGCACCACCGCGTCCAGCGCGATCACCAGCCAGCTGTCGCGCTGCGGAAGCCCGGTGCACAGGGCGATGACCAGGCACACGAAGGTGTAGGCGACGTCGCGCAGGGTGAAGGCGGCACTGCGCAGCCGCACCAGCGAGAGGATGCCGAACAGCCCGAAGCCGACCCCTGCGGGGAACTTGCCCGCGCTGATCGTGCCCATCGCCGCGAACAGGCCTACGTTCAGCACGACCAGGACCAGCGGCATCGCCGGTGCGCTGGGGCGGCGCCGGTAGAGCAGGCCGACCAGGACCATCAGGGCGACGACATCGAGGCCGCCGCGTATGAGGAGGTCTGTGGGGGCGATGTGTGTGGTGATGCCCTTGGCGGCGAGCACCAGTGCGTCCATGGCTGTCCCTTCCGTCCCGGCGCGTCGGACGGCGGACCGGTCGCGGTCCGCGGAGCGCCGCGACGTGAAGGAAGGTAGGGATGTCACATGAACAGACCATGAAGCCATCCGGGCGCCCGGGGCCGGGGGTGAGGGCGGTTAGCCTGACCGCCATGCACTACCTGGTCGTCGACGACGAGACCCGCCTCACCGACCTCGTCGTCCGCTACCTCACCGAGTCCGGGCACACCGCAGAGGGCCGTTACGACGGCCCCTCGGGACTGGCCGCCGCCCGCGACCCCCGGCTGGACGCGGTCCTGCTGGACGTGATGCTGCCGGGGATGGACGGGCTCGCGGTGTGCCGGACACTGCGCGACGAGGGCGTCGACGTGCCCGTCGTCCTCCTCACCGCGCGGGGCGCGATCAGCGAACGGGTCGCCGGTCTGGACGCCGGCGCCGACGACTACGTGGTCAAACCGTTCGCCCTGGAGGAGTTGCTGGCACGGCTGCGGGCGATCTCCCGGCGCCGCCCCGACGGCTCCGGCCGCCTGAAGGTCGGCGACCTGGTCCTCGACCCCGAGCAGCAGCGTGCCTGGCGTGCGGACAGCGAACTCGAGCTGTCCCGGCGGGAGTTCGACGTACTGCGGGTGCTGATGGAGAACGCCGGGTGCGTGGTGACCCGGCTGCAGTTGCTGGACGAGGTGTGGGACGGCGAGACCGACCTGCGCAGCAACGCCATCGACGTGCACGTCTCCAAGGTGCGCGCGAAGGTCGACCGGGCCTTCGGCCGTACGACGATCACGACCCTGCGCGGGCGCGGCTACCGCCTGGAGACCGCCCCGTGACTCCGCTCGGCCGGCTGCGTGCCCGGCTGGGCCGGCTGCCCGTCGTCACCCGGCTCGTGCTGGCCGTCGCCGTCACCATGTCCCTCGTCCTGACCGCGGCGGCCGCGCTGGTCTACTGGAGGGTGCAGAGCGCCCTCGACCGCCAGCTCAGCGACGACCTGGCCGCCTACCGGCACAGCCTCGACCGGGCCGTGCGCGTCGGCGCCGCGCTACCACCGGGCCCCAGCGGCAGCCTCTGCCAGGTCCTCGACACCCATGGCCGGGTCCTCGCATCCAGTGCCGCCGTGGGTCGTCGCGCGCTGCTCACTCCCGCCGAACGCGACGCCGCCGTACGCGGACACGCGGTACGCCGTGACATCGGCTCCCTGCTGCCGATCACTCCGGACACGCTGCGCCTGCAGGCCGAGCGGGTCCGGGCCGGCACGGCGACCCGCGTCGTGGTCGCCGCCGTCCGCCGCGGCCACCGTGACGAGGCCCTGCGGGAACTCCTCGCCCAGCTCGCGCTCGCCTCCGGACTGACCCTGATCGCCGCCTCGTACGTCGGCTACCGCACGGCCCGCGCCGCTCTGCGCCCCGTCGAGCGGTACCGCACCGCGGCCGCCGCCCTCGCCGGCGGCGGGCCGAACCTGCGCCTGGACGTGCCCGCCGACCGCGACGACGAGATCACTCGGCTGGGCCACACCCTCAACCGCATGCTCGACCGCCTGCAGGCGTCGGCGGTTCGCGAGCGCCGCTTCGTCGCGGACGCCAGCCACGAGCTGCGCACCCCGCTGTCCCTGCTGCGGGCCGAGGTCGACGTCGCGCTGCACCGGCCCCGCTCCGCCGAGGAGCTCAACCAGACCCTGCGCTCCGTGGACGCGGAGGTCCAGCGCCTGATCGACCTCTCCAACGCCCTGCTGGATCTGGAGGAACTCGGCAGCACCGGCCGCATCGCACGGGCACCGGTACGACTGGCCGACCTGGTCGAAACCGCCGTGGCCCCGCAGCTGCGCACCGCCGAACGGGCCGGGCGGGGCCTGACCGCCCACGCGGCGGACACCGTCGTCCATGTCGACGCCCGCTGGCTGGTGCCCGCCATCGGCAACCTGGTCGACAACGCGCTGCGGCACGCCGACGGGACCGTCCGCGTCACGGCCACCGCCCACGAGGGCCGGCTGCGGCTGTCCGTCACCGACGAGGGGCCGGGCTTCCCGCCCGAGTTCCTGCCGCGCGCCTTCGACCGCTTCGCCCGCGCGGAGACCAGCCGGACGAGCGAGGGATCGGGGCTGGGGCTCGCGTTCGTGCAGGCGGTGGCCGTGGCGCATGGGGGTGCCGTACGGGCGGAGAACCTGGGGGGCGGGGCGGCGGTCACGGTCGACGTGCCGTGCTGAGCGGTGCCTCGGCCTCGGTTCCTGGGCCTTGACACTGTTTTGACGTGACCTCGCCCGATAGGGTGAGAACCGGTGTGCCGGGAAGTCTGGTCGGCCGGGAGCCGGAGCGGCTTCCGCAATCCCTTCCGCATTTCCAGGGAACGGCATGCGCAGCGTCGGTACGGTTCTCGCCCTCGTGGTCCTCGCCACGGTGGTCGCCACCTTCGCGCGCCGCTGGCGCATTCCCGCCCCTTCCCTGCTCGTGGTCGCCGGTCTCGCGGTGGCGCTGCTGCCCGGTACCCCCGAGATCCGGATCAGCCCCCAGATCATCGGCCTCGTCGTCCTGCCGCCCCTGCTGTACGCGAGCGCCGAGGACATGCCCTGGCGGGAGCTGCGGGCGGTGTGGAAGCCGGTCGGGATCCTCGCCATCGGCCTGGTGCTCGCCTCCGCGGCGGCCGTCGCGGCCGTGGCCGCCCTGGTCACCCCCCTGTCCTGGGAGATGGCGTTCGTCCTGGGCGCGGTGCTGGCCAGCACCGACCCGGTGGCGGTCACCGCCCTCGGCCGCCGGCTCGCCCTGCCCCCCAGAGTGCAGGTCCTCGTGCAGGCGGAGAGCCTGTTCAACGACGCGACCTCGCTGGTGCTGGTCCGGGTGGCGGCGGGCATCGCCATCGCCTCGGCCGCCGCGAGCTGGGGCGCGGCGACCGGCGAGTTCTTCCTGCTCGCGGGCGGCGGCACGGTGATCGGCACGGCGGTGGCCGCAGTGGTCACCCTGATCCGGCGGCGCACCGAGGACCCGGTCCTGGAGACGGTGATCGCCCTCGTCACCCCGTACGCCGCCTATCTGCTCGCGGAGGTCGCGCACACCTCCGGGGTGACGTCCTGCGTGGTCGCCGGGGTGGTGCTGGGCGGCCGGGGCGACCGGCTGACCAACGCCCGCATACGCCTCCAGCTGCACGCGGTGTACGGCACGGTCGTGTTCCTGCTGGAGAGTGTCGTCTTCAGCCTGATCGGGCTGGCCCTGCCCTCCCAGGTGCGGGCGCTGGCCCACGGTGACCGGTCCTGGCCGCTGTACGCCCTCGCCGTCGCCGCGACCCTCGTCGCCGTACGGCTGCTGTGGCTGGCTCCGCTGTCGGCGGTCGTGCAGCGCGAGGGCGGGGTCGCCCGGCTGAACTGGCGCGTCCCGATGGTGCTGACCTGGGCAGGCACGCGCGGTGTGATGCCGCTGGCCGCCGCGCTGTCCATCCCCGAGGTCGCGAAGAACGGCACGCCGCTCGCCGACCGCCCGCTGGTGCTGGTCCTGACCACCTCGGTCGTGGTCGTCACCCTCGTCGTCCAGGGTTTCACCCTCGCCCCGGTGGTCCGCGCCTCCGGCATCGCCCTGGAGCCCGCCCACACCGCGCGCGAGGAGGCCGAGGCCCGCTCCCACCTCGCTCACGCGGGCCTCGCGCGCCTGGAGGAGCTCGCGGAGCTGGAGGTCGTGCCCGAGGTCGTCCTGGACCGCCTGCGCCGGGGCCTGACCGCCCGCCTCGACGACGCCCGCGACCGCCTCTCCCGGAGCGACGGCGGCGTCCCCGCCGAGTCCGCCGACCTGGTCTACCGCCAGCTGCGGCGCGACCTGATCGCCGTCGAGAGCGGCGAACTCCAGCGGCTGTACGACAACCACGCCATCAGTGACACGACGCGCCGCCGGCTGCAGCGGGCCCTGGACCTCGAGGAGGCCCGGCTGTCGGATGTGTGAGGGACGCGACGGCCGGTTCTCCGGCCGCGGGCGCGTTGTGGCTGGTCATGTCCGCCCCCGCCGGTCTTGACGGAAGCTTGACGCCACCGGCGTCCTGGCCCGGGGGCCCGCGTGTCACCGTCTGCTTAGGCTGGTGGCGCAGCGGCGTGACGGCCGGAACCTCACGAACCCCACGCCGAGCGGCACAGCGGCACATCAGGAGCACGCCGATGGCCACGACCCAACACCCTCCGCATACCGGCCGCCTCCGGGCCTGGATGCTGGAGGGGTTGTCCGACATGGGCAAGGCGGGGGGTCACACCGGCCCGCACGCCGAGCCGGAACCTCCGCACCGGGGCCAGCGCTGGTACCGCGTGATGTGCCTGACCGGCGTCGACTACTTCTCCACCCTCGGCTACCAGCCCGGCATCGCCGCCCTCGCGGCCGGCCTGCTCTCCCCGGTCGCCACCCTCGTCCTCGTCGTCGTCACCCTGGCGGGCGCCCTCCCGGTGTACCGCCGCGTGGCGGAGGAGAGCCCGCACGGCGAGGGCTCCATCGCCATGCTGGAGCGGCTGCTGTCCTTCTGGAAGGGCAAGCTCTTCGTCCTGACCCTGCTGGGTTTCGCCGCCACCGACTTCCTGATCACCATCACCCTGTCGGCCGCCGACGCCTCCACCCACCTCATCGAGAACCCGCATCTGACCCACACCCTGCACGGACAGCAGATGATCATCACCCTGCTGCTGGTGGCGCTGCTGGGCGCGGTGTTCCTCAAGGGTTTCCTGGAGGCGATCGGCGTCGCCGTCGCCCTGGTGGTGGTCTACCTCGCCCTGAACGCCGTGGTCGTGGTGGTCGGGCTGTGGCACGTGCTCACCGCCGGGCACCTGGTCACCGACTGGACCAGCGCCCTGACCACCCAGCACGGCACCGTCTTCGCCATGATCGGCGTGTCCCTGCTGGTCTTCCCCAAACTCGCCCTCGGCCTGTCCGGCTTCGAGACCGGTGTCGCCGTCATGCCGCACGTCCAGGGAGATCCCGAGGACACCGAGGAGAAGCCGACCGGCCGGATCCGGGACACGAAGAAACTGCTGACGGCCGCCGCGCTCATCATGAGCGTGTTCCTGATCGCCACCAGCTTCATCACCACGGTGCTGATCCCGGCGAACGACTTCAAGCCCGGCGGCAAGGCCAACGGCCGCGCGCTGGCCTACCTCGCCCACGAGTACCTCGGCAGCGCCTTCGGCACGGTCTACGACCTGTCCACCATCGCCATCCTGTGGTTCGCCGGCGCCTCCGCGATGGCCGGCCTGCTCAACCTCATGCCCCGCTACCTGCCCCGCTACGGCATGGCCCCGCACTGGGCCCGCGCCGTACGCCCGATGGTCATGGTCTTCACCCTCGTCGCCTTCCTGGTCACCTGGATCTTCGACGCCAACGTCGACGCACAGGGCGGCGCGTACGCCACCGGCGTGCTGGTCCTGATGTCCTCCGCGGCGATCGCCGTGACCATCGCCTCCCGCCGGGCCGGGGAGCGCGGCTGGACCGCGGCCTTCGGCGCCGTCGCCGCGGTCCTGCTCTACGTGACCGTCGCGAACGTCATCGAGCGGCCGGACGGTGTGAAGATCGGCGCCTGCTTCATCGTCGGCATCATGCTCGTCTCCTTCCTGTCCCGGCTGGCCCGCGCCTTCGAGCTGCGTGTGACCCGCATCGAGCTGGACGCCATGGCGGAACGATTCATCCGGGACATGTCGCACCGCCGTATCCGCTTCATCGCGAACAAGCCCGGCCGCCGCGACCAGGCCGCGTACCGCGCCAAGATCGAGCAGATCCGGGCCGACAACGACATCCCGGCCACGGAGGACTTCGTCTTCGTCGAGGTCACGGTCACCGACCCCTCCGAGTTCGAGGCGGGCATGACCGTACGCGGCGAGGTCCTGCACGACCGCTACCGCGTCCTCACCCTCGAGCACTCCTCCATCTCCAACGCCCTGGCGGCGCTGCTCCTGCACGCCCGGGACACGACCGGCTGCACCCCGCACATCTACTTCGAGTGGACCGAGGGCAACCCCTTCGCCAACTTCCTGCGATTCTTCCTCTTCGGCCAGGGCGAGGTCGCCCCCGTCACCCGCGAGGTGCTGCGCGAGGCGGAACCGAACCGGCCCCTGCGCCCCCGCGTGCACACCGGCTGAGGGCCGGGCGGGCCGCCACCGCGTCAGCAACCCGTCAAGATGCGGCCGTACGGCGCTAGAAGCCCGTATGCAAGGGCCGCCGTACCCCGCACGGGCACCTAGCGTCGGTGTCATGCGACGGAGCGGACCGCCAGGCTCGGCCGGCGACCGCCACTGGCGTGGCAGCGCCCGGCTGGCGTTCACCTGCGCCCTGGCCTTCTGCGCCCTGAGCCTCCTGGTCGACTGGGACGCGGGAAGCCTGACGCCCCTGCGCGCCCTGCTCTGGATCGCCCTGTCGGCCGCGGTGGGCGCCGTCCTGCTCCCCCAGCGGGTGAGCGCGGGCGCCGGCTGGCTCGCGGTCCGCACACCCTGGCGCCGGCGTGTGGTGCGCACGGACGCGCTGACCTCCGTACGGCAGTACGACGGCCCCTCCTCCCACCTGGTCCTGCGGGACGTCCACGGCCACCGCCTGGAACTCGACCCCCGCGTCCTCACCGCCAACCCCCTGCTCTGGCACGAACTCGACACCGGCGTGCGCCGCTCCCTGGAACGCGGCACCTTGCGCCAGGGAGCCGACGTCCTGGACCGCCTGGGCCACCGCATCGACGACGAGACGGCGCGGGCGGTGCTCCGGGCCTCGGGGCTCCGCTGACTTCTGGCTAACCTGCACGGGTGACCACCGAGCTGACCCTGCTGTCCCAAGTCTCCTGCCGCGGCCGGGAGATCACCGCGCCCCGGCTGCGCGGGCTGCTGGCACTGCTCGCGGAGGAGCCGCGGACCGGCTGCAGCACGGGCCGGCTCGTGGAGGGGCTGTGGACCGAGGAGCTGCCCGAGCGGCCGGGCAAGGCGGTACAGATCCTCGTGTCCCGGCTGCGGGCGCAGCTGGGTGCCGAGCTGGTGGTGAGCACGCCGGCCGGCTACCGGCTGGCCCTGGACGAGACTCAGATCGACAGCTCCGCGCTGCTGCTGCACGAGGCGGCCGCCGCCGGGCGCGCCCGGGCGGGCGATCACCGGGGCGCGCTGGCGGAGGCCGAGGCCGGGCTGGCCCTGTGGGACGGGAACACGGGCGCCGCGGCCGGAGAGGATCTGCACGACCCGGTGGTGGCGTTGCGGACCGTACGGCTCCGGGCGCACCGCGCGCTGGTCCGCTCCCGGGCGCTCGCGCTCGCCCGGCTGGAGCGGCGGGAGGAGGCCGCGGCCCCCCTGGCCGAACTGGCGCGGGAGCTGCCGCGGGACGAGGAGGTGCTGGCGGAGCTGCTGCGCTGCGAGGCCGCGACCGCCGGCCGGGCCGCCGCGCTGACCCGGTACGACGCCTGCCGCCGCAGGCTGCGGGAGGAACTGGGGACCGATCCCGGCCCCGGTCTCAAGGCGGTCTACCAGGAGCTCCTGACCGCGGACGCGCCACCGGTCCGCCACGGCGTGCCGCACGACCCGAACCCGCTGCTGGGCCGGGACGCCGACCTCGCCGCCGTGGCCGGGCTGCTGCGCGAGGCCCGGGTGGTCACCGTGGCCGGCCCCGGCGGACTGGGCAAGACCCGCCTGTCGCACGCGGTGAGCCGCGCGGCCGAGCAGCCCGTGGTGCACTTCGTCCCGCTGGCCGGCGTCACCGCCGACGACGACGTGCCCGGTGAGGTGGCCTCGGCGGTCGGCGCCGGGGAGGGCCGGCAGTTCAGCGGCGGCGGGGACGCGGTCAGCGGCATCCTCGCCGCACTGGGCGCCGGTCCCGCGCTGCTGGTGCTGGACAACTGCGAGCACGTCGTCGCGGGCGCGGCCGCACTCGTCCAGGCGCTCGTGTCGCGGTCCAGTCAGCTGCGGGTCCTGGCCACCAGCCGGGCCCCGCTCGGACTGAGCTCGGAGTCCGTGTACGCCCTGCCGGAGCTGTCCCAGGCCACCTCGGTGGAGCTCTTCACCCAGCGGGCGCGGGCCGCCCGGCCCGGCGTGGAACTCCCCCCGGACCTGGTCGCCGAGATCTGCCGGCACCTGGACGGGCTGCCGCTCGCCGTGGAACTGGCCGCGGCCCGGGTACGCGTGCTGTCCGTGGCCGACATCTGCGACCGCCTCCGGGACCGCTTCGCCCTGCTGCGCGGCGGCGCCCGCGACACGCCCGAGCGGCATCGCACCCTGCGGGCCGTGGTCGACTGGAGCTGGAACCTCCTGGACCCCGACGGCCAGGCGGCCCTGCGCGCCCTGTCCGTGTTCCCCGGGGGCTTCGCCGAGGACGCGGCGGAGTACGTCCTCGGCGAGACCGGGGACACCCTGGCACTGCTGGAGCAGCTGGCCGGCCAGTCCCTGATCAAGGTGGACGACAGCCCCTCCGGGGTGCGCTTCCACATGCTGGAGACCCTGCGGGAGTTCGGCGCGGCCAAGCGCGCCGATGCGGGTGAGGAGGAGCCGGTCACCGACCGGTTCCTCACCTGGGCGCGCGACTTCGGCCGCGCCCACCACGACGCGCTGCTCAGCCACGACCCCGCAGCCACCTGGCTGCGCATCCGGGCCGAGCAGGACAACCTCCTGCTGGCGCTGCGGCACGCCCTGGCCCGCGAGGACGGGCCGAGCACGGCCGCCGTCACCGCCGTACTGGCCTCCCTGTGGGCCACCGACTCCAACTACCTCCGGCTCACCGCCCTCGTCGCCGAGACCGGCGGGCCGCTGTCCCGGTTCCGCCCCGGCCCGGACGACGTCGAGCCGACCCGCAGCGCGGCGGTCGTGTGCACGGCGAGCCTCTTCATGGGCCACGGCCCGCACGCCGTACGGCAGTTGGTGACCCTGCGCCGGCTGCCGCCCGCGCCGCCGGACACCGTGGTGCGGGCGCTCGCGATCGTGCTGTGCGCCGTACCGGACATGCACCCGCCGCGGTACGAGCGGCTGGAGGAGCTCTGCGCGTCCGAGGCGCCCCTGCTGGCGGGCGTCGCGGCCTGCGTGGCGAGCTACGTCTGGGAGGCCCAGCTCGACACGGAACGCGCGCTGGCGTACGCCCGCCGGATGCTGCGGGCGCTGGAACCGCTCGGCAATCCGGCCACGGCGCTGCTCAGTCACGGGCGGATCAGCGAGCTGTGCCTGCAGTCCGAGCGGGGTGCGGAGGCGTACGACCATCTGCGGGCCGCGCTGGAGGCGCTCGGCGAGTTCAACCGGTACGGCGACTGGTCGGACTCCGTCGGGGTCCACTCGGGACTGGTGCTCGCCTGCCTGCAGCGCGGGGACGTCGAGGAGGCGGAGTACTGGCTGGGCCTCGCGGCGCTGGACCAGCCGCCGGAGTCCGCCCAGGTCTTCTCCTCCGACCTGCCGACCAGGGCGGAGATCGCGCTGGCCCGGGGGCTGACCGAGGTCGGACTCGGGCTGTGGCGCCAAGCGGTCGCGCACGTACGGGAGGTCGGCCTGCTGCACGTCGGTGACCCGTTCGTGGAGCCGTGGTCGCTGGAGCTGCGCTCGGCCGCGCTGGCGGCGCACGCACAGGCCGGCCGGCTGGAGCCGGTGGCCGGCCTCGCCGAGGAACTGCGGGAGTGGCTGCTCGGCATGCTGTCCGGCACCCCTGCGGACGGCACCCCGGCGGAGGGCGCTCCGGTCGAACTGCCGGTCCACGGCACGGTGGTGCTGGCGCTGGGCTTCACCGCCCTGGCCCGGGGCGAGGCGGGCGCGGTACGGCTGCTGGCGCTCGCGGAACGGATGCCGGCGGTGCGGGAGTTCCCCACCCTGTCCCTGTCCCGCTCCCGGGAGGCCGCCGAGAACGCCGACAGGGCGGCGTACGCCGACGCGAGATCGAGGTACGCCACCCTGAACCGGGAGGAACTACGCGCGGAGGCACTGCGGGAACTGAGCACCCCGTCAGGGGCGTTCACCCCCGCGGCTCACGATTGAACTGCCCCTTGGCCCAGAAGTAGCCCAGCAGGCTCAGCCCCACACACCACGCCAGAGCCAGCACGGCGTTCGTCGTGCCGATCCCGCTCCCCAGCAACAACCCCCGCAGCGTCTCGATGAAGGGCGAGAACGGCTGGTACTCGGCGAACCAGCGGAACCAGCCCGGCATGGCGTCCACCGGCACGAACGCGCTGGACAGGAACGGCAGCATGACCAGCGGGGTGCCGATGTTGCTGGCGCCCTCCGGGTTGGGGCTGACCAGGCCCATGCCGACCGCGATCCAGGTCAGTCCGAGGGAGACCAGCGCCATCAGCCCGGCCGCCGCGAGCCACTCCACCGGCGTGGCGTTCGGCCGGAAGCCGATGGCCAGCCCGATGAGCAGGACGAGCACCACGGCCGCCAACGTCTTGATCACGCTGCCGATGACATGGCCGATCAGCACGGAGGCGCGGGAGATCGCCATGGTGCGGAACCGGGCCATGATGCCCTCGGTCATGTCGGTGCACACGGACACCGCGGTGCCGAGCGAGGTCATGGCCACGGTCAGGAAGAGGATGCCGGGGACGAGGTAGGCGACGTAGTCGGACCGGTCCGCGTGACCGCCGTTGATGCCGGCGCTCATCACGCCGCCGAAGACGTAGACGAAGAGCAGCAGCAGGATGACCGGGGTGAGCAGGAGGTTCAGGGTGAGGGACGGATAGCGGCGCGCGTGCAGGAGGTTGCGCCGGAGCATGGTGAGGTTGTCGCGGAGGGCGTGGGTGCTCATCGGGCGGTCTCCTTGGTGCTGGACTGGGCGGGAAGGGTGCTGCTGCCGGTCAGGGCGAAGAACACGTCGTCCAGGTCCGGGGTGTGCACGGACAGCTCGTCGGCCTCGATGCCGGCGGCGTCGAGCCAGTCGAGGACGGCGCGCAGCTCGCGCTGGCTTCCGTCGCTGGGGATCTGCAGGCTGAGCGCGTCGTCGTCGCGGGTGGTCTCGCGCAGTGCGGTGGCCGCCCGCTCGTACCCCGCCGGGTCGGTGAAGCGGAGCCGCACATGGCCGCCGGGGACCAGCCGCTTCAGCTCGTCGGCGCTGCCCTCGGCGACGATCCGGCCGCCGTTGAGCACCGCGATGCGGTCGGCGAGCTCGTCGGCCTCGTCCAGGTACTGGGTGGTGAGGAAGACGGTCGTACCGCCGGAGACCAGCTCGCGGATGATCTGCCACATGGTGTGGCGGGAGCGCGGGTCGAGGCCGGTGGTCGGCTCGTCGAGGAAGATGATCCGCGGGTCGCCGACCAGCGTCATGGCGATGTCGAGGCGGCGCTTCATGCCGCCGGAGTAGGTGGAGGCGGGCTTCCTCGCGGCCTCGACCAGGTCGAAGCGCTCCAGCAGACCGGCGACGACCTGCCGTCCCTCCCGGCGGGAGAGGTGGTGCAGGTCGGCCATCAGCAGCATGTTCTCCTCGCCGGTGATCAGCCCGTCCACGGCGGAGAACTGCCCGGTGACCCCGATGGCCGCCCGGACCGCCTGGGCGTCGGCGGTGAGGTCGTGCCCGGCGATCCGCGCCGCGCCGCCGTCGGCGGAGATCAGCGTGGAAAGGATCTTGACCACGGTGGTCTTGCCCGCGCCGTTCGGTCCGAGCAGGGAGAAGATCGTGCCGGCGGGCACCTGGATGTCGATGCCGTCGAGGACCGTCTTGTCCCCGTAGGCCTTGCGCAACCCGGTGGCCGCGATCGCGAGTTCGTGTTCCGTCGTCGTCATGCCCCAGAGCGTGCGGCCGGGGCGGTTCAGACCGGCTTCAACCCGGTTTCAGCCGGGCGGGCAGGGCTTCAGCACGCTGAAACCCGCAGGTGGGCGGTGGGTGACCGGGGTCGCCACCCCGGCCTTTAGGCTTCTTCTTGCAGGAAAACCGCTTCGGAAACTCGGAATGGGGTCCCGTTGAGCTTCTGGTCGATCTACCAGCACGGCTTCGCGCGCGTCGCCGCGTGTACGGGCCACACCGTCATCGCCGACCCGCCCGCCAACGCCGAGGCGGTGCTGCGCCACGCGCGCCGGTGTGCCGAGGAGGGCGTCGCGGTCGCCGTGTTCCCGGAGCTGTGCCTGTCCGGGTACGCGATCGACGACCTGCTGCTGCAGGACGCCATGCTCGACGACGTCGAGAAGGCGCTCGCCAGGATCGTCGCCGAGTCGGCCGAGCTGCTGCCGGTGCTGGTCGTGGGCGCCCCGCTGCGCCACCGCGACCGGATCTTCAACTGCGCGGTGGTCGTGCACCGCGGCCGGATCCTGGGCGTCGTACCGAAGTCGTACCCGCCGAACTACCGGGAGTTCTACGAGCGCCGGCAGATCGCGGGCGGCGACGCCGAGCGCGGCGGGACGATCCGGCTCGGCGGCGCCGAGGTCCCCTTCGGCGTCGATCTGCTCTTCGCCGCGCAGGACGTGCCCGGCCTCGTGCTGCACGCGGAGATCTGCGAGGACATGTGGGTGCCGGTGCCCCCGAGCGCGGAGGCGGCCCTCGCCGGGGCGAGCGTCCTCGTCAACCTCTCGGGCAGCCCGATCACGGTCGGCCGGGCCGAGGACCGCAAGCTGCTGTGCCGCTCGGCGTCCTCGCGCTGTCTCGCCGCGTACGTGTACGCGGCGGCCGGGCTCGGCGAGTCGACCACCGACCTGTCCTGGGACGGCCAGACCCTGATCTACGAGAACGGGGTGCTGCTGGCCGAGACCGAACGCTTCCCGCTCGGCGAGCAGTACGCGGTGGCCGACGTGGACCTCGACCTGCTGCGGCAGGAGCGGCAGCGGATGGGCACGTTCGGCGAGAACCGCCGCACCCACGCCGCGCGCACCGGCGACTTCCGCACGGTGTCGTTCGAGCTGGACCCTCCGGTGACCGATCTGGGCCTGCGCCGCCGCCTCGAACGCTTCCCCTTCGTGCCCGCCGACGCGGACCGCCTCGCCCTGGACTGCTACGAGGCGTACAACATCCAGGTCGCGGGCCTCCAGCAGCGCCTCGCGTCGATCGGCGGCCCGAAGGTCGTCATCGGCGTCTCCGGTGGGCTGGACTCCACGCACGCGCTGATCGTCGCCGCCCGGGCGATGGACCGCGCAGGGCGTCCGCGCAGCGACATCCTCGCCTTCACCCTGCCCGGCTTCGCCACCAGCGACCACACCAAGGACAACGCCCACCGGCTGATGCGGGCCCTCGGTGTCACCGCGTCCGAGCTGGACATCACGCCGACCGCGCGGCTGATGCTGAAGGAGATCGGCCACCCCTTCGCCTCGGGCGAGCCGGTGTACGACGTCACCTTCGAGAACGTCCAGGCGGGCCTGCGCACGGACTACCTGTTCCGCCTCGCCAACCAGCGCGGCGGCATCGTCCTCGGCACCGGCGACCTCTCCGAGCTGGCGCTCGGCTGGTCGACGTACGGCGTCGGCGACCAGATGAGCCACTACAACGTCAACTCCGGCGTGCCGAAGACGCTGATCCAGCACCTGATCCGCTGGGTCATCAGCAGCGAGCAGTTCGACGAGGAGACCGGCAAGATCCTCGCCGCGATCCTCGACACCGAGATCAGCCCCGAACTCGTCCCCGGCGAGGAGCTGCAGTCCACCGAGTCGAAGATCGGCCCGTACGCGCTGCACGACTTCACCCTCTTCCACGTGCTGCGCTACGGCTTCCGCCCCTCCAAGATCGCCTTCCTCGCCTGGCACGCCTGGCACGACGCCGAGTCCGGCGCCTGGCCCCCGGGCTTCCCGGAGGCCGACCGAGGTTCCTACGACCTCGCGCAGATCCGCCACTGGCTGGAGGTCTTCATCCGCCGCTTCTTCGCGTTCTCCCAGTTCAAGCGCTCGGCCATGCCGAACGGCCCGAAGGTCTCGGCAGGCGGCTCCCTGTCCCCGCGCGGCGACTGGCGCGCCCCGTCGGACGGCACGGCCCAGGCCTGGCTGCGGGACCTGGAGCGGTTCGGCCCCCTCGGGGAAGAGGACAGGCAGTAGGCGGGCCCACCGCCCGCCGTCCTACGCCGGCCGCGGTGCTCCGGGGTCCGGCGGAGCAGGGAAGCGGGTGGCTCGCCAGGCCAGGGCGAACAGGGCGACCGAGACCGGCGAACCGAGGGCCAGCCAGGTGACCGGTCCGGTCGAAGCGAGCATGTCCGTGGGGTGGAGGTAGCACAGCGGCAGCAGCCATGCGGCCGTACCGACGAGGGCGCCCACGAACGGCAGATCCGACGGCAGCACCTCGTCATCGGGCCGCCGACGCCACCGCCCGCGCAGCCGCAGCAGCACCTGGGCCGCCGGATACCCCGCGGCGAGGACGAGCGCGGCCGCCGTGACGGCCACGCTGCCGCCCGTGATGACGTGGTCGTGCCAGACATATCGCCGCCCGGCGACCTTCATCACCTGGCGGTGCCAGACGGTGAGTTCCACCCGGTCACCGGCCTGGAAGGCCCGGGCGGCGTCGGAGGACACCCCGAGCCGGTCGGTCGGGGTGCCGTGGGCGAAGTACAGCCAGCTGGTCTGCTTCGGCCCGCGCGGATCCGTCCGGGAGATCACCGCCGGAAGGGTGGACAGGCAGTCGTACGACGCGGCGCCGGACGCCCCGGCCGGGCAGGGCACGGCACGCTCCCAGGCCCGCTCGTGCGCCGTGGCGGCCGATACGAACCACGCGGCCGTACCCGCCGCCACGAGCAGCAGCAGGCAGGCACACAGCCGGCCCGCCCAGCCGCTGCCCACACTCTTGCCGGTGACATATCGGATCCGGCTCGACCCGGGGGTGCCGTACAGGCTGTGCAGCCGGCGCAGCGCGGCCAGCCGTTCGGTGAAGGCCGGTTTGCCGTACGCCACGCCGGACGGCTGGGGCAACAGCAGTCTGCGCCCGTTGCGCAGCACCACCATGACCCGCTGGTTCTCCCCGCCCCGGGGCAGGGTCTGCACCCGGACCAGCAGATCCGCGACCTCCTGCCACGGCACGCTGCGGCGGCGCAGCAACGTCCAGCAGTGCAGCCCGTGCGCGTCCGCACGCGCCCAGCCCGTCACCAGGTACAGCGACCACATCGCGGCCCCCACCATGCAGACGCCCAGGGTCACCAGCACGAGGGGGAGGGTGTCCGGCAGCACGCCCGCGCACCCCGGCCCCGCTCCGGCGAGCAGTCCCCCGCCCGCCCCGAGCAGCACGGACCACCGCACGCCGTGTCTCCAGGGGGATCGGCAGACGATGTCAGAGCTGTTCACGCCTCGATTGTGCGCACCAACACCCGGATGTTCCTGTGCCGTTTCCGGCAATGAAGAGGCGCCCGGCACTGCCCGGACCACGACATCAGGTGTTCCAGGTCTCGTCGTACGGGTCGTGGGGCACCGGGACCGGTCTGGCTGAACCGACCTTCAGGTAGGGGATGGGACCGCCGTTGACCGGGTCGTGGATCAGCCGGGGGCTGTACGTGCCGGTCACCTCCAGCCAGGCGTCCGGGCGCAGGACCGGGGGCAGGTCGCCGGTGAGGGCGATCTTGACGGGCTGGGCGTCCGCGGCACAGCAGTTGAGGGCCATGCGCACCAGGTACGGCGCGCCCGAGGGGTCCAGGGCGAGGAAACCGGTGACGCGGACCGTGCGGCCCTGCAGGGAACGGCCGTGGCCGTAGGCGGCACGCGAGGCGTAGCCGATCACGGTGAGGGGGGCCGGGTCGGCGGCGGGCAGCGGGTCGAGGGCGTACGGCTTCTGCAGGGCCGTACCGGAGTGCAGGGCGCTGTAGGAGCCGAGGGCGGGCGGGGCGATGAGGATGAGGGCGAGGAGGGGCAGCAACAGGAGCCAGGAGACGCGGGGTTCGGGGTGCGCGTGCGTCTTTGCGGCGGCGGCCCTGATGCGTCGGCGCTCGTACCAGACCGTCGCCAGCGCCGCCGCGATCAGTACCGCGCCCGAGGCGAGCAGCAGCGGGCGCAGGCCCTCCTTGACGTACCGCAGGAAGAGGTCGGTGCTGCCCGCGTGGAGGAGGGCTGCGCCGAGCAGGAACATGACGGCGGACTGGGCCTGGCGGTTCACAGCAGCACCGCCCCCGTCACGAGCGCCCCCGCGATCGCCAGCGCGAAGGTGGCGGGGGCGAAGCGGAGGGCGAAGGCGCGGCCGAAGGTCCCGGCCTGCATCGCGAACAGCTTGAGGTCGATCATCGGGCCCACCACCAGGAACACCAGCCTGGCCGTCAGGGAGAACTGGGTGAGGGAGGACGCGACGAACGCGTCCGCCTCCGAGCAGATGGACAGCAGTACGGCGAGGACGGCGAGGGCGAGCACGGAGAAGGCGGGGTTTCCGGCCGCCGCGCGCAGCCAGTCCGCCGGGGTGGCCGCCTTCAGCGTGGCCGCGGCCATCGCGCCCAGGACCAGGAAGCCGCCGGCGTGCATGGTGTCGTGCCGTACCGAGTTCCAGAACGACTCCCCTCTGGTCGCGCCCTCGTGCGCGCCGTGGGCCGGCGGGCGCAGCCAGTCGGTGCGGCCCAGCCGCTGCCACAGCCAGCCCATCGCGCAGGCCACCAGCAGGCTCGCGGCGAACCGGGCCAGCACCATCTCCGGGTCGCGGGGGAAGGCGACGGCGGTGGCGGTCAGCACGATCGGGTTGATCGCGGGGGCGGAGAGCAGGAAGGCCAGGGCGGCGGCCGGGGTGACTCCTCTGCGCACCAGGGCGCCCGCCACCGGGACCGAGGCGCACTCGCAGCCCGGCAGCACCGCGCCCGCGAGCCCCGCCACGGGAACCGCCAGCGCCGGGCGGCTCGGGAGGGCGCGCGCGAAGAAGGACGGCGGCACGAACACCGCGATCGCCGCCGACAGCAGGACCCCGAGGACGAGGAAGGGCAGCGCCTGGAGCGTCACCGCGACGAACACCGTCATCCAGCTCTGCATCAGCGGGGTGCCGAGGAACCCGCGGATCGGGGACTGGGCGAGCACCGCGAGGAGCAGGACCAGCGTCAGCACCAGCGGGGAGCTGAGCCGGCGGCCGCCGTCCGGGCCGGACGGTGCGCCGTCGGGGACGGCCTTCCCGCCGGGCGGGGCGTCTTCGGTGATGGCCACGGGTGGATACCTCCGGGTCTCCTCGCTCCCTCCCCGTCAGTACGCGCATCGTGCCGTGTGTGTTCACCCCGCTGCCGGAACCACTCCTGTCCTTGGGGCAGTCTTTTCCCTCGTGACGAGCGTTCCGTATCAAGGTGGGCCCACTGCCCCGCACATGGTGGTGTGCGGTGACGACGGGCTCGCGCACCGGCTGGCCGCCGAGTTGCGCGGCGTCTACGGCGAGCAGGTCACCCTCGTGGTGCCGCCGAACGAACGCACCGTCAGACCTCCGGTGGTGGGACGGGCCCGGTCCGCTTCGGCCGCGCTGTTCGACCGGATGGTGAACGCCGCGGTGAGCCGGGGCGGCAGCGGCTCGGGAACCGGAGCCGGGGCCGGGGCGACCGGGACGGCGGCCGGCAACGGCAGCGGCGGTGAGGCCGAACGGGTGCTGGAGGCCGCCGAGATCACCGAGTCCGTGCTGGCCCGGGCCGGAGTGGACCGGGCCGCCGCGCTCGCCCTCGTCTTCGACGACGACGAGACCAACATCCGGGCCGCGCTGACCGCCCGCCGGCTCAACCCGCGGCTGCGGCTCGTCCTCCGGCTCTACAACCGGCGGTTGGGCCAGCACATCGAGGAACTCCTCGACCAGGCGGCCGTGTTGGCCGCCGGGGACGGGGGCACCGACGCCTCCACCACCGTGCTGTCCGACGCCGACACCGCCGCGCCCGCGCTGGCCGCCACCGCCGTCGCCGGCACCAGCAAGGTCGTCCAGACCGAGGGGCTGCTGCTGCGGGCCGTCGAACGGCCGACGGCCGGCACCGGACTGTGCACCCTCGCCCTGCTCTCCCCGCCGGGCACGGATCCCGAGGCCGGCGGGGACCAGGAGCCCCGGCTGCTGCCGGACGACGACGAGGTGGGGCGGGCCGCCGGGCGGCCGGCGGTGGTGCTGGAGCAGGTGTCCTCGGCGGGCGGCGGCGAGTCGGCCGCGCCCGGCCGGGGCGGGGTGCCGCCGCTCGCCTCGCTGTTCTCGCGGCGGCTGCGGTGGTCGCTGGCGGGCATGGTGGCGTGCGTGGTCGCGCTCGCCGTCGCGCTGTGGGTGGTGACCGGGATGCATCCGCTCAGTGCCTTCTATCTGACCCTGCTGGACCTCTTCGCGATCGACAACCCGGCCATCGGCGCGCCCCTGGGCCGGCAGATCCTCCAACTCCTTTCCGGGCTCGTCGGGTTGCTGCTGCTTCCGGTGCTGCTGGCAGCCGTGCTGGAGGCGCTGGGCACCTTCCGCACGGCCTCCGCCCTGCGGAAACCTCCGCGCGGCCTGGGCGGGCACGTGGTGCTGCTCGGGCTCGGGAAGATCGGCACCCGGGTACTGACCCGGCTGCGTGAGCTGAACATCCCCGTCGTGTGCGTCGAGTCCGACCCGGAGGCGCGGGGACTGGCGACCGCGCGGCGGCTGCGGGTGCCGGTGGTCCTCGGGGACGTCACCCAGGAAGGGGTGCTGGAGTCCGCGAAGATCCACCGGGCGTACGCACTGCTGGCGGTGACCAGCGCGGACACCACGAACCTGGAGGCCGTGCTGTACGCGCGGAACGTACGGCCCGATCTGCGGGTGGTGCTGCGGCTGTACGACGACGACTTCGCCACCGCGGTGTACCGCACCCTGCGGGCCGCCTACCCGCACGCCCTCACCCGGAGCCGCAGCGTCACGCACCTGGCCGCGCCCGCGTTCGCCGGGGCGATGCTGGGGCGGCAGGTGCTGGGCGCCATCGCGGTGGAGCGGCGGGTGCTGCTGTTCGCCGCGGTCGACGTCGCCGGGCATCCCCAGCTGGAGGGCCGGACGGTACGCCAGGCCTTCCGCGCCGGTTCCTGGAGGGTACTGGCGCTGGAGGGACGCACCGACACGGCACCGGACCATGTGCTGGAGAAGGGGGACCGTGTCGTGGTCGCCGCGACCCGCAGAGGACTGGCGGAACTGCGCTGACCCTCCGGGGAGCCCGGCGCCCTACCCGCCCAGGTGCCTCGCCGCGAAGTCCATCTCCAGTCTCACCTGCTTGATCCGCTCGTCCACCACCAGGGAGCCGTGCCCGGCGTCGTAGCGGTAGACCTCGTGGGGCGCGCCTCTGCTCTCCAGGCGCTTGACGTAGTTGTCGATCTGGCGGATCGGGCAGCGGGGGTCGTTGACGCCCGCCGAGATGTAGACCGGGGCCCTGACCGCGTCGACGTACGTGAGCGGGGACGAGGCCTCGAAGCGCTCGGGGACTTCTTCGGGGGTGCCGCCCAGCAGGGTGCGGTCCATGGCCTTCAGGGCCTCCATCTCGTCGTGGTACGCGGTGACGTAGTCCGCGACGGGCACGACCGCGATGCCCACCGTCCAGGCCTCGGGCTGGGTGCCGAGGCCGAGCAGGGTGAGGTAGCCGCCCCAGGAGGCGCCGGTGAGGATCAGCCGGGCGGGGTCGGCGAGGCCCGAGGAGACCGCCCAGTCACGGACCGCGGCCACGTCCTCCAGCTCGATCAGGCCGACCCGGTGCTTCAGGGCATCGGTCCAGGCGCGGCCGTAGCCGGTGGAGCCGCGGTAGTTGATGCGGATCACCGCATAGCCCTGGTCGACCCAGGCGGCCGGGCCGGCGGCGAAGGAGTCGCTGTCGTGCCAGGTCGGGCCGCCGTGCAGGTCGAAGACCGTCGGCAGCGGGCCGCTCGCGCCCGCCGGCCTCTGGATCAGGGCGTGGATGCGGCCGCCGGGCCCCTCCACCCACGCGTCCTCCACGGGCACCGACGGCGGGCAGGCCATGCCGGGCGGGTCCAGGACGACGCCGCCGGACGTCGAGCGGACGGCGGGCGGCTCGGCGGCCGACGACCACAGGTACTCCACGCTGCCGTCGGGGCGGGCGGTGGCGCCGGAGACCGTGCCGGGCGGGGTGGGGATGCGGGTCAGCTCGCGGCTCGCCAGGTCGTAGCGGAACAGCTCGCTGCGGGCCTCGAAGCCGTGGGCGATGAGCAGGGCCGAGCCGTCCGGATACCACTCGGCGCTCACGTCGCCCGGCAGGTCCAGGGCGAGGTCGGTCTCCTCGCCCGTGGCCACGTCCCACACCAGCGGCTCCCAGCGGCCCCGGCGCTGATGGCCGATGAGCAGCCGGGTGTCGCCGTCGACCGGTGCGAAGCCCAGCACCTCCAGGCCCAGCTCCTCGGTGCCGCCCTTGGTGTCGTCCAGCTCGGCGACCGGCGTGCCGTCCGGGCGCAGGACGCGCAGCGCCGCGTGCATGGCGTCGCCGTGCTCGGTGTGCTCGACGGCGATCAGGGAGCCGTCGTGCGAGAGGTCGCCGACGCCCGCCGACTCGCGGTGCCGGTAGATCTCCACCGGGTCCTCGCCCTCCCGGGCGAGGTGGATCGTCGTGCCCTCGTCGTCCGTGGAGCGGCCCACGACCGCCGTGCGCCCGTCCCGGGACAGGGCGAGCCCGGCCGGGTAGGACGGATCGAGGCCCGGGACGGCCGGCTCGTCCGCTCCTCCCTCGAAGGGCTGGCGGCGCCAGATGCCGAACTCGTCGCCGTCCTTGTCGTCGAACCACCAGATCCAGGCGCCGTCCGGGGAGAGCGCGCCGTCCGTCGTGCCGTTCGGCCGGTCCGTCACCTGCCGCTGCCCGCCCGTCGCGCGGTCCCAGGCGTACAGCTCGTACGTGCCCGTCGCGTTCGACACGAACAGGGAGCGCTCCGGCGCGTCCTCCGCCCAGTCGGGCAGTGACACCCGCGGCGCCCGGAAGCGCTTCTCCCAGTCCGGCATGCCGGCCGCGTCGCGCGCACCCGGCCCGTTGCTCTCACTCATCGCCCCAGTCATGCGCCCATACTGCCTGGCCGCGCCGACAATTGGGTGGCGGGTGTGCGCAGCCTGTGGATAACTTCCCGATCATGAGTACCCAGGCCGACCATCACTGCGCCCCCGGCGGCTGGCGCGAGGACAACCGCGCCATGTGGGACGAGCGCGTGCCGGTGCACGTCGCCGGTGAGTACTACGACCTCGACGGCTTCCGGACCCACCCGGACGTGCTGCGGGACTTCGAGACGGCCGAGGTCGGCGACGTCACCGGCAGGACGCTGCTCCACCTGCAGTGCCACATCGGGACCGACACCCTCTCCTGGGCCCACCGGGGCGCCGCACGCGTCGTCGGCCTGGACTTCTCCGCCCCGGCCGTGGAGGCCGCCCGCTCCCTCGCCGCCGACCTCGGCCTCGGTCCCGAGCGCGCCGCCTTCGTCACCGGGGACGTGTACGACGCGGCCGACACCGTGCCCGAGCCGTCGTACGACATCGTCTACACCGGGCTCGGCGCGCTGTGCTGGCTGCCCGACATCCGGCGCTGGGCACGCACGGCCGCCTCCCTCGTCGCCCCCGGCGGCTTCCTCTATCTCGCGGAGTTCCACCCGATCACCGAGTCCCTGGACGACGCGACCGGCACCCGGATCGTGCGCGACTACTTCGCCCGCGACGCCCAGGTGTGGGACGAGCCCGGCACCTACGCCGACCTGAGCGCCCCCACGGTGCACAACCGCAGCGTCCAGTGGCAGCACACCCTCGGCGACGTCGTCTCCGCGCTCGCCGCGACCGGGCTGCGCATCGAGTTCCTGCACGAGCACGACGTGTCGCTGTTCCCGCGCTTCGAGAACTTCGAGGTCCGCGACGGCTACCACCGCTTCCCGGCGGACCACCCGCGCATCCCGCTGATCTACTCCCTCAGGGCGAGCAGGGACCACTGAGCGCGAGCCGGGACCACCGAGCGCGAGCCGGGGCCACTGACGCGGGCAAGGGCCGCCCCGCGGGCGGGCGCCCGGGCGCGGCGCCGTACCGTGGAGGGCGTGTACCGGTTTCTGCTGACACCCCGCTGGTGGGGCATCAACCTCTTCGTGCTGCTCGCCATCCCGTTCTGCGTCTTCATGGGGTCCTGGCAGCTGAGCCGGTTCGAGGGGCGCGTGCACGACAGCCGCGCCGCGACGCAGCGGGCCGCGTCCGACCAGCGGGAGGCCGCCCGTCCGCTGAACTCGATGCTGCCCGTCGACAAGGCCACCTCGGGCCGCCGGGTCACCGCGAGCGGGCACTACGGCACCCAGCTGCTGGTGCCCGGCCGGCAGCTGGACGGCAGGAACGGCTTCTACGTCCTCACCCTGCTGCGCACCGACTCCGGCAAGGCGCTGCCGGTGGTACGGGGCTGGCTGCCGGGCAGGGCGGACCCGGCGAAGGCGCCCGCGCCGCCGCGCGGTGAGGTCACCGTCACCGGCGCGCTGCAGGCGTCCGAGACACCCGGGGACAACGGCGTCAGCGCGGCCGGCGGACTGCCGTCCGGGCAGACGGCCGCGATCAGCTCTGCGTCGCTGGTCAACCTGGTGCCGTACAAGCTGTACGACGCGTGGGTGACCCTCGACAGGGCCGACGCGGGGATGAAGGCCGTGCCCGCGACGGCACCGGACGGCACCGGCCTGGACCTCAAGGCCTTCCAGAACCTCGGCTACACCGGGGAGTGGTTCGTCTTCGCCGGCTTCGTGGTGTTCATGTGGTTCCGCCTGGTACGACGGGAGGCCGAGGCCGCGCGGGACGCTGCGCTGGGCCTGGTGCCGGAGGAAACACCGGCGCCGGTGACCAGTAGCTGAGGGCGCCTCTACGCCCCCGCCAGCACCCCGGTGTAGATCACCGTCCCCGCGCACTCCCCCGCCACCGTGGCCGTGGCCGAAGGCGAGCCGCCCTGCGCCATGTGGGTGATCTGTACGCTGCCGTCGGCCGTGCCGTCCTCGGTCATCAGCTGGGTGGTGGTGCCGGCCGACCCCGAGCTGTCGGTCGAACCGCCGGAGGCGGTCGGTGTCGGATCCGGCGTCGCGCCACCGGTGTCCGAGCCGCCGGTGGTGCTGGTGCCGCCGCCGGTGGTCGGGCAGGTCTCGGAGGGTACGAAGGCGAACTTCTCCTCGTAGGCCGCGCTCGGCTGCAGGACCAGCCCGGTCACCTCCAGGGAGGGGTCGGGCAGTCCGGTCGCCGCGTCCCCGGCCACATGCCGGGCGGTGCTGATCTTGGTCTTGTCGGCCGCGCCCAGGGCGGTCGGGGTGATGGTGCCCGCGCCGGCGACGGTGCAGGCGGTGGAGGAGACGTTGACGACGCGGAACGTGCCGTAGACCACGCCCGCGCTGTCGGGGGCGTCGGCGGTGCCGGTGGCCGAGCCCAGCTGGGCCGGCGTACACAGCGGGACGCCGCTCGAGCTGAGGGTGGAGGAGGGGCTGGCTCCGCCGGTGGAGCCGCCGCCGCTGCCGCCGCCGTCCTTGCCCTTCGTCCCGGACTTGTCGGGGCCCTTGCCGGGCTGGACGCTCGTGCTGCCGGAGTCCTTCTTGCCGCCCGTGTCGCCGCCCTTGTCCCTGCCCTGCCCGGTGCCGCCCTGGGCCTGGGAGGACTGGCCGGCCATGGCGGTGTCGGGGTCGGTGCCGCCGGACTGGGTGACGTGCACGAGGGCGGGGATCGCGGTGCCGATGAACAGGGCCGCGGCGGCCATGCCGACGGCGGCCTGCCGCTTGCGGGCCCGCCGCGCGGGGACGGCCCGGCGCAGATGCTCCAGGGTGCCGGTGCGCGGCTCGAGGTCGTCGACGGCGGAGTGCAGCATCCGGCGCAGGGCCTGCTCGCCGGCACCGAGGCCGTCGAGGTCGGCACCGAGGCCGCCGAGGTCGAACCCGTCCGGACCGGCGCCGGGACCCTCACCGCGCCCCTCGGGACCGTTGCCGCGTCCGTCGGGACCCTGGTCGAGGCCCTCGGGGCCCTTCTCGTCGGGGCCGTGGTTCACAGTTCCGTTCCCAGCGTGCGATTGCGTGTGGTCTTGCTCATTGCGCTTCGTCGGCTCGTGCCAGGCGAAGGGCTCGTGACGTTCGTGGGAGTGACGTTCGTCGGAATCGCCCCCTTGGGCGCGCGCACTCATGCCAGTGCCCCCATGGCCACCCGCAGCGCGGCGATGCCCCGCGAGCCGTACGCCTTCACCGACCCCAGCGAGATCCCGAGGCTCTCGGCGACCTGGGCCTCGGTCATGTCCGCGAAGTAGCGCAGGACCAGGACCTCCCGCTGCCGGCGCTGCAGGCTCTTCATCGCCTTGATGAGGTCGCGGCGCTCCAGCTGGTCGTAGGCGCCCTCCTCCGCGCTCGCCATGTCGGGCATGGGCTTGGAGAGCAGTTTCAGGCCGAGGATGCGGCGGCGCAGCGTGGACCGGGAGAGGTTGACGACCGTCTGCCGCAGGTAGGCGAGGGTCTTCTCGGGGTCGCGCACACGCTTGCGGGCCGAGTGCACGCGGATGAAGGCCTCCTGGACCACGTCCTCGCAGGAGGCGGTGTCGTCCAGGAGCAGCGCGGCGAGGCCGAGCAGCGAGCGGTAGTGCGCCCGGTAGGTCTCGGTTAGGTGGTCGACGGTCGTACCGGCAGCCTCGGTCGCCGTGGTCGCCGCGGCCTCGTCGGAGCCGTCACGCTGACTTGGAATGCGGGCGGGCCGCGCTGCGGGCATGGGCGCGATCACCGGCATGCCGCCGGGCGTGCGGGGCCGGAGCGCACGGGGCGGCCGAAGGGCCGCCGCGCCGCGGGCCGCGCTGAGTTCGAGTACCTCTGCCACGCCAGTTGGACACGTCTCCCCCCGCCAGGGTTGTACGTGCCGGGCGTCACATGTGCGACAACCGGCCGAGCCTCAAGTGCCGTCATGCGTCCCGCTCTTCCCCTATGTCCGATATGGGCGGGTGTCCCCACACCCGAGCACGGCGTCCCCACGCCCGAAGAGTGACCGCAAAGACGCTCCCCGTCCTCCGCGCGGTTGCGGGGACGGGGAGGGAAATCCTCTGTTGCCTTGAGCAATGATTCAAGTGGTACGGACCATGCTCCCGGCCACACTTCTTACATGGATCCTACAAAGGTGTTGCCGTGGCCGGGCCGGGACCACGGTCTCAGCGGCCGGCCCACTCCGCCGCGACGAGCTCCGCGATCTGCGCGGTGTTCAGGGCGGCGCCCTTGCGGAGGTTGTCGCCGCAGACGAAGAGTTCGAGGGCGGTCGGGTCGTCCAGGGCCCGCCGCAGCCGGCCCACCCAGGTCGGGTCGGTGCCCACGACGTCCGCGGGAGTGGGGTACTCCCCGGCGGCCGGATCGTCGCACAGCACCACACCGGGCGCGGTCGCGAGGATCTCCCGGGCCCGGTCGACCGAGACCCCGCCCTGGAAGCGGGCGTGCACGGTCAGGGAGTGGGTGGTGATCACCGGGACGCGTACGCAGGTCACGGCGACCGGGAGCCGCGGCAGCCCCAGGATCTTGCGGGACTCGTCGCGGACCTTCATCTCCTCCGACGACCAGCCGTCCTCCCTGAGCGACCCCGCCCACGGGACGACGTTCAGCACGACCGGCTCCGGGAACGGCCCGGTGTCCTCCCCGACGGCCCGCCGTACGTCACCGGGCTGGGTGCCCAGCTCCGTCCCGGCCACCAGGGACAACTGGGCCCGCAGCGTGTCCACACCGGCCCGCCCGGCCCCGCTCACCGCCTGGTACGACGACACCACCAGCTCGCGCAGCCCGAACTCGGCGTGCAGCGCGCCCAGGGCGACGATCATCGTCAGGGTCGTGCAGTTGGGGTTGGCGACGATCCCGCGCGGCCGGACCCGTACGGCGTGCGGGTTGACCTCGGGCACCACCAGCGGCACCTCGGGGTCCAGCCGGAAGGCGGCGGAGTTGTCGACGACGACCGCGCCGCGCGCGACGGCGATCGGCGCCCACTGCGCGGCGACCTCGTCCGGGACGTCGAACATCGCGACGTCGACCCCGTCGAAGGCCTCCTCGCTCAGGGCCACCACCTCGACCTCCTCCCCGCGCACGGTCAGCTTGCGGCCGACCGAGCGGGGGGAGGCGAGCAGGCGGATCTCGCCCCAGACGTCCGCGCGCTGGGACAGGATCTGGAGCATGACCGCGCCGACGGCCCCGGTCGCTCCCACGACCGCGAGCGTCGGCTTGCCGGTCATCGTCGTACGCCTCCGTACGGAGAGACGGTCACCGGCCGGTGCCGCCGTAGACGACGGCCTCGTCGGTGTCGGAGTCGAGCCCGAAGGCGGTGTGCACGGCGCGCACGGCCTCCGGCACGTCGTCCTTGCGGGTGACGACCGAGATGCGGATCTCGGAGGTCGAGATCAGCTCGATGTTCACGCCCGCGTCGCTCAGCGCCTCGAAGAAGGAGGCGGTGACGCCCGGGTTGGTCTTCATGCCCGCGCCGACCAGCGAGATCTTCCCGATCTGGTCGTCGTAGCGAAGGGAGTCGAAGCCGATGCCCGACCGGCTCTTCTCCAGCGCGTCGATCGCCTTGCGGCCCTCGGTCTTCGGCAGCGTGAAGGAGATGTCCGTCAGGCCCGTGGAGGCGGCGGACACGTTCTGCACGACCATGTCGATGTTGATCTCGGCATCGGCGATGGCCCGGAAGATCGCGGCGGCCTCACCCGGCTTGTCCGGCACGCCGACGACCGTGATCTTGGCCTCGGAGGTGTCGTGCGCGACACCGGAGATGATGGCCTGCTCCACCTTCTTGTCCCCAATCGGCTCACTGCTGACCCAGGTGCCCTGCAGTCCGCTGAAGCTGGACCGGACATGGATCGGGATGTTGTAGCGGCGGGCGTACTCCACACAGCGGTGGAGCAGCACCTTGGAGCCGGAGGCCGCGAGCTCCAGCATGTCCTCGAAGGAGATCCAGTCGATCTTCTTCGCCTTCTTCACCACGCGCGGGTCGGCGGTGAACACGCCGTCGACGTCGGTGTAGATCTCGCAGACCTCGGCGTCGAGCGCGGCGGCGAGCGCCACGGCCGTCGTGTCGGAGCCACCGCGACCGAGCGTGGTGATGTCCTTCTTGTCGGCGCTGACGCCCTGGAAACCGGCGACGATCGCGATGTTGCCCTTGTCGAGCGAGTCCCGGATCCGGCCGGGCGTGACGTCGATGATCCGGGCTTTGTTGTGGACCGAGTCGGTGATGACGCCTGCCTGGCTGCCGGTGAAGGACTGGGCCTCGTGACCCAGGTTTTTGATCGCCATCGCCAGCAGGGCCATGGAGATCCGCTCTCCGGCGGTCAGCAGCATGTCGAATTCGCGCCCGGCAGGCATCGGAGAAACCTGCTCGGCGAGATCGATCAGCTCGTCCGTCGTGTCGCCCATCGCGGAAACGACGACGACAACCTGGTTGCCGTTCTTCTTCGCTTCCACGATCCGCTTGGCGACGCGCTTGATGCCCTCGGCATCGGCTACGGAGGAGCCTCCGTACTTCTGCACGACAAGGCCCACGTGCGCTCCTCGCTCGGTTCGTTTGTGTCGGCTCAGTCTAACGAGCGCCCGAATTCCACCACCGTGCTCCCGCATGGTGAGACATCGGCTGCTCGGTTCCGGAACCTGCCCAGCGTTCGGCGCCGCACGCGGAAAGTGCCCCGGGTCACAGTGGCGGACTGTTAAGTTTCAACCACTATCGGGGGAGCGCCATGACGGAGATGCTGCTGGCCGGGATCGTCCTGCTCGGCGGATGCGTGCAGTGGCTGACCGGTATGGGCTTCGCCCTGGTCGCCGTCCCGGCGCTGGTCCTGCTGCTCGGCCCCGCCGACGGCGTGGTGCTCGCCAACTGCGCCGCCGGCGCCATCAGCGTCGTGGGCCTGGCGGGCGGCTGGCGCCGCGTCCGCCCCGCGGCGATGGTCCCCCTCTGCCTGGCGGCCGCCTGCACGGTCCCGGCGGGCGCCTGGACGACCCGCCAACTCCCACGTCCCGCCCTGCTGTTGGTGATGGGCGCCCTGGTGACGGCGGCAGTCCTCCTGGTCATGCGCGGCGCCCGGATACCGTCCCTGCGGGGCGGCAGAGGAGCGGTGACGGCCGGCGCGCTGGGCGGCTTCATGAACGCGGCGGCGGGCGTCGGCGGCCCACCGGTGTCCCTGTACGCCCTCAACGCGGGCTGGACGGTACGGGAATTCGTCCCCAACGCCCAGTTCTACGGCGTCGCCGTCAACGCGTTCTCCATCGCCGCGAACGGCACGCCCCGCATGACCGGCGCGCAATGGGCGGCCGTCTGCGCCGCGATGACGACCGGCGCGGTGATCGGCCACACCATCGCCGGCCGCATCCCCGAGCACCGGGCCCGCCACCTGGTCCTCCTGCTGGCCCTGGCGGGCGGGGCGACGGCGATGACGAAGGGGCTGTGGGGGGTGTGGCCGGGCTGACGCAGCCCCGAAAGACGTCAAGATCGCGTCAAATCCCCTCGTCAAGCGTGGTGCAGGACCCACGCACGGCGTCACACTGCGCTGCCGGTGTGCTCGCCTGCCGCCGCTTCGGGAGGGACGAGGGATGTACACACTCGCGTCGGCGCGGATGCCGGAGCCGGAGTCGGCGCTGTTCGACCTGGCATGGGGTCTGGGGGCCACGGTCATCGGCTGGGTGGCGCTGATCAATCCGCGCGGCATCCTGGAGTGGATCGAACTGCGGCGGGGCGTGGGCGGGAAGGTGTGGCGGAGTCGCCTGATCGGTGGTGTGTTCGCGGTGATCGGGCCGGTGACACTGATCAAGGGGATCGTTCACCTGACGGCGTCGAAGGGGTGGGAGCGTCCCGCGCTGTTCCACCGGACGTACGGCTTCTCCCCGGCCCTCGCCGCTGTCATGATCGCGGTCATGGTGCTCATCGCGGTTCACGCCTGGCGCACCAACGCCTTCCTCCAGAAGGCCTGGACAGCCGGCGGCCTGCCCCGCGCCTGCGCCGTCCTCGCCACGCTCGCTGCACTGTCCTTCACCACGACGACCGCCTCCGGCTACCTGGCGGCGGGCATGCTGTGCTGGACCCTTGCCGCAGCGGCCGTAGCCGGACTCGTCCTCACCCGGAACCGCGTCTAATCGCCGAACTCCTTGAGCGGCTCCGTGTCCAGGGTGATGTTCACGGGGTCGGGGAGCTTGACGGAGGCGCCGAAGGGCAGCTTCTCCTCGTGCCGGTAGCGGCCGTCCTCGGGCTGGTTGAACACCACGACCGAGCAGTCGTCACGGTCGATGAGGAGGTAGACGGGGATACCGGCGGCGGCGTAGCCGTCGGGCTTCTCGACGCGGTCTCGACGTGCCGTGTCGGAATCCCACGAGGTGATCTCCACGGCCATCAGCACGCCGGTGGCCTCCGACCACTCGCCCTTGCCCTTGAGACTGCCCTTGGGGACGAGTACGCCATCGGCGCGAGCCCGCCCCTTGCGATACGCCTCGGTCTTGAGTCCCCGCTCGGGATGGAGCCGCAGGTCCGGTCGCAGCTGCATGCAGCGTTCCAGGAGCCACATGTAGATCTCGCTGTGATTGCCGTCCGGCATGGGCTTTACGACGACCTTCCCGTTCACGAACTCCAGCCACACGGTCTCCGGGGCATGGCGTTCCAGCTCCTCGAACTCCTCGGCAGTCATCTGCGGCCGGTCCTCGGTCCTGCGGCTCATGGCGTCGCCTCCTCGACTCCATGGTGCCCTGACCGGGGCGTCCTGCACGCTCATACGCCCTCCCACAGCGCCTTGCCTCCGGGCGAGCGCAATCCACCCGCCGCCCGCACCTGGGCCGCCCAACGGTGCACCTCCTCCGCACTGGGGATCGGCCCGGCGAGAAACGTCTCCGGCACGGGCGGGATCGGCTCCCCGTCGGGCGTGTCCAGCCCGAGCTCCACCCGGCAGGCCCGGCACACCCCGCCGACGATCTCCACGGTCCGCTCGTCCTCGTCGCATGTGGCGCAGGCGATCAAGACCCGATCGACGCGACCACGGAGCCGGGTCCTCTTCTGACGCACTTTGGCCTTTTTCGGCGGCATCTGCTTCTCCAGTCGATTGCGGGCGAGTCCGCCCGGGTTGGTCACGGGGTGGGGAAGTCCGGCGGTGAGGGCGCGGGTGATGTCCTCGGGAGTCGAGCCGCGCGCCAGCCACTCGGCGGCGAGGGATTCGAGAGACCGGCAGTCGGATTCGGACAGCGGCATACGGCGGTCTGTTTCACGAACTTCCGCCAGCGTCCGGTACGCCACGGTGCTCTGTGGCCCGTCGTCCGGCGCCTGGACGGCCTCGGCCTCCGGGGGCGTCCGCTCGGCCTCCTCGACGTGGGCCAGTCCGTCGCAGTGGTCGTCGGTGACGATCCTGCCGTTGCGCGACCGCGCGAATTCCCGCCACCACTCCACCGACCTGGGAGTACGCGACCAGTACGTCCGCGTGACCCACCGCATCGAGTTGTCTTCGAGGGTGATGTGCTCCCTGATCCGGTGCAGGTGCCCGGCGCGACTGAGGTGTCCCTGTGCGACGCGCACCGCTTGCTGGCCGTAGACCGGGTGCACAGCGGCGATCGCCTTGTAACCCGCCGCATGGCCGTCCTGGAGACGGTCCATGAAGATGGCGAGGTCGCGTTCACGTCCACTCAGGTGTGCGAAGTCCGCGTCCGCGTGCGGGTCTTCGTCACCGGCGGAGCGTTTGCCGTAACCCGTTTTGGCCATGGGGTGGGACGGGGACGGCAGGGCGGGGCTAGGGTAGGCGTAAGCCACCATCGAAGGTTCCGTTCGATGAGTAGGTCCAGGCCCCGGAGCCGGTGTTGGCGCACCGACCGGGGCCGATCTATTGCCGCGAAACTAGAGGCGCTTTACGTTCCGGCGCAAGCTGATCACGGAACGTCACTCTTTCGGGCTAGACCCACCCAACTCACCTACAGACTTGGTTGGTTGGGAGGTTCAACCAAGCCCAAAACCCAGGGGAAGGGCTCGAGGCCCGAGGCTCAAGCCCCGGGCTGGAGTGCGGCGATGAACGCCGACCAGGCGGGGGCGGGGAGGTGGAGTTCGGGGCCGGTGGGGGCCGTCTTGGAGTCGCGGATGTGGATGGTCGTGGGGGTGGGGGCGACCTCGACGCAGGCGGCTCCTTCGGAGTCGCTGTAACTCGACTTGAACCACTTCAGCTGGTCAGCCATGGCGCTCCATCATCCGTTCGAGAAACCGGGTCGATTCAGCAGGACTGAGGGCCTGGGCACGAAGCATGCTAAGCCGCTCGGTCACCCGCCGAACAACGTCAGGATCCGCCGACAGGTCACTGATGAACTGACTTTCCGTGTAGGCGAACCGTTCATGGCTGACGGTCTCCAGCAAGATCATGGGCCCCATTCCCGCGATGGAGACGGCTCGTTCGAACGGCAGCACCTGCAACACGACGTTTCTCAGCTCCGACATCGCCAGCAGGTGACGGAGCTGTGCGTCGTCCACCAAGGGGAGGCGTAGAGCAGCCTCGTAGAGGGTGAAGGCAAAGGCAACTGGTGGCGTGCGATCCAGGATGGCCTGCCGTTCCATCCTGCCCGTGATCCGCTGCTCCACCGTCGCCTCGTCCAAGGGCGGAACATGGCTCTCGATCAGGCTCCGCATGTACGCGTTCGTCTGCAACAGCCCGGGGATCAGGCCGGCCTCGTACGACCAGAAACTGATCGCCTCTTTCTCCCGCTCCATGAAGTCCTGCGCCCGTTTCGGGAACTTCTCGCGCTGCAAGTAGTCCTTCGCCGCACTCAGCATCCCCTCCGCCCCGCACATCTCGTCCGCCACGTCCAGGACTCGGGGCGTCGGCATCCGCACCCCCTGTTCCATCGCCTTGATGGTGTCCGTGGAGTAGTTGGAGGCGGCGGCCAGTTGCTCGCGGCTGACGTTGGCCTTGCTGCGCCAGCGTTTCATCTGGTTACCGCTGAAGCGCCACATCGGCGGCGACTGGGACACCGTACGCACCTCCGACGGGTACAGCTCGGCGTGTAGCACCTGGGTCACTACCGAGGGTAGCCGCGCCGGCGCCACTGTGTGACCATGACGAACGGAATTCACCGGCCCGCCTGGGTCCCCGCCCGTGGGCACCGACTCCGCGTGGCCGGTGTGCACTTCGACGCCGTGCGGATCGAGGGGAGACGGGGCGAGGCCGTCGCCGACTGGCTGATCGAGCGCGGGGACGGGGACGCCGGGCCCATCGTGTGCGCGGGCGGCAGCGGGACGCGGTGGGTGTACTTCCTGCTGGCGCCCGGGGTCGTACACCGCTACGACTGGCCGCTCGGCGTCCAGCACTTCGGGCGGCGCATCGACCGGACGACCGTCACGTACGTCGGTGTTCCCGCGCTGGAGGGCGAGACCTGGCCGTTGCGCTGGTACAGCGAGCCGACGCCGACCGCGCCGTACGTCGACGCGGAGGCGCTGCTCGGGGTCACTTCGCCGGGCGCATCCCCAGCGGGCCGCCGATCTCCTGGGCCATGACGCGGCCCGCCTCGAACTCCAGGGTCTCGTCGCCCATGTCGGACTGGTCGGTGTCGAGGCCGTCCAGTTCTTCCAGGGGCTGGTTGAGACGGACGTGGATGAGGACCGACTGCAGGGCGCGCAGGACGGCGGAGGCCGTGGGGCCCCAGTTGGAGAAGTAGGAGAACTGCCACCACCACAGGGCCTCCGTGGTGCGGCCCGCGCGGTAGTGGGCCATGCCGTGGCGCAGGTCGGTGATGACGTCGGCGAGGTCGTCGGAGATCCGGGCCGGCACCGGCGCCTTGCGGGGCTCGTACGGGTCGAAGACCTCGGAGTAGACGTCGACCGGCTCCAGGAGACGGGCGAGGTTCTCGCGGAGGCCGTCCACGTCCGGGTCCGGGCCCGTGTCCGGCTCGTAGCGCTCGTCGGGCACGATGTCCTCGTGGGCGCCCAGGCGGCCGCCGGCCAGCAGGAGCTGGGAGACCTCCAGGAGGAGGAAGGGGACGGTCGAGCCGGGCTCGTCGCCCCTCGCCACCTCCGTGACGGCCACCAGGAAGCTCTCGATCTGGTCCGCGATCTGGACCGCGAAATCGTCCGGGTTGTGACCGGTCGCGTGCAGTGTGGCGTCAGACATCTAGGAGTCGTCTCCCCTCGAAGGCGCGGCCGAGGGTGACCTCGTCCGCGTATTCCAGGTCGCCACCCACCGGGAGGCCGCTGGCCAGGCGGGTGACCTTCAGGCCCATGGGTTTGATCATGCGGGCGAGGTAGGTGGCCGTGGCCTCGCCCTCCAGGTTGGGGTCCGTCGCCAGGATCAGCTCCGTGACCGTCCCGTCGGCCAACCGCGCGAGAAGTTCTCGTATACGCAGGTCGTCGGGACCGACGCCCTCGATCGGGCTGATGGCGCCGCCGAGGACGTGGTAGCGGCCCCTGAACTCACGGGTGCGCTCGATGGCGACCACGTCCTTGGGTTCCTCGACCACGCAGATGACCGAGGGGTCGCGGCGCGGGTCACGGCAGATGTTGCACAGCTCCTCCTGCGCCACATTGCCGCAGGTCGCGCAGAAGCGGACCTTCGCCTTGACCTCCAGGAGCGCATGCGCGAGCCGCTTCACGTCCGTCGGCTCCGCCTGCAGGATGTGGAAGGCGATCCGCTGCGCGCTCTTGGGACCGACGCCGGGCAACCGCCCCAGCTCGTCGATGAGGTCCTGGACCACGCCTTCGTACACCGGACTGCCCTTCCTTAAGACCTTTCGGTACGTACCGTAGTTGGCCCGGCCTCAGAACGGCAGACCGGGGATGCCCGTGCCGCCGCCGAGCCCCTGGGCCAGCGGGCCGAGCTTCTGCTGCTGCAGCGTCTGGGCGTTCTCGTTGGCCGCCTGTACGGCCGCCACGATCAGGTCGGCGAGGGTCTCGGTGTCCTCCGGGTCGACCGCCTTCGGGTCGATCTTCAGCGCGCGCAGCTCGCCGGCGCCGGTCACGGTGGCCCTCACCAGGCCTCCGCCCGCCTGCCCGTCGACCTCCGTGTTCGCCAGTTCCTCCTGGGCCCGCTGGAGATCCTGCTGCATCTTCTGGGCCTGCTGGAGCAACTGCTGCATGTTGGGCTGGCCACCACCGGGGATCACGATCAGCTCCTCTGCGTTCTTCTTCTTGAGCATGAGCCTACGTGGTCCACGCGCGCGTCGCCCCGCCACTCTTTCGAGTGAGAAGTACGGCAGGCCTATACCTGATCAAGGCCCTCTTCCGGGCGGAAAAGTCGGGAAAGCTCCTTCTTCGCCACCCATTGGGCGGTAGGAAGGGTGCCGCGCGTCGGCATGGAATCGGCATGGAATCCGCATGGGGTGTCACGCAAAGTGACCGGTCGTGATCAGGTGTCAGCAGGGATCAGTAGGGAGTGCCGGGTGGGTCAGCCGGAGATGCAGCCCGAGGGTCCGCCTCAGGACGGGCGGGGCGAGGGTGCGGCCGGGCTGCGGCCGGGCGATCTGACCGGGCGGGCCTTCCCGCTCGGCGACTGGGGCGAGCCGGCCCAACGGCTCGACGAGCTGTACCGGTGGGTGGAGCACGGCGCACTGCAGACGGCGTCCTGGTATCTGCGGGACCGGGTGTGGAAGCGGCGTGCCGCCCGGATCCTGCGCTCGGGCGCGGCGGCGGGGGTGGCGGCCGGGGCGGCGCTGCCCCTGCTGGACCTCACCGGTGCGGCCCACGGGGTCGCGCCCTGGGGCTGTCTCGCGCTGCTGCTCGCCGTCGGCTGCGTCGGCGTCGACCGGTTCTTCGGCGTGACGTCCGGCTGGATGAGGGACGTGGCCACCGCGCAGGCGGTACAGCGGCGGCTGCAGGCGTTGCAGTTCGACTGGGCGTCCGAGAGCATCCGGGAGGTGCTGGGCCCGGCGGAGGGCACGGCCGGCGAGGCGGCGGAGCGGTGCCTGGGGGTGCTGCGGCGCTGCGCGGAGGACGTCACGGAACTGGTGCGCGTGGAGACGACGCACTGGATGGTCGAGTTCCGCACGGGTTCCGCCCCCCTGGGCATGCAGGCGGCGGTGGCCGGCTACGCGCCACGCCAGGAGCCCGGCGCCGCGACAGCCCGCTACCCGCTCCCGCCCGCCAACGGAACCCGCCCGAACATGCCCCGGCAGCGACCGCCCGAGCCGCGCTAGGCACCGAAGGGGTTTCGCTCACCGGCGCCGGTGCCGGCAGGGGGGCCGCCGAGCCTACTGTTTGGTGTACGTCAGGCTCTCCCCGCCGCCCGCCTTCGCCCGCCTCAGCCGGCCGTCCGGCAGCAGGGTGACCTCGGTGGCCTCGCCCGGGGTGCAGGAGGAGGCGGGATCACCACTGGTGACGGTGGACGGCCCGATCTCCAACGGCCCGTCGGCACCGGGCTGTTCGGCGAGCTTGGCGTCGAAGACACAGTGGTACGTGCCACCGCCGTCCGTCGGTCCGTCCGCGACCAGCGTCAGCACACTCTGCCCCACCTCGCCCTGCCGGATGGTCAGTTGGCGGGTGTTGGTCCCGTTGGCGTTGTCGATGGTCGTCTCCCAGGTCCCCAGGTAGCCGGCCGGAATCGCCCCGTCCGAGGAGGCGGAGGCGGAGTCGGAGGCGGACGGCGTCGGCCCCGCCGTGCTGGGCGCCCCCGAGGTGCCGGAGCCGCTGACGGTGGGCGCCGGACTGACGGTCCCGCCGCCCTTGTTGTCGCCCCCGCCGCCGTTCCTCATCAACGCGTACACCGAGCCGCCCGCGCCCAGCGCCACCACCAGCGCGATCACGACGAGCAGCGCGGTCGACCGCCCGCTGCGCCGCTCCGGTTCCCGCGCCCCACCGACAGGCGGCGGCCCGTACGGCGGCGTGGACCCGATCCCGCCGCCATAGGCGTGGTACGGCTGCTGGGCCCCGCCCCACGCCCCGGCCCCGCCCTGCTGTGGATAGCCATAGGCGCCGCCCGACTGCGCGTACGGCTGAGGCTGAGGATGCTGCTGCGCATACCCGTACGCCCCCGGCGCGCCGCCGAACCCCGGCGGCACCGGCGGCGCCCCCGGCGGCGGAGTCTGCCCCGCGACAACGGTCGGCAGATGATTCACCCCACCCCCGGCCCCCGGCCCGCTCCCCTCATCGGCAACGGCACCATGCTCGGCCGCCACGACACCGTCCCCACCACCGGCACCCGGGGCACCCCCACGGGCACCACCCACACCCGCAACCGGCGCGGCACCCCCACCGCCACCACCCGCGGCCGCCGACGGCGAATCCGCCCCACCAGGGCCACCCGCACCCGACGACGATGCCTGCACGGGTGGTGCGGGTGGGAACCCGGACCCGGCCGAAGGCCGGGTGCCCCCCGACGTACCCGCACTTGCACCCGCACCCGCACCCGCACCAGAACTCGCACCCGCAGACGAAGACGAAACGGACCCGTCCCCCTCCGGATCCTCGACCTCCAGCAACTGCACGGCATGACGCCCGAGTTGCGCGACCAGCGCCCCCGGCAGCCAGGGATCCCGAGACCGCCCCCCGGCCACGGTGTCCTCCGCCCCCGTCCGCTCCAGAATCGCGTCCAGCGAAGGCCGGCCCCCCGGCTCCTTGCGCAAGCACTCCCGCACCAGGTCGGCGATCCCCTCCGGCACCCCCGACAGATCCGGCTCCTCCTGAGCGATCCGGAACATCAGCGCGTGCACCCCACTGTTGGCGGTCCCGAACGGCAGCGCCCCCGTCGCCGCGTACGCCAGCACCGACCCGAGGCAGAAGACGTCGCACGCGGGCGTGATCCGGTCCCCCCGCACCTGCTCGGGCGCCATGAACCCAGGCGACCCGACCAGCGACCCCGTCCGGGTGAGCCCCTCGCCGCCCAGCGAGGTCGTCTCCAGCGCCCGCGCGATCCCGAAGTCGATGACACGCGGACCGTCGATGGTGACCAGCACGTTCGACGGCTTCAGGTCCCGGTGCACGATCCCCGCCGCGTGGATGTCCTTCAGCGCGTGCGCGAGCCCCGCCGCGAGGATCCGTACCGACCGCTCGGGCAGCGCCCCGTGGTCGTGGCCGACCACCTGCTGCAGGCTGGGCCCGGCGACGTACCCGGTGGCGACCCATGGCACCGCCGCCTCGGTGTCCGCGTCCAGCACGGGCGCGGTCCAGTACCCGCCGACCCGCCGCGCGGCCTGCACCTCCTGCCGGAACCGCGCCCGGAACTCCTCCTGCTCGGCGAGCTCCTCGCGGACCAGTTTCACGGCGACGGTACGGCCCCGGTCCGACCGGGCCAGATACACGTGCCCCATGCCGCCCGCGCCCAGCCGCGCCAGCAGCCGGTAGCCCCCGATACGCTGCGGATCCCCCGCCCCCAGCTTGTCCATGGCCGCCCCGCCCTCCCCCTGCACACACCCCTGGACACACATCGCATACGTGTGCAACAGACCGAGAATAGTCCGGCCCCTGAAGGAGTCGCGCGGCCCGCCGCCTACGGTTCCGTAACAGGCATACCCAGCTCGTCCACGACTGCTGGGAGTGTCGACAACCTGTCGCAGAAACCCCTCGTCCACGGAACAAGACGCCGATGTCGCTTCCGCATCGCGGACATTTACCCTCACCCGCATGACCCCTCAGCCCAACCCCGACGCCGGCGCCGCAGTCAAGGCCGCGGACCGCGCGCACGTCTTCCACTCCTGGTCCGCCCAGGACCTCATCGACCCGCTCGCCGTCGCCGGCGCCGAGGGGTCGTACTTCTGGGACTACGACGGCAAGCGGTACCTGGACTTCACCAGCGGGCTCGTCTACACGAACATCGGCTACCAGCACCCGAAGGTCGTCGCGGCCATCCAGGAGCAGGCGGCGAAGATGACGACCTTCGCGCCCGCCTTCGCGATCGAGGCGCGCTCGGAGGCGGCCCGGCTGATCGCCGAGCGCACCCCCGGCGACCTGGACAAGATCTTCTTCACCAACGGCGGCGCCGACGCCGTCGAGCACGCGGTGCGCATGGCCCGGCTGCACACGGGCCGCCCCAAGGTGCTCTCGGCCTACCGCTCGTACCACGGCGGCACCCAGCAGGCGGTCAACATCACCGGCGACCCGCGCCGCTGGGCGAGCGACAGCGGCACGCAGGGAGTCGTCCACTTCTGGGCGCCCTTCCTCTACCGCTCCCGCTTCTACGCCGAGAACGAGGAGCAGGAGACCGCGCGCGCCCTGGAGCACCTGGAGACGACGATCGCCTTCGAGGGGCCGGGGACCGTCGCCGCGATCGTCCTGGAGACCATCCCCGGCACGGCCGGAATCATGGTGCCGCCGCCCGGCTACCTGACCGGGGTCCGCGAGATCTGCGACCGCCACGGCATCGTCTTCGTCCTGGACGAGGTCATGGCAGGCTTCGGGCGCACGGGTGAGTGGTTCGCCGCCGATCTCTTCGGTGTCGTACCCGACCTGATGACCTTCGCCAAGGGTGTGAACTCGGGTTACGTGCCGCTCGGCGGTGTCGCCATCTCCCAGGAGATCGCCGCGACCTTCGGCAAGCGCCCCTACCCCGGCGGTCTGACCTACTCCGGGCACCCGCTGGCCTGCGCCGCCGCCGTCGCCACGATCAACGTGATGGCGGAGGAGGGCGTGGTGGAGAACGCGAAGCGCCTCGGCGAGACCGTCCTCGCCCCGGCCCTCGCCGACCTGGCCCAGCGCCACCCAAGCGTCGGCGAGGTGCGCGGCGTCGGCATGTTCTGGGCACTGGACCTCGTGAAGAACCGCGAGACCCGCGAGCCGCTGGTGCCGTACAACGCGGCGGGCGAGGCGAACGCCCCGATGGCCGCGTTCGCGGCCGCCGCCAAGCAGCACGGCGTCTGGCCCTTCGTGAACATGAACCGCACCCACGTGGTCCCGCCGTGCAATGTCACCGAGGCCGAGCTCAAGGAGGGCCTCGCCGCCCTCGACGCCGCTCTGAGCGTGGCCGACGAGCACACGGCGTAGCGGTACGACGGCTGCCGCCGGGGCGATCCGAACGCGTAAGGTGGCGTGCTCGTACAGGTAGATACTCGCGTAGACGCCGCCCGGCGACAGCGAGTAACGAGTACGTACGAGTACGTCACCGGACACGCGACGAGAGGCCCCGACCATGCCCGGCAACGGCGCCGTGACACGCAGCACCCTGCGCCAGCAGATCGCGGACGCGCTCCGTGACGAGGTGCTCGCGGGGCGGCTGCGGCCGGGCCGGGCGTTCACGGTCAAGGAGATCGCCGACCAGTACGGCGTCTCCGCCACCCCCGTCCGCGAGGCGCTGGTCGACCTGTCCGCGCAGGGCATCCTGGAGGCCGACCAGCATCGCGGCTTCCGGGTGCCGGAGTACTCGGTCACCGACTACCGGAACATGATCGAGGCCCGCAGCCTGGTCACCGACGGCATGTTCCAGGCCCTCAGCACCGGCCACCCCGCCTTCCGCACCCCGCCCGAGGACCCGCGTACGACGGCCGCGCTCACCACGGTGCGGCGCCGCGGCGAGGAGGCCGCGCGGGCCGCCGCGGCCGGCGACCTGACCATCCTCATCGGCTACGACCTGCGCTTCTGGCGCGAGCTGAGCGCGCTCTTCGGCAACCCCTACCTCGGCGACTTCCTCAACCGCCTGCGCGTGCAGTCCTGGGTGTGCGCGGTGCAGCACCTGCTCCGCCTGCCCGACCTGCGCGGCCGCCTGTGGGCCGGGCACACGGACCTGGTCGACGCGCTGTCCCGCCGCGAGGCCGACACCGCCCGCGGCATCGTCGCCGCGTCCAACGCCCATTCGCTTCAGCTGCTGGAACACCTGACCAACGGGTAGATGACCAGTACTCTTCCCAGACCACCTGATGAGGAGCTCTCTTGGCCTGTGACCTGTGGCTGGTACCGCTCGTGGACGTGTTGTGCCACACCCCGGACAACCCGTTCGCCGAGGAACTCGCGCAGTACAACAACGCACTGGCGGCGGCCGGCCTCCCCCCGGTGCCCGTGTACCAGTACATGCCGGGCCTGTCCGGCGAGGTCGCCCCGGTGGCCGGCTTCGACTACGACGCCCTCCACTTCCTGCGCCGCGCGTACCTGCTGCAGGTCTGCGGCCTGCCGGTGACCCCGGTCGACGAACTCGGCGGCGACTACGAGCAGTTGCTGGAGATGTTCGAGTCGACGGCCCAGCAGTCCCACCTGGTCTGGCACTACGACCACGCGGGCGCGTACGTCCCGGTGGACTTCCCGCACCCCCTGTCGAACGACGAACTCCTGGCGGGCGGCGGTCCCTTGGGCTCCTCCCAGACGCTGCTGCGCGAGCTGGAGTACGTCGCCGGTTCGATCGGCATCGACCCGGCCAACCCCCCGGCCGCCCCGGCCCCTCCCACGGCCCCCACGGAACTGGAGGAGCCGGCCGTCCCGGCCCCGTACGACCCCAGCCCCTTCGCCCGGGAACGGCACGTGTGGCTCGGCCTGCACGCGGCAGCCACGCGCTCACTGGCCCAGGGCTCGATGATCGTGTTCAGCTGAGCGCCGCTTCAGCCCGGTGTGATTTCACCCACCTGTTCTTGCCGTGGGGGAAATGCCCGTCCTACGTTCGATGGCATGTCCCCCCACGGCCCCGCCTTCGAATTCAGCGTCGACCTGAGCGCGCACGAGATGCTCCGGCGCACCCACGTCATGGCCGCCCTCGGCCCCGACTGGGACCCTGCGGCGGCGCTGCGGGGCGAGGAGGAGGCGCGGGCGCTGCTGTACTCCGGCCTGGACGCCGAGCAGCAGCGGATCTACGACGAGCTGGTGGCGGCCGGCGTACTCCCGGCGGAACCCGGCGATGCTGCCGCTTGATCCGCAGGCCGACCGGGCGCGGCGCGCCTGGGGGCTGGACTGCCCGCACTGCGACGACCGGAGCGGGTGGCGCTACCTGCTCTCCAACACCGGCAGTCTGCTGCACCTGCAGTGTCCCGCGTGCCACCACGTCTGGACGCACGAGACCTACTTCGGCGCCACCCGCTCAACCCCCTGACGCGACCGGCTCAGCCCTCGGGCAGCGGCCAGCCCAGCTGTGCGAACAGGCCGAGGCGGTCGCTCACCGCGCGGATCTCCGCGATCTTCCCCTCCCGCAGCGTGAAGATCCAGATCGCCTCGATCTCGAAGGACCGGCCGGTCGGCTCCGGCATGCGCGGATGCGCCCCGCTGTGGACGCCCCGCTGGGTCACGCGGGCCACCACCCGGTCGCCCTCGCCGATCAGCTCGTCCACCCGGACGGTGAGCGGTGCGAGGGCCTCCGACTGCCGGCGCAGGCCCTCGAACGCCGCCCCCGGCTCGTCCGCCGTTCTCGTCCTCGTCCGTCGGGCGGACGGCCCGCTCAGAAGACGGGCGTGCCCGCCTGCGTCAGCTTCCAGTTGGTGACGGCGAAGTCGGCCGGGTCGAGGGTCTTCTTCGCGGTCACGTAGTCGATCATCAACTGCCGGATCTCGTTTGTCGAGCTGTACGCGATCGGGGCGGAAGCGATGTGCGGGTAGCCCGAACCGCCGTTCGCCCGGTAGTTGTTGACCGCGACCACGAAGACCTGGTCGTCGGCGATCGCCGCGCCGTTGTAGCTGAGGTTCTTGATCCTCGACCCTTCCGGCTGCGCGATGTCGATCTCGTAGTCGACGCCCGCCGCCGTGTCGTACATGTAGTCCCAGAAGTTGTTGGCGTTGGTCAGCGTCGCCGTGTCGACCTTCGTGCCCGCCGGGACCTGGTGGTAGTACTTCGCCGCGTACTCCAGGTAGTCCTTGAGCTGGGCGCCCGTCAGCTTCTTGCCGTACAGGGTGTTGTCGTAGATGTAGAGGCCGGCGATGTCCTTGATGGTGACGTTGCCCTGGGGGATGTCGGCCGTGCGGGAGAAGGGGGCCGCGACCGAGATCAGGGGGAGGGCGGCGTCGGCCGTGGAGAGGCCCGCCTTCACGCTCTCCATCTGGACCTTGTGGATGAAGTCCATGATCGGGACGTCCTTCCAGCAGGAGTCCGCCGCCGAGAGGTCCGCGGTGCACGTGCCGACCGCCGTGTTGACGTACTTGACCACCAGCTCGTGGTCGGCCTCCAGGAGCTTCTTGATCTCCGGGTCCTCGTCCACGTCCTTGGGGTTGAGCGTCTGCGCCGTCTTGCTCGTCACCTTCCACTGGCCGTGGTGGAGTTCGAGCTCGAAGTCGAAGACGCTGAGGCGGTAGCCCCAGCAGTACGGCTCGGAGAGGAGGACCTCCTCACCGGTCTCCGCGTTCTTCACCGTGTAGGACGGGACCTCGACGTGCGTGTGGCCCACCAGGATCGCGTCGATGCCCGGGACCTGCTCGGCGACCAGGTTCGACGCGTTCTCCACGTAAGGGAGTTCGTCGCCGTACGACGACGAGCCGTCCAGGCCCGAGTGGTCCGTCAGGAAGACCACGTCACAGCCCAGGGCGCGCAGGCGCGGCACGTACTTCTTCGCCTGCTCCACCAGGCCCGGGAACACCATCTTCCCGCTGACGTTGTCCTTGTCCCACAGCGCGATACCGGGGTTGGTCAGTCCGAGGATGCCGACCTTGATGTCCGGCGCGCCCGGCACACAGATGCGCTTCACGGTGTACGGCTGGAAGGCCGGGCGCAGGGTCTTGGCGTCGAGGGCGTTGGCGCCGAGCAGCGGGAAGTGGCACTGGCTCTCGAACTTGCGCAGCGTGTCGATGCCGTAGTTGAACTCGTGGTTGCCGAGGGCGGCGGCGTCGTAGCGCATGTGGTTCATGGCCGCGGCCATCGGGTGCTTGGGGCCCTTCTTGCCGTCGGTGCCCGTGATGGGGTCGACGCGCGCGAAGTAGTAGGCCAGGGAGGTGCCCTGGATGATGTCACCGGCGTCCACGAGGAGGACGTGGTCCTCGCCCTTGGCCTCGCGCTGCTGCTTGATGAGGGTGGCCACGCGCGCCACGCCCACGGAGTTGCCCGCCTTGTCGGTGTAGGGGGCGTCCTTGTAGTAGTCCCAGTCGAAGACGTGGCTGTGCAGGTCGGTCGTGCCGAGGATGGAGAACGACCAGGTGCGCGGGTGGCAGTCCGGCTTCTGCTCGGCCGCCTGGGCGGTGCCGGTGCCGACGGTCCCGGCTGCGGCGACCGCCGCCCCGGTGACGGCCGACTTCTTCACGAACTCCCGGCGGTTCATGGGACTGAGGGGCATTCAGGGCTCCTGGTGTGGCTGGAACGGGGGGCGAGCAGCGGCGGGTGCAGTGCGGAGGCTACCCGCGTAGATGCTGCTCGCGCCCACGATTGCCGGAAAACCAGGAAATGACCATGTCCAGGTCAAGGATGGGTCAGTGCGCGCCCTGTGCGAACTCCGGGGAAACAGCCGGTGTCAGATACGGCCGATGAGCCTGATCTCCGGCGGCCACAGCACCCCGCTCGCCATCAGCAGGGAGGGGCCCAGATGCACCGGGCAGACGTGCAGCGGGGGCAACTGGTACCGGCTGACCTCGAAGATCGCGGGATCCAGGCAGTCCGTGCCCTCGGCATCGGCACCTTCACCGCCGTAGGGCCCCCGGCACCGCAGGTCCCGGTGGACGCTCATACCTCGATTGTCCACCGGAACCCACGGACATGGATCCCCTACAGGAACGAGTTGATCTCGATCGTCTCGTCCCGGCCCGGGCCCACGCCGATCGCGGAGATCGGGGCGCCGGACATCTCCTCCAGCGCCTTGACGTAGTTCTGGGCGTTCTTCGGCAGGTCGGAGAAGGACTTGGCCTTGCTGATGTCCTCCGACCAGCCCGGGAGCATCTCGTAGACCGGCTTCGCGTGGTGGAAGTCGGTCTGCGAGTACGGCAGCTCCTCGACCCGCTTGCCGTCGATCTCGTACGCCACGCAGACCGGGATCTGCTCCCAGCCGGTGAGGACGTCGAGCTTGGTGAGGAAGAAGTCGGTCAGCCCGTTGACGCGGGTGGCGTACCGGGCGATGACGGCGTCGAACCAGCCGCAGCGGCGGTCGCGGCCCGTCGTCACACCCCGCTCGCCGCCGATCCGGCGCAGCGCCTCGCCGTCCTCGTCGAACAGCTCGGTCGGGAAGGGACCGGCGCCGACACGGGTGGTGTAGGCCTTCAGGATGCCGATGACCCGGCTGATCTTCGTGGGGCCCACGCCGGCGCCGGTGCAGGCGCCGCCGGCGGTCGGGTTCGAGGAGGTCACGAAGGGGTACGTGCCGTGGTCGATGTCGAGCAGCGTGCCCTGGCCGCCCTCGAACAGGACGACCTTGTCGTCCTCCAGGGCCTGGTTCAGGACCAGGACGGTGTCGGCGACGTACTGCTCGATCTGCTCGGCGTAGCCCAGCAGCTCCTCGACCACCTGGCTCACGGCGATCGCGCGCCGGTTGTACAGCTTGGTCAGGATCTGGTTCTTGACGTCGAGGGCCGCCTCGACCTTCTGGGTCAGGATCGACTCGTCGTACAGGTCCTGGACCCGGATGCCGACGCGGTTGATCTTGTCGGCGTAGGTCGGGCCGATGCCGCGCCCCGTCGTGCCGATCTTCCGCTTTCCGAGGAAGCGCTCCGTGACCTTGTCGACGGTCACGTTGTACGGCGTGATGATGTGCGCGTTACCGCTGATCAGGAGCTTGGACGTGTCGACGCCACGCTCGTTCAGACCGCTCAGCTCGGAGAGCAGGACCGACGGGTCGACGACGACGCCGTTACCGATGACCGGAGTACATCCGGGAGACAGGATTCCGGAAGGGAGGAGGTGGAGGGCGTACTTCTGGTCGCCGACGACGACCGTGTGGCCGGCGTTGTTGCCGCCCTGGTACCGCACTACATAGTCCACCGAGCCACCGAGCAGGTCGGTCGCCTTTCCCTTGCCTTCGTCACCCCACTGAGCACCGAGCAGCACAAGTGCGGGCACGCGCGTACACCCCTTCCGGGCGGGGCATGTCCAAGGTCGGGGGCGTGGGCGTAAGGTTCACCGCCGCGTACCACAGCGACCGCCGTTGGTCGCCAACCGTCGGACCGGATGCCCCGGAATAGACGAAGCCCCTGGCGCAATAGCGCAAGGGGCTCTTGCACAAAGATGCTACCCGAGGAAGCGAGGCAGGACCGAGGTGGCGACTTTCGCGATGTCCGAACAGCTGCTGGTGATCATCGATCCGGCGGCACGGCAGACGGACGGAGAGTCCGTACGGATCGCGAAAGACGTGCTCAGCGCGGGTGCGGCGACCAAGGTGTGCCTGCCGGACGGGCCGGAGGAATTCGCCCGCGCGCTGGGCCGACGGGGTGCGCGGCGGCCGGTCGTGGTGGGCGACGGTCACGCTCTGGTACGGGCCGTGACCGTGCTGCACCGGGCGCGCGAGCTGGCCGGATGCGCGCTGTCGGTGGTCCCGGTGGGTGACACCGGGCTCGCCGAGTCGCTGGGCGTGCCCAGCGGCACGGTGGCGGCGGCGCGGGCCGTGCTGGACGGCGCCGAGCGGCGCCTGGACCTGCTGGTCGACGACAGCGACGGGGTAGTGCTGAGCGGGCTGGGCATTCCGCCGGGGCCGCCGGTCCGGGCGGCCGTCGCCGAGCCGGTGGCCGTCTCCGCGGGCCGGCCCGGCCGACCCTGGTACCGCTCCCTGGTCCGCACCCTCGCCCCGCGCCCGCCCCGGCTCTCCGCCGTACCGGCGCCGGGGCCCTCCCGGCTCCGGGTCGAGGTCGACGGGGAGACGGTGGTCGACCTGGGCCAGCCCGTCGAGGCCGTGTCGGTCACACCGGGCACGGGCGGACTCGCGGAGGTGGAGGTACGGCCCCTGTCAGTGGGCGCGGAGGCGACCCCGGTACGGGCCTCCGGCCGGACGGTGACCGTGATCGGCGCGGACTTCCGGTACCGGGCGGACACGGGGGTGACGGGTCCGGTACGGCGACGGACTTGGCGGGTGGCGGAGGGGGCTTGGGGGCTGGTGCTGCCGTCAGCGTGAGGCGGGGGCCTGGAAGCCGGTGGTGTCGAGTGTGCAGTCGAAGGGCGCCGGGATGTGGAGCTTCTCGCCGAAGGGCTGCGTGCAGTGTGACTCGTAGCCCGTTCCTGATGGCGTCCAGAAGACGGTCGCCTGCTCCTTTTGCATGTCGAGGAGCAAGTAGACGGGGACTCCAGCCCGTCCGTAGACCTCGACCTTGTCCGTCAGGTCGTCGCCCCGGGTCGCGGGAGAAGTCAGCTCTGCGACGAAGGACAACCCTTCGCCGTCCAAACGATTGCTATCCGTTTCGAAGACCCGCTCGTGGGCCGCGTGGATGTCTGGTCCGTACGCACTCTCGTCACCCGGAAAGACGAAGAGGAACGGGCCGACGCTGAGGTGGTGGCCCTGAGGAAGGTAGCTCTGCAACTGTTCGCAGACCCGCCTCATCACCAGGGCGTAGTACCCCTTCGACCACGGCGACACGACGATTTTCCCCCTGTAGATCTCGGCCTTGAAGCCATCGCGCAGGTCCAGCTCGTCGAGGATGTCCAGCAGTTCCTCGAAGCTGTCGGGCTTGCCGCCGCTTATCGTCGGTTGCTCTGTCATCAACGTCATGATGCGCCCTCCCTCTAAAGCCGACCAGCCACCACTCAGCGTAGCCGAATGAACACACACACGTGCAGAGATCCCGAAAGTCATAGTCCAATGGTCCGGTGACAGATATTTAACCGCGCCGACCCCTTCCCGCGCCCCTCTTCCGTGCACCATCCTGCTCCATCAGGACCCACCAGGACGCAGGGACACGACACGGAGGGGGCCACCCGATGGCAATAGACGAGGGCGTCGCCCCAGCGGCCGACACAGGGGACGGGGAAGCGGTTCACCGGCTCAAACCCAACGCCGTGGGGCTGCTCGGGGTGGTCTTCATGGCCGTCGCCACCGCCGCGCCGATCACCGCGATGACCGGCAACGTGCCCTTCATGGTGTCGTCCGGCAATGGGATCGGCGCGCCCGCGAGTTATCTCGTGGCAATGGTCGTCCTGGCAATCTTTTCCGTCGGTTTCACGTCGATGGCGAAGCACATCACGTCGACCGGAGCCTTCTACGGGTTCATCTCCTACGGCCTCGGACGGACCGCCGGCCTCGCCTCCGGGCTGCTCGCGACCTTCGCGTACGTCGTCTTCGAGCCCGCCCTCATCGGCATCTTCTCCACCTTCGCGACCACGACCCTGAAGGACCAGACGGGCATCCACCTGCCCTGGTGGGCCTTCGCGATCCTGATGCTGGCGATCAACGCGACCGGCACCTGGTTCGGGATCAGCGTCGCCGAGAAGCTGCTGGTGGCGCTGCTGGCGACCGAGGTGACCGTGCTGGCGGCGATGGCGGTGTCGGTCGCCTTTCACGGCGGCGGGCCGCACGGGTTCAGCCTCGCGCCGGTCGACCCGGTCAACGCCTTCAAGGGCACGTCCGCCGGGCTCGGGCTCTTCTTCGCCTTCTGGTCCTGGGTCGGCTTCGAGTCGACCGCGATGTACGGCGAGGAGTCCCGCGACCCCAAGAAGATCATCCCCAAGGCCACGATGATCAGCGTCCTGGGCGTCGGCGTCTTCTACGTCTTCGTGTCCTGGATGGCCATCACCGGCAACGGTGAGGCCGAGGCGGTGAAGGCGGCCTCCTCCGCCAATCCGCTCGCCCTGTTCTTCAACCCCACCGAGCGGTACGTCGGCCACTGGGCCGTCGACGTCATGCAGTGGCTGATGATCACCGGCTCGCTGGCCTGCGGCATGGCCTTCCACAACTGCGCCGCCCGCTATCTGTACGCCCTGGGGCGGGAAGGCGTGCTGCCCTCGCTGAAGAACACCGTCGGGCGGACACATGCCCGGCACGGCTCGCCGCACATCGCCGGGCTGGTGCAGACGGTGGTGAGCGCCGTGCTGATCGCGGCGTTCTGGATCGCGGGCAAGGACCCGTACAACGCGCTCTACGTCCTGCTGGCCATCCTCGGCACGATGGCGATCCTGGTCGTGCAGGCCGTGTGCTCCTTCGCGGTCCTCGTCTACTTCCGCAGGAACCACCCCGAGAGCCGCCACTGGTTCCGGACCTTCACCGCGCCGCTCGTCGGTGGCATCGCGATGCTCGGCGTGGTCGTCCTGCTGGTGTCCAACATGGGGGTCGCGGCGGGCGCGGAGTCCGGCTCACTGCTGCTGAGGGCGACGCCGTGGCTGGTGGCGCTGGTCGCGGCGACGGGCGTGGGCTACGCGCAGTACCTCAAGCGCCGGGCGCCCGAGCGGTACGCACTGCTGGGGCGGACGGTGCTGGAGGAGACCAAGGAGCGCTGACGCTCCGCCGGGGGCGCCGGGTTCGGTCGTCGTTCGGCTGCGGCGTCGTCGTGGCCGGTCGCGCCCACGCGGCGGAGCCGCACGTCGACAGAGCCCCGCGCCCCTTCAGGGCACGGCCCTACCGTCCGTACTTCCGCTCCCGGTACACCCGCCAGCGTTCCATCATCTCGGCCACGTCCTTCTCCACGAACTCGAAGAAGTCCAGCGTCTCGGCGAGCCGGCGTCCCGCGGGGGTGTCGGCTCCGAGGCTTGCCACCCCTTCCCGCAGGGCGTCCTCCCAGCGCTTGATGATCGCCTCGCGGTTGGTGAGCGCCTCGTACCACTGGTCGCTGTGCACCCGGTACCGCTCCCGGCGTGAGCCCGGCTCGCGTTCGCGGGAGACCAGGTGGACCTGGGCGAGGTAGCGGACCGCGCCGGAGACGGCCGCCGGGCTGATCCTGAGCCGTTCGCCCAGCTCTGCTGAGGTCAGGGTGCCGTCGTCGGAGGCGAGCAGCGCGGCGAACACCCGGGCCGGCATGCGCGGTACGCCCGCCTCGACCAGCTGAGCCGCGAAGTGCTCCACGAACTTGGAGACCGTCTCCGGGTCTCGCCCCACCGCATCCGTCATGGTCCAACCGTACCCACCCTTAGGGAACTTCGGTAACTTCACAAATTTCTGAAAGAAGCGTACGTTCGGAAGCATGACGAAGGCAATCACGGTCTCCGGACTCCACAAGTCCTTCGGCCGTACGCGCGCACTGGACGGCCTCGACCTGGACGTCGAGGCCGGTGAGGTGCACGGCTTCCTCGGTCCGAACGGCGCCGGCAAGTCGACCACGATCCGGGTGCTGCTCGGCCTGCTGCGCGCCGACGCGGGCGCCGCACAGGTGCTGGGCCGCGACCCGTGGCGGGACGCGGTGGAGGCGCACCGCAGGATCGCCTACGTGCCCGGTGACGTGACGCTGTGGCGCAACCTCTCCGGCGGCGAGGTCATCGACCTCTACGGCCGCCTGCGCGGAGGACTGGACCGGCGGCGGCGCGCCGAGCTGATCGACCGCTTCGAGCTGGACCCCACGAAGAAGGGCCGCACCTACTCCAAGGGCAACCGGCAGAAGGTCGCCCTGGTCGCCGCCTTCGCCTCGGACGTGGACCTGCTGATCCTGGACGAGCCGACCTCGGGCCTGGACCCGCTGATGGAGGAGGTCTTCCAGCGCTGTGTGGAGGAGGAGCGGGAGCGCGGCCGTACCGTCCTGCTCTCCTCGCACATCCTGAGCGAGGTCGAGGAGCTCTGCGACCGCGTCAGCATCATCCGCAAGGGGCGCACGGTGGAGAGCGGGTCGCTGGCCGACCTGCGGCATCTGACCCGCACCAGCGTGAGCGCCGAACTCGCCGGCCCGCCCGACGGGTTGGCCCGTCTGCCGGGCGTGCACGACCTCGACGTGCAGGGCCACCGCGTCCGGCTCCAGGTGGACACCGACCGACTGGACGCCGTACTGCGCTCGCTGACCGCCTCCGGGGTGCGCTCGCTGACCTCGACGCCGCCGACGCTGGAGGAACTGTTCCTGCGGCACTACCAGGACGAGCCGGACGAGGTGACGGTATGACCCCGCGCGGCTCCCAACTGGCGGGCACGGGAACCCTGCTGAGGTTCGCCCTGCGCCGCGACCGCCTGCTGATCCCCGCCTGGGTCGCGGTGAACGCGCTGATGGTCCTCTCCATGCCGAACACCCTGAAGACCCTGTACGGCACCCCCGCCGCCCGTGCCGGCCTGATGCGCCAGATGGCCGGCAACACCTCCCTGCGCGCCATGGTCGGCCCCGTCTTCGACGACTCGCCGGGCGCGCTGACGGCCTGGCGGGTCGGGGTGTACGCGGGCGCGCTCGCCGCCGTCATGAGCCTGCTCGTCGTCGTACGGCATACCCGGGACGAGGAGGAGAGCGGGCGGCAGGAGCTGCTGTCCTCCGGGACGGTGGGGCGCCGGGCCCCGCTCACGGCGGCCCTGCTGGCGGCGGCCGTCGCGAACGCGGCGCTGTGCGTGCTGATCGCGGCGGGACTGGCCGGACAGGGTGCCCGGGGTGCCCTGGCCTTCGGGCTCGCAGTGGCGGGCACGGGCATGGTCTTCGCCACGGTGGCGGCGATCGCGGCCCAGCTGTCGGAGAGCGCCCGGCTGACCCGGGGGCTGACGGCGGCCGTGCTGGGCGCGGCGTTCGTCCTGCGGGCGGCGGGCGACTCGGCGTCGGACGACGGTTCGTCGGTACTGACCTGGCTGTCCCCCTTGGGCTGGCTGGAGAACCTGCGCGCCTTCGCGGCCGAACGCTGGTGGGTGCTGCCGCTGTTCGCGGCGGCCGCCGCCCTTCAGGGCCTGGCCGCCTACGAGTTGGCCGGGCGGCGGGACACCGGCATGAGCTTCCTGCCGACCCGGCCGGGACCGGCGTCCGGGCGCCTCGGCACGGCGGGCGCGCTGGCCTGGCGGTTGCAGCGCGGCAGCGTGCTCGGCTGGTCGACCGGCTTCTTCCTCGCCGGAGTCGTCTACGGCGCGATGACGGACGGCGCGGCCAGGCTCGTCGGCGACAACGCCGGGGCGCGGGAGATCTTCCAGCGGATGGGCGGCCACTCGGGGCTGACGGACGCGTTCCTGGCCGCGATGGCCGGCATGCTCGGTCTGGTCGCCGCGCTCTACGTCGTCTCCTCCGTGCTGCGGCTGAGCGGTGAGGAGACCTCCGGCCGGGCCGAACCGGTGCTGGCCGCGGCCGTGGGCCGGCTGCGCTGGGCCGCCGGGCACCTGCTGATCGCCTTCGGCGGCTCGGCCCTGCTGATGCTGCTGGCCGGCCTGGGCTTCGCCGTCGGCTACGGCCGGCAGATCGGCCCGGTGCTGGGGGCGTGCCTGCTCCAGGTCGCCGCGGTATGGGTGATCGGCGGGGTCGCCGTCCTCCTCTACGGCGTCCTGCCGCGGGGCGCGGTCGCGGCGTGGGGCGTGGCCGGTGCGGCCCTGCTGATCGGCTGGATCGGTCCCGCGCTGAACGTGCCGCGGGCGGTGCTGGACCTGTCCCCGTTCGGCCATCTGCCCAAGCTGCCGGGTGGCGGGATGCAGTGGGGGCCCGTGCTGGTCCTGCTGGGTCTGGCCGTGGTGCTGGTGGCCGGCGGTCTTGCGGGGGTGCGGCGGCGGGATCTGGCCGGCTGAGGGGTCCGGTGCCGGCTGGGCGTGGTGGCCGGCTGGGCGTGGTGGCCGGCTGGGCGTGGTGGCCGGCTGGGCGTGGTGGCCGGCTGGGCGTGGTGGCCGGCTGGGCGTGGTGGCCGGCTGGGCGTGGTGGCCGGCTGGGCCTCAGCCGACCACCACGTCCAGCCCCTCCAGGCCCCTGATCACGAAGTTCGGCTTGCGCTGCGGCTCCGCCGCCAGGGTCAGCGTGGGGGCCTGCTGCAGGAGGGCCGTCATGGAGGCCGCGAGCTCGATGCGGGCCAGCGGGGCTCCGATGCAGTAGTGGATGCCCGCGCTGAAGGAGATGTGCGGGTTGTCGGCGCGGGTCAGGTCGAGTCGCTCGGGATCGCGGAAGACCTCGGGGTCGTGATTGGCGGAACCGAAGAGCATCGCGATCTCCGCGCCCCTCGGGATCGTCGTGCCGTCGATCTCGATGTCGTCCAGCACCCAGCGTTCGAAGAGCTGGAGCGGGGTGTCGTAGCGCATCAGCTCCTCGACCGCGGACGGGATCAGGGAGTGGTCGGCGCGCAGGGCGGCCAGCTGGCCGGGGTTGCGGAACAGGGCCCACCAGCCGTTCACCGTGGCGTTGACGGTGGCCTCGTGGCCCGCGTTGAGCAGCAGGACCGCCGTGGAGATCATCTCCTGCTCGGTCAGCCGGTCGTCGTCCTCGTCGTGGGCCGCGATCAGTCCGGAGATCAGGTCCTCGCCCGGTTCCTTGCGGCGGGCCGCGATCAGCGTCAGCAGATACTCCGAGAACTCCACCGAGGCCCGCACCGCCCGCGCGGCGGTCTCCTCCGAAGGGCTCAGCTCGTACATCCCGCAGATGGCCGCCGACCAGGGGCGCAGCTGCCCCCGGTCCGCCTCCGGGATGCCCAGCATCTCGGCGATCACCGCGACCGGCAACGGCTCGGCCACCTCGGCCAGCAGATCACCGCCGCCCTTGCGGACCAGGGCCGCCACCAGATCGCCCGCCAGGCCCCGCACATACGGCTTCAGCCGCTCCACCGTGCGCGGCGTGAACGCCTTCGACACCAGGCGCCGGATCCGGGTGTGGTCCGGCGGCTCCAGGTCGAGCATGCCGTGGTCGTTGAGGGTGTGGAACGGCTCGTGCTCCGGCGCGGGCGGGGTCCGGCCGAACTCCTCGTGCGAGAAGCGGTGCTGATACGTCCGCCCCAGCCGGCGGTCCCGGAGCAGCGCCGAGACGTCCGCGTGGTGCGGGACCAGCCACTGGTCGGTCGGCTCGTACCGGATCACCCGGCCGCGTGCGCGCAGCTCGGCGTAGGCGGGGTACGGGTCCGCGAGGAACGCCGGGTCCCAGGGGTCGAAACCGAGGTCGTCAGAGCCTGCCATGCCGGGACGCTAACCCGCCGGACGGACCCCTGACCAGGGGGTGCCCCGTCAGCGCTCCCCCGCCGCCGGCGTCATGCTCGGCCCCGGTCCCCGTCAAGGAAGTCGTAGTAGTCCTTCCCGCCGACGAGGACGGACGTGACACACAGCGGCAGACCGTCGGCATCACGGGGCACCTCCCGGGAGGTCTGCCGGGTGAACCCCAGGGACACGCCGGGGATCACGGGCTGTTCGGGCCGCGACCGGTCGACCCTCCATCCCCGCGCAGTGGCCCGGCGGAAGAGGTCCCGCGCCGGTGTGCCGAAGACGTCGTCCCCGTCGAGCAGGACCCGGGTGCCTTGGGCCCGGCCCTCGCCGGGCCACCACAGTTCGATCGCGGTGACCGTGGGGCTGCTCTCCAGCAGGGCCTGCACCCCGACCCCGTCCAGGGACCAGGAGACCCGCGCCGAACTCCGGCGCCTGAACACTCTTGGCTCGCCCCAGGCGGACGCCGCCCCGATCGCCTCGTCGAGCGTCATCCCCAGACGCAGCGGTGCGACTCCGTGCGGTGGGTCGAGTATCAGTTCCATGGCTCCCTCGGATCCGGCGCCGCCCGTCAGCCCGGTGTCACCAAGCGCGCCTCGTACGCGAACACCGCTGCCTGGGTGCGGTCTCTGAGGCCCAGTTTGACCAGGATGCGGCTCACATGGGTCTTGATCGTCGACTCCGCCACCACCAGCCGCTCGGCGATCTCCGCGTTGGACAGGCCCTGGGCGATGAGGATCAGGACCTCGGTCTCGCGCTCGGTGAGTTCGCCGTAGGCCGCGTGGGCCGACGGGACCAGGCGCGGGGAGTCCGAGAGGCGGGAGAACTCCGTGAGCAGGCGTTTGGTGACCGAGGGCGCCAGGAGGGCCTCGCCCGCGGCGACCACCCGCACCCCGTCGGCCAGCTGACGGGCCGAGGCGTCCTTCAGGAGGAAACCGGAGGCTCCTGCGCGCAACGCCTGGTACACGTACTCGTCCAGGTCGAAGGTCGTCAGGACCAGCACCTTCGCCGCCGCGTCCGCCGCCACGATCTCCCGGGTCGCCTCGATGCCGTTCAGCTCCGGCATGCGGATGTCCATCAGCACGACGTCCGGGGCGAGTTCACGGACCCGGTCCACCGCCTCCCTCCCGTTGACGGCCTCGCCGGCGACCTCGATGTCCGGCATCGCGTTCAGCAGGACGGAGAAGCCCTCGCGGACCATCATCTGGTCGTCCGCGATCAGTACGCGGATGGTCATGCGGCCCCTTCGCTCTCCGTCACCGCCGGCGCCGGCAGGAACACCGTCACCTCGTAGCCCCCGTCCTGCGCCGGGCCCGCCGTCATCTCGCCGCTCAGCATCGACACGCGCTCCCGCATGCCCGTGATGCCGTGCCCCGCGCCCGGAGAGGGCTTGGTCAGGCGCGGCGCGGGCGGCGGGGTGTTGACTATGCGCAGGCCCAGACCGCCGAGGACATAGCCGATCTCCACGCGGGCGCTCGCCCCCGGTGCGTGCCGCAAGGTGTTGCTGAGGGCCTCCTGGACGATCCGGTACGCCGACAGCTCCACGCCCTGCGGCAGTTCGCGCACCGCGCCGGTCACCGCCTTGTCCACCGTCAGGCCGGCCTCCCGCACGTTGGCGAGCAGCCCGTCGAGATCGGCCAGGGTCGGCTGGGGGGCGTCCGGCGCCTCGTAGTCCTCCGCGCGTACGACCCCGAGGACCCGGCGCAGCTCGGTCAGGGCCGCCACCGCGTTCTCCCGGATGGTGGCGAACGCCTTCTGAAGCTCCTCCGGCGCGTTCTCCACCCGGTAGGGGGCGGCCTCCGCCTGGATGGCGACCACCGACATGTGGTGGGCGACCACGTCGTGCAGCTCACGGGCGATCGTCGTGCGCTCCTCCAGGAGGGTGCGGCGGGAGCGTTCGTGCTCGGTGACCGTCTGCTGGGCGGTCACCTCCTGCTGGGCCTGCCGGCGTATGTGCCGGACCGTGACGGCCAGCAGGAGCAGGGCCGACACGAGCAGCATCGGGGTCACATTGGTGTCGTAGCGGTGCCAGCCGAAGACGCCTCCGGTGACGAAGCCGTAGACCGCGGTCATCACCCACATCGAGGCCGCGGTGCGCGGGCGGGTGCGCAGCGCGACGACCGTGAGCACGACCAGGTGGGACAGGAAGCTGCCCGGCAGCCAGGGCCAGTCGCTGAAGTCGCCCCGGCCGATCAGGGCGGTGGCCGTGCTCGCGCCGAGCGAGAACCAGAACGCGCCCACCGGACGCGCCAGCGTCAGCAGGACCGGCCCCAGCGCCAGCAGCCCGCACAGCAGGGTGGCCGGCCCGGACTCGAAGGAGCCCGCCACGGCGAGGGACATCGCGATCAGGCCCAGGGCGGCCACCACCGTGTGCGGCAGCCAGACCGCGCCGGACAGACGGCGGGTGACCCGGCCGTCGGCGCTCATGCGGGGCAGCGGATCGTAGGCGAAGGCGTCCTGGAACAGGTCCTGCCGCAGCCCTCGCCAGGCGTCCGCGGCCAGCCGGAACTCCGGGCTGCGCGGCCGGCCGGCCGGGCCCGGCGGTGTCGTCTGCGTGTGCGTCGTCTGGGTCACGTACGAAACGGTAGGCGGCCGGCGAGGCGCGGTCGTCACCTTGGAGAGGGGTTCTCGCGGGTCCCCCTCAGGTACTACGGGTCGCCCCTTGCGGGTGTCACCGCGGGTGTCACCGGCCGCCGGGGCGGACCACGCCGGACTCGTAGGCGAAGACCGCCGCCTGGGTGCGGTCGCGCAGGCCCAGCTTCACCAGGATCCGGCCCACGTGCGTCTTCACGGTCTGCTCGGCCACCACCAGCCGCTCGGCGATCTCCGCGTTCGACAGGCCCTGCGCGATCAGCGCCAGCACCTCCGTCTCCCGCTCGGTGAGGTCGCCGACGCGCTGCTTGAGCGGGGCCCGGCGGCTGCCGTCCAGACGGGAGAACTCGGCGATGAGACGGCGGGTGACACCGGGCGCGAGCAGGGCGTCGCCCGCGGCCACGACCCGGACGGCCTCGGCCAGCTGGTCCGCGGAGGCGTCCTTGAGCAGAAAGCCGGAGGCCCCGGCCCGCAGCGCCTCGTACACGTATTCGTCCAGGTCGAACGTGGTCAGCACCAGCACCTTGATGGCGGGATGCTCGGCGGTGATCCGGCGGGTCGCCTCGATGCCGCCGAGTTCGGGCATCCGGATGTCCATCAGCACCACGTCCGGGGCCAGTTCGGCGGTCTGCACGATCGCGTCCAGACCGTCCACCGCCTGCCCGATCACCTCGATGCCGGGCTGGGCGCTGAGCAGCACGCCGAAACCCTGCCGGACCATCTGCTGGTCGTCGGCGATGAGTACGCGGATGGGACCGCCACCGCTCGTCATGGGTCCTGTTCTCCTGTCGGGGGCTCGGGCGGGTACGGATCAGGGGTGGGGCCGGAGGCCGGCTCAGGGGTGGGGCCAGGGTCAGGCTCCGGGGTGGTGCCGGAGGACGGCCGGCGCCGGAACGCGGCGGGCAGGGCGAGGCCGGCCGGCACCGGGGTGCCGTCGCGCGGCAGGAACGCGGTCACCCGGAAGCCGCCGTCCTGCTCGCCCGCCGCGACCACGTGGCCGCCCAGCATCGCCGCCCGCTCCCGCATGCCGAGCAGGCCGTGCCCGCTGCCCGGGGACGGCGGGGCCGGACGGCTGGGCCGGGAGTTGGTGATGTCCAGGCATATCCCGTGGGGATGGTGGAGGACCTCGACGCTGACCCGCGCGCCCGGGGCATGCCGCAGGACGTTGCTCAGGGCCTCCTGGACGATCCGGTACGCCGACAGCTCCACACCCTGCGGATAGCCGCGCGGCTCGCCCACGACCGTCTTGACCACGTCCAGGCCGGCCGCCCTGGTGTTCTCCATCAGGGCGTCCAGGCGGGCGAGGTTCGGCTGCGGGGCGTCGGGGGCCGGGCCCGTGCCGGGGGCGGACAGCCGGTGCGTCTCCTCGAGGGCCTCGGGGTCGTCCGGGTCCTCCGACCGCAGCACCCCGAGGACCCGGCGCAGCTCGGTCAGGGCCTCCAGGGCGTTGTGGCGGATGCCGGCGAGGTTCTCCTTCAGCTCCTCCGAGGGGTTCTGCACCAGGTGCGGGGCCACCTGCGCCTGGATCGAGATCACCGACATGTGGTGCGCGACCACGTCGTGCAGCTCACGGGCTATACGGCTGCGCTCCTCCAGGAGGGTGCGCCGGGCCCGTTCCTCCGCGGTGATCGTCGTCTGCTGGACCAGTTCGGTACGGGCCTCGCTGCGGCTGCGCAGGGCGGCGCCGACGGCGGTGGCGATCGCGAACAGGCCGACGGCGACGGTGCCTGTCGGGGAGTAGCGCACCGCTCCCATGCCGCCCTCCACAACGGCCGTCACCAGGGCGGTCGTCACGAGCGCGGCGACCGTCCCACGGAACCGGACGCGCAGGGCCAGAAGCAGCAGCACGGCCATGTGGGCCAGCAGGAGGGGTGTGTCCCAGGGCCAGAAGGGGACGGGCAGCCGGAGCCCCGGCACTGCCAGCTGCCGGCGGGCGAGCAGCGCGGTGGCGACGGCTCCGGTCAGGGACAGGGCCCAGGCGGGCACCGGGCGCCACAGGGCCAGGACCACGGCCGCGGCCTGGAGGAACGTGCTGAGGAAAGCAACGGCCGCGGTGAAGCCGTAGGTGTTGGCCAGCTCCTCGCCGCCGCCGAGGGCGATCGCCAGGGCGAAGTAGAAGGTGAACAGGTAGGTGAGGAGACGGGCCCAGCGGTGCCGGGACAAGGGAGGTGACTGGGGCGACGGGTTCTCACCGAGCCAGGCGCGCAGCCGGCGCCGGGTGGCCTCGGGGGTGGGTGCACCGGCCGCCGCGGGGGCGTGGTCGGGTGCGGGTGGCCCCTGGGGGGCGTTCTCACCGTCGGCGGCCGCGGGCTTCACGAGGTCAACACTAGGCATTGCGTGGGTTCTTCGCTGGGGGCAGATGACGGCGGACCACTTGGGACCTGCGGTTTCGGGGGCGGCGGGGGCCCTGTTCGTGGTGCCGGAAGGCCGTCCGGCACAGGGCGAGGACCAGTCCGAAGACGGGGAGCCAGGCGAGGCGGTACGCCACCCAGCCCACGGAGTCCGGCGCGGTGTGCAGGCCGGGCAGCCGGCCTGCCAGGAGGCCGGTGGCCGTCGTGGCCATCATGGCCGTCTGGTGCCAGAGGTAGATCGTCATCGCGGAGAGGTTGACCAGGGCCACCGCAGCCCACAGCACCGGGCGGGCCATCGCGCGGCGCAGCCTTTCGCGGAGGAGGAGGGCGAGACCGCACTGGGCCAGGCCGAAGGTGACGGCCGCCAGGGTCGGGGGGTCGAGGTTGGAGATCCGTGCGCCGGGGACGCCGACCATGGACGCCGGGTATCCGGCGCAGGCTATGAGCGCGGCCGTGGCCGCCGTACCGCCGAGGAACAGGACCCGGGCCGCGCGGCGGCTGTCCAGTTCGCCCCGGGTCCAGGCGGCGCCCAGGGTGTACGGGACCAGCCAGCCCGCCGGGAGGTTCAGCCAGCCGAGCCAGGACGGGCCGGTGTGCAGGCCGAAGCGGAGCAGGTCCACGTGCAGGACGACGGCGAGGGGCCAGAGCGGGTTGAGGCGGGTGAGAAGCGGGGTGGCGGCCGTCAGGCCGGCGAAGACCAGCAGGAACCACAACGGTGACAGGGCCAGCTTGAGCAGGGCCTCGACGGTGGCGAGCGGCGCGCCGGTGAGGAGGAGGGCCGTGACGGTCACCGCCCACAGGCACAGGAGTGCGGCGACCGGGCGGAGGAGGCGGGTCAGGCGGGCGCGCAGCCAGGAGCGGTAGGTGTCGCCTCTGGCGCGGGCGGTGGCGAGGCTTCGGGTTGCCACATGGCCGCCGACCAGGAAGAACACGGCCAGGGTCTGGAACAGCCAGGAGACCGGGGCGAGGTGGGGCATGTGCTGCAGCGGGCTGGTGGTGTGCAGGCCGCCGTCCTTGGCGACCAGTGCGGTCACCAGCCAGTGGCCCAGGACGACGCCGAGGATGGCGATCGCCCGGAGGGCGTCTACGGCTCGGTCCCGGGAGGCGGGGGTGACGGTGTCGAGGTGACGGGCGGATCGGCGTAGGGCGGAGAGGGGGTGGCCCTCATGGGGCGCGATCGCCGGCGGCGGCTCCGGGACCGTGCGGGGGGCGGTGGAGGCAGGGGAGTTGGAGGAAGGGGGCCGGGGAGCCGGGACCGGTGGGGTGTTGTGGGGGCGGGTCGGGGTCGGGTCAGGCATGGGGGGCCTCCGGGGGTTGGCCGAGGGTGATCCGGGCCAGGTTGGTGAGGGAGGCCGAGCCCGGGGTGAAGTAGCCGCTGTGGTTGGCGTCGCCGGCGTCGAAGACCCGGGCGCCGAAGGCGCGGGAGACCGGGTCGGCGCCGAAACCGACGGTGGTGCCGAAGAGGGTGGCGCCGGCGTGCGGGACGTTCGCGATCCAGTCCTCGCCGCCGCGGGCCGCCCAGACTCCTGCGCGGGTGCGCAGGGCCTCGACGGAGTCGGCCCCGGTGCCGGGGCTGCCGACGAGGACGATGGCGTCGGCGTCCAGACCGGCGGCGGCCCGGCCGCAGACGACCGTGCCGTAGGAGTGGCAGATCAGTGAGACGTGCGCCTGCGCCGGGGCCACGGCGCGCAGGTGGCCCATGAGAGCGCGCAGGTGCGGGGCCGCCTCCTTGGCGCGGGTGGTTGTGGTCACCGTGGTGCTGACCGTGGCCGGTGTCTCGTAGCCGAGCCAGGCGACGACCGCGGTGCGGGTGCCCCGGGGTGCGCGGTGCGTGAGGTCCGTGTACAGGGCCGCGGCCGCCTGGTGGAAGCGGGCGTAGGTGTCCAGGGAGGTGTCCGAACCGGGGACCAGGACGGCGATGTGGTCGGCGTGGGCGAGGTCGCCGAGCACCTCCGTGGCCTGGCCCGGCCCTCGGCCGTCGAAGGCGAGGAGGTGGCGGGACGGGGCGGCCAACGTGCGGTCGGCGGTGGCGCGGTGGGTGTCGCCGTGCGCGGCGGCCATGTCGGCGGCGCGGGTGGCATTGGCTCGGTTGGCGGCGTAGGTCGCCTGGAGGGTCGTCGCCGTGATCGGGGGGAGCGCGGCGGGGGGCGGTGCGGGGATCTGGGGGCGGGCGGCGCCGGAGAGGGGGGCGGCTATGGCGGCGGTGAGGAGGGTGGCGAGGAGGGCGCGGCGCCATTTCCGGGTGCGGTGAGCTTTGTGCGTGTTGTGCGTGTTCGGCTGCGGGTCCGTGGGTGGACACCCGGCCTTCGGCCGGGCTTGTGTTCCCACCCGCACCACCCGTGCTCCTTTCGTCGTCGGGTGCGGGTGGCCCCCGTGGGGCGTGATCGCCGTCGGCGGCTGGGGATGTGTGGTCTCGTGGGTGGGTCCCATGGGCGGGCTTCCTTTCGGACCGCCCGGCCATCGGGCTTGTCCGACAAGGAAGTTATGGAGGAGGGCGTATCGCCCGCGTCCCGCCAGGGAGCTGTTCTGCGGGGTAGCTCTCAAGTACTACGGGTATCACCGGGGCCGACCCGCACGGGACGGCCCACAGGGATCAGCCCCACAGGAGTGAGTGGCCCCCGCTACCAGGCCAGTTGGGCGATCTCCTCCGCCACCACCGCGCACGCGTCCGCCGCCGGGTCGATGAGCGGGAAGTGGCCGACGTCCTCCAGCAATGTCAGACCCACCACCTCGCCGGCCTTCGCCGCCGCGTCCGCGTACGACTCGGCCACCGCCTGCGGCACCTCCAGGTCCGTACGGCCCTGGACGAGCGTGGTCGCGATGCCCGTCGGGAGGAGCAGGACGGGGTCGGCGTAGGGGCGGCGCTCGGCGAAGGTGTCGTGGCCGCCGAGGAGTTGCAGGCTCGCGTTGCCGCAGACGTCCAGTTTCTCCGCGACCTCGAAGTCCGCGATCGGGGCGAGGGCCACGACACCACGGAGGAGGGCCGGGCCGTCGGTGCGCCACGGGGCGTCCGCGGGCAGGACGTGGCGGGCGGCTGCCCACAGCGCGAGGTGGCCGCCGGCCGAGTGGCCCGTCAGCACGGTGCGGCGGGGGTCCGCCTGCGGCAGCGCCTGACGGACCAGAGCGGGCAGCGCGTCCAGGGCGGCCGCGATGTCGTCGAAGGTGTCGGGCCAGCGGCCGGCCGGAGGGATGGCGTCGCCGTCGCCCTTGTTCTGCCCGGGGATCAGCGGGTCACCGCCGCGCCGGTACTCGACGTTGGCCACGGCGTAGCCCCGGCGGGCCAGGAAGTCGGCGAAGGGAGTGATGTGGCGACGGTCGTAACGGGCCCGCCAGGCGCCGCCGTGCAGGACCACCACCACAGGGGCGGGGGACTCCGTGGCGGTCCGGGGGGCGTAGAAGTCGATCACCTGGTCGGGGTGGCTGCCGTACGCGGAGGTGGCGTCGGGGTCGACCGGGGCGTGCGAGAAGGCCGACTCCTCTTCGGCGGCGGCGCGGGCTGCTGCGGCGTCGTCCGGCATGCTCCAACCTCTCAGCGATGGAACGTTTTTGGCGTCTGACCGACCAGTTCGCCGTTGGCGGGACGGTATCAGGCCGGTGACGTGCGGGGACATGGGGATGTCACGCAGGGTGAGGGATAAACGGTTCTGCGCGGAGAGGCCCGGGAGAGGAGTCCCCCAGACCTCTCCCTGGCCTCTCCAGGCCTCTCCCGGACGCCCCTACGCCAGTTCCTCCCCCAGGATCCGGGCCGCCCGCTCCGCCTCGCCGAAGCCGACGTACAGCGGGGTGAAGCCGAAGCGGAGGACGTCGGGGTGCCGGAAGTCGCCCACGACACCCCGGGCGATCAGGCGTTTCATCACCTCGCCCGCGTCGTCACAGCGCAGCGCCACCTGGCTGCCGCGCTCCTCGTGGCGTTCCGGGGTCACGGACTCGACCCGCCCCGGCTCGCTGTACGCCCGCACGCACCGCAGGAAGAAGTCGGTCAGCGCGAGGGACTTGGCGCGGACGGCGGCGACGGACACGCCGTCCCAGACGTCCAGGGCCGCCTCCAGGGCCAGCATGGACAGGATGTCCGGCGTGCCCACGCGACCGCGGAGAGCGCCCGGCGCCGGGGCGTACGACGGGCTCATGCCGAAGGGGTCGGTGTGCGAGTTCCAGCCGGGCAGCGGGGAGTCGAAGCGGGGCTGGAGATCGCGGCGGACGTACAGGTACGCCGGGGAACCCGGGCCGCCGTTCAGGTACTTGTAGGTGCAGCCGACCGCCAGGTCGACCCCGTGCTCGTCCAGGCCCACTTCCAGCGCGCCCGCGCTGTGGCACAGGTCCCAGACGGCGAGGGCGCCGGCGGCGTGGATCGCGGCGGTCAGACCCGGCAGGTCGTGCAGCCGGCCCGTGCGGTAGTCGACGTGGTTCAGCAGCACCGCCGCCGTACGGTCGCCCAGCTCCCCCGGTACCTCCGCCGGCGTCACCGCGCGCAGGGTACGGCCGGTCAGGCGGGCCGCCGACTCGGCGATGTAGCCGTCCGTCGGGAAGGTCGTGGCGTCCACCAGGATCTCGGTCCGGTCCTCGCCCGCCATCCGTACCGCGGCAACAAGTGCCTTGAAGACATTGACACTTGTGGAGTCGCCCACGACGATCTGCCCGGCCGCCGCGCCGACCAGCGGGGCGATCCGGTCGCCGATCCGCTCGGGCGCGCTCCACCAGCCGCTCTCCTCCCAGGAGCGGATGCGCAGTTCGCCCCACTGGCGGCGGACCACGTCGGCCACCCGGTCGGGGACGTTCGCGGGCAGCGCGCCGAGCGAATTGCCGTCCAGGTAGACGACGTCGTCCAGGACGAAACGGGAACGCAGCGGCGCCAGTTCGTCCGCCGCATCCAACTTCTGTGCTTCCAGGGCAAGTTCAGACATGGGACCTCGCCGTCCACAGCTCCGGGAACACGTTCTTGCGGGCGCGCTTCTCCAGCCAGGCCACGCCGGCCGAGCCGCCCGTGCCGGGCTTGGCGCCCATCGCACGGCGGGTGGCCACCAGGTGGTCGTTGCGCCAGCGCCAGACGAGTTCGGCCACGTCGGTCAACGCCTCGCCCAGGCGCGCGAGTTCGGTGTCCTGGTCGCCGGAGTAGATCGCCGCCCAGGCCCGCTCGACCGCCTCGGAGGGCTCGTAGCGCTGGGAGACGTCCCGGTGCAGGACGGACCCGGGGATCGCGTGCCCGCGCCGGGCGAGCAGCCGCAGCACCTCGTCGTACAGGCTCGGCTCGTGCAGCGCCTTCTCCAGCTCCGCGTGCGCGCGGGGGGCGCCGCGGTGCGGGACCAGCATGGACGCGGACTTCTCGCCGAGCAGGAACTCCAGGCGCCGGTACATCGCCGACTGGAAGCCGGAGCCCTCGCCGAGGGCGCTGCGGTAGGAGTTGAACTGCGCCGGGGTGAGCTGGCCGAGGGGTGTCCAGGAGGCGTTGAGGGCCTCCAGTTCCCGTACGGAACGCTTCAGCGCGGCGATCGCGGTCGGTACGTCGTCCCCGCGCAGGGCGGCCGCCGCGGTCTCCCACTCATGGACGATGACGGTGAACCACAGCTCCATGACCTGGGTCGTGACCAGGAAGACCATCTCTCCGGGATCGTCGGAGAGGGTGTGCTGGAGGTGGGTGAGCACGTCCGCCCTGACGTAGTCCTCGTACGGCGTCGTGCCCGCGAAATCGAGATGCGGAGTCTCGGGCTCCTGAGTCTCCAAGGACTGCTGAGCCGATTGGGACATCGCTGTCTCCTGTTGTTGCTCCGGGTAGCGGTCCGCCCCTGCCGATGCCGGCACGGGGGCCCCGGTCCCCACCGGCATCCTCCGCAATGGGCCCCGATACGGCAAGGCCCGTCCGCTGCCAGACGGGCCACACCGGTGACGTGCGTCGGCTAGCCGAGGGTCTGGGCCGCCGTGGGCGAGGAGTCCTTCAGGAACTGTGTGCAGCGCTCGTACTCCTCCTGCTCGCCGATCGCCTGGGCGGCGCGGGCGAGGGCGTGCAGGGCGCGCAGGAAGCCGCGGTTCGGCTCGTGCTCCCAGGGCACCGGGCCGTGGCCCTTCCAGCCGCTGCGGCGCAGGGCGTCCAGGCCGCGGTGGTAGCCCGTACGGGCATAGGCGTACGACTCCACGACCGCGCCGCGCCCGAACGCGTCGTCCGCCAGCTGGGCCCAGGCGAGGGAGGAGGTGGGGTACTTGGCGGCGACGTCCGTGGGGGCGGCACCGGCGGCGAGCTGTTCGCGGGGCTCGGGGTCGTCGGGGAGGTGGGTGGGGGGCGGACCGCCGAGGAGGTTTTCGTGGATTGTCATGGGGTCCAGTCTGGCTCACCTCACGGGTCCGTGTGCCGGGGCCGTGCACAGGTGTGCCGCGGCCACGGCGGGTGATCCGAACGACAGGGCCTAGCCCTGCCGTTCCCCCTCCAGCGGCGGAGCCGTGACGCAGCCGTGTACGTGGCATTCCGGGTGGCGGCAGCCGGGGGCCGGACGGCGGACCAGGGTGAAGGCCAGGAGGGAGCCGGCCACCAGCACCGCCGCGCAGATCGGCATCGCCCGCCGGAACGCCGCGTCGAAGGCCGACGGCACCCGGTACGCCTCCGGGCCCATCCCCGCGAGCAGGGGCAGCGCGGCGACGGCGATCAGGCCCGCCGCTCTCGCCGCCGCGTTGTTGATGCCGCTGGCCAGGCCCGCACGCGCGGTGTCGACCGAGGCGAGCACCGTCGCCGTCAGAGGGGCTACGAGGGTCACCATGCCCGCGCCCATGACCAGCAGGGCGGGCAGCACGTCCGTCAGGTAGTCCGCGTCCCTCCCCACCCGCAGCATCAGCAGCATCGCCGCCGCGCAGAGGAGAGGGCCGACCGTCAGGGGCAGGCGCGGGCCCGTGCGGTCGGCCAGGGCGCCCGAGCGGGCGGAGAACAACAGCATCAGGGCCGTCGTCGGAAGCAGCGCCGTACCCGCGGCCAGCGGCGAGTAGCCCGCCACCACCTGCAACTGCAGCGCGGTGAGAAAGAAGAAGCCGCCGAACGCCGCGTACACGCACAGGGTGACCAGGTTGACCGCCGTGAACTGGCGGGAGGCGAAGATGTCCGGCGGGAGCATCGGCGCCGGGCGGTGCCGCTCCACCTGCACGAAGGCCACCGCCGCCGCCACACCGGCCACCCCGGTCAGCGCCACGGCCAGGGAACCCGACCTCGCCTCGATCAGTGCGTACGTCAGCAGGGCCAGGGCCAGGGCGCCCAGGGCGGCACCGAGCACGTCGAAGCGGCCCCGGCTGCCGGTGTCGGAGGATTCCGGCACGTGCCGCAGCGCCACCGGTACGCACAGCAGGGCCAGCGGGACGTTCAGCAGGAACACCCAGCGCCACCCGGGGCCGGCCACCAGCCAGCCGCCCAGGAAGGGGCCGACCGCCGCGCCGATGCCGCCGAAGCCGGACCAGAGGCCGACGGCCCGGCTGCGGTCGTCGGGGTGGAAGGACGCCTGGATGATGGCGAGGGAGCCGGGGGTCAGGAGCGCGCCGCCGATGCCCTGCAACGCCCGCGCGGCGATGAGGATCCCCGGATTCGGCGACAGGCCGCACAGCAGGGACGCGGCGGCGAACCACACCACGCCCAGCAGGAAGATCTTCCGGCGGCCGTAGTGGTCCCCCAGCGAGCCGCCCAGCAGGATCAGTCCGGCCAGCGTGACCATGTACGCGTTGACCGTCCACTGCAGGGCGGCCAGACTCGCGCCCAGGTCCTCGCCGATGCGCGGCAGCGCCACGTTGACGACGGTCGAGTCCAGCAGCGCCATGCTGGAGCCGAGGACCGTGGTGAACAGGATCCACTTGCCCTGGGGCGAGGCCAGCCGGACATCGGGCACGTCCCAGGTATACAGCGGCCCGGCGGCCGAGGACAGCCGCCGGGCCCGCCGCGGAACGGACGTACCGCTTACTTGATCTTGTTGCCCGCCGAGCGCAGGTTCTGCGTGGCCTCGACGACACGCGCGGCCATGCTCGCCTCGGCCAGCTTGCCCCAGGTGCGCGGGTCGTAGGCCTTCTTGTTGCCGACCTCGCCGTCGACCTTCAGGACGCCGTCGTAGTTCTGGAACATGTGGGCGGCGACCGGACGGGTGAAGGCGTACTGGGTGTCCGTGTCGATGTTCATCTTCACCACGCCGTTCTCCAGCGCGGTGAGGATCTCCTGCTCGGTGGAGCCGGAGCCGCCGTGGAAGACGAAGTCGAACGGGGAGGCCTTGCCGAACTTCGCCGCCACGCCCTCGTTCAGCTCCTTCAGCAGCTCGGGGCGGAGCACGACGTTGCCCGGCTTGTACACGCCGTGCACGTTGCCGAAGGAGGCGGCCAGCAGGTAGCGGCCCTTCTCGCCCAGGCCGAGGGCCTCGGCGGTGCGGATCGCGTCCTCGACCGTGGTGTAGAGGGAGTCGTTGATCTCGTGGGAGACGCCGTCCTCCTCGCCACCGGTCGGGGTGATCTCGACCTCCAGGATGATGTTGGCCGCGCGGGTGCGCTCCAGCAGCTCCTGGGCGATGGCGAGGTTGTCGGCGAGGGTCTCGGCGGAACCGTCCCACATGTGGGACTGGAACAGCGGGTTCTTGCCGGCCTTCACGCGCTCCTCGGAGACCGCGATCAGCGGGCGTACGTACCCGTCGAGCTTGTCCTTCGGGCAGTGGTCGGTGTGCAGCGCGATGTTGACCGGGTACTTCTCGGCGAGGATGTGCGCGTACTCGGCGAGGGCGACCGCGCCGGTGACCATGTCCTTGCTGTACTGGCCGCCGAGGAACTCGGCACCGCCGGTCGAGATCTGGACGATGCCGTCGCTCTCCGCCTCCGCGAAGCCGCGCAGCGCCGCGTTCAGGGTCTGGCTCGAGGTGACGTTGATGGCCGGGTAGGCGAACTTGCCTGCCTTCGCCCGGTCGAGCATCTCGTTGTAGACCTCGGGGGTTGCGATGGGCATCTGTCCGCTCCTTGGTGTTGCGGGTTGGATTGCTGCGTTACGGCCCTGACCTAGACCTGGGTGTGCGACGTCATCGTCGTCCCCATCTTTCCAGACATGGACGGCTGGTCCATGCGCCGGTCAAGTCCAGGTCAATCCGCGTCGTCAGTCCAGACCCAGTTCATCCTTCGAGAAGGCGAAGCGGTACGGAACCCCCGCGCCGGCCTCGATCTTCTCGGCGGCGCCGGTGGCCCGGTCCACGATGGTCGCGACGGCGACGACCTCCGCGCCGGCCTCGCGCACCGCCTCCACGGCGGTGAGCGGGGAGCCACCGGTGGTGGAGGTGTCCTCGACGACCAGGACCCGGCGGCCCGCGATCTCCGGGCCCTCGACCCGCCGCTGAAGACCGTGCGCCTTCGCGGCCTTCCGTACGACGAACGCGTCGAGCTTCCTCCCGCGCGCGGCGGCGGCGTGCAGCATGGCCGCGGCGACCGGGTCGGCGCCCATGGTGAGCCCGCCCACCGCGTCGAACTCCAGGTCGGCGGTGAGATCCAGGAGGACCTGGCCGACCAGCGGGGCGGCCTCGCCGTCGAGGGTGACGCGGCGCAGGTCGACGTAGTAGTCGGCCTCCAGACCCGAGGAGAGGGTCACCTTGCCGTGCACCACGGCCTTGTCCTTGATCTGCTGCAGCAGCGCGCCACGTACGTCCGTCATGCCGACCAGCTTAAAGGCGCCGCCAGCTCCAGGTCGTCGTCGCCTCCAGCGGCTCCAGCGGGGTGACCAGGCGCGGGTGGGTGTTCAGGCCGTTGGGCGGGCCGGTCTGGGGCTCCACGCAGACGGCCTCGGCCTGCTCGTCGTAGACGACCACCCACTCCTCGCGGCTGGCCACCTTCAGCTCCAGCCGCCCCGGCCAGGTGAGGGTGACGTCGACGCCGCCGGGCATGCCGAAGCAGTCGTCCCAGGGGCCGGGCTTCGGGTCGATCCGGTTGCCGGTGGGCAGATGGTCCTCCCCGCGCTCCTCCTGCCAGGCGGGCTCGAAGTCGAGCGTCACGTCTTCGCCGCCCAGACTCCGGTTGAACCAGGGGTGCCAGCCGATCTGCGCCGGGAAGGAGTCGTCCCGCGCCTCCACCGACATCGTCAGCGTCAGGTTGTCCTCGGCGAGCGTGACGACCTGGGTGACGCGGCCGGGGTGCGGCCAGGGGTCGACCAGGTCGTACGTGATCACCGCCTCGCTGTCCGAGACGCGCGCGGTGCGCCAGGCGCCGTCGCGGGTGGTGCCGTGGATGGCGTGGGGCGGGGAGTTGAGCGGCATCTGGCGGACGGTGCCTCCGTCCAGGAAGCGTCCGTCCTTGATGCGGCCGCACCAGGGCACCATCGGGAAGCAGCCGTAGCGGTGCCCTTGCCTCAGCAGTTCCAGCTCGCCCACCTTGAGGCTGCTGATACGGCCGCCATGGGCGGGGCTGACGCGTACCTCCGCGGTGCCTGCGGTCAGCGTGATGTCTTCGTTACTCACAGGAAGACAGTACTTGGGGGAGATCGGTCCGGACTCCGGCCGAGGGGCGCTCAGCGGCGTTTGCGCAGTGCCCTGCTGACGACGATCGCCGACGCCACCACCAGTGCCGCCGCCGGTGCGGCCCAGCGCAGCGCGGACGTCGCGGTGACCGTCTGGGGTGCCGGAACCGGTGCGTAACGACCCCGTGGCGGGGCATGGTCGACCTCCTCCGCGCTGCGGCCGATCATCGTGCGGCGGGCGTGGGCGGCCTCGGCGGGGGGCTCGCCGGTGTCGGCGAAGTCGTCGGAGAGACGGTCGGCGGCCGGGTCCAGGGACGGTGGGGGGATCTCGGTGTCGAACACCGAGGTGTGGTCGGCCTCGGTCTCGGGTGCCGGCCGGGATTCCCGCTCCGGCTCCTCCTGGGGCGTCGCCAGGTTCTCCACGAAACGGTTCAGCAGGCGGGTCAGCGCCGCGTGCACCGCGTCCGGTGGCAGCTCCGCGACACGGCCGTCCGCGTCGGCCGTGCCCTCGACCGTGACCGTCGTACCGCCCTCGGTGTCCGCGAGGCGCAGGGTGAGGGCGAGTTTCACGGCGCCGGTGCCGCGGGCCTCGGTGGCGTCGGCCTCGACGGCGTACGTGCCGTCGGCGCGGGCGACGACGCGGGCCGTACCCCGGTAGGTGACCGAGTGTCCGCCCACGCGGAGCTTCAGGCGTCCGGCGACGGGGTCGGCACCGGCGTCCTGTTGCAGGCCGGGGACCGCGCGGGCGACGCGCGCGGGGTCGGCGAGGGCGGCTCTGAGCGGCTCGGTCGGGACCGGGACGAAGACCTGGTGCTCCATGTCCGGTGAGCCTACCCAGGTGTGACCGGAAATCACCCCCGCCTGACCGGCTCGTCAGTACCGGGGATGCACCAGCGTCGACGCGGGCAGCCCGCCGGTCCGGGTCCGCTCCGCCGCCCGCGCGTCCGCCGTCAGGTCCGCCTGCGTCAGGGTGCGCAGGGGCACGGCGGTCAGTCGCAGCGGTGGGGGGGTGACTCCCGGGCTCGCCAGCAGGAATCCCCAGTCGGGCGGGGCCTCGGACGCGCCCGCCGAGCGGTCGGGGCCGGCCGGGAAGCCGGAGTCGCGGCCGAGGACCCGGTAAGGGGAGCCGGCGAAGCCGGCGGCGCGCAGGGTCGCGGCGACCGTCCAGAAGACACGGGGGCGGGCGGTGACGGATCCGGCGTGGACGACGAGCCGGCCGCCGGGGGCGAGGACGCGGCGGGCCAGGCCGTAGAACTCCTGGGAGTACAGCTTGGTGCTGGCGGTGATGCCGGGGTCGGGGAGGTCGGCGATCACCACGTCGTACCGGGCGGGGGGTGCGCGGCGCAGCCAGCCGAGCGCGTCGGCGGTGGTGGTGCGGACGCGGGGGTCGTCGTAGGCGTGGCCGTTGACGGCCGCGAGGCCGGGGTCGTGCCGGGCCAGGTCGAGCAGGCCCTGGTCGAGTTCGACGATGTCGAGGCGGCGCACGCCGGGACGGCGCAGGACCTCGCGGGCGGCCAGGCCGTCGTCGCCGCCGAGGATCAGCACGCGCGCGTGCGGGCCGCCGGACATGGCCGGGTGGACGAGGGCCTCGTGGTAGCGGCGTTCGTCGCGGCCGCCGACGCGCAGCCGGCCGTCCAGGAAGAGGTCGAGGGGCTTGCCGTCGGTGCCGCCGGCGAGGACGACCTCCTGGACGTCGGTCTGTTCGGCGACCCGGACGTCCTTGCCGTAGACGGCGTGCCGGGCGGCGCGTTCGAACTCGTCGGCGAGGGCCGCGGCGGAGGCGAGGACGCCGAGGACGGTGAGGCCGACCAGGAGCAGGGTCCAGCGGGCCCGGCGGGTGAGGTCGCGGCGGAAGAGACCGAGGACCAGGGCGCCGCCCGCGACGACGTTGACCGTGCCGGTGAGCAGGGCGCCCGTCAACTGGCCGAGGACGGGCAGGAGAAGGAAGGGGAAGGCCAGGCCGCCGACCAGCGCGCCGACGTAGTCCGCCGCGAACAGGTCGGCCACCGCGCCGCCCGCGTCCTGCCGGCGGATGCGCTGGATCAGCTCCATCAGCAGCGGGACCTCGGCGCCGATGAGCAGGCCGATGGCGAGGGAGAAGGCGACCAGCAGGCAGCGCGGGCCCTCGGCCCACACCCCGCCCCAGCCGCCGGTCCAGGCGAAGACGGCGTACAGCGCCATCGCGCTGCATCCGCCGACCAGCGCGAGGAGGGTCTCGATCGCGCCGAAGCCCGCGGCCGCATGCCAGCGCAGCCGCTTGGCGCCGAGGGAGCCGATGCCCATCGCGAACACCATCACGGACAGCACGACGGAGGCCTGGGTGACCGAGTCGCCCATCAAGTACGAGGCGAACGCGACGAGTTCGAGTTCGTACACGAGCCCGCAGGCCGCGCAGACGAAGACGCACACGAGGACCAGGAACCGCCCGGTGCCGGGCCGGACGGGCAGCCGGGCGGGGGCTGTCCAGGACGGCTGGCAACCCGGGGGCGCGGGAGCGTGCGGTTCGATCACTCTGCGACGTTACGTCACATGCTCGGTACGCTTCGTCACCCACACGTGTGGATCTGGAGGCAGTTGACGTCGGCGGGTTTATCTCCTCACGGCGTGCTCAGCGCAGTTGTGCGGACGGCACCCGCACCCCGACCCGGGTCCGGGTCGCCACCAACTGCCCGTCCTGCGGGTAGGCGTGCCAGGTACGCCAGTGCACCTGGCCCTCGTGGCGCTGGGCCAGCATCGCGGTGAAGGCGTGCGGGCTGCCCGGGAAGACGCCGGCGAGGCCGTGCGGGTGGTCCGAGACGAGGGCCAGCAACTCCTGGGCGCGACCCTCGAACGAGCCGGGGGTGAGCACCTCGACGCGTGCGGCGAACTCGTACTCCCAGTCGCCGACGCGCTTGGCGACGCCGAGCGGCAGCGGGGTGCTGGAGCCGGGGATGCAGGCGACCGTCTCCGAACAGCGGCCGCGCTCCTCGTCCAGCAGCACCTGGTGGGACGCGCCGAGCAGTCTCAACTGGAGCTTCGCACCGGTGAGTTCCAGGTCGAGGGTGGCCAGGGCCGGCAGCGGCTCGCGTCCCAGGGCCCAGGCCAGGTCGGCAGCCCGCGTATCGGTGTAGGAGGTGTTCAGGGTCGTGAGCATGGATCGGCTCCGCTAACACGCGATGAGGGGGAGATCGGCCATGTCAGCCCAGCCGGCTCGGCCGGGGCGGGAGTCTCAGGGACGTCCGAGGGGCTGCGTTGGCGGTTTAGAGGGAATCATGAACAGAGGCGCCCCCACCTCGTTTTTACCCAACTTCGTGGGGTTTCCATCCCTCAGAGGGCTCCTTTGCTCAACTGTTCAACCATGGCGTGCGCCGGGGCGCGGAAAGGACGGCGGGCGCCCGCCGGCTGTTCCTGCCCGGCGGGCGCCCGCGTGCGGTGGCTGGGACCCGTTCCCCCGTGAGCCCGGCCGCCCCGTGTCAGCTGCCTCCCCCGCATCCGCCCCCGCCGCCGCACGACGAACCCCCGCCGCAGGACGAACCTCCGCCGCAGGAGGAGTGGCCCCCGCAGGAATGGCCCCCACCGCAGGAGTGGCCGCCGTGGTGACCCCCGTGGTGCCCGCCCGACGAACCGGAGTCGACGCCGCCCGCCCACCAGCTGCCGCTGCCGTCGTACGACGAGGACGAGGACGAGCGGTACGACCCCGACCGGCCGCGACCGCGCTTGCCGAGCGCCACCTTGCGCTGCCGGTTCCCGCTCCGCGCGCCCGCCCGTGCCATGACGGTCACGAAAGCGGCCACGACCAGGATGAAGATGATGCCGACGACCATGGCGTCACCCTCCTTCCGTTCCCCCGAAGCGGCCCACCGTGGACCGCGGTGCCCGGCAGATGCCCGGCCGTCTCGGGGCTCAAAGCGGAGTTGAGGAACTCCAGAGCTTGGGCGCAGGATGGCCGCCATGACCTCCAGCGCACGCCCTCACCTCAATCGCCGGCTCGCCGAGTTCGGGACGACGATCTTCGCCGAGATGTCCGCGCTCGCCCTGTCGACCGGGTCGATCAACCTGGGCCAGGGCTTCCCCGACACCGACGGCCCGGAGGAGGTCAGGGAGGCGGCCGTACGGGCACTGCGCGACGGCCGCGGCAACCAGTACCCGCCGGGGCCGGGCATCCCGGAGCTGCGCACCGCGATCGCCGCGCACCAGCAGCGCCGCTACGGGCTGAGCCACGACCCCGACACCGAGGTGCTGGTCACGGCGGGCGCGACGGAGGCGATCGCGGCCGCGCTGCTGGCACTGGTGGAGCCGGGCGACGAGGTCGTGGCCCTGGAGCCGTACTACGACTCCTACGCGGCGAGCATCGCCATGGCGGGCGGCACGCGCGTGCCGGTGACCCTGCGCCCGCACGAGGGCTCTTTCCGCCTGGACCTGGACGAGCTGCGCGCCGCCGTCACCGACCGCACCCGGCTGCTGCTGATCAACACCCCGCACAACCCGACCGGTACGGTCCTCACGCGCGCGGAGCTGGCGGCGATCGCCGAGCTGGCGGTCGAGCGGGACCTGCTGGTGGTCACGGACGAGGTCTACGAGCACCTGGTCTTCGACGACGCCGGGCATCTGCCGCTCGCGTCCTTCCCCGGGATGCGCGAGCGCACGGTGACGATCGGCTCGGCCGGCAAGACGTTCTCCTTCACCGGGTGGAAGGTCGGCTGGGTCACGGCCGTGCCGGAGCTGGTGAGCGCGGTCCGCTCGGTGAAGCAGTTCCTGACGTACGTCTCCTCGGGCCCCTTCCAGTACGCGGTCGCCGAGGCGCTCGCCCTGCCCGACGCCTACTTCGAGGAGTTCCGCCGGTCCATGCTGGCCCGCCGGGACATCCTCGCGCAGGGCCTGACGGAGGCGGGCTTCGAGGTCTTCCGGCCGGCCGGCACCTACTTCATCACCACCGACATCCGCCCGCTCGGCGAGAAGGACGGCTTCGCCTTCTGCCGCACCCTGCCGGAACGGGCCGGCGTCGTGGCCATCCCCAACGCCGTGTTCTACGACGACCGGGAGGCGGGGGCGCCGTTCGTACGGTTCGCGTTCTGCAAGCGCGAGGAGGTGCTGCGGGAGGCGGCCGAGCGACTGACCGGGCTGCGGAAGGGCTAGCGGCGCGTCACGGCGGGCCGGCCAGCCGCGCGTCACGGCAGGCCGGCGCGGTGCGCGAGCACGCGCAGCGCCTCCTCCAGCGCCTTGCGCTGCTCCTCCGTCAGGCCGGCCACGAGCTCCTCGTCCAGGGTCCGCGCGAGGGACGTGCAGCGGTCCAGCAGGTCCCGCCCCTCCTCGGTGAGCGTCAGTGCCTGCCGTCGGCGGTCCCGCGGATCCCGGACCCGCCGGACCGCGCCGAGACCCTCCAGGTGGTCGGCCAGCGACACCATCAGGCTGGGCGCGACGCCCATCCGCGCGGCGAGTTCCTGCTGGGAGGCCACGGCGGCACGGCTGAGCGCGGCCATCAGGCCGACGTGCTTGGGCTTGAGGTCGAGCCCCTCGATCTCCCGGGTGAACCGGTCGGTGACCACCGTGCCGAGGGTGCCGAGTCTGAACACCACGGTCGAGGCCAGACCCGGGGCATCGCCGGCCGTCGCGCCATTGACATCGCTCATGCCGCGAATGATAACTTCAAAAAACCATTCACGGTAAGAATGATTCACGGGGAGACGTAACTGTGAACTCGTCCACCGTCGAGGCCGTCCTCATGGTCACCAACGGCCTCGCCTCCCTCGTCTCGGCCGGCTTCTGCATCGCCGGAATGATCAGGCCCGGCCTCGCCCTGCCCCAGGGCATGACCGTCAACGGCGGCACACATCTCTACGCGAACGCCTACGGAGCCCGGGCGATCCCCCTCGCCGCCGTCACCCTCGCCCTGTTCGTCCTGGGCGACCGGTCCACCGTCGCACCCGTCCTCGCCATCGCCGGCCTGGCCCAGACCGGCGACTGCGCGATCGGCGTACAGCTGCGCAACAAGGGCATGGCCGTCTGCGCCGGGCTCCTCGGTGTGCTGCACCTCGCGTCGGCGTGGTGGTTCCGCACGCACTGAACGACCAGCCACGACGCCCCCGAACGCACGCCGGACCGCCGGCCCGACGGCGCTCCGCCGCTTACTCGACACAGGTGAACCCGTACCGCCCTCGGAGGCACCTGCTCGCTTCGGCGGCGCCGCCCTTGCAGGGTGCTCAGGTGTGACCCACGCCAGCACCGCCCTCGCCCCGCCCGTAACCGCGGCCAAGCCGACGCCGCGCGACCGCACCGGGCCGCCTCTCGTGCGGGCGGGCGGGGTCGCCGTGGGGCTCTTCCTCGGGGTCCGGCTCACCGGGGTCACCGTGCTCGCCCTCGTCGCGCACGTCGCCGGCCGGCACCCCCTGACCCTGCTCGGCCGGTCCTGGGACTCGATCTGGTACCTCGGCATCGCGGCACACGGCTACGGTCACAACCTGCCCTCCCCCGACCCGGACCCGCACAGCGACCTGGCGTTCTTCCCCCTGTACCCGGCGCTGCTGCGGGCGGTGACCGCGCTGGCCCCGGTCGGCGGCGGCATCGCCGGACTGCTGATCTCATGGACCGCGGCCGCCGTGGCCGCCGCCGGGATCCACGCGGTCGGCTCCCGGCTGCACGGCCGGTCCACCGGTATCGCGCTGGTGCTGCTGTGGGGGCTGCTGCCGCACTCGGTGGTGCTGTCGATGGCGTACACCGAGCCGGTGCTGGCCGCGTTCGCGGCCTGGTCGCTGTATGCGCTGCTGGCCGGGAAGTGGGTGTGGGCGGGCGCGCTGGCGGCGGGCGCGGGGCTGGCCCGGCCGAACGGGTTCGCGGTCGCCGCCGCGGTGCTGGCCGCGGCCGGAGCCGAGGTGTGGCGGCGTCGCGGAAGGGTTTCCCACAGGCTGTGGACGGGCGCGGCGCTCGCCCCGCTGGGCTGGACGGCGTATGTGCTGTGGGTCGGGCGGCGCAAGGGCGATCTGTTCGGCGGCTACTTCGAGGTGCAGCGGCTGTGGGGGTCGACGTTCGACTTCGGGTACGGCTCGCTGCAGTTCCTGCGGGCGATGCTGCTGCACGGCAGCCGGTTCGTGTTCCCGATGGCGCTGGTCCTGGTCGCGGCCGCGACGGTGCTGTACGCACTGCTGCTGCTGGACCGCGCTCCGCTGCCGCTGCTGGTGTTCAGCGGGGTGCTGCTGCTGATCGCGCTCGGCGGGTCGGGGTTCTTCGAGTCCAAGCCGCGGTTTCTGCTGCCGGCGTTCCCGCTGCTGCTGCCGCTGGCCCAGGGGCTGGCGCGCACGGCGAGAGCCCGGCCCTGGCACGCGACCGTGCTGGTCGCGGCCCTGGCCGGGCTCAGTCATGTCTACGGCGCGTACCTCGTGGTGTACGCGCAGGCACCGCTGTAGGCGCCGGGACGCGGCCTACTCGCCGTCGTCCTCGGGGTTCTCGGGCTTGTCCGCCTCGTTGACCTCCTGCTCCAGGCCGAGCTGCTCGACGAGCCAGCGGTCGAACTCGATCGCGGCCCGCACCCAGCTGACGGTCGAGGAGACGAAGTGGTTGATGTCGACGCCCGTGCCGATCAGCATCTGGGCCTCGCCGATCAGCCGGACGGTGCCGTCGTCGTGGGTGTGGGTGTACACCTTGGGCCACAGGGTGCGGCGGTTCCAGTCGTCGACGGACTCCAGCAGCTGCGGCTTCTCGTCGATCTTGTGGGGGCGGTCGTAGAACGTCCGCACCGAGAAGATGGCCTGTTCGGCCTCCCCGCGGAACATGAAGTACGTACGGAACTGCTCCCACGGAGCCGCGAGGTCACCCTCCTCGTCGACGACGTACTTCAGCTCCATCTGGTCGAGGAGCTGCTTCACGAGGTCCTGATCCGGGACGACGGGGCCCGCCGGTCCTTGGGGCTGCGGTTCGGGCTGGCCCCCGAAGTTCGGAATCGAGGACGGGTCGATGCTCACCGTGTATTTCCCTTCATGCGGATTCCGCCATCCTCCCTCACGGGGGGAGGGGGGGTGCAAGCCCCGACGCCGCCTGTCCGCCTTTGGCTGACATGATTCCGGCTGCTCGACGTGACGTACGAGGGCCCCGGCCAGGCCCTCGTACGCTTCGCCGCGTTCACCGTGTGAGCGTCACAGCGTCTTCCCCGTCGCCGGACCCACCAGCAGCCCCTCGCCGAAGCGGTCCACGCGGACCGTGTCGCCGTCCTTGATCTCGCCGGCGAGGATCTCCTTGGCGAGGCGGTCGCCGATGGCGGTCTGGACGAGGCGGCGCAGCGGGCGGGCGCCGTAGGCCGGGTCGAGCCCCTCCTCCGCGAGCCAGGCCAGCGCCTGAGGGGTGACGTCCAGGGTCAGGCGCCGCTCGGCGAGCCGCTTGCCCAGGCGGCCGATCTGGAGCTGCGCGATCCGCTCCAGCTCGGGCTTGGTCAGGGCGGAGAAGACCACCAGGTCGTCGAGGCGGTTGAGGAACTCCGGCTTGAAGGACGTCCGGACCACCTCCAGGACCTGCTCCTTCTTCTCCGCCTCGCTCGTCGTCGGGTCGACCAGGAACTGGCTGCCCAGGTTGGAGGTGAGCACCAGGATGGTGTTGCGGAAGTCGACCGTGCGGCCCTGACCGTCCGTCAGGCGGCCGTCGTCCAGCACCTGGAGCAGGATGTCGAAGACCTCGGGGTGGGCCTTCTCCACCTCGTCCAGGAGGATGACGGAGTACGGGCGGCGGCGGACGGCCTCGGTGAGCTGGCCGCCCTCCTCGTAGCCGACGTAGCCGGGGGGCGCGCCGACCAGCCGGGCCACGCTGTGCTTCTCGCCGTACTCCGACATGTCGATGCGGACCATGGCCCGCTCGTCGTCGAAGAGGAAGTCCGCGAGCGCCTTGGCGAGTTCGGTCTTTCCGACACCGGTCGGACCGAGGAAGAGGAAGGAACCGGTGGGCCGGTCGGGGTCGGCGATCCCGGCGCGGGAGCGGCGTACGGCGTCCGACACCGCGCGTACGGCCTCGGTCTGGCCGATGAGCCGCTTGCCCAGCTCGTCCTCCATGCGCAGCAGCTTCTGCGTCTCGCCCTCCAGCAGGCGGCCGGCCGGGATGCCGGTCCATGCGGCGACGACGTCGGCGATGTCGTCGGAGCCGACCTCCTCCTTGACCATCGTGTCCCTGGCGGCCTCCTCCTCGGCCTCGGAGGCGGCCTCCAGCTCCTTCTCCAGCTGCGGGATCTCGCCGTACAGCAGCTTGGCCGCGGTGTCGAAGTCGCCGTCGCGCTGGGCGCGTTCGGCCTGGCCACGCAGGTCGTCCAGCTTCTCCTTCAGCTCGCCGACCCGGTTGAGGGACTGCTTCTCCTTCTCCCAGCGGGCGGTGAGGTGCCGCAGCTCCTCCTCCTTGTCGGCGAGGTCGCGGCGCAGCTTCTCCAGGCGGGCGACGGAGGCCGGGTCGGTCTCCTTGGCGATCGCCAGCTCCTCCATCTTCAACCGGTCGACGGCGCGCTGGAGTTCGTCGATCTCGACGGGGGACGAGTCGATCTCCATGCGCAGGCGGGAGGCGGCCTCGTCGACGAGGTCGATGGCCTTGTCGGGCAGGAAGCGGGAGGTGATGTAGCGGTCGGAGAGGGTGGCCGCCGCGACCAGCGCCGAGTCCGCGATCTGGACCTTGTGGTGGGCCTCGTAGCGGCCCTTCAGGCCACGGAGGATGGCGATGGTGTCCTCGACGGTCGGCTCGGCGACCAGCACCTGCTGGAAGCGCCGCTCCAGCGCGGGGTCCTTCTCGATCCGCTCCCGGTACTCGTCCAGGGTGGTGGCGCCGACCATGCGCAGTTCGCCGCGGGCCAGCATGGGCTTGAGCATGTTGCCCGCGTCCATGGCGGAGTCGCCGCCGGCACCGGCGCCGACGACGGTGTGCAGCTCGTCGATGAACGTGATGATCTGCCCGTCGGAGTCCTTGATCTCGGCGAGGACGGCCTTCAGCCGCTCCTCGAACTCACCGCGGTACTTGGCGCCGGCCACCATCGCCCCGAGGTCGAGCGCGACCAGCCGCTTGTCCTTCAGCGAGGAGGGCACGTCGCCCTTGACGATCCGCTGGGCGAGCCCCTCGACGACGGCGGTCTTGCCGACGCCGGGCTCACCGATGAGGACGGGGTTGTTCTTCGTGCGGCGGCTCAGCACCTGGACGACCCGCCGGATCTCCTGGTCCCGTCCGATGACCGGGTCGAGCCGGCCCTCGCGGGCGGCGGCGGTGAAGTCGGTGCCGAACTTCTCCAGGGCCTTGTACTGGCCCTCGGGGTCGGCGGTGGTCACGCGGCGTCCTCCCCTGGCCTTCTTGAAGGCCTCCAGCAGCTTCTTGGCATCGGCGCCCTGCTGTGCGAGCAGCTCGCCGACCCGGCCGCCCTTCGCGGCGATGCCGATGAGCAGGTGCTCGGTCGACAGGTACTCGTCGCCCAGTTCCCTGGCGCGCTCGCCGGCGTCGGCGATCACGGCCAGCAGCTCGCGGTTGGGCTGCGGGGGCGCGACGGTGGATCCGGTCACGCTGGGCAGCCCGGCCAGGATCTTCTCGGCGCCCGCGCGTACGGCGGCCTGGTCGGCCTCCACGGCCGCGAGCAGGTCGGTGATGTTCTCGTTGTCCTGCCCCTGGAGCAGAGCCAGCAGCAGGTGAGCGGGGGTGAGGTCCGGGTGCCCCTCGGTCACGGCACGGTTGCTCGCCGCGTTGATCGCGTCCCGGCTCCTGTTGGTCAGCTCGGCGTCCACGTCGTCCGTTCTCCTCCTCGGCCGCACTCTTCCACTGCTGACTTAATCAGCGTACACAAAGTTGAGTCTATTCCGCTCAAGTAAAGGGGGAACAGGAGGGAAGTGGGCGGGGCGTCCCCCGGGGACTAGGTTGCGGACATGGCGATCCACTCCGAGCAGTACCTGGCGTTCTGGCGAGAACGGCACCTGTGCACCCTGACGACACTCCGCCCCGACGGCAGCCCGCACGTGGTGCCGGTGGGGGTGACGTACGACGCGGAGGCCGGGGTGGCCAGGGTGATCACCAGCGGGACCAGCGCGAAGGCGGAACATGTGCGCGCGGCCGGGCCCGAGGGCGCCCGGGTCGCGGTGTGCCAGGTGGACGGCCGGCGCTGGGCCACGCTGGAGGGCCGGGCGCGGGTACGGACGGAGCCGGAGCGCGTGGCGGAGGCGGTACGGCGCTACGCCGAGCGCTACGAGCGGACTCCGAGGCCGAATCCCGCGCGCGTGGTGATCGAGATAGCAGTGGAGCGGGCCATGGGGAACGGCTGAGACGGCCGAAAACTTTCAGCCACCCTGGAAGCGGGCCCATACCAGGAAATGCCATGGAATGTCCCCAGAAAACTGCAGCGGCGTCACCGTGTTCAGGTCACGGTGACGCCGCTGCGGGGGGAAGCACCTGAGCGATCTTTTACGACGGGGGAATCGCGTCAGGCACTGCGGGGGGTGGCTGAGATGGTCCTCAGGTCCTGGTCCGTCGGCTCGGCGAGCCGGTGGTCGCGCTGGTCGAGGTTCACGAAGATCATTCCGTACCGGATGGCACACCGCACCGGTTGGGGCGCGCCACGCGGCTTGCGCAGACACCGGTACGCCCGCACGTCCTCGTCCTCGTCCCGCGTCACGACGACCGGCTCACCGAACACGGTCACCATCAACGAGTCGCCGCTGTGGGGGATGGCGGTGACCAGGTCGATGAAGTGCCAGCCGGAACGGTAGGCCGTGGCCATTTCGCGGCGGAAGGAGCGGTCGTCGGGTGGGGTGGTCATGCTGCCGCGTCCGCCGGAGTCGACCAGCCGACGTCCGTCGGGCTGCCACCGGCCGCGACGTCCCAGCCGACATCCGTGGGGCCGGCGCCGGCCACGACACCCCAGCCGACGTCCTGGGCCGAAGTGTGCTCGGTCTTGGTCGGGCTGCCCCAGCCGACGTCAAGAGGACCAGCCGCACCGCTGGCCAGCGCGACTACGAAGGCAGTGGCAAGCACCGAGCGAAGCATTCTCTTTTTCATGGTCGGCTTCGTCCTCACTTGATGGCTTCCTCTCCCCCGTCTGACAAGACGATGGCTCATTCAGGCACGTCAATGCCACACAGGAGATGCATCATGTTCCTGCACGTTCAGGACCCTGGGGGGTGGAGATTTGCCAAGTAAGCGCACAAAACCGACACATCCTCACGGCATCACAGACCTGTGTGCCGACGGTGCGCGTCTCTACGCCAGTGCTCTCAGTTCCGGACGTATCTCCCGGGACGAGGCCGAGAACACGCCCTGTCTGCTCGAGTTCGCCCTGCTCCACCCGGATCCGGACGACCCGGGCTGGCTGCGCCCGGTTCCTCCGTCCGTCGTGCTCGCCCAGCAACTGCAGCCCCTGGAACGCGAGATCCAGGACCGGCGCCGCGCCACCATCGAACTCGCGGACACCTTCCAGCCGTTCCTGGACATCAGTGCCCAGAAACCGGCGACCACGCACGCGATCACCGTGCTGGAGGGCATCGACCGCATCCACGCGGCGCTCGACGTGGCGATCGCCGAGGCCCGCACCGAGGTCCTGACCGTGCAGCCCGGAGGCAGCCGGCCGGAGCACATCCTCAGCCAGGCGCTCAAGCGCAGCAAGCCCCTGATCGAGCGGGGCATCTCCATGCGGACCCTGTACCAGCACACCGTGCGGCACAGTCAGAGCACCTACGCGTACATGGACCAGATGGCGGGCGCCAAGGTCGAGATCCGCACCCTCGAGGAGCTGATCGAGCGGCTGATCATCTGCGACACGACGGTCGCCTTCATCCCCGCCCAGGACGACCGGCAGATCGCCCTGGAGCTGCGCCACCCGGGTCTCGTGCAGTACCTCATCAAGGTCTTCGAACAGCTCTGGCAGCGGGCCACCCCGCTGATGGAGGAGGTGCCCTACGAGTCCACCCCCGAGGGCATCACCGGCGTCCAGCGGTCCATAGCGAAGCTGCTCATCGAGGGCCATGTCGACGAGGCGATCGCCCGCCGGCTCGGCATGAACGTGCGCACCTGCCGGGCCCACATCGCCAAGCTCGCCGCCGCCCTGGGCAGCGGCAGCCGGGCCCAACTCGGCTTCCTCATCGCCCAGTCCGGCATTCTCGACCGGGACAGCTGAAGCGTGGGGCGGGGACAGGACAAGGTTGCGGTGAACGGATCACCGCACCCCGAACACGGCATGGAAGACCTGTGTGCCGCCGGGGCACTGCTGTACGAGCGGGCGGTACGGGAAGGCAGCATCCGCGCCGAGGACGTCGTACCGGCTCCATGTCTGGTGGACTTCGGACTGCTGCATCCCGGCGTCGGCGACCTCGGCCTGCTGGAGCCCGTCGCGCCCGCCGTCGCGCTGCGCCGACTGCTGCGGGCGTCCGACGACCGTGTCGCGGAGGAACGGCGGCGCGGGGAACGGCTGGCCGAGACCTTCGAGCCACTCCTGCGGCTCGACGACCGGCTCGTCCAGGACACGGACACCCCGACGCTCCGCGTCCTCAGCGGGCTGGAGCGGATCAACGGCGCCCTCAACCAGGCCCTGGCCGAAGCCTCCAGCGAGCTCCTCGCCATCCAGCCGCACACCAGCCACCTCCGCATCTCCCCCGAGCGCCGCGCCATGGCCCTGGCCCGTGACCAGGCGCTGCTGGACCGCGGGGGCCGCATCCGCACCCTCTACCAGCACACGCTGCGCCACGCCCCCTCGGTCCGCGCCCGCTACGAGCTCCTGCACGGCGATGTCGAGGCGCGAACCCTGGACGAGGTGACGGACCGGCTGCTCGTCGTGGACCGGACCGTCGCCTACGTACCGGCGAAGCCGGATCTCTCACTCGCCCTCGAGGTGCGCCACCCCGCCCTGCTCTCCTTCTTCCTCACGACGTTCGACCGCCTCTGGCGCCTGGCCACCCCCATGTACCCCGAGGCCGCCCAGCCCCCCGCCCCGAACGGCGTCACGCCCCGCCAGCGCGCCATAGCCGCCCTCCTGGTCGAGGGACACACCGACGCCGCCATAGCCGACCGGCTCGGCATGAACGTCCGTACCGCCCGGCTGCACATCGCCAAGCTCGCCGCCGCCCTCGGCAGCGACAGCCGCGCTCAGCTCGGCTATCTCATCGGGCGGTCCGGCATCCTCGACCAGCAGGGGGAGGTGAGCCGGTGAAGCACCGGGAGCACGGGGTGGAGGAGCTGTGCGCCGCCGGGGAGGAGGTGTACGAGCGGGCCCTGCGGGAGGGGCGGATACCCGTCGGCGACGCCGCCGATGTGCCCTGCCTGACCGACTTCGGGCTGCTCCACCCGGCCCTGGACGACGTCGGACTGCTCGAACCGGTCCCGCCGACCGCGGCCCTGCACCGGCTGCTGCGCGCCTCGGCGGCACGGGTCGCCGAGGAACGGCGGCGCGAGGACCGGCTGGTGGAGCGGTTCGGGCGGCTGCTGCGGACGGACGTACGGCAGACGCCCGGCACCGGCACCGAACCGGCGATGCTGCGGCTGCTCAGCGGCACCGAGCAGATCAACCAGGCCATCACGGACGCGATGGTCGACGCCACGGAGGAGTCCCTGACCATCCAGCCGCACGCCGGCCTCACCGGCCGGCGCGGCGAGGTGGCCCGCGACACCGCCTTCGGGCGCGATCAGGCGCTGCTGGACCGCGGCGGCCGGATCCGCACCCTCTACCAGCACACCCTGCGCCATGTGCCGGAGGTGTACGGCCCGTTGGAGCACTTCCGGCGCGGCGACACCGAGGCCCGCAGCCTCGACGAGGTGCCGGACCGGCTCATCGTCATCGACCGCAAGGTCGCCTTCCTGCCGGCCGACGACGACGGCACCCTCGCCCTGGAGGTCCGCCACCCGGCGCTGATCAAGTACTTCGTCACGACCTTCGAGCGGCTGTGGCGGCTGGCCACGCCGATGTTCCCGGAGGCGGTGCGGCCGCCGTCGGTGAACGGCGTCACGCCCCGCCAGCGCGCCATCGCCGCCCTCCTCGTCGAGGGTCACACCGACGCCGTCATCGCCGACCGCCTCGGCATGAACATCCGCACCGCCCGGCTGCACATCGCCAAGCTCGCCGCCACCCTCGGCAGCGACAGCCGGGCCCAGCTGGGCTATCTCATCGCACGCTCGGGGATCCTCGATCAGGAGCCGTGAGCGCGCCGGCCGGCAGCCCTGACCCGCGGTGGCCGTCCAGGCCGACCTGGGCGATCCGGACGCCCAGCTGGGTACGGCTGGCCGCGCCCAGGGTCTCCGACAGCCGGGCGATATGGGCGCGGCAGGTGCGCACGCTGATGCCGAGCCGCTCGGCGATCACCGCGTCCTGGTGGCCCTCGGCGAGCAGCGCGGCGATGGACTGCTCGCGGTGCGAGATGCCCTCGATGCCGGTGTCGGGGAGGGGGGCGGTGAGCGGGATGGCCAGGCGCCAGAGGCGTTCGAAGACGGTGACCAGGTACTCCACGAGGGCCGGGTGACGCAGTTCCAGGGCCATCGTGCGGTCGGCGTTGGCGGGGATGAAGGCCACCGTGCGGTCGAAGAGGATGAGCCGGTCGATCACCTCGTCCAGGGTGCGCGCCTCCACCGTGTCGCCCATCAGCTCCAGGTAGTTGAGCAGGCCCTGGCCGTGGCGGGCCACGTGCGTGTACAGGTCGCGCATGCGCACGCCGCGGCCGCGCAGGGCCAGCGCCCGGTGCAGCCCCTCGGTCAGCTCCGCCTCCCGCCGGATGCCGCCGGGCTGCACGGTGAGCACCTCGGTCGTGCACGCCTCGGTCGCCTCGTCCATCGCGGCCTGGATCCGGGAGAGCCCGTCCAGCACCCGGATCGCACTGCCCTCGGCCGGCGCGGCGAGCGCGCCGAGCCGGCGGCCGAGTCCGGCGTACCACTCGAAGGCGGCCACCGCCGAGCCCACCCGCCGCTGGCTCGCGCTGACCTCGTCGTAGACCCCGCGCAGCAGCCTGGTCATGACCTCCTGCGGGGAGGTCGGCACCAGCCAGTCCATGTCGTCGGGGTCGGGGTGCAGCAGGGCCAGCTCCAGCAGACAGGGCACCGCCTCGGCGTCAGTGCGCGGCACACGCCCCCGGCGTACGGCCCGGGAATAGACCCGGTCGCCGGCCGCGCACAGTCGGTCGGCGCCGTGTGGATGCTGCTCCGCCCCGCGCCCGGCCATCGCCCATTTCACCCCCGGTGTGCTGCCACTTCCGCAGCGCAACTATGCGCGGCGGCGACCGGGTCCGCAACACGGCTCACCACAACAGGGCTGCCACAAAACACCGTTATGTCCTGGTATCGCCCAGGCTCCGCCCTTCGCATTGCAACAAGCTGATGGTGGTGGGGCGGACCGCGTCACGGCATCGTTGGTCACACCTTCCCCGGGTGTCACCGGATCACCGGACACGGTGACGCTCGCCGGGAAAGCCGCAGGGCGGTCGCACCGCGTCCACGGGGGTGATGCGGTGGGCTCCCCGCCGGGAAGGGACCCGGGCCCCGGGGGTCGCCGACCCCAGGGCCCGGGGACGTGCCCTACTTCAGGCCGATCGCCAAGCACGCCGCCTTGTACTTGGCCGTGCAGATGTCGCCCACGGTGTAGATGCCGTCCGCGACGACCGTGGACTTGATGTTGCTCCTGGTCAGGGCGACCGGCTGGATCAGCTTGGCCGGGATGCTCTTGGTGGTGGGGCTGTCGACCTTTTCCTGGGTGAGCGCGTCGAACTGGATGTCCTTGCCCTGGACCTTGGCGACGGCCATCTGCGCCGCGGCTTCGGCCTCGTCCGGGTAGGCCTTGTAGACGCTCATGTACTGCTCGCCGGCCACGATCCGCTGGACCGCGTCCAGTTCGGCGTCCTGGCCGGTGACCGGGGGAAGGCTGGTGACACCGGCGGCCTTCAGGGCCTTGATGACGCCGCCCGCCATGCCGTCGTTGGCGGCGTAGACGCCGGCGATGTTGTTCTTGCCGAGCGCGGCGATGGCCTTGGCCATCTCGGTCTCGGCGAGCTCCGGCTTCCAGTCCGTGGTGTCGTACGTCTCCGCGATCGTCACCTTGCCGGTCAGCTCGGAGAGCGCGCCCTGCTTGAACTGCTTGGCGTTCGGGTCGGTGGGCGAGCCGTTCACCATGACGACCTTGCTGGAGGTGTCGGAGCCGAGGGCCTCCAGCAGCGTGCGGCCCTGCACCTCGCCGACGAGCTCGTTGTCGAAGGAGACGTAGGCGTCGATCGGGCCCTCGGCGAGACGGTCGTAGGCGATGACCGGGATGCCCGCGTCCTTGGCCTTCTTCACCTCGTCGGCGATGGAGTGCGCGTCCACCGCGTCGACCATGATGAGGTCGACCTTCTCGTCGATCATCTTCTGCATCTGCGAGGCCTGCCGGGAGGCGTCCGCGTCGGCGTTGGCGTACTCGACCTTGCCCTTCTTGCCCGTCAGTTCGGCCACCTTGCTCTTGATGATGGGGTAGTCGAACCTGTCGTAACGGGTGTTCGCCTTCTCCGGCAGCAGCAGGCCCACCGTGATGTCGTCGCCCTTGCTCGGGCTCGCGCTCGCGCCGCTCCCCGTCGCTCCCAGCACGCCGCAGCCGGCGAGCGAGAGGGTCATCGTGGATGCGGCCACGGATATGGCGATACGACGCATTCGAGGGCTCACTTCAGGTGCGTTCCGGACGTAGGGCAGCTATACGACCCAGGTGTCTGAAAAGACAACGCGGACGCCACACCCGCCGTCAAGAAGAACTACTTAACGAGTCCGCAACACCACGCTCAGCTGACTCTGTGAAGGGGCGGCGGAATCACCTCCAAACACTCTTTACGGACCCTCCATTCAAGGGCGGTTCATGGATCGGCAAAGACCGGTACAACCAACCGGGTTCCCGGCGAGTCGTGATCACCGGCAGCCGTGCGCCGCTTCCCCGACTCGAGCAGAGGACCGAATGAACCCAGCCAGACGCGCGACCGCGACAGCCGTCGTACTCGCCACCGCCGGCACCCTGCTGAACGCGGCCGCCCTGTCCGTCACCGCCGCGACGACGTGCGCCTCGCCGGTGTACAAGCGCACGTTCTACGCGAACACCACGTTCTCCGGCACACCGAAGAAGACGGACTGCGACTCCGTCATCGACCAGAGCTGGACCGGCGCACCCGCCTCGGGGCTGCCAAGGGACAACTTCGGCGTCCGCTGGACCGTCACCCGGGACTTCGGCTCCGGCGGGCCCTTCTCCTTCGCCGCCTCCGGGACCGACGGCATCCGCGTGTACCTGGACGGCGTCCGCAAGGTCGACCTGTGGTCCAACACCTCGGGCACGCGGGCGAGGACCGTCAACGTCACCGTCCCGTCCGGCAAGCACACCCTGCGGCTCGACTACGTCAACTGGACCGGCGCGGCGAGCGTGAAGTTCGGCTACACCCCGCGCACCTCCGCCACCGTCGACACGGTCAAGCCCCTGGTACCGACGGGGACTTCGGTCCGTTACGACTCCGCGACCGGCAAGACCCGGATCGGCTGGGCGAGGAACGCCGAGCTGGACCTCGCCGGTTACCGCGTCTACCGGCGGCTGAAGGGCACCTCGTACCCCGGCCGGCCACTGGCCACGACCACCTCCACCACGTACACCGACACCCCGCCCGCGACGGCGCCACCTACTACTACGAGGTCCGCGCCTACGACAAGGCGGGCAACGAGTCCTCGGGCACGGCCGACCAGCCCGTCACCACCGTGGACACCACCGCACCGGCCGCGCCCGCCGCCGACACGGGCTGGTCCATGGACCCGGTCCGCGAGGTCACGCTGACGTGGCGCCAGAACACCGAGCCCGACCTCGCCGGCTACCGGGTCCACCGCTCCACGTCGTGGCCGGTCACGGTGACCCGCGACAACCTGGTGAGCGGCGACACCCTCGTGCACTCCACGTGGTGGACCGACCGGCCCCCGCAGACCGGCGGGTCCTTCTTCTACGTCGTCACCGCCGTCGACACCTCGGGCAACGAGTCGGCCCCCTCGGCCGCCTCGCAGTACTTCACCCGGGACGAGACACCGCCCACCTACGTCCCGGAGGTGAAGGCCGTCGACGGCGAGCGCGGCGTCGACCTGAGCTGGGCGTGGGGCCCCGGGAGCGGCGACATCTCGCGCTTCGTCGTCTACCGGGACGGCGAGGAGATCGCCCGGGTGGCCGCCGCCTCCTACCAGGACACCGACATCGAGCGCTCCTCCACGCACACCTACGCAGTCCAGGCCATGGACGACGCGGGCAACAGCGCCCCCCGCTCCGCCCCCGTCACCGTCCAGCACATCGGCGACTACACGCCCCCGCCCGCCGTGACCGGGCTGACCGCCACCCCTCAGGGCAACGGCGTCCTGCTCGACTGGGACGACAGCCCCGCCGACGACGTGGACCACTACGAGATCCACCGGGGCGTGTACCGCGACGGCGCCTGGACCTACACCGACATCACCGACAGCATGCCGTTCGGCACGGTCTGGTCCAGGAACCGGGACGTGAGCCTGCCCGACGGCGAGCACCTGCGGTACGTCGTCGTGGCCGTCGACCGGGACGGCAACGCACTGGATCCGGGCGCCTCGTCCGCCGTCGAGGTCACCGAGCTGGACCAGATGCCGGCGGAGACCTACCCCTTGGAGTCCGGCGCGCTGCGCGTGCGGATCGAGGACACCGCCCAGGGCCCCGAGATCGACGCCTTCCACGACGGTGCCGACCCGAAGGGCGCCCCGACCGGGTACCTCGTGTACCGCTGGGACCGCTCCGCGGGCGCCTATGCGCGGCTGACGGACACGCCCGTCGGCTTCGGCTCCTTCGGCTACACGGACACCACCGCGCCCGCGGCCGACACCGTCTTCTACAAGGTCACCGCCGTCTACGCCGACGGCACCGAGTCGGACCCGGTCGGAGGGCACGTGTTCCGGATCGGCCTCACAGCCTGAGGCCCAGAACCTGAGGCCCAGAACCTGAGGCACGGAAAAGGGCCCGGAGGTCGTCCTCCGGGCCCCTTCGCCGTGTTCCACTCAGTCCTGCTGCTGCCGCTTCGGCCGCCACACCACCAGCGCGCTGGTCTGCTGGACCTCCTGGTACGGGACCAGGTCGCGCCGGTAGGAGGCGTGCACGGCGGCCTCGCGCTGCTGCATCGCGGCCGCCGCGCCGTCCAGGGCCGCTTCCAGTTCCGCGACGCGGGACTGCAGCGCGGCGACCTGGTTCTCCAGTTCGATGATGCGCTTGATGCCGGCCAGGTTGATGCCCTCGTCCTGCGACAACTGCTGCACCTGGCGGAGCAGTTCGATGTCGCGGGCCGAGTAACGGCGGCCCCGCCCGGCGGTCCGGTCCGGGGAGACCAGGCCCAGGCGGTCGTACTGGCGCAGCGTCTGCGGGTGGAGTCCGGAGAGCTGGGCCGCCACCGAGATGACGTAGACCGGGGTCTCCTCGGTCAGTTCATACGGGTTACGTCGACGGCCGTCCATCTCTCTCAGTCTCCCTTCGCGGCCTCGAACAGCTCCGCCCGCGGATCCTCGCCCGCGGTCGCCTCGCGATACGCCTCGAGCGCGTCACGAGCCTTCCCCGACAGGTCCTGGGGCACACGCACCTCGACGGTGACCAGCAGGTCGCCGCGGGTGCCGTCCTTGCGGACCGCGCCCTTGCCGCGGGCACGCATGGTGCGGCCGTTGGGCGTGCCGGGGGGCAGCTTCAGGGTGACGGCCGGGCCGCCCAGGGTGGGGACCCGCACCTCGCCGCCGAGCGCGGCCTCGGCGAAGGTCACCGGGACGGTCACCGTGAGGTTGTCGCCCTTGCGCCCGAACACCGGGTGCGCGCCGACGTGCACGACCACGTAGAGGTCGCCCGCCGGTCCGCCCCGCTCGCCGGGCGCGCCCTTGCCGCGCAGCCGGATGCGCTGCCCGTCGGTCACCCCGGCCGGGATGCGGACCTGCATGGTGCGCGAGGACTTGGCGCGGCCGCTGCCCTTGCACTCCATGCAGGGGTGCTCGGCGATGAGCCCGCGGCCCTTGCAGTCCGGGCAGGGGTCGGTGAGCGAGAAGCCGCCGCCGGAGCCCCGGGCGACCTGGCCGGTGCCGACGCAGGTCGGGCACACGCGCGGTGTGCCGTTCTTGTCGCCGGTGCCGGAGCAGGCCTTGCAGGGCGCCTGGGAGGACATCCGCAGCGGCACCGTGGCGCCCTCGATGGCCTCCGTGAAGCTCAGCGTGACCTCGGTGTCGATGTCCTGGCCACGCCGGGGCTGGGTACGGGCCGTACCCGCGCCGCCGCGGTTGAACAGGCCCCCGAAGACGTCACCGAGTCCACCCCCGAAGCCTCCGCCCTGGGTGGTGGTCCCGCCGCCTCCGAAGAGGTCGCCCAGGTCGAAGTTGAAGGAGCCGCCGGCGCCCGGCCCGGGGCGGAACCCGCCGTTGCCGAACAGGGCGCGGGCCTCGTCGTACTCCTTGCGCTTCTTGGGGTCGCCGAGTATGTCGTTCGCCTCGGAGATCTCCTTGAAGCGCTCCTCGGCCTTGGCGTTGCCCTTGTTGGCGTCCGGGTGGAACTCGCGGGCGAGCTTCCGGTACGCCTTCTTGATCTCGGCCTCGGTGGCGTCCTTGGGGACGCCGAGGACCTTGTAGTAGTCCTTCTCGATGAAGTCCTTGGTGCTCATCCCCGACGTCCCTCCTTCCCCTCAGTGGTCCTCACGTCAGCCCTCGTCCGGGCCACCGTTCTCCTTGTCGTCGGCCTTCGTCGCCTCGGACTTGTCCTCGGCGCCCTCGGCCTTGACCGTCTGCGCGCCCGGCTGCGGCTCGGCGACGGCCACCCGCGCGGGGCGGATGGTGCGCTCGCCGATGCGATACCCGGGCTGCAGGATCGCCACGCAGGTCGTCTCGGTGACGTCCGGCGCGTAGCTGTGCATCAGGGCCTCGTGGATGGTCGGGTCGAAGGGCTCGCCCTCCTTGCCGAACTGCTGCAGGCCCATCTTGGCCGCGACGGTCTCCAGCGACTCGGCCACCGACTTGAAGCCGCCGACCAGTTCGCCGTGTTCCCGCGCGCGGCCGATGTCGTCGAGCACGGGCAGGAGCTCGGTCAGGAGGTTCGCGACGGCGATCTCCTTGACCGCGATCCGGTCGCGCTCGACCCGGCGGCGGTAGTTCTGGTACTCGGCCTGGAGGCGCTGGAGGTCCAGCGTGCGCTCGTTGAGCGCCGTGCGCACCTGGTCCAGCTGGGCCACCAGACCCACGCTCTCGTTTCCGTCCCCGGCCGGGGCCGCCCCCTCCTCGGGGGCGGCCTTCGGCTCGGCGTCGTCGGGGGTCGCGCCGGAGGGGACGTCGGGCTTCTCCTCAAAGCCCGGGGTCTCCTCCGTCATTACGCGGCACCGTCCTTGCGCTCGTCGTCCACGATCTCGGCGTCCACGACGTCGTCGTCAGCGGCCTTGCCACCCTGAGCGGCACCCTCGGGACCGCCCGCGGCCTGCGCGGCCTGGGCGTCGGCGTACATGGCCTGGCCCAGCTTCTGCGAGACGGCCGCGACCTTCTCGGTGGCGGTGCGGATCTCGGCGGTGTCCTCGCCCTTGAGGGCTTCCTTCAGCTCGCCGACCGCGGCCTCGACCTCGGTCTTGATCTCGCCGGGGACCTTGTCCTCGTTGTCCTTGAGGAACTTCTCGGTCTGGTAGACCAGCTGCTCGCCCTGGTTGCGGGCCTCGGCGGCCTCGCGGCGCTTGTGGTCCTCCTCCGCGTAGCGCTCGGCCTCCTCGCGCATGCGGTCGACCTCTTCCTTCGGGAGCGAGGAGCCGCCGGTGACGGTCATCTTCTGCTCCTTCCCGGTGCCGAGGTCCTTCGCCGTGACGTGCATGATGCCGTTGGCGTCGATGTCGAAGGAGACCTCGATCTGCGGGACGCCGCGCGGCGCCGGCGGCAGACCGGTCAGCTCGAACATGCCGAGCTTCTTGTTGTACGCGGCGATCTCGCGCTCGCCCTGGTAGACCTGGATCTGCACCGACGGCTGGTTGTCCTCGGCCGTGGTGAAGATCTCCGAGCGCTTGGTCGGGATGGTCGTGTTGCGCTCGATCAGCTTGGTCATGATGCCGCCCTTGGTCTCGATGCCGAGGGACAGCGGGGTGACGTCGAGCAGCAGGACGTCCTTGACCTCGCCCTTGAGGACACCGGCCTGGAGCGAGGCGCCGATGGCGACGACCTCGTCCGGGTTCACACCCTTGTTGGCCTCCTTGCCGCCGGTCAGCTCCTTGACGAGCTCGGCGACGGCGGGCATACGGGTGGAGCCACCGACGAGCACGACGTGGTCGATGTCGTTGATGGAGATGCCGGCGTCCTTGATGACGTTGTGGAACGGCGTCTTGCAGCGCTCCAGCAGGTCGGCCGTCAGCTGCTGGAACTGGGCTCGGGTGAGCTTCTCGTCCAGGTGCAGCGGGCCCTCGGCGGACGCGGTGATGTACGGCAGGTTGATCGAGGTCTCCGTGGAGGAGGACAGCTCGATCTTGGCCTTCTCGGCGGCCTCGCGCAGACGCTGCAGGGCCATCTTGTCCTTGGACAGGTCCACGCCGTGACCGGACTGGAACTGCTTGACCAGGTAGTCGACGACGCGCTGGTCCCAGTCGTCACCACCGAGGTGGTTGTCACCGTTGGTGGCCTTCACCTCGACGACGCCGTCGCCGATCTCCAGCAGCGACACGTCGAAGGTGCCGCCACCGAGGTCGAAGACGAGGATGGTCTGGTCGTCCTTGTCGAGGCCGTACGCCAGCGCGGCGGCGGTCGGCTCGTTGACGATGCGCAGGACGTTCAGACCGGCGATCTCACCGGCCTCCTTGGTCGCCTGACGCTCGGAGTCGTTGAAGTACGCCGGGACGGTGATGACCGCGTCGGTCACCTTCTCGCCCAGGTAGGCCTCGGCGTCCCGCTTCAGCTTCTGCAGGATGAACGCGGAGATCTGCTGCGGGTTGAAGTCCTTGCCGTCGAGCTGGATCTTCCAGTCGGTGCCCATGTGGCGCTTGACGGACCGGATGGTCCGGTCCACGTTGGTGACGGCCTGCCGCTTCGCGACCTCGCCGACGAGCACCTCACCGTTCTTGGCGAAGGCGACGACGGACGGCGTGGTCCTGGCGCCCTCGGCGTTGGTGATGACGGTGGGCTCGCCGCCCTCCAGAACGCTGACGACGGAGTTAGTCGTGCCCAGGTCGATGCCGACCGCACGTGCCATGGTTGATTCCTCCAGCTGACTTGAGTGGAACGGACTCAAGTGTGCATGACGGCTCGCGTCGGGTCAACAGACCTGAGTCGACGGGGCTCAAGTCTTATCCGTTCCTTACACGCAACTGGCTGGTCACCTGCCCTCTGACCTGCGTCGACGGCCCTCTCCGGGGCGCCTGGGCGGGGATACGGACACGGATGCGAAGGAGTACGAGAACGGCGAGCAGCGCCCCTCCGCCCACCCACAGCGCGGCTCCCTCCCCCGTCCACCCGGTGTGCACGAGCACCCCGACGAGCACCGCGGAGAAGGAGCCCGCGCCGAGCAGTACGACCGTCCCCGCGGGGGTGAGCCCGAGCCCGCGCAGCCGGTGCGCGAGATGGTCGGGGCCGCGCTTCCACAGCGGACGCCGGGCCAGCCCCCGGGCGAGGACCACCAGGGCGGCGTCGGCGAGGGCGACCGCGGCGAGGCAGAACACCACCGCCGCGCTCGGCCGGAGGCCGTACCCCGCGCGCGTGAAGACCACGGACGACGACAGCAGGAAGCCGGTGAACAGCGAGCCGCAGGCGCCGAGCCCGATCCGCGCGGGGTGCCAGTTGTGCATCAGGAAGCCGGTGAGGGCGGCGGCGAGGACGCTCAGCAGCACGGCGAGCCCGTCCATGATCTCAGCGGCGGCGCAGGCCCCGGCCCCGAAGGCGGTGAAGACCCCGACGGTGCCCGCCAGCCCGTCCGCGTGGTCGAGCCCCTTGAAGGCGAAGGTGGCGAGCACGATCCAGCCCAGGGCGAGCAGGCCGCCCAGCACGCCCGTCTCGCCGTACGGCACCACCCAGGCCGCCGCCAGGGCCGTACCGGCGAACAGCACGCGCGGGCGGAGCCGCCAGATGTCCGCGACCAGGCCCAGTGCGGCCATCGCGGCGGCGGCGTACAGCAGCTGCACGACCCCCTCCCCGAGCGGCGCGACCCCGGTGCGCTGCCCCACCCAGGCGACGAGGCAGGTGACGGACACCACCGCGAGCCCGCCGAGCAGCGGCAGCCGCCGCTGCCGGCGCCGGTCGAGGATGCCCGCCCGCAGCGCGGGCACCCTGAGCAGCGCCGCGAGCAGCGCGGCGAGGAGCAGGGAGGCGGTGGCGGCGGCGATCCCGTAGAGCACGGCTCTAAGGTAGGGGCGAAAGTAGCAATTCGGTACGAATAACACGATCCGATGACCCTGGGATGATGCGCATCACCCCGCGCTCAGCTGCATCCCGACGGAAGATGGGGGTAGTCTCAGACGGACTGCATAAGTTACCGCTTAGTAAGTTCGAGGCCGCCTCAGGAGCCCCAATGCAACTCGCCGCGATCATCGTGTCGCTGGTCCTGATCGTGGTCGGCGTGGCACTGTTCGGCCGCGCCCTCCTCCAGATCTACAACTTCATGCGACTGGGCCAGTCGGTACCGGCCGGCACGCGGACCAACGACCCCGCACAGCGCACCATGACCGTGGTCAGGGAGTTCCTCGGCCACACCCGGATGAACCGCTGGGGCGTCGTCGGCGTGGCGCACTGGTTCGTGGCGGTGGGCTTCTTCACCCTGCTGCTGACGATCGTCAACGCGATCGGACAGCTGTTCAAGGCGGACTGGATCCTGCCGGTCATCGGCGAGTGGGCGCCGTACAACATCTACGTCGAGTTCATCGGCACGATGACGGTCGTCGGCATCCTCGTACTGATCGCGATCCGCCAGCTGAGCCACCCGCGCACCCCGGGGCGCAAGTCCCGCTTCGCGGGCTCCAACTTCGGCCAGGCGTACTTCGTCGAGGCCGTCATCCTCATCGTCGGCGTCTGCATCTTCATGCTGCACGCCCTGGAGGGCGCCCAGCACCACGTGGACGGCTACGAGGCCTCGTTCTTCATCTCGTACCCGGTCGTGGCGTGGCTGAAGGGCATGAGCGTCGCCACGCTCCAGAACCTCACCTACTTCTTCGCCGGCCTGAAGATCGCGACCTCCTTCATCTGGATGATCACGGTCGCCCTGAAGACCGACATGGGTGTGGCCTGGCACCGCTTCCTCGCCTTCCCGAACATCTACTTCAAGCGCAACGCCACCGGTGAAACCTCCCTCGGCGCCCTGCTGCCGATGACCTCGGGCGGCAAGCCGATCGACTTCACCGACCCCGGCGAGGACGACGTCTTCGGTGTCTCCCAGGTCGAGCAGTTCTCCTGGAAGGGCCTGCTGGACTTCTCCACCTGCACCGAGTGCGGCCGCTGCCAGTCGCAGTGCCCGGCCTGGAACACCGGCAAGCCGCTCTCCCCGAAGCTGCTGATCATGTCCCTGCGGGACCATGCGCACGCCAAGGCGCCGTACCTGCTGGCCGGCGGCGGTAAGACGATGGAGGGCGAGGAGAAGGCCTCCGAGGAGCAGCTGAAGGACGTGCCCGCGTCCGCGCTGGCCGAGGCCGAGCGCCCGCTGATCGGCACCGCCGAGGAGAACGGCGTCATCGACCCGGACGTGCTGTGGTCCTGCACCACCTGCGGCGCCTGCGTCGAGCAGTGCCCGGTGGACATCGAGCACGTCGACCACATCGTCGACATGCGCCGCTACCAGGTCATGATCGAGAGTGCCTTCCCCTCCGAGGCGGGCACGATGCTCAAGAACCTGGAGAAGAAGGGCAACCCCTGGGGCCTGGCCAAGAAGCAGCGCCTGGAGTGGACCAAGGAGGTCGACTTCGAGGTCCCGGTCGTCGGCAAGGACATCGAGGACCTCACCGAGGTCGAGTACCTGTACTGGGTCGGCTGCGCCGGCGCCCTGGAGGACCGCGCCAAGAAGACCACCAAGGCCTTCGCCGAGCTGCTGCACATCGCGGGCGTCAAGTTCGCGATCATGGGCGGCGACGAGAAGTGCACCGGTGACTCCGCCCGCCGCCTCGGCAACGAGCCCCTGTTCCAGGAGCTCGGCATGGAGAACGTGGCCGCGCTGAACATGGCGTTCGGCGAGGAGACCGACGAGGACGGCAACGTCACGCCGGAGTCCCGGAAGCCGAAGTCCGCGAAGAAGATCGTCGCCACCTGCCCGCACTGCCTCAACACCATCGGCAACGAGTACCCGCAGCTCGGCGGCGACTACGAGGTCATCCACCACACCCAGCTGCTGCAGCACCTGGTGGACGAGGGCAAGCTGGTCCCGGTCACCCCGGTCGAGGGCATCATCACCTACCACGACCCGTGCTACCTGGGCCGCCACAACAAGATCTACACGCCCCCGCGCGAGATCATCGGCAAGGTCCCGGGCCTGCGCAACGAGGAGATGCACCGCCACAAGGAGCGCGGCTTCTGCTGCGGCGCCGGCGGCGCGCGGATGTGGATGGAGGAGCGGATCGGCAAGCGCATCAACAACGAGCGCGTCGACGAGGCCCTCTCCCTCAACCCGGACATCGTCTCCACCGCCTGCCCGTTCTGCCTGGTCATGCTCACCGACTCGGTCAACGGCAAGAAGAACGAGGGCAAGGCCAAGGAGTCCATCCAGGTCGTGGACGTCGCTCAGCTGCTCCTCGACTCGGTGAAGACCCCGGTCGACCCGGCCGGCGAGGCGGAGGCCGAGAGCGAGCCGGAGCCCGAGCCGGTCAAGTAACAGCGGTTCCACGCCGTACGACGCCCCCCTGCCCACACCGGGCAGGGGGGCGTCGGTGTGCTGTCTGCGCTACACCATCCGGTGACTTATGCACGGCTTCATGTTATTTGTCCCCCTGATTTCCTATTTATTCCACTATCCAGGTATTGGAGCTGCCCTCATCGAGTCCGGGCGTCCCAAGTCGAGGAGAGTGGAAAACATGACGACATCGCCTAGATGGCGATCTGCCGTGGCGTCAGCCGCAGTGGTCGCGGCGCTCGTTGCCGCACCGCTGGCAGGCGCGGCGACCGCGCAGGCCGCCGGCAATCCCTACCCCCCGCATCCGACACACACGCCGTACCCGTCCAAGTCGCCGCACCACGGCCACGACGAGGACTGCGACCACGACGAGCACGGTGACCAAGACGAGCACGGCGACCAGAACGAGCACGGCGACCAGAACGAGCACGGCGACCACGACGAGCACGGCGACCAGAACGAGCACTGCGACAACGACGAGCACGGACACTCCGGCCCGGAGCGGCAGCAGCTCGCACACACCGGTGCCGAGGACCACACGCGGGACATGGTCCTGGGTGGTGTGGCCGCCGCTCTGATCGCGGCGGGTGCCGGCACCATGGTTGTCGCGCGCCGTCGCAGCAACTCATGACGCTGTCCACACCACGGTGTCCCTGCCCCTGAAGCGTCCGGTCGCACGTCGGACGCCCCCAGGGCACACCAGCGCGTTCCTGGCCCTCGGGTCAGGAACGCGCTGCCGACCGCCGCCGCTGTTCCAGCGGCGGCGGTCGCCTGGATCGGTGTCACCGGTCTGCTCGCCCACCACGAACTGCGCGCCGCCCAGGACGACCTGAACGCACTGCGGAACTCGGTCGCGACAGCGGCGACGTCCCGTCCCGCCACTGCCGCCGCCGCGGGGGCGCCGGCGGAGTCCTGGTAGAAGCGGCAGAGCAGGCCGGTCGTCCTGATCGAATCACGGCGCCCACAGTGGTGCTGCTGGGTACCGCCGGGCTCATGACCCCCACGGCCGCCCAGGCCGGCGTCCCGCCGACCGACGCGCAAACCGCGCAACTCCCCGACGACGACCTCACCCACACCCCGCCGATGGGTTTCAACAACTGGAACTCGACGTACTGCAATGCGACATTCAACGAGGAAATGGTCAAGGAGATCGCTGACCTGTTCGTCGAGAAGGGGCTCAGAGCCCTCGGTTACCGGTATGTCGATCTCGACGACTGCTGGGCGCTGCCCCAGCGGAACGCGGACGGCAAGCTCGTGCCCGACCCGGCCCGTTTTCCGCACGGCATCAAAGCAGTGGCGGACTACGTCCACTCCAAGGGCCTCAAGCTGGGCATCTACACCAGCGCCGGCACGATGACCTGCAACGAGGCCGGCTTCCCGGGCGCGCTCGGCCACGAGTACAGCGACGCCCAGCAGTTCGCCGACTGGGGTGCCGACTATGAGCAAGCCCTGGGAGTGGGCGGCCGACGTCGGCCATCTGTGGCGTACGACCGGCGACATCCATGACAGCTGGTCGTCCATGCTGTCGAACCTGAAGCAGAACCTGCCGCTCGCCCCGTCCGCGGGCCCCGGACACCGGAACGATCCCGACATGCTCGAGGTCGGCAACGGCGGGATGACCGAAACCGAGTACCGCACGCACTTCTCGATGTGGTCCGTCATGGCCGCGCCACTGCTCATCGGTACCGATCTGCGCAAGGCGTCGGACGCAACGCTGGCGATCCTCGGCAACAGGGAGGTGATCGCCGTCGACCAGGACCCACTGGGCAAGCAGGGCGAGGTCGTCTCCTCCGAGGGCGGACGCTGGGTCGTCGCCAAGCAGATGCACGACGGGAGCCGTGTCATTGCGCTCTTCAACGAGTCGGACGGCGACCAATGGATCAGCACAACAGCATCGGCCGTCGGGTTGCCTCGCGCCTACGGGTACGCCGTGCGTGACCTGTGGCAGCACCGGAGCTACCACACCACCGGCACGCTTGAGGCCACCGTCCCCGCGCACGGCACCGTCCTGCTGCGCGTGTCGGCCGACGCCGGCTGGAGCGCTCTCCCGTCCGCCGTCACACACGTCCTTGGGAGGGTCAGAGCGTGACGGCGGAACGGGCGGACGCCTGGCCGCGCCGCGGACCCCTACGCGCCCTTCGGCCCCGCCTGCTGCACCACCTCGAAGGACCACAGGGTGGAGCCCGAGGCGGCCGGCTTCGGGCGCTCCGCGCCCTCTCCGCCGCCCTGGTGCGCGGCCTTCATCGGCCCCTCCATCCACGCCTGGAAGGACTCCTCGTCACGCCAGCGCGTGTAGACGAGGTAGGTGTCGGTGCCCTCGACGGGGCGCAGCAGCTCGAACCACTCGAAGCCGTCGGAGCTCTCCACCGCGTGGGCGCGGGAGGCGAACCGCTTCTCCAGCACCTCCCGCTGCTCGGCGGGCACGGTCAGCACATTGATCTTGACTACGCTCATGGCACCATCCTGACCCACCACCCCCGCACTCCCGCACCGCCCCGGGGTGTCGCGGCGCGGCCTGCTCGGCAAACCCTGGAAAACCCCCGGACCGTCCCCTGACGGTCCCTTAGGGGATGTCACAGGTCGGCCGCAAAGCCGGGCCCCGACGCCCGGGCCCGGCACGTCACTCTCCTGGACCAGGTACGTTCGATGACGTGGCTGGATTCAGGATCGGACGCGGGGGCCGGGACAACCGCACCCCCCAAGGACAGCAGGCACCGCAGGGACCGTCGTACGGCCGGCCCGGACCGCAGCAGGGCCGGCCCGGGCCGTCGTACGGTCAGCCGGCGGGGCCCGCGTACGGCTACCCGCAGGCGCCGCAGCAGTCGTACCCGCAGCCGGGACAGCGGTCGTACCCGCAGCCGGGGCAGCAGCCGTACGGCCGGCCGGGCCAGTCGTACGGCTATCCGGGCCCGGCCGACGACGGACCGGAGTACTTCGGGGACGACGGCGGCCACCCGGGCGGCGGCGCTCCCGGCCAGGACCCGTACGCGGCCAACAACCCGGGCCACACCCAGGCATTCTCGGTCGACGAGGCCGCCGGTTACACGCAGGGCGCCACCTACCAGGCCGGCTCCACCGCGGCGCCCGCGGCCCCGCCCGGCCCGCCGCTGCACTGGAAGGAACTGCTGAAGGGGATCGTCCTCTCCCCCGACCAGACGTTCCTGCGCATGCGGGACTACACGATGTGGGCCCCGGCGCTCATCACCACCTTCCTCTACGGCCTGCTGGCCGTCTTCGGCTTCGACGGCGCCCGCAAGGACGCGATCGGCGCCACGCTCTCCAACGCGGTGCCGATCGTGCTGATCACGGCGGTCGTGATGGTGCTCGGCCTGTTCGTCCTGGGCGTGGTCACCCACACCCTGGCCCGTCAGCTCGGCGGCGACGGCGCCTGGCAGCCGACGGTCGCCCTGTCCATGCTGATCACGGCCCTCACGGACGCGCCGCGGCTGCTGGTCGCCATGTTCGCCGGCGGCGACGCGACCTTCGTGCAGCTGCTCGGCTGGGCCACCTGGATCGGCGCGGGCGCCCTGCTGACCCTGATGGTCTCCCGCTCCCACGACCTGCCCTGGCCGAAGGCGCTGGGCGCGTCGGCGATCCAGCTGGTCGCGCTGCTGTCGATAGTGAAGCTGGGCACGTTCTAGTCCGTGACGACACCGCGAAAGGGCCCCGGCGACTGCCGCCGGGGCCCTTTTGCACATCCGCTGCCCTCGGGCGCCCGACCTCAGGCGTCGAGAACCTGCCCGGCCCGCTTCACCACGGGGGGCTCGACGCTCCACGGGAAGTTGATCCAGTCGTCGGTCCGCTTCCAGACGTACTCGCACTTCACGAGGGAGTGGGACTTCTCATAGATCACCGCGGAGCGCACCTCGGCGACGGTGTCGAGGCAGAAGTCGCGTACGAGCTTCAGCGTCTTGCCGGTGTCGGCGACGTCGTCGGTGATCAGCACCTTCTTGTCGGAGAAGTCGATCACATTGGGGACGGGCGCCAGCATGACCGGCATCTCGAGGGTGGTCCCGACCCCGGTGTAGAACTCGACGTTCACGAGGTGGATGTTCTTGCAGTCGAGGGCGTAGGCGAGCCCACCGGCGACGAAGACCCCGCCCCGGGCGATGCTGAGCACGATGTCGGGCTCGTAGCCGTCGTCGGCGATGGTCTGCGCGAGCTCGCGAATGGCGCCGCCGAACGCCTCGTAGGTCAGGTTCTCCCGCACGCCCTGCGTGTCACTCATGCTGCTGTGGCCCTCACACCTGGGTCCGATGGAAATTGACGTAGGACCGCGAGGCGGTCGGCCCGCGCTGCCCCTGGTACCGGGAGCCGTAGCGCTCGCTGCCGTACGGGAACTCGGCGGGCGAGCTGAGCCGGAACATGCACAGCTGCCCGATCTTCATCCCCGGCCAGAGCTTGATCGGCAGGGTGGCGAGATTGGACAGCTCAAGGGTGACGTGCCCGCTGAAGCCGGGGTCGATGAACCCGGCGGTGGAGTGCGTGACGAGCCCGAGCCGCCCGAGCGAGCTCTTCCCCTCGAGCCGCGAGGCAAGATCATCGGGCAGGCTGATGACCTCGTACGTGGAGGCCAGCACGAACTCCCCGGGGTGCAGGATGAACGGCTCATCGCCCTCCGGCTCGACCAGCCTGGTCAGGTCGGGCTGCTCGACCGAGGGGTCGATGTGCGGGTACCGGTGGTTCTCGAACACCCGGAAGTAGCGGTCCAGCCGAACATCGACGCTCGACGGCTGCACCATGGATTCGTCGTAGGGATCGATCCGTACCCGCCCGGCGTCGATCTCGGCCCGGATGTCCTTGTCTGAGAGAAGCACGTAGCGAGGATACGCAAGGCGCGCGGAGCCGTGACAATCGTGACGACTCCGCGCGCCTGTGTTACCGCTGTGATCACTGCTGCCTGTGCCGGCGTGATCACCGCTGCCTGTGTCAGCGCCTCTCCAGGGCGACCGGCACCACACTGCGGAGCCGGGCACACCGGGGACACCTCATGAGCCGGCCGGGGCCGAGCCGCTCGGCCTGCTGCATCGGGAACGAAGCGGTGCTGAAGACGTGCCCGTCCGCGCAGCGGACGACGGTGCGTTCCATCAAGTCCCTCAAGTCCCTTCCCCAAGAGCCTCGTCGGGCTTCCCACCCCGACGACAAAAGCCACATTACGGGATCAAAGACGCGACTCTCCAGGCGGCACTCCGACCTCTTCCGGCCCCTCCGCGAGGCCTCCACGGTACGCCCCAACTCGCCCCGCCCGCAGCCCGATCCCACCCCGGAAACGGACTGAGACCCCGGGTCCAGGCACCAGGGGTCTGCGATGATGTACAGTGAGCAAGGTCCGGACAACGGTTCCGCGAGGATCATGTCCGTACTTACGCGGGTGTAGTTTAATGGTAGAACATCAGCTTCCCAAGCTGAGAGCGCGAGTTCGATTCTCGTCACCCGCTCCATGCGAAACCCCAGGTCAGCGGCCTGGGGTTTGTTGTTGTCCAGACCAATTCGAGGGCAGGCCGAAGGCCCGATGCGGGACGCGGTACCCGCGAGCTCAGCGGAACAACCAGGTCAGCACCGCTGTCATCAGGAACACGACCACCGCCGCAAGCCAGACCGTCAGGCGCGTCGGCCCCGAAGGCCTGACCGGCGCCCACTCCTCTCCCTCCCGTGACAGCAGCGCGTCCGCGAACGCCTGCGCGGTCTGCGGTCGGTCGTCAGGTTCCACGGACAGCGCAGCGCGCAGCAGTGTTTCGATGCCGTCCGGAACCCCCAGCTCCCTGGGAAGGGACGGCAACGGCGTCGTCGACGCCTGCTGCGTCACAAGGACGGTGCGACCGCCCGACCCGAACGGCTTGCGTCCGGTCAACAACTCGAACGCGACGACACCGAGGGCGTACACATCGGCTCGACCGTCGAACCCGCCCGTCTGGAAGGCCTGTTCGGGCGCCATGTACGCGGGAGTGCCGGTGGTGACCGTCAGCCCCGACGCGTCGGCCAGTCGCTTCGCGCTGCCGAGGTCCGCGACAAGTACGGCGGCGGGCGTGCGATCGGTGTCGAGCAGGAGGTTCGACGGTTTGATGTCGCGGTGGACGACGCCCGCGTCATGGAGCACCTGAACCGCGTACCCGGCCTCGGCCGCGAGCCGGAGCGCTTCCTCGGGCCGGCAGTGCCCTGCCTTCTCGGCCAGCGTGCCGCCCCGGACGTAGTCCATGACGAAGTACGGCCGGTCGTCCTGGACGCCGACGTCGTGAACGCGCACGACACGCGGGCTGGAGATCCTGCGGAGCAGCCTCGCCTCCGCCAGGAAGCGCTGCCGTACATCGGCGTTCGACGCCCAGTTGTCGGCCAGCACCTTGACCGCGACATCGGTGTCGAGCTCGGGGTCGTATGCCTTCCAGACGGTGGCGAACGAGCCGGCTCCCAGCCTGTCCTCGAGGAGATAACGACCTAGCTTCTGCATGTGGCAACATTTTTCCGGGGGCGATGCGGCGGATGTGGCCGGCTGTGGTGGGGAACTTCCGTGCGGCCCAGTGGGGTCCAGGTCGGACGATAGCGGGGGGACGGCAGGGTGCTCGAGGAGGATGAGCTGACGCACCTCGTGGCGTCTGCCCAGGCAGGAGACCGGGCGTCCCTGGACCGCCTCCTCGTCAGGCTTCGGCCCACCGTGATGCGCCGCTGCTCCCGGTTTCTTCCGCACCACGCCGACGCCGAAGAGGCCGCGCAGGACGCCCTGTTGTCCATCAGCACCCATCTGCACGAGTACACCGGGCGAGGCTCGTTCCTCGGCTGGGTGACAGTGATCGCCTCGAACGCCGCCAGGTCCACGTACCGCTCGATGCGCCGACGCGCGGAGGACAGCCATGCCGTCGTTCCCGGCGGTGTCGACCCACGGACGACGAGCGTCATCGCGGGGACCCGCCTGGACCTGATGGAGTCGCTGGCCGCACTGGAGGAACGGCACCCGGCCCTGGTGGAGTCCTTCGTGCTCCGCGATCTCGGGGACCTGACCTATCTTCAGGTCGCCGAGATCACCGGCGCTCCTCTGGGCACGGTCAAGGACCGCATCCATCAGGCCCGTCGCTTCATGCGGGACCGCCTCGGCGGTGGCCTCTGAGACGCCCCGGCCTCCCGCTCCCACCCGGCATCAGCCCGACCGCGGGCCGGGGAGGTGCTGCCGTGCGTCCCCGGACGATCGTGGTCATCCTGGCGGTAGCCGCCGTACTCGGCCTGCTGACCGGCCGGTTCGTCCTGCCCGCGCCCTCTGCTCCGGCCACCCCGACGATGACGCCGGGCGCTGCGGCGTCCTCGCCGGGCCACGGCTCTCCGGTGCCGAGGCCCGCGAGCGGGCCCATGACGAACCGGCACTTGCTGACAGCGGCCGAGTTCCGGAAGGTGGGTGTCTCCAAGCGCATCTACGTGCGGGATCGCGTCGGAGACGGCAACTACGCCAACGCGACCTGCACCGGCGAGAAGACCCTCGGTGAGACGCTGGGAGCGTACGACGCGCACTTCCGCGGCCTGGTGACGAGCAAGGACACCGGCCCCGACGACCCCACCGAGGCGGCGAACATCGACGACCAGGTCGCACGCGAGGTCGCCGACGACGCCGGCAGCCGCGCACTGGCTCAGAACTACGCGGAACGCCTGCTGCTGGAGGAAGTGCCGTGCCAGAGCGAGCCCGCCACCCACTGGGTCTACGGGCCGACGCGCACGATCGACGTCGCTGCGGACATCACCGCGAGCTGGATGGGTGTGTACGGCGGCGACCTGAACACCACAGGGACCGCGCCCCGAGGCAAGGAGCCGTGCGGAGGCGTCGCCGTACTCCGCAACGGCTCGCACTACGGGGTCCTGGAGATCGATGCCTGCCTGGACACGGCTGCGATGACGCGGATCGTCCGTGCGGCCGTGACACGGCTCTGAGACCACCCCGCCCCCCGTGGGCGTGACACGGGTCACATCGATCGCGGAGATCGCCATCCAACATCTCCCGTACCTCCGGCATCTCCCAGATGTACGACGACGCCAACCGCGTCGCGACCAGACAGGAGATGAGATGTTCGACAACCAGGCAGCCCGCAGGAAGTCCGCGCGTCGCGGCCGTACCGCAGGAACAGTCGCCTGCGTCGGTGCCGCCCTGATAGCGGTCGGCATCGGCGCGCTTCCCGCCGCCGGCGCGGAGACGAGTTCTGCGAGCCGGTCGGCGACCGCCTTTGCCGCCGCTGCTGCCGAACCCGGTCTCGGCTCCGCCGCCCTGATGCAGAGTGACGACTTCTTCCAGCAGGGCCTGGCCCCGGTCCGCGCGACGGTGGACCTGACCGGGAAGCAAGCTCTCTCGGCATGCTCCGGCGAGGAGACGATGCGAGAGCTGACCAAGGGGAAGGCCGCCGCCTATGCCGACGTGACCTGGACCTTCGACACCAAAGGCACCTCGCTGACCGAATCCGTCGCGGACGGTACCACCGGCGCATCGGCGGCCTCGTACGCGAAGCAGCTCGACAAGCTGGTGCGCGGCTGCCAGGACGAGCCGCGTGGCCACTGGTACTACGGCAAGGGGCACACGATCACCGTCAAGGCCGGCGAGGGAAGTTGGTACCCGGCCTTCAGCGGCGACGGCAAGGTTGCCGGCGGCGTCGCGGTGATCCGCAGCGGCCACAGGTTCGGCATCGTCGAGCTCACCGGTCAGCCCAGCGACGACCCCGGCTACATGGAGGGCATCACCGCCGGTGCCGTCAACCGGCTGGCCGGCTGATCCGATCCGGGCGGTTCCGGGAGCTGTTCGCGTGGGTGCTGCCCCCGTCCTGGGACCGTCCGGGCCGGCTGATGAACGTCCGGTCGGGGTTCAGCAGTGACGTGCAGGGCGTGAGGCCCGGTGGAGAGCGGGAGGCCCGGTGGACCGCGCCGGCGAGCCGGGCCGACGCGTTCAGCGCGTGGGCAGCGGGGGAAATCTGTCATGGCGAGCCCACATCTGCGTGCCTGCCGGAGTTAGGGTTGTCGCACGACGCGGATGGTGCCGGATCCTTCGGACACCAGTGCCCGGCACGACCGAATCCCTCGCCGCGTCCCCGGAACGAAGGTGCCATGCCCGCTGAGAACGCCTCCGTCGCAGGCAACCTCGACGATGACGACTACCCCGCCTACACCATGGGGCGGGCGGCGGACGTTCTCGGCACCACCCCCGCCTTCCTCCGGGCCGTCGGTGAAGTCGGACTGATCGTTCCGCTGCGTTCGGAAGGCGGCCACCGCCGTTATTCCCGCCGCCAGTTGCGCATCGCCGCCCGCGCCCGTGAGCTCGTCGACCAGGGCACCCCCATCGAGGCCGCGTGCCGCATCGTCTCCCTTGAGGACCAGCTCGACGACGCCCTGCGTCTGAACCGGGAAATACGCCGGAAGCTGGCCGAGCACGTCGCAGATACCTAGTGCCGCCACTACAGAAATACACGTCGACACAGGAGGACAATTACCGGACGCTCCCGAAAACGTATGACCGTCTCCATCCGGCCTGTGTTAACGTGAGAGCAGTTGCAGTTTTGGTTGCCAGAGATTTTTTCTTTGCAGAGCTTTCCGGATCTTTCCGGAGGGGTGATCATCGCGGCGACTCGGCTCCGCAAAGTGCGGAGTCCGGCACTGCCCCCCAAGGGAGATTCAATATGGCATCTGGCACCGTGAAGTGGTTCAACGCGGAAAAGGGCTTCGGCTTCATCGAGCAGGAGGGCGGCGGCGCTGACGTCTTCGCCCACTACTCGAACATCATCAGCAACGGTGGCTTCCGCGAGCTTCAGGAAGGCCAGAAGGTTAGCTTCGACGTCACGCAGGGCCAGAAGGGCCCGCAGGCCGAGAACATCGTTCCCGCCTGACTCTGACGCGAATCCTCGTGAGCCGGTGGCTCGCGCATCACGTGGCTGGGGCCCGCGCTCTTGGGGCGCGGGCCCCAGCTCATTGATTTTCCCGTCTTCCGGATTTCCCGGACCGCCGGCCGTCCCCGCCCCCAGCGGCCACGAGGCCCGGCTCTTTTTTCTTCGGCTCATTCTTGCGAATCCTCGTGCGGCCATCGCCGCCGGACGGAATTCCTCGATACGCCGCATCGAGGAAGGTTCTTCCATGAACCGCACCCCCCGTCACACCGGCACCGCTTCCGGCAGCCGCTTCCGTACGCAGGGGACGGGCCGTCAGGGCCCCCGTCCGGGTACCGGACGAAAGACCGGCCAGGGCGCAGGCTCCGGCCCGCGCCGACAGGAGTTCGCCCTGCCGGTCACCCTCACCGAGCCGCTGCCGGCGGTCGAGACGTTCTCTGAACTGGACTTGCCCGCAAGGCTGTTGGCCGCGCTCGGCGCCGAGGGCGTGACCGTGCCCTTCCCGATCCAGGCGGCCACACTGCCGAACGCGCTGGCCGGCCGGCACGTCCTGGGCCGAGGCCGGACGGGCTCGGGCAAGACGCTCGCCTTCGGCCTGCCGGTACTGGCCCGGCTGGACGGACAGCGGGCCCAGCCCCGGCAGCCGCTCGCCCTCGTCCTGGTCCCCACCCGGGAACTGGCCCAGCAGGTCACCGACGCGCTCACCCCCTACGCCCGCGCCCTGCGGCTGCGGCTCGCCACCGTGGTGGGCGGCATGTCAACAGGCCGCCAGACGAGTGCGCTGCGCGACGGCGCCGAGGTCGTCGTGGCGACGCCCGGCCGGCTCAAGGACCTCATCGAGCGGCGGGCCTGCCGGCTGGACCGGGTCGCCGTCACCGTGCTGGACGAAGCCGACCAGATGGCCGACATGGGTTTCATGCCGCAGGTGACCGCGCTGCTCGACCAAGTTCCCGCGAGCGGCCAGCGCTTGCTGTTCTCGGCCACGCTGGACCGCAACATCGACCTGCTGGTACGCCGCTACCTCCACGACCCCGTGGTGCACTCGGTCGACCCGTCCGCGGGAGCCGTCACCACCATGGAGCACCATCTGCTGCACGTGCGCGACGCCGACAAGGACACCGCCGCGACCGAGATCGCCGCACGCGAGGGACGCGTGCTCATGTTCCTGGACACCAAGCACGCGGCGGACCGGCTCGCCAGGCACCTGTTGTCCGTCGGGGTGCGTGCCTCGGCCCTGCACGGCGGCAAGTCCCAGTCGCAGCGCAACCGGACGCTCGCTCAGTTCAAGGACGGCCACATCACGGTGCTGGTGGCCACCAACGTCGCCGCCCGCGGAATCCACGTCACGGGCCTCGACCTCGTCGTGAACGTAGACCCTCCCGGCGACCACAAGGACTACCTCCACCGCGGCGGCCGTACCGCACGCGCCGGCGAGTCCGGCACCGTCGTGACCCTCGTGCTGCCGCACCAGCGGCGAGCGGTGGACCGTCTGATGGGCGATGCCGGAATCGCTCCGCGCACCGTGCGGATCCGCCCAGGTGAGGCCGAGCTGCAGCGCATCACCGGCGCCCGGACCCCCTCCGGCGTACCCGTCGTCCTCGCCGCACCGGTCGAAGGACGACCCGAGGGCAAGGGATCGGTCGGCCGGCATCGCAGGAGCCGGGCCGCCGGCCGTGAAAGGAGCGGCCAGGGAGCCGGCCGTGGCGGAAGCGGCCGGGCCGCCGCCCGGGACCGTCGCAGTGCGCCGAGGAACACGCCATAGCCCGAGCACGGGGAAACGCTCCCTGCGGGCAGGACGAGCCGTCGCCCGCCCTGCCCGCCCCGACGAAGAGGAGAAGCCCTTGACGCCGATTCCGCCCCGAACACAGCAGCCCGACAGCGCCGCCGGCACCGGTCTGACGGCCCGCGACGCCATGCACGCTCCCGGGCCGCAGGTCGACGACCACATGGCGGTCGACGTGGCCCTGTCCGTGCTCATCGGTGCGCGCGTCCCGCATCTGCTCCTCAGGGACGAGGACGGCCGGTGCACGGGTCTGGTCACCCGGGCCCAGCTCGCCGCGCACCGCGGCGGCTCCTGGTACATCGACCGGACGCGGCTGCGGGACATCCCGCTCGACCGCGGACCGTTCACCTCGTCCACGGCCATACTCGGCGAGGCGGAGGCCGCCATGCGGGTCCGGGCGCTGGACACGTCCCCCGTGATCGACGAACACGGCTACGCCCTGGGCGTGCTCGCTCTCACGCCCTGACCCTCGTCCGCCCCCGCCCGACCGCCGTCACCCGGTCACCGTCTCCGGCGTCATTCCCCATCTCGTGGAGGCAGCCATGCGCTGTGTCATCGCCCGGTACCCCTTCGACCTGACCAAGATCGAGGTCGAACAGTCCATGACCGGCGTACCGCCCGAACCCCTCACCGGCGTGTCCGTCACCATCGACCGCCGCGTCTACCCCGTGATGCAGGTCGGGGAAGTGATCACCAGGCAGAACCGCCGTGACTTCACGGTGGCCGAGATGCGCCGGGCGCTGACCCGGCTCGGCTTCGCCTGCCACGACGCGCGCCCGGTCGCGCCAAGCCGGGATGCGCGGGCGGACGACGACGCGCTCGGCTGGTGAACACTTCCCGGCCGATCGCCGCCGGGGCGGCTCAGGTCCTGACCGTGAGGTAGAGCCAGCCGCCCCACGTGGTCAGGTTGGTGTTGTCCTGCGTGCTGTGCACGTACTGCGAGCGCACCCGGAACTTCTGGTTGACCGCGTTGGTGAGGCTCAACTGCGTCACCCAGGTGCTGTTCGGGTCGAGGGAGTAGCAGCCCGAGGTGGTGAGCGTGTGCCAGGCGCCGCTGTAGTACTCCTGGGCCTGGAACTTCTCGCACTGGCCGGACTTGTTCGGTGTCACGACGGCGGTCACCCGCGGCTTCACCGTGTGGTGGTACACGCGGTAGGTGACGCCGCTGTACGTCGTGCTCGTGTAGTAGCCGCCCAGCGTCTCCGCGATCTTCACCTGGTCGTAGGCGGTGTGGGTGGCTGTGGCCGGGGCGTAGCGGTAGTCGCCCGCGAAGGACGCCGTGAACGTCGTGTTGCGGGTGAGCTTGTACGTGGCCGACAGGTTGCCGCCCGCGTCCACGGTGCCGGTCTTGACCAACGTCTTCCCGCCGCCGTAGGGCTGGGCGTAGAGCGAGACCGTACGGCCGTTGTACGTCGTGCCCAGGTGGGCGGTGACGGTGGCGGTGGCGCCGTACGCGTAGGAGGACGCGTTGGTGGTGACGGACAGGGCCGTCGCGGTCCGGGACACCTGGACGATCGCGGACGCGGTGGCCGCCTTGTGGGAGGCGTCGCCCGGGTAGCCGACCGTGTAGGTGTTGGCGCCACCGATGGACGGCGTGTCCTTGACCGTGATCGTGCCGTCGGCTCCGACGGGCACGGTCCACTGCGCGGGCGTCGTGGTGTGGGCGGCGTCCGTACGGGTCACGGTGACCGTCTCGCCGCTGTCGTACGGCGTGTCGCTCAGCGCGCCGCTGAACGTCAGCGCGGAGCCGCGGGTGGCGGTCGCGGGCGCGTTCAGCGTCAGGGCCGGAGCGTACGGGGAGACCTGGACGGACGCGTCGGAGGACGTCGGCTGGTGCGTGGCGTCACCCGCGTACGACAGGTGGTAGGTGAACCGTCCCGCGCGGTCCGGGTCGTCGGTGACGGTGAACTCGGTGGTGGCGGGGTCGACCGTGACCGACGGCAGCTGCGTCGTCTCCTGGGTGTCCTCGTTCGTCCGCGACACCTGGACGGTGGTGCCCTGGGGAAGGCCGCCGAGGTTCAGCTGGGTCATGAGCGAACCGGTGAAGACCACCGAACGGGGCGACGCCGAACTGATGTCGGGGAACGGGATGGTGGTGGACAACCTCGCCACGTGCACCGTCAGGGACGCCGTCGCGGCCCGGTGCGTCGCGTCGCCCGCGTACGTCACCTGGTAGGTGTGCGCGCCCTCGTCCTGGCTGGTGTCGCTGATGGCGAAGGTTCCGTCCTTGCCGACGGTGGCGTCGGGCAGGGCCGTGCCGTCGCGGGTGACCTGGAGCGACGCGCCGGCCGGTAGCAGGCCCCTGGTACTCAGCGAGCCGGTCAACGTGTACTGCTGGGTGGGAACCGCGTACTGCGGGGGATTCAGGGACAGTTGCGTGTCGGTGAGCTTGGGATCGCTCAGCACGTTGAGGGTGTAGGCCCCCGAGGAGTCCTGCGTGACGGCGTAGAGCGTCAGGCCGTCGGCTCCCCACCGCAGGCCGTCCGGGGTCAGGGTCCCGGACGGGAAGGTGACGTGGTTCTCGGCGAGGGTGTTCGAGCCGGCGTAGAGGTAGACACCGGCGGCCGAGCCCGAGGGGCTGCCGACGGCGATCGTTCCGTCGGTGTCCAGGGCGAGCGCGTTCGGGCCGGTGCCGCCGGTGAAGTAGACGGAAGGGCTGGCGACGGCGAGGTCCGCGGTGCGGTAGACACGGGCGGCGGGCTGCTGGGGAGCGGCGAGTACGACCTCGGTGCCGTCTGCGGTGACTTGGAGGCCGGTTGCCGTGCCGCCGGCGACGAGAGTGTCGGCCTTGACGGACGCCGCCTGGGAGGAGACGTCGAAGGTGGCCACGTGGCTGAGGTTCTGCTGCGGCTCCTCGGCCGCGAGCACACCTCCGCCCGTCGCGAGCAGGGGTGCGACCGACCAGTGCGACATCGAGGGCTGAGGTGTCGGCGCCGGGTCGGCGGCGGACGGATCCACCGATCCGATGGCGCCCTTGCCGTCGGCCGTGTATCCGTACCAGAGCCTGCCGCCCGCCACCGCGACGGAGGCCGGGGCGCTGCCCGTACCGGTCGAGTAGCGGGCGGACTCGGTGAGTTTCGCCGTGTCGACGGCGGCGACCGCGTCGCCGTCCGACAGCGCCGCGTAGAGCGTGGCACCGTCGGCGGACAGCGCCAGACCAGTGGCGCCCGGCTCGTTCTCGATGGTCGTGACGGGGGTGCCGGACAGGTCGGTCACCACGATGCCGGTCGAGCCGGCACCCTGGCTGAAGAAGATGTGCTGGTGGGCGGCGTCGACCAGCATGTGTGAGTAGTGGGACAGCGGCAGAGCCGCCGTGCTGTCGGCCCAGGCGGCGGAGCCGGTGAGGCCGACGGTGACAGTGGTCAGCCCCGCGACGACCGATATCGCCGCGGTGACGGAGACCTGCTTGAGGCTCATGGAGCTCCTGTTGAAAAGGTGAACAAGCAAGTCGGACGATAACCCCTGTCACTGACGAGGCTGTCTTCGCAGGCTCCTCCTTCCCCGCAGGAACAGGGAGTTTGCCCTGTTTCGCCGCCACGGCCACGCCGCCCCCCGCACAATTCCGCAGGTCAGCGCCTTTCACCCGGCCTGGTAAAAGGTTGGTGCCGATGGCGGCGGCGAGCCGGCGAGTGAGCCACCGTCAAGCGATCTGCTCCTCCGGCACATGTGCGGGCGGCATCTCGCGCCTTCGGCCCAGGTGCTGGTGCCCCTGGCTGCCTGGTGGGTCATGTCGGCACTGGGAGCGTGCTCTTTGGGCGACCCCGATCGTGCTCTCCCGTTGAGCGTTCCCGTCCCGTCCGCCGCACGGGAGTCTTCATGGCAGGCCGCGGCCAGCGGACGCGGAGCAGCTCTGGAGGAGGGAACGGATGCTCGACAAGGGGGCAGTTGCGCTCCCTGCCGTGGACGGCAGGGAGTTCAGGCAGGCCATGGGCAGGTTTCCCACGGGCGTCGCGATCGTCGCCTCCGGCGCGGGGACGAGCACCGAGGCGCTGACCGTGAACTCGGTGACCTCCGTCTCGCTCCACCCGCTCCTGGTCTCGGTCTGCCTGCGCCCCGAGGGACGCGTCTCCCGGCGGATCGCCCAGCGCCGGGAGTTCACGCTGAGCTTCCTCACCGCCGACCAGGAGCACGTGTCGGCACAGTTCGCCTCCCACGACCGGCCGGTCGGGCTCCAGGCACAGCGGCAGCTCGGCGATCTCGTGGGCCCGCGCGGCTCGGTCCTGGTCCACGAGGCCCTGGCCGCCATGGAGTGCACGGTGGAGGCGTTCCACAACGGCGGGGACCACGTGATCCTCCTCGGCCGTGTCGAGGGCCTGCACCTCGGCGACGCGGCCGGGGAACCGCTGGTCTTCCACCGCGGCGCCTACACCCGGCTCGCCTCGTACGCCGGCGCACAGGGCTGAGCATGGCCGGGCTCGCGACACGGGCCGGTGCGCCCGAGCGGCGACCGGGCCGGAAGAACGGGACCGAGCAACGACCCCCAGGCCGCCGACGCGGCCGGAAAGGTGCATGACATGGTGCACGCCGTCGCCGCGACCCGCGCCGGGATCACCGCCGGAATCAGGGAGATCGGCATCTGCGTCCCCGAACGCGTGGTGACCAACCAGGACCTCGAACGGACCCTCGACACCTCCGACGAGTGGATCCGCACCAACATCGGTGTGGAGACCCGGCGTTACGCGGATGCCGACGACTGGACCTCCGACCTGGGAAGCCGGGCCCTGCTGGACGCCTGTGGGCGCGCCGGCGTGCCGCCCGCCTCCGTCGACCTCGTCATCTGCGGTACGTACACCCCGGACCGCATGCTGCCCAGCACCGCCGTCACCATCATGGGCAAGGCCGGCATCAGCGGTACGCCCGGCTTCGACGTGAACAGCGGTGGCTGCCCCGGCTCGGTGTACGCGCTGGAGGTGGGCGCGAACTTCATCGCCTCCGGCGCCTACCGCCGCGTGGCCGTGGTCCTCAGCGACGTCAACACCAAGATCTTCGACCCTCAGGACCGCACGGTCGCCGTCATCTTCGGTGACGCCGCCGCCTGTTACCTGCTGGAGCCGGTGACGTCCGGCGCCGCCGGGATCGGCGCGGCACGGCTGGGCAGCGAGCCCTCCGGACAGTCCATCGGCTACGTCACCCGGGAGCCGCGTCACGACGCGAACGGGGAGCGGCGCCAGTCGGGATTCGGCGACAACTTCACCGTCATGGTGGGCCGCGGGATCCGCGACTTCGTGCTCGGTACCGTCCCCGGCCTGATCGAGAAGACGGTGGCCGACGCGGGGCTCGGGCTGGACGACATCGACTTCTACGCCCTGCATCAGGCCAACCGCCACATGGTGCACTCGATCCTGGACACCCTCGGTCAGCCGCGTGAGAAGACGCTGACGAACATCCAGCACATCGGCAACACCTCGGGCGCCTCGGTCCCGCTCGTCCTGCGCGATGCCGTCGACGCGGGACGGATCCGCACCGGAGACCGGGTCCTGTTGGCGGCGTTCGGCGCCGGCCTCAACTACGGGGCCCTGGTCGCGCGCTGGTGCGGCCCCGAGGACTTCGCCTGAACCGTTCCGTCCGGGCAGCGCGCGCCGACGCCGCCCCGGCCACCGCACACCAACCGCACACCGCACACCGCACACCGCACACCGCAGCGAGGGAGTCTGCATGGGAAGCGTGACAGGAAGCATCAGCATCGCGGCGCCGTTCGCCGAGGTCTACGCCGTCGTCTCCGATCCGGAGCGGCTGCCCGACTGGTGCACCGACTTCGCGCGCGCCGCGCGCAAGGACGGCGACCACTGGACGGTGGACACGCCGTTCGGCCCGGTCGAGGTCCGCTCCACGGCCGACCGCGGGACCGGGGTCGTCGACTACCGCGTGGTCTCCGAGCACGGCGACCACCGCGCGTTCACCCGGCTGATAGCCGAGTCCGACGACCGGACCGAGTTCGTCTTCACCCGCCTCTTCGGCGCCGGGGAGGGCGAGAACGAGGCGCCGCAGCTGCTCTCCGTCATCGAGGGCCGCCTCAAGAACCTCTCCTCGCTGTTCTGAACCGCGTCCGTGTTCCGAACCGCGTCTTCGCCCCGAACCGCTGTCCGACGTCCCGCATCGCTGCGCCCGTAGTGCTGCCGTCCCGCGTTCCTGGAAGGAAAAGCCCGTGAAGTTCGCCTGGATCGATCTGCGCAAGGTGAGTGCCGAGCACCGGGAGGCCGTGGTCGACGCCGCCGTCCACGCCCGCCTGGAGGGTGTTCTCGACGACAACCTGGACGTGCTCGCCTCGCTGCCGCCGACCGTCCTCAAGGTCCTGCTGCCGGCCCCCGGCGCGCCGCTGCCGCCCGAGGCCGCGGACGTCGCCGACATCGTCCTGTCCCCGGTCACGACGACCGAGGAGCTGGACAAGCTGAAGCTGACCGCGGGTGACGGCACCTCCGTCGGTGCCTTCGTCGACGTCATCGACGACCCCACGCTGCGGCTGGCCTGCGCCGCGGCGATCGCGCTGCCGAACACGCTGGTCAAGTTCCGCGACCCCACCAAGATCCCGCTGGAGATCGTGATCGCCGCGGCCGACAAGAGCCCGGGCCGGCTGATCTGCGAGGCCGGCGACCTGGAAGAGGCAGGGATCATCGTCGACGTGCTGGAGAAGGGCTCCGACGGCCTGCTGTACGGCCCGAAGGACGCGGGCGAGGTGTTCGCCCTGGTGGAGCTGCTCGGCGGCAAGACCCCGGACCTGGACCTGACCACCCTCACCGTCCAGTCCATCGAGCACAACGGCCTCGGCGACCGCGTCTGCGTCGACACCTGCACCCACTTCGGAAAGGACGAGGGCATCCTGGTCGGCTCCTACGCCTCGGGCTTCATCCTCGGCGTCAGCGAGACCCACCCGCTGCCCTACATGCCGACGCGCCCCTTCCGGGTCAACGCCGGTGCCCTGCACTCGTACGTCCTGGGCGAGGACAACCGCACCAACTACCTGAGCGAGCTGAAGGCCGGCAGCACCATCCTCGGTGTCACGGCGGACGGCAGGACGCGCCGCATCGTCGTCGGCCGGGTGAAGCTGGAGTCCCGCCCGCTGCTGACCATCCGCGCCGTCTCCCCGGAGGGCGTCGAGGTCAGCCTGACCGTCCAGGACGACTGGCACGTGCGCGTGCTCGGCCCGGGCGCCAAGGTGCTCAACGTCACCGAGCTGAAGGCCGGCGACCAGCTCCTCGGCTACATCGCCACCGACAAGCGCCACGTGGGCTGGCCGGTCGCCGAGTTCTGCATCGAGAAGTAGCCCACGGATCCCTCACCCCAAGCACCCCGTGGCCGTCGTACGGCGACGCGGGCGCCGAGATCAGGCCCGCCCCGGAAGCGCCCTTCCCCCCAGCGCTCCGGGGCGGGCCCCGTACCGAGTGGGAGGTGCCGCATGGCCGACACCGCACAGGCGACACACGACATGGGGCCGGCGCCCGGGACCCGGCTCGCGCCCTTCACCGTTCTGGTGGAGCGGGGGAGGCTGCGGTTCTTCGGGCAGGTGATCGGGCTGGAGGACACCGAGTTCACCAGCCTGGAGCGGGCCCGGGCGGCCGGACATCCCGACCTGCCCGTACCGCCGACCTTTCTCTTCGGACTGGAGCTGGAGCATCAGACGGGCACGGCCGGCCCTCTTGCGGTCGACCCGGCCCGGGTGCTGCACACCGAGCAGTCCTTCACGTACCACACCACGGCGCACGCCGGGGACGAGCTCGTCTTCTCCCCCGTGATCAGTGACGTGTACCGGCGTCGCGGCGGAACCATGGAGTTCGTGGTCCGCGACACCGCCGTCACCAGGCCCGACGGAACACCCGTCGCCGACCTGCACCAAGTGATCATGGTGCGGCATCCGGAGGCCGGACGATGAGCACGCCGACGCCCGCTTCCCTGATGGCCCCCGACCTCCCGGAACTGAGCCCCGGCGAGGTCACCCGGGCGAGGCTCGCCCTGTTCGCCGGTGCCTCCGGCGACCACAACCCGATCCACATCGACACCGACGCGGCCCGCGCCGCCGGCTTCGACGACGTCCTGGCCCACGGCATGCTCTCGATGGCCTTCCTGGGCCGGCTCGTGACCTCCTGGGTCCCCCTCGGCGCCGTCCGCTCCCTCAAGGCGCGGTTCTCCGCGGTGACCCCCGTGCACGCGCGGCCGCACTGCTCCGGGCGCGTCACCGCCGTCACCGAGGGTCCCGACGGGGAGCGCCTGTGCCGGATCGCGCTGACCGTGCGGCTCCAGGACGGCACGGTGACCGTGCGCGGCGAGGCCGTGGTGGCGGCCGACGCCCTGCTCGCCTCGGCGCCCTGACGCATCACCACCCATCCGAAAGGACATCAACCATGGCACGTTCCGTGCTGGTAACCGGAGGAAACCGGGGCATCGGGCTGGCGGTCGCCCGAGCCTTCCTGGCAGGCGGTGACAAGGTCGCCGTGACCTACCGCGGCAGCGCACCGCCCGACGGGATCTTCGGCGTACGGTGCGACGTGACCGACACCCGTCAGGTGGAGGCCGCCTTCAAGGAGGTCGAGGACGCGCACGGACCCGTCGAGGTCCTGGTGTCCAACGCCGGCATCACGGACGACGCGCTGCTGCTGCGGATGCCCGAGCAGCGGTTCACTTCGGTCCTGGACACCAACCTGACCGGCGCCTACCGGGTCTCCAAGCGGGCCGCGCGCAGCATGCTCAAGGGGCGCTGGGGCCGGGTGATCCTGATGTCCTCGGTCGCCGGCACCACCGGCACGGTCGGCCAGGTCAACTACGCGGCCAGCAAGTCCGGAATGATCGGCATGGCCCGCTCCATGGCGCGCGAGCTGGCCGCGTGGGGTGTCACCGTGAACGTGGTGGCGCCGGGCCTGGTGCTCACCGACATGGCCCAGAAGCTGTCCGAGGAGCGCCGGGAGGAGATGCGCGCCCAGGTTCCGCTCGGGCGCCACGGCAGCGTCGAGGAGGTGGCCTCGGCGGTGTGCTGGCTGGCCTCCGACGGTGCCGGCTACGTCACCGGTGCGGTCGTCCCGGTCGACGGAGGCCTGGGCATGGGACATTGAGCGCACGGCCGACGGGCCGGGGCACGCCGCTGGTACCGGCGCGCCCCGGCCCGTCGGCATGGACGGCCGGTGCGGTCACGGGATCGTCAGCACGATCTTCCCGAACAGATCGCCCAGTTCCATGCGGGCGAACGCCCGGTGGATGTCGCCCAGCGGGAACACCGAGTCGATGACCGGGCGCACGCCCTTGGCCACGCAGAAGTCGATCAGGGCACCCAGCTCCTTCTTGCTGCCCATCGTCGAGCCGATCACCCTCAGCTCGCGGTAGAAGATGTGCTGCAGTTCGCCGAGCGGCGGGTTGGGGCCGCTGGTGGCGCCGGAGATGACGAGCCGGCCGCCGTCCTTGAGCGCACGCACCGAGTGGGACCAGGTGGCCGCCCCCACCGTCTCCAGCACCGCGTCGACCCGCTGCGGCAGCCGTGCCCCCGTCTCGAAGGCGGCCTCCGCGCCCAGGGCGAGCGCCCGCTTGCGTTTGACGTCGTCGCGGCTGGTGACGAAGACGCGGAACCCGGCGGCCGAGCCGAGGACCACGGCCGCCGTGGCCACACCCCCGCCGGCGCCCTGTACGAGGACGGTGTCGCCGGGGCTCAGCGCCGCGTTGGTGAAGAGCATCCGGTACGCGGTCAGCCATGCGCCCGGCAGGCACGCCGCCTCCTCGAAGGTCAGCTCGGCGGGCTTGGGCAGCAGGTTCCAGCGCGGCACGGCGATCCGCTGCGCGAAGGTGCCGGGATACCTCTCGGACAGCATCGAGCGCCGCTCGTCCGGCCCGACGCCGTGGCCGCTCTCACCGATGACGGAGTGGATGACGACCTCGTTGCCCCGGTCGTCCACGCCGGCTCCGTCGCAGCCGAGGATCAGCGGAAGGTCCCGCGCGGTGACACCGACCCCGCGCAGGGACCACAGGTCATGGTGGTTGAGCGAGGCGGCGGCCAGCCGGACGGTGGTCCAGCCGTGTGGCACCTCCGGCTCCGGCACCTCTCCCAACTCAAGGCCCTCCAAAGGGTGTTGGGGATCGATACGGGCGGCGTAGGCAGCGATCATGGCGCGAGGCTAAGCCCCCGCGGCCCTCTTCCGGCTGCCCGGCGGGAGTCCCCCTTCGGCTGCGACGAAAGGGCACCGCCAACGGGTCTGTCCGCCCCGGCACCGGGACGAGAGGCTGGCGCGGCAGTACGGGGCACGGCACACACCCCGTGCAGGAAACGGACGTGGGACGAATCCGTCGCGCCGCCGGGCGAGACCCGTTCCGTGACGGCGCCGGACGCGCCGGGCCCACCGCGAGACCCCGTCCGCCCCGCACTGGCCATCCGGTGGTGGCGGTCCACCGCGGCCGTCACCACCGGCGGCGAGTCACCCGTTCAGCCGCCGTCGGCGGCGCCTGCCAGGAGGAGTCCAGACCTATGACGAAGGCTGCCAGTCTCGCCCCGTACGGCGTGGGGATCCGAGCCATCGGGGGGTACGTGCCCAGCCAGGTGGTGACCAACGCGGATCTCGAAGCGCGCCTGGACACGACGGACGCCTGGATCAGCGAGCACATCGGCATCACCACCCGGCGCTGGGCCGGCCCCGAGGAGCGCACGTCCGACCTGGGCGCCGCCGCGCTGCTCGACGCGTGCGAGCGGGCGGGCGTCAGCCCCGACTCCATCGACCTGCTCGTCTGCGGCACGTTCACGCCCGACCACATGCTGCCGGCCGCCGCGGTGGCCATCGCCCGCAAGCTGGGCCTGTCCGGCGTACCGGGGTTCGACGTCAACAGTGGTGGCTGCCCCGGCGGCACGTTCGCCCTCGACGTCGGTGCCAAGTACCTGATGTCGGGGCAGTACCGGCGCGTGGCCGTGGTCCTCGCCGACACCACCACCAAGACCCTCGACCCCGAGGACCGCACGGTCGGCGTGATCTTCGGCGACGCCGCTGCCTGCTACCTGCTCGAACCGTGCGCCCCCGGCACCGGCATGGCACCGGCCCTGCTGCGCAGTGACCCCAGCGCGTACGAGACCGCGTTCGTCAAGCGGGAGCAGCGCACCTGGTCGGCGGACGGGACCGAGAAGCTCTCCGGCTTCGGCACCAACTTCATGCACATGCACGGCCGTTCGGTGCGCAACTTCGCACTCGACACCATGCCGAACTTCGTCCTCGAACTGCTGGAGCACCACGCGATGACGGTGGAGGACCTCGACCTGATCATCTTCCACCAGGCCAACTACCACCTGATCCACCTCCTCATGGAGAAGATCGGGCTGCCCGCCGAGCGCACCCTGACCAATGTGGAGCGGCTCGGCAACACCTCGGGCGCGGGCGTGCCCCTGGTGCTGCGCGACGCCGTGGACTCGGGCCGGGTCAAGGCCGGCGACACGGTCGCACTGGTCTCGTTCGGGGCCGGGATGAGCCACGGCGGCACGGTCATCAGATGGACTGCCGAGGACGACTTCCTGGTGCCGGTCGGCTAGATGGACACCAAAGGAAGGATCGCGCTCGTCGCCGGCGGCACGTCCGGCCTCGGCCGCGCCGTGGCCGAGCGGCTGCTGGCGGCGGGTGCCGAAGTGGTCGTCATGGGACGGGACGCGGAGCGCGGGCGGGCCGCCACGGCGGAGCTGGGCGGTGGCGCCTCGTTCGTGGCCGGTGACATCACCGACCAGGACGACGTGGCCGCGGCGGTCGCCGAGGCCGAGCGCAGGGGCGGACCGCACATCGTCGTCAACTGTGCGGGTGCCACGGGTGCCGGCCGGGTCGTGGGCCGTGCGGGCCCGCTGCCCCTCGCCGAGTTCGCGCGCCTGGTCCAGGTGAACCTGATCGGCGCCTTCGACCTGGTCCGCACCGCGGCAGCGGCGATGACCCGCCGGCCGCACGCCGACGAGGACGAGGAACGCGGTGTCATCGTCTGCACGTCCTCCATCGCGGCGTACGACGGGCAGCAGGGCCAGGCGGCCTACGCGGCCTCGAAGGCGGGCGTCGTCGGCATGACCCTGCCGCTCGCCCGCGACCTTGCCGTACACGCCGTCCGCGTGGTGACGGTCGCCCCCGGCCTCTTCGACACCCCCATGTTCGCCGGGCTGCCCGAGCGGGTGCGCGGCGCCCTGGTGGGCGGCACCCCCTACCCGCGACGGCTGGGCCGCCCCGAGGAGTTCGCGGCCCTGGTCCAGCACATCGTGGAGAACCCCATGATCAACGGTGAGGTCGTCCGGCTCGACGGGGCCTCACGCCTCGCGACTACCTGAGGAACGGACGGAAATGGCCGACAGCACACAGTTCAGGTCCTGGCTCGAATCCCGTGTGGCGGACTGCGACGACGACGAGGTCTGGGCCGTCGGGGAGACCGTGGTCACCCGGCGCCAGCTGAGAAACCGCGTGGAGTACGAGCGTGCGGCGCTGACGTCGCGCAGCATCACCGAGGGCAGCGCGGTGGCCGTGCAGATGATGCCGAGCTTCACCCTGCTGTCGACCCTGTTCGCTCTCTGGTCCGTCGGCGCCCAGGTACAGCTCCTCGATCCGCGGCTGACCAAGACGGAGACCGCCCGGCTGCTCGACCTGTGCGAGCCGCAGTTCCACATCACCTCCGGTGATCTCGGCGGAGTGTTCAGCTCGTTCCGCGACGAGACGCCCGTGGAGGTGAACAGGCTGCGCCCGGGGCGTGCCGCCGAGTCCGGCCATCCGCTGGTGCAGTTCAGCTCGGGCTCGACGGGACTGCCCAAGGTGATCGGCCGCACCGGCGCGTCGCTGCGCGCGGAGATCGAGCGCTTCGCGCGGCTCCCCGAGATGCCACGCACGGGCGAGCGGGTGCTGCTGCTCAGCTCGATCATGCATTCCTTCGGCCTGATCGGCGGGGTCCTGCACGGTCTCGACGTCGGCGCCCCGCTGCACTTCAGCAGCCGGCCGCAGGCCCGGGACCTGGTGCGGATCATGGCCGAACGGGAGATCACGGCCGTCTTCGGCGTGCCACTGCACTTCGGCCTGCTGTGCCGCGCCCCGGACATCCCCGAACTCCCGGCGCTGCGACTGGCGGTGAGCGGCGGCGAGATCCTCGACGCCAAGGTCTACGAGGAGTTCAAGAAGGCCTACGGCATCGCCATCGGCCAGGCGTACGGCATGACCGAGACCGGGATCCTGGCGACGGACCTGGGCGGCCGCTACGGGCCTCCGGCCGTCGGCGAGCTGGTGCCGGGCATTCGGGCCGAGGTCAGGGAGAACACCCTGCGGGTCCGGCTGGAGGAGTCGCCGTACCTGTACGCGGATCGTGCGGACCGTTTCCAGGACGGCTGGCTCGACACCAAGGACCGCTGCGTGGTGCGGCCCGGCAGTGCGGCGCTGGAGATCGTCGGCCGCGCCGACTCCCTGGTCGCGGTGGGCGGTCTGAAGGTGGACCTGACGGAGGTCGAGCAGGTCGTCACCGAGCACCCCGCCGTCAAGGAAGCGGTGGTGGTGTTCGGCGAGTCGATCGAGGCCCATGTGGTGACCACCGGCCAGGTGTCCCGCGGCGAACTCCTCGGCTGGTGCCGGGAGCGGCTGGCGCCGTACAAGCTGCCGCGCGTCTTCCACTGCGTCGCCCGGCTGCCGCGCACCTCGAACGGGAAGGTCGTGCGCAATCCCGAGCTGCTGCACACCGCGAGGGCGCAGGGTCCGAGAATGCCGGTGTCCTGAGCGAACACAGCAAAGCGGAATCGTTTCCTCTGCGTAAATCGATCTCTGAGTGATCGCCTGAGCGCTCTAAGTTTGGTAGTGAACTTCCACCGGGACCGGTGGATGCCACTTAGGGGGATGCAGGTGCCACAGGACCATCGCCAGCGTACGAGGGAACAGAGAGCGTCCGCGCAGCCGGACGCCGCGCCGGCCGCCGAGGACCCGTCCGGCGGGACAGAGGCGCTGGATGAACTCGCCCTGGAGGCGGAGGCGGCCATCGCCCGGCTGCGGCAGTCCCTCGCGGCCCTGCCGCAGCCGGGCTTCGCGGTGAGCGGGGGACAGACCCTGACCGCGGAAGACCTGCAGCGGCTCCTCGCCCAAGTGACCACCACCGGGCCGGTGCTGGAGATGCGCCCGGGCGCGGGGGTGCGGCCCGAGCCGCTGAGAGGGCTCGACGAGTTCGAGTCGGAGCTGCTGGAGCGCGGCGTCGAGGTGCACACCCTGTGCCAGCACGTGACGCGTTTCGACCCGGACCTGCGCGAGGAACTGCGGCTGAGGGAGGAGCGGGGCGGGCTGGTCAGGACCATGGAGACGCTGCCGGGCTGGTTCCTGGTCATGAGTGACGCGCTCGCCCTGGTGCCGGCCCGGCACGGGTACGACGACACGGACACCGGTGACGTGTGCCTGGTACGCGATCCCGCGGTGGTCGGCGTGCTGCGCGCCGTCTTCACCGACTACTGGCTCCGGGCCCGTCCGTTCTCGCAGGGCCGCTGGCGCGGGTCGCAGATCGAGGACGTCTCCCAGGAGGTCAACGCCGTCATCATCCGGATGCTGTGCACGGGCGCCAAGGACGAGCTCGTCGCCAAGCGCCTGGGCATGTCCGTACGCACGCTGCGCCGCCGCATCGCCGACATGCTGGGCGGGCTGGGGGCGGCCAGCCGCTTCCAGGCCGGGTTCGAGATCGGCCGCTCCCTCGGAGACCAGGCGATCTGCGACGCGGAACGCCGTCTGGACGACAGCTTCGGTATCACCGGCTGAGTCCGTCAGGTTGCTGTCAGACAGGAACCTGAGGTTCTGCCGGGTGGATTGAGCCGGAGCGTTCCAGCAGGATGAATACCGGAGCGTTCCTCCGGCCGATGAAGTCCGGCGTCCCGCGAGAATGCGCAGCTCCACGCAAACGGGCCGCGCATTCCTAACGTTCGGTGCTCCACTGTCCTGCTGGATTCGGTGTGGTGCTACGGGGGTTGACATGTCGAATGCGATGCTGCTTGAGGACAATGACACCGCGACCACGAATGCGGAGTCCATACCCGAGACGAGAGGAATTCTCGTCGCCCTGTCCAGCGAACTGGTTCGCTGGGGACTCTGCAACATGCTCGAACGACTCGACCCGCCGCGTCCGGTGCAGCCGCACCACGACGTCGCCTCGGCGCTGCGGCTGCTGCGCGACGGACGGTACTCGCTGGTGATCGTCGACGCGACGGACGGCGAGGATGCCCTGCTGCGCCTGACCGAGGACGCCGGGAAGCTGGGGGTGAAGGTGCTCGTGCTGCTCGACCGTGCCGACGCGGCCACGGTGGAGCGCATCGCCGCCCTGCCGGCCGACGGGTTCCTGGTGCAGTCGGACCTCACGCTGGAGTGCATGAACGAGACGCTGCAGCGGCTCGACCGCGGCGACCTGCCGATTCCGGCGACCATGGTGCGTCAGCTCATGGCCCGGGTGCGCACCGGCGACTCCCGCTCGTACCAGACGCAGGTCCGGCTGACCCCGCGCGAGCAGGACGTGCTGCAGCTGATGGGCGAAGGGCTGAGCAACAAGCAGATAGCCCGGCGGTTCGGCATCTCGGTGCACGGGGTCAAACGGCATGTCACCAACGTGCTGGCCAAGCTGAACTGCCCCAACCGCACCCAGGCGGTGTCGGTGGCGCTCAAGCAGGGGCTGCTCGGCGATGGCTGACCGGGCCGGCTCGGCGAGTGTCCCGGCCGTCCACCTCAGCAGGGTGGACGCGCCGGGAGGCGAGGCGGCCCCGGAGATGGACGGGGCGCTCCTCAGCTCGGCCGAGCGGGCTCGCGCCGACCGCATGCCGCCCACCGCCCGCGCCGTGTGGATCCGCTCGCGCGTCCTGCTGCGGACGGTGGTGGGCCGGCACCTGGGATGCCCGGCCCACGAGGTGAGACTGGGCCGTGACCCGCTCGGCCGGCCGGTGCTGCCGGACGCGCCCGGCGTGCACATCAGCCTGGCGCACACCACCGGGTGCTGTGCGGTCGCAGTGAGCACGACGGGCCCGGTGGGCGTGGACGTGGAGTGGCTCCGGCCGGTGAGCCTGCCGGACGGAATGGCCCGGCGGATCCTCGGCCCCGCGGAGATCGAGGAGTGGGGCCGCGTCCCCGCCCCGGACCGCACGCGGTGGCTGCTGCGCCGCTGGACATGGAAGGAAGCCCTGCTCAAGGCCGAGGGCACCGGGCTGCCCGGAGGGCTGGGCTCCTTCCAGATCCGGCGCACGGCGGCCGGGCTGCGGGTCCACACCGCCCGGCGCGATCCGGAGCGCTGGTGGGTGGCCGAGGTCCCGGCCGGTCCACGGCACGTCGCGGCGGTGGCCTGCGACCGGCGGGTCGCCGCGCACTGAGAACGGCGGTCGGCCGGGCGCCGACATCGCGGAAACAGGACGCCGACATCGCGGAAACAGCACGCTGAAATCGCGGAAACAGCACGCTGAATTCACGGAGACGGCGCGCCGACATCGCGGGAAACCACGCCCGCTTCATGAATGTCCCCTGAGCACGGAGCGCTCTTTCGGCATGCCCGATCCCGCCTGTGCCGGAGGAAGAGGAAAACAGGATCCGGCAGCACAGTCCGGCACGACGAAAGGCATTTCAGATGGTCCGAGACGCGGAAGGACGGGTCGCGCGGCCCGTGCGCGCGGTATTGGTAACGCACCGCCAGGACGGCGGAATTCAGGCATCTCCGGTCTCCGCGCTGGCCATCGACGAGGACGTCTTTTTCATCACGTCCAGCGAGGTGACCGCCAAGGCCCGCAACCTACGGCGCGATCCGCGGGCGGCGCTCTGCGTCGTCTCGGAGAACTGGTACGGGCCCTGGCGGACGGTCGAGGGCAAGGCGGAGGTCCACACCCTCCCGGAGGCGTTCGAGGACCTCAAGGAGTTCCACCGGCTGCGCGACGGCGCCCGCCTCGGTGCCGGGCCCGAGGCGGACCGCCGGCTCCTGGAGACCTGGGAGGCAGAGGCGAAGGTGTTCATCGTCGTGCGCGCCGAGCGCATCGCGCGCGCCCCCTCGCTCGACGAGCTGGCCACCACCCTCGCGGCGCGGCGGTCCGGGCAGCCCCGCTGAAGGACCCCCCTCGCCGCGGTGTGCGCCGAGACAACCCCCGCTACCACACGCAGGTTTGACCACGTCCCCACTCACGGGAGAAAGAATGAAACGCATCGCACCCCTCGCCCTGGGCATGTTCGCCATCGGACTCGACGCCTTCGTCCTGTCCGGTCTGCTCCCGGGCATGGCCGGCTCCTTCCACGTGTCCCTGGGCGCGGTCGCCCAGGTCGTCACCGGCTTCACCTTCGCCTTCGCCCTGAGCGCCCCGCTGCTCGCCGTGGCCACGGCCAAGATCGGCCGCAAGAAGCTCGCGCTCTACGCGCTCACCATCTTCGCCCTGGCCAACGCGGCCAGTGCGCTCGCGCCCTCGCTGTGGGTGATGGTGCTCGTCCGCGTCCTCGCCGGTGCCATCGGCGGCGTCTACTCACCCGCCGCGATCGGCACGGCCGTTCAGCTCGTGCCCCCCGCCCAGCAGGGCCGCGCGCTCGGCACCATCATGAGTGGCCTGGCCGTGTCCACCATCCTCGGTGTGCCGGTGGGCGTGCTCGTCGGCACGCAGGTCGGCTGGCGCGCCGCCCTGTGGGTCGTGGTCGGCGTCATCGTGCTGGCCATCGTCGCCATCGCCGCGCTGGTCCCGTCCGTCGGCGCCACACCGACGCCCGGCCTCAAGGAACGCTTCGCCGTCCTCGGCGACGGCCGCGTCCTGGTGCGCATGGTCGTCATGTTCCTCTACGGCGTGGCGCAGATGGGCCTCGTCTACACGTTCCTCCCCGCGATCCTCCACGACAGCGCCGGCGTCTCCGTCAAGAGCCTGCCCGTCTACCTGCTGATCGCCGGCGTGGCCTCCTTCGCCGGCAACGCCCTGGCGGGTGCCCGCCTCGACAAGGGCACCTCGCCGAAGTCCATGCTCGGCGTGGCGCTCGCGGCCGTGGCGGCCATCATCGCCGTGTTCCCCTACGGAGCGTTCGACTCCGTCGCCGCCGGCGTCGTCATCCTCTTCTACGGGTTCGCGGTCGCCCATGTGCAGCTTCCGATCCAGTACCAGCTGATGCGCATCGTGCCGCAGCACACCAGCATCGTCGTCTCGCTCCTCAACTCCGCCATGTATCTGGGCACCGCGGCCGGTGCCGCGGTCGGCGGCGCGGTGCTCGCGGCCACCTCGACGACAGCGCTGACCTGGACCGGTGCCGCAGTGATCGCCGTCGCCCTGGCGATCAGCGTCGTCGTCAGGCAAGGCGACGCCCCGCGGGCCGCTCCGGGTGCGGCAGCGCCCCGGGAGGCCCAGCCGCAGGGCTCCGGCGCCCCGGCGGACGCCGCCTCCTGAGCGGGGCACTGCGCTCCCGGCAGCCGCCCGAGGAACAGGCAACCGCAGGAACAGCCAACCGCAGGACTCGGCGACCACGGAGGCCGAGCGCACACCCCATCCGGCATGCCCCGACGGGCCCGTCGCGCACCCCGCGCGACGGGCCCGTACGTGTCCCGCCCACGGCAGGGCCGGCTTCGGTGCCGGCCTCGGTGGACTGCCTGGTCGGCTACCTCCGATGGTGTGTCCGCGCGCCCCGCAGGAGCAGTCCTTTCGAGGATTCTGTGCCGGATCGGCCACCGAAAGAATCCCCTCAGTGTTTCCGCCACTTGGGGGTAGAACGAAGATGGTTGCGTTGACCACGGGCCTGGACGTCAGGCTCGCCCGGCTCTCCCGGCACCGCGCCGGTCATTTCCTGTTCGTGCCCATGGACCACTCGGTGGCCGACGGCCCGATCACCACCGCCCCCCGGTTCAACGAACTCGTGGGCGCGGTCGCCGCGGCCGGCGCCGACGCGATCGTCGTGCACAAGGGCCGCGCCCGCGCGGTCGATCCCCGGCTGTTGCACGCATGCGGACTGATCGTCCACCTCAGCGCCAGCACCCCGCACGCGCCCGACGGCGACGCCAAGATCCTCGTCGGGGACGTGGCGGACGCCGTGCGGGCCGGTGCCGACGCGGTGAGCGTGCACGTCAACATCGGCTCCGACACCGAGGCCGCGCAACTCGCCGACCTGGGCACCGTGGCCCGCGCCTGCCAGGAGTGGAACCTGCCGCTGCTGGCCATGATCTACCCGCGCGGCCCCCGGATCGCCGACCCGCACGTCCCCGCGCTGCTCTCACACGTCGTCAACATCGCCGCGGACCTCGGCGCGACCCTCGTGAAGACCACCTGGGCGGTGCCCGCCGAGAGCATGGCGGAGGTCACCGAGAGCTGCCCCATCCCGGTTCTGGTGGCCGGCGGTCCGAGCGACGGCGGCAGCCTCGCCGACTACGCGGCGGCCGCCCTGGACGCCGGCTGCCGCGGCCTCGCCGTGGGCCGCCGCGTCTTCCGGAGCAGCGACCCGGGCGCGGCCGTGCGCGAGGTCGCCGCCGTCGTGCACGGTGGCCGCTCCGCCCGTGCCACCGCCTCGCTGCCGCTCAGCTCCGTGATCGCCCGGGCGGGCGTCCCGGCCCAGATCTGAGCAACCCCTCGACCGTCAGCCCCACGACCCGAAAAGGGAGCCGAAGCCATGCAGGAAGAGATCCGGGACTTCGTCCTCGCCGTCATCCGCGACGTCATCAACCTCCCCGTCCCCGAGGACGCCGGCGCCGACACCCCGCTCGGCGCCGACGGCCTCGAACTGGAGTCACTGGCCATGATCGAGCTGCTGCTGCAGCTGGAGGGCGAGTACGGCATCGAGCTGCCGGAGGAGGACGTCGATCCCGAGACCGTGCGGACCCTCGGCCAGCTGGTCCAGGTGGTGGCCGACCGGCGTGCCGTGACGGCGGGGGCCGGGCGGTGATCACCCGCGGTGACATAGAGCGGCTTCTCGTCGACAGCGGCATCACGCCCGAACCCGGCCCCGACGGCCCCGACGAGTTCGTCCTCGACTCGCTCACCCTCGTCTGGATGCTGCACCTGCTCGACGAACGGCACGGCATCCGCTGGGAGCCGGCGGAGGAGGACCTCGTGGACTTCACCTCGGTGAGCGGCGCCCAGGCCGTGCTGGCCCGCAGCTTCCCCGGGCGCGTGGAACAGGAAGAGGTAACCCATGGCAGCTGAAGTGGTCATCACCGGGTACGGCGTCTTCACGGCCTACGGATTCGGCGCCCAGGCCCTGCGCGACGGGCTCTTCGCCGGCCGCGACGCCTTCACCCCCGTCACCCGGTTCGACTCGGCGCCGTACCACGCGGACCGCGCCGCGACGTACGAGGGGCAGGGCCCCGAGATCCCGGGCGTCCCGGTGAAACCGGGGGTCACGCCCGGCCAGGCGGAGGTGTTGCGCGCGTGCGCGCTGGCCGCTCTCGCCATGGCCCGGCACAGCGGAGCGGGCGCGCCCGTGCTGCTCGGCACCGCGGGCGACCACTCCGCCGGCCGCGGCTTCTGGGAGGACCTCACCGCCGGACGCCCCCCGCTGGACCCGCGGGTGCTCGACAGCCTGCCCGCCCGGCTCGCCGAACGGCTCGGCGAGGAACTGGGCCTCGGCCGGCCGCGGCTCGCCTTCGTGAACGCCTGTATCGCCTCGACCAACGCCATCGCGCACGGTGCCGACCTCATCAGCCGGGGCGCGGCCGACGTGGTCGTGGCCGGCGGCTCCTACCTCGTCACCGAGGACGTCTTCGCCAAGTTCGACTCGGGCAAGGCACTGAGCCGGGAAGGCGTCGTACGGCCCTTCGCCAAGGGGCGCATGGGCCTGCTGCAGGGCGACGGCACGGCGGTGCTCGTCCTGGAGTCGGCGCGGCACGCCCGCGAACGCGGAGCCGACGTCCTCGCCAAAGTGGCCGGCTGGGGCATGGCCGCCGACGCCCACCATGTCATCCAGCCCCACCCGCGGGGCGAGGGCATGGCCGCCGCGGCCACCGCGGCCATCCGCCGGGCCGGCATCTCCCCCGAGCAGATCGGCTACGTCAACGCACACGGCACCGGCACCCCGCTCAACGACGTGGCGGAGACCGCCGCGCTGCATCGCATCTTCGGCACGCACGCGCCCCGCATCCCGGTCAGCTCCACCAAGAGCGGCACCGGCCACATGCTGGAGGCCACGGGCGCCGTCGAGGCCGTCATCACCCTGCTGGCCCTGCGCGACGGACTGCTGCCCCCCACGCTGGGCCTGCGGGAGCCGGACCCGCAGTGCGACCTGGACTACGTGCCGAACGCCGCCCGGCCCGCCGACATCACGCACGCGCTCTCGCTGAACGCCGCCTTCGGCGGTGCGAACGCGGCACTGGTACTGGAGCGCGTAATGGAGGACGCAGCATGACCACGCCCGTGAACGCCCCCGCGGACGCGGAGTTCGCCCGCCCCCGCGCGGTCGCCGGTGCCGCCTGCCTGGCGCCGTGGGGCGAGCGCGCCGAGGGCGTCCCGGGAGGCGCCCCCGAGGAACTTCCCAAGCTCGTCGGCTTCGTACTGTCCCGGTTCAGCCCGATCGTGGGCGCGGCCGTCGTGCAGTGCCTCGGTGACCCTGCCTCCGAGTTCAACCTGATCGGCACGGCCGGCGCGCGCACCGCGATGGTCCTCGCCACCATGTACGGCGACACCGTCACCAGCGACACCGCGACCCGGCGGATGGTGGAGGGCCAGGTGCACAGCCCGCTGCTGTTCTTCCAGTCGGTGACCACGTCGATCCTCGGCCACCTCACCAAGAGGTACGGCATCACCGGGCCGCTCACCTCCCTGTCGCACATGACCGACCCGGCCGGCCAGGCCCTGCTGCTGGCCGACTCGCTGCTGGAGTCGGACGCCGCCGACCAGGTGGTGGTCATCGGCGTCGAGACCGCGGCCAACGAGCGCTCCCGCTCCATCCAGCAGCGCCTGACGGCCGCCGGGGAGCCCGCGGGCGCGCAGCCCGTCTCGGACGCCGCCGCCGTCGTACTGCTGCGCAAGGCCGCGCCCGGCACCGAGCGGCTGCCGCTCCTCGCGTCGTCCGTCACCGAGCCGGACGGCCCGGTGGCACCGGAGTACGGCTGGCTCAGCGCCCTGGTCGCCGCGGGACGCACTCAAGAAGGTAGGGCCGCATGAGCACGTTCACCGAGACGCCTGCCGACGAGCAGCAGGACGCCGTCTTCGAGCCGCCCTTCGACCAGGAGACGCTGACCCGCCCCGACCTGCTGACCACGAACCTCGGCTTCGTCATGGCGGACTGGAACCCCAAGCGGCTGGTGGGCAGCCTGCCGCTGGACCGCAACCGCCAGTACTACGGCTTCTTGCACGGCGGTGCCAGCGCGGCCCTCGTCGAGACGCTCGGCTCCCTGGCCGCCGTCCTGGAGGCGGGCCCCGGCGGCCTCGTGCTGGGACAGGAGCTGAACGTCACCCATCACCGGGCCGCGCGCGGCTCCGGATCGGTCACCGGCATCTGCACCCCGCTCTACGTGGGCACGTCGGTGGCGACGTACGAGGTCGTGGTGCAGGACGACCGAGACAGGCGCATCGCCACCGGACGCCTCACCTGCCAGATGCGCCGCCGCGGTGCCCGTTCCCCCGAACCCCGGAAGAAGGTGTAGCAGTCATGGCCGAGCAGTCAGCGCCAGCCCACCGCACGATCACAACGGACGTCTGCGTGGTGGGGGCCGGCCCGGCCGGCCTGCTCGCCGCCCTGGGCCTGGGACGGCAGGGCTGGCGGGTCACCGTGCTGGAACGCCGGGCCGAGCCGCCGGCCGACGCCGGCCCCAAGGGCCCCGCCGTGGTGAACATCGTCCAGCCCGTCACCCTGCACCTGCTGGACCGGCTCGGTCTGCTGGAGCGGCTGACGGAGCGGGCTGGCGTCATCCCCGGCGCGGAGATCTATTTCGGCGGCCATCTGGCCGCCCGCCACAGCTATGCCGAGCTGGACGGCTGTCCCGTGCCGCACGCGCTGTCCATCCGCGCCTTCGACCTCGTACGGCTGCTCCTCGGCGAGCTGGCCGAGCTGAGGAACGTGACGATGGTCTGGGAGGCGGAGACCCACGCGCTGGCCTCCGGCCCCGACGGCGGGCCCAGCACGCTCGGCGTGCGCACCGGCGAGGACACCCTGGACGTCGAGGCACGGTTCGTCCTCGCCGCCGACGGCCGCGAATCGACCATCCGCACCCTGGCCGGAATCCCGGCCGAGGTGGTTCCCTCCAGCGGCTCCTACCTCGACGTCGTGGTGCCGAGCCCGCCCGGCTGGGACGGCATGGCCCGCGCGCACTTCGGGGCCCACGGCTACCTGCTGGAGACCCGGCGCGCCGAAGAGGGCCTGGTCCTGGTGTGGATCACCGACTCCGCGACCGCGGCACAGGTCACCGAAGGGCCCGTCGAGCGCCTGGTCGAGACGCTGTCCGGGGTCGTGCCCCGGCTCGCCGAATGGATCGCCGAGCACGTCACGGAGTGGGACCAGGTCCGCCGCATCCAGCATCACTTCGTGCGCACCAAGACCTGGAGCCACGACAACGTCGTCCTCGTCGGTGACAGCGCGCACGGCATGCACGCCTTCGGCGGCCAGGGTCTCAACACCTCGCTGCAGGACGCCGCATGCCTGGCCGAGATGGTCGACAGCGCGCTGCGCGGCGGCAGCGCCGCGGACATCGAGCGCTACGAGGCCGTACGCCGCCCGTTCATCGAGGCCTTCCAGTCGCTGCAGGTGAGCAACACCCAGCAGCCCCCGGCCCAGGCCGCCGAGGAGGAGCGCGCCCCCGAGTTCGAGGTGCTCGCCCTCGGACAGCCGCAGATCCGCCCCCTGATCGCCGACGCCGCGGCCTTCCTGGCCGACGACTCCGACCAGCACCGGAGGTAGCCGCAGTGTTCCGTCTGGACGCCTACACACAGCGCATCGGCTACACCGGTCCGCTCACCCCGACCCTGGACGTGCTGCGCGCGCTCTGCCGGGCCCACGCGCTGAGCGTCCCGTTCGAGTCGCTGGACGCGATCGAGCGGAAGATCGTCCTGGCGGACGAGCCGCTCTTCGACAAGGTGGTCACCGAGCGGCGCGGCGGCGCCTGCTTCGAGAACCACACCCTCTTCCACCGGGTGCTGCGCGAGATCGGCTACGACGTGTCGATCCTCGGCGCGTACATGTGGCGGCCGCACCACAACGAGTACTCGCGGGTCTTCGCCCACATGCTGCTCAAGGTCCGCCTGGAGGAAGCGGACTGGCTGGTCGACGTGAGCTTCTCGCACGACACGTTCATCGAGCCCGTCCCGTACGTCCACGGTGAGTTCCGGCAGCGCGGCTGGGACTTCCGCATCGCGGCCGCACCCGGTGTCGAGGGCGGCGAGGGCGTGACGGGCGACTGCGACGTGGTCGAGCGCCGCGGGGCCGACGGCGCATGGGTGCCGCTGTACAAGTTCGCCGCCCGGCCGCGCGAGGTGCGCGAGTTCCAGGAGTGCCTGGACTGGCTGTCCGGCCCCGACTCCCGCTCGCAGATCATGAACACGCTGATCTGCGCCCGGACCCTGCCCGAGGGCAAGCTCACCGTCATCAACGATCTGCTGATCACCTCGCGTCCCGGCGAGGAATCGGTGCGCAAGCTGCGCGACAGCGAGGAGGCCGATGCCGTCCTCGACGTGATCTTCGAGGGCCACGCCCCGCTGTCCGAGCGCGCCCGCCGAATCTGGCGCGAGCGGTTCGGGGCCCGGGGACGGGACACGGCGCCGGCCGAGCCCCCGGCCGAGCCGCCCACCGCACCGGCCGTCGCGGCATCCAACTGGTGAGCCACCCACAACCCGCACCACGGAAGGAACGAGCATGACGACCGAAGCCGTCCAGCCCCTCGGGTTCGGGGCCTTCCTGTCCCCGCTGCATCCGCTGGGGGAGGATCCCACCCTCACCATGTGGCGCGACCTCGACCTCATCGAATGGGCCGACCAGCTGGGCCTCGAAGAGTTCTGGGTCGGCGAGCACCACTCCGCGGGCTGGGGCGTCATCCCCTCCCCGGAGGTGTTCATCGCCGCCGCCGCCGAGCGCACCCGGCACATCAGACTGGGCACCGGCGTGATCAGCCTGCCCTATCACCACCCGTACATGGTGGCCGCCCGGGCCGTGCAACTCGACCACCAGACCCGCGGTCGGTTCCTCCTCGGCGTGGGCGCGGGCTCGCTGCCGTCCGACATGCACCAGCTGGGCATCGCGCCGGCCGACACCCGGCAGCGGACCGCCGAGGCCCTGGAGACGGTGCTGCACCTGCTGCGTTCCGAAGAACCGCTCACCGTCGACCGCGGCTGGTACCGCCTGCACGACGCCCGCCTCCAGCTCCGCCCGTGGTCGCGCGACGGCGTGCCGGTCGCCCTGTCCAGTGCCACCTCGCCCTTCAGCATGAAGCTGGCCGGACAACACGGCGTCGCCCCGCTCTCCTTCGGCGCGCCCAGGCCCGGCAGCGGGCCCAGCGACCTCAAGGAGCAGTGGACCCACCTGGAGGAGTCGGCCGCGGCGCACGGCCGTAGCCCGGACCGCTCGCAGTGGCGCATCACCCTTCCCCTGCACATCGCGGAGACGCGTGCGGAAGCCTTCGACCAGGTCCTCGACGGATGGCTGCGCCACCGCAACGAGTACTGGGCGGACACGCTCGGCCTGCCGGTCGCGCTCTCCCGCGACGAGGCCCGCAAGGCGCTGGAGGCGACCGCCGACAACCTCGGCGCGATCATCGGCTCCGTGGACGACGCCGTCACCGCGATCAGGCAGGTCCAGGAGGTGACCGGCGGCTTCGGCCGGTTCCTGGTCAACGTCCAGGACTGGGCCTCCCACGCCCACGTCAAGCGCAGCTTCGAACTCCTCGCCCGGTACGTGATACCTCGCTTCACCGGTGCGCTGCGCGGCCTCGAAGCCTCCCAGCGGTGGACCGCCGAGCGCAGCGAGGCCTTCCTCGGCGCGGCCTTCGCGGCCCAGCAGAAGGCCATCGCGGAGAGCACGCGTGCGCGGGTGGGTGACTGACGGTGAGTGCCGCGGCGGCCCCGGATCTCGTCCAGTTGCTCACTCCGGACGGCGAACGCGTCGAGCACCGCCTGGTCGACGGCGAACTCGGCTCCAAGGTCCTGGCAGACGTGGCGGCGATCCTCGAACAACCCAAACGACTGATCACCTGGGCATAGACAGAAGGCCCCGGCCTCAGCCGATGGCGTACGCCCGGTACACCGTCTCCACCGAGCGGTCCCCGGCGGAGTCGGTCACCTCGGAGCGCAGGGCGACGGCGCCGGAGGCCGGGTTGTGGACGGACGCCTGCCAGGCCGAGCCGGATTGCCTGACCGTCGCCGCCTGCCAGGTCCTGCCGCCGTCGGTCGACGACCAGACCCGGACGGACCTGGCCGTCACCTTGGTGAACTTCAGGTCGGGGCCCTGGGAGTCGCGTCCGGCACTCACGTCGACCGTCGTGGTGCTGTTCGGTGCGGCCTGGTTGTGGGTGTTCAGCCCGGTGGGCAGGAAGCGGGTCAGGAAGACGGGCGCGACCATCGACGCGGCCGGGTCGGCCCTGAAGTACCAGTCGAGGGTGGCTCGCGACGACAGCATGCCGGCGGGGAAGGTGATGCCCGGGCGGTAGCGCTGGGCGTCGACGGTCAGGCGGTACCAGCCGGCCGAGCGGATGCCGGCGGAGAACTCGGCGTCGCTGGAGCCCCAGTTGCTCAGGGTCTGTTTCTTGACGGTGGTGCTTCCCTTGGACAGGACCACCGTCTCCTTCGTCGGGTCGGCCCCGCTGGTGCCGACGTCGGGGTCGCCGATCAGGGCGTCCGGAAAGAAGGTGACGGACTTCCGGTCGACCACCGGCAGGTAGTGCATCGGACCCCACGCGGCCCGGCCGAAGGACTGGGTGGAGCTCTGCCCCGCCTGCAGTGTCCTGAGCTTCGGGAAACCGCCGCCGACGTCGTCGCCGTTGCTCGCGAAGATGTCGTCGCGCGGCTGCCAGGTCCCGGGAGTCACATGGACGGTGGCGCTGTACGGTGCGTCGTCGTCGCGGACCCCGGCCATCAGGTCGGTCGTGCAGTCGTCGGTCTTCGGCCGTGCCTGGAGCGCGGTGTCGTTCTGACGGGCCATCTGCGTACCGCCGCTCACCGAGAAGCGCATCGTCGCCAGCCCGGACCGCTTGAACGACCCGCCGGGCGCCGCCGGGATGCCCGTGGTGTTCTTCACGGCGACGTAGCTGTCGTCGCCCGACCACTGCGCCAGGTACCCGAACTGCAGCAGCTTGGAGGAGTTCGGGATGGCGTAGAGGGATCCCTCGTCGTTCCAGCCGCCCACGCTGAAGGCGGAGGGCATGTCGCTGACGGCGGCGGCGCACACCTGCGCGCTGATCCGCGGCGGGGCGGTCACGTCGGCGGGCGTGTCGAGGGACACCTTGACGGCCTTGCCCTTGCGCGCGTCGAGCGTCACCGACGCGCTGCCCGACACCTGGACGACCTGCGCGCCGATGGTGTCGGTGCCCGGACCGTCCGTGGCGCTCTCGTAGATGTCGGTCATCGCGATGTAGCGCCCCGACGGCAGGCTGATCCGCTTGCCGGACTTGACGCTGTACGTCTGACCGGACGGCACGGCGACGACGGTGACCGTCGTGGAGACCTTGCCTCCGTGCCGGCCCAGTGTGGTGACGGCCAGTGAGGCCGACGCCGCATGCGCGGAAGCGGCGGAAGCGGCGGAAGCGACCAGCGGTACCAGCGCGGCCACGCCGACGAAAGCAAGCGATCTTCGTCGCACCATCATCAACTCCCCCTCGAGCCCCGAAGTCGGCCAATCCTAGTCATGTCGGGGACATGGCAGATCAAGGCGAGGGGTACTGCTGATCAAGCTGTGGCAAAGGGGCGCGGGGCGAGGACGGCCTGGAGGCGGCTCCGGCACCCTGACCTCCCCCCTGCTCGGCCTGCCGCGGGGCACGAGGTCTACGTGTAGTACCCGATCACCTCCCCGACCGTCGCCACGGGGATGCCCCGGTCCGAGATCTCCTTCAGCAGGGCCGCCAAGCCGCTCTGGCTGATCTCGGTGCTGCTGCGCGGCCGCCCGGCGACGATCCGGTGAAGACAGAGGATCAGCCAGTCGCCGTTGGCGGCACAGCGGTCGAGTCTGCCGCCCGGGCCTGTGAGCCGGGACAGCGGCGTGCCGCCGATGCCGTCGCCGTCGGTGATGCCCGTCAGCGCCTTCAGGCGGTACGGCATGGCCGGCGCGAACGACTCGGTCGTCTCCGAGACGATCGACCGGGCCGTGGTGAAGTGCCTGCCGGCGATGAGATCCACCGGTACGCCGTCCGTCGTCCTGCCGAAGGCGCCGTGCGGGTAGGCGAAGTGCTCGCTGGTGAAGCCGTTCGACACCAGCCACTCGCGCAGCCTGCGGAAGTCGTCGTCGACCCGGTGGGCGGACAGCCTGCCGTAGCCCGCGGTGTGGGCGCTCGTCGCGTACGCGTGCCCCGCCATCTCCCAGCCGGAGTGGTCCTGCAGCGACCGCATCCCGTCGATCGTCAGGGAGCCGCCGGCACCGATGGCGTCCGCGATGTTGTAACTCGTGCCCGGAAAGCCGTGGGGGTCCATCACCGGCCGCGCCAGATCGTGCACCGAGCTGTGCGAGTCGTCGAAGGTGACGGACACGACGCCCCTGGGGAACACGGACGTGGTGTCGGGGACCAGCTCGACGGCCTGCAACCAGTACGTCACCGGCCCACCGGCGTCGTCGTACACGGCCAACGACATGTCGGTGAAGCCGGACCTGGTGGACGGCGCCCCGGTCGGCGCGATCGAGCAGGCCCCGGCCGCCGAGGTGACGTCGGCCCATTGCAGGTGGACCGTCACCCACTCCCCCGACTGGACATAGTTGGTGGCCGTCCTGGAGTGGGTGTGGAACTGCCAGACGAAGTAGTTGGTGAACGACCCGGTGCCCACGTAGAAGGCGAGCCTCGCCAGGTGGGTGGTGTCCGCGACACGCAGGATCAGGCGGACCATCCTGCCGGTGAGGTTCAGCGCGGTCATGCCGGTCCTGCGGACGTACGACTGCTTGCCGGTGCCGTTGGTGGTCACCCGCACCGACCGGCTTCCGCGGGTGACCACCGCGGTGTCACCGAGGTCGCTGGACGCGGTACCGGCTCCGGCGGCCGTCCATCCGTGCCCCCGCTGGAAGAGGTCACCGGCGGTCGCACTGCCACGGGGCGCGGCGGCACCCGTCAGCAGTGCTCCCCCTGCCACGGCAAAGCCGGACGCACCTGCGAGACGCAGAACCGACCTCCGGCCGAAAGATGGTGCGGTCACGACGTGCCCCCTGGCATCCGGAATGCGCTGCGCCTGCCGACCCAGCGTCGCGCAGCCGGCCCCGGCTCCGCGGCGACTCTCGAGGACCAGTGCTCGACAGCCGGAAGCACGAACCCGGCCGGTGGTACAGGGGCGCGCGCACCGGCGCGCGCCCACCGCCGATGCTTCGGCTCAGGGACAGCGATATGGGAACAACGCTTCCGTTTGAGGGACACATCTTGAAACCTTGACCATGCATGAACGGGAAGAAATTGTGAAGATCAACCGATGAGGCCGCGCCTCATCGCGTCTTCCCGTCCGTGTGGGGTCACTCGGCAGCCCTTCGGCTGCCCGCACAGACCTCAGGGGCGATTCATAGGTATCGGCCCGGCAAAGGGGGTTCCATGCCGGGGAAACCTATCGAGGCCTTGAGGTCCACATATAGGGGGGAATTGTGAAGATCATCTCACGCGTCTGGCACAGGACACGAGGTCCTCAGATCCGCGGTTGAGATCGCCGGTGCATCGAACCCAGCGGATTGCCGTGGCCCGACGGGGGCTTCGCCACACCCGCTGACACACCGCGATACACGCAGTAACCGACGCCGCGGTTGCCTGCTTCAGGAACAGGCAGCCGCGTTTCAGGGGCGCCGTTTTCCGGTCTGCGCTCGTTCGCAGGCCGGCTCAAGGGGAGGAACCACCATGCACATCTGTGTGCTCGGGCAGGGCTATGTCGGCCTGCCCTTAGCCCTCAGTGCCGCCGAAGCCGGACACGTCGTGACCGGCTACGAACCCGATCGAGAGCGTTGCGACAAGCTGGCCGCCGGCGCGTCGTACGTCGAGGACATCCCATCAGCCCGCCTTCAGGCAGTGCTGCGGACGGCCGCCTACCGCCCCAGCCCGGATCCGAAGGACCTCAAGGGCTTCGACATCGCGGTCATCACCGTGCCGACACCCCTGACCGACAGAGCCCCGGACCTCACCTGCGTGCGTGAGGCCGGGCGGACACTGGCGAGGTGGCTGGAGCCGGGGGCCACCGTGGTGCTCGAGTCCACCACGCACCCCGGCACCACCCGCGACGTCCTCATACCCCTGCTGGAGGAGGGCTCCGGCCTCGTCGCGGGGCGGGACTTCCATGTCGGGTTCAGTCCCGAGCGCATCGATCCCGGAAACGCCGACTGGCGCCTGGACAACACGCCCAAGATCGTCGCGGGTCTCACCGACGCCTGCCTGCAGCGCGTGAAGACCTTCTACGACTCGGTCACGGACGTCACCGTGCCCGCGTCCGGACTCGAAGAGGCGGAGCTGGCCAAGGTGTTCGAGAACACCTACCGGCACGTGAACATCGCCCTGGTCAACGAGCTGTCCCGCATGGCCCACGCGCTGGGTGTCGATGTCTGGCACACCCTGGAGCTGGCGGCGACCAAGCCCTTCGGCTTCACCAAGTTCCTGCCCGGCCCGGGCGTCGGCGGGCACTGCCTGCCCATCGACCCCGTCTACCTCAGCCACCACGTCAAAGCACGGCACGGGCAGACCTTCCGGCTCATCGAACTGGCCCAGGACATCAACGAAAGCCAGCCCGACTACGTCGTCCGGCGTCTGCAGGACGCCCTCAGCCGCCGCTTCCGCCGCAGCGTGCACGGAGCACGGATCCTCGCCCTCGGTGCGGCCTACAAGCCGGGTACGTCCGATGCCCGGCAGTCGCCGGCCGTCCAGGTCATCGACCGGTTGCGGGCCATGGGGGCCGACGTCCTCGTCGTCGATCCCCATCTGCCCGAAGGCAGTTGCCGGCGCATTCCCTTCGCCGGCTCCGCCGGAGCAGCGAGCGGCGAGCGCGTCGCCGACTTCGACGCCGTCGTGCTGCTCACGCCGCACGCCGAGTTCGACCTCGCCCAGCTCGCCGACGAGGCCGCCTATGTGCTCGACACCCGTGGCGCCATGGCACCCGCGCCGCACGTCGAGCGGCTCTGACCCACCCGAAGAACAGCAGCCTGGGCAAGCGACGGCCGACAGGCGCCGGCGGTACGTCCGCAGCACGGACGACACCCGGCGCGGATTGCCTTCCCCACCCGTGGTGGACGCCTTCCGCTTCGCCATGCCCACGGCGCGTTCGACACCCCTGACAAGGACGGAAGCATGTACGGACACAACGGTGCGGGTGCCGCGATCGGCACCGCGGCAGGAGGAGCAGCACTGGCCGCCACCGGCGGCACGGGGCTGGGATGGATCGTGCTGGGAGCGATGCTCCTGGTGATCGGCGGGGCGGCGGTCTTCCGCCTGGCGACCCGCGGCAGGCGGGTGTCCGCTTGAACACCTCATCACGGGCCAGGTTCTCCGTGGTGACCGCTGTGGTGGCGGCGGCCCTGGCCGCTGCCACCGTGGTGGTCCACCTCCGGTCGAAGAGCCCGATCCTGACGCTCTACTGGTGGCTGGGCATGGTCGTGATCCTGCTCTGCCTGCTCTCGTTCCTCAAGGGCCGGTCCTTCGCTCACCTTCCGGTCGCTCCCGGCCGGACGGTCGCGATCATCCCGGCCTTCGAGGAGCCCACGGAGAATCTGCACCGCACGGTGCGGTCGCTCCTGGCGCAGACGCACCCGGTCGACGAGATCCACTGATCGACGACGGCTCCCGGCAACACCCCGTGGAGCCCTTCGACCACCCCCGGGTCTTCTGGCACCGGCAGGAGAACAAGGGCAAGCGCGGGGCCCAGGTCACGGTGCTCCGCCACCTCCAGGCGGAGGGGAAGCACTTCGACTTCGTCCTCACCATCGACTCGGACGGCGAGCCCTTCCCGGACGCCCTGGAGCAGCAGCTCCGCGCCATGAGCAACCCGAAGATCCAGGCCACTACCGGCATGATCTACATCCGGAACTTCGAGGAGACCTGGGTCTCCAGGGCCGCGGACATCGACATCGGCACGTCCTGCGTGATGATGCGTTCCTCGCGCTCCATGCTGGGAGCCCTGGAGACCACCTCGGGGGCACTGGCCCTCTACCGGGCCGAGCTGCTCTACGACCACCTGGACGCCTACGAGGTGGAGTGCGGCACCGGCGACGACCGGTGGCTCGCGTTGCGAGCCCTCATGCGCGGTGAGGTCGTGGCCGTCAACGAGGCCGGCGTGGTCACGGACATGCCGACCACGCTCCGCAAGACCTATCGCCAGCGACTGCGCTGGGCGCGGTCGTGGTGGTGGATGCTGCCGTTCGTGTACTCGCGGCTGTCCTTCAAGCAGCTCATATCGCCGACGTTCGGCCTGCTCCAGCTGGTCATCACGCCGATCATGCTGGCCTGGACCGTCGTCATGACGGTGCTGACCCTCGGCGGGCGGTACCACAACCCCGGCGTCGCCCTGGTGTACCTCGGGACGTACGTCGTCGTCCGCTACGGCCAGGCGGGGCTGTACGTACTCATGCGACCCGACCTGACCACTCGCCAGCGCTGGCACTCATGGCTCGTCGGGACGCCTTCGGCGGTGTTCATGAACATCGTGCTGCTGTGCCCCACCCGCTACTGGGCTCTGTGCAAACTGCGTGACAACGCCTGGCAGTCGCGCGGGCTGACGGCCAAGACCGCCCTGCCGGGCGGGCGCCACCGCACCCGCCCGCAGATCTCGTAAGCGGGCAGTTCGGACAGACGCTCGGCTGGGGTGACCCAGCCGAGCGCGCTCACATGGTCGTCGCCATGGTCGAGGCGTCCGGCTGCGGGACGAGGGTGGTGGGCAGGGCGACGTACGCCATCCGCTGCGCGGTCATCCCGAGCCCCCGGTCGACCACGGTGAGGCAGTACTCGCCGCCGTCCCGCCGGCCGTCCACCGCCACGGGCTGCCGGGGCGGGCTGTACATGAGCGCGTTCTCCACCAACTCGGCCACCAGATCGGCGAGTTCGGCGGCACAGTGACCCCGGATGCGGCACTGCTCGATGTCGGTGACGGCGACCCGCCTCCCGCTGTGCCTGGCCGGAGGTGCGCGGGCTGAGTCCACGCCGCAGCCGTTCCCGTACTCTTCCTCAGAGCCGTCGCGCAGGACCGGCTCCGGAGGGGGCACGGACAACCGCGAGGGAGACGGCATGGGAACCGCTGACCGGCAGAGTGCCGGGGACTGGAACCGGGTCGGCGACCCGCCCCGGCCCCGGGGTGCGAGCGAGTACGGCCACGACTACGGGTACGGGAATCCTCCCGAGCCGCTGCCTCACCCCGGCTACGGACCCGATGCCGGCGCGGGCCACCTCCCCCTCTCTCAGGCGACAGGCCATGGACACGCACCGGCGACCGCCGCCGGACATGGCTCCGGTCACAGCCCCGAAGCGGGAGCCGACGGTCACGGGCACGGCCACTCGCACGGCCACAGTCACAGCCACGGGCCCGCGGCGCCGGTCTCCCGGCACCTGCGCAAGGTCATCGCGGCGATCCTGATCCCCTTCGCCGCCGCCGTCGTAGTGGGACTCGTCATGCTCTGGCCGGGCGGAGCCCCGCCGCACAAGCACACCGGTGTCGGCTTCGACCAGCAGACCCAGCAGGCCACCGTCACCAACGTCGTCGAGATCAGCTGCGCGTCGGTGAACGCCTCCGGCGAGACCCCGACCGGCGACACCTCCACCGCCGAGGGCTCCTCCGCACAACAACAAGCGAACGGCACCTGCCACAAGGCCACGATCCGCATCGACACCGGCCACGACAAGGGCCGTACCTTCACCGAGATCGTGCAGCCCGACCAGGCACGGCAGCTGCACCAGGGCGAGCAGGTCGTCACCGCCTACGAACCCTCCGCCCCCAAGGACCTGCAGTACTCCGTCACCGACGTCAACCGCCGCTTCCCCCTGGGCCTGCTCGCCGGCATCTTCGCGCTCGCCGTCGTGGTCGTGGGCCGGCTGCGCGGCGTGATGGCCCTGGTCGCGCTGGCCATCAGCTTCCTGGTGCTGAACTTCTTCATCCTGCCGGCCGTCCTGCAGGGCTCCGACCCGCTGCTCGTGGCGGTGGTCGGCTCCAGCGCCATCATGCTGATCGCCCTGTACATGTGCCACGGCCTGTCCGCCCGCACCTCGGTGGCCGTGCTCGGCACCCTGCTCTCACTGGCCCTGATCGGCATCCTGGGCTCGGCGTTCATCGGCTGGGGCGCCCTCACCGGCAACACCGACGACCAGACCGGCCTGATCCACGGCCTGTATCCGAAGCTCGACATGAGCGGCCTGCTGCTCGCCGGCGTCATCATCGGCTCGCTCGGCGTGCTCGACGATGTCACCGTGACGCAGACATCGGCCGTCTGGGAACTGCACGACGCCAACCCCACGATGGGCTGGCGCGGACTGTACCGGGCAGGCATCCGCATCGGCCGCGACCACATCGCCTCCGTGGTCAACACCCTCGTCCTCGCCTACGCCGGCGCCGCACTCCCCCTCCTGCTCCTCTTCTCCATCGCCCAGAGCGGCGTGGCCACGGTCGCCAACAGCGAGCTCGTCGCCGAGGAGATCGTGCGCACGCTGGTGGGCTCCATCGGCCTGGTGGCCTCGGTGCCGGTCACGACGCTACTGGCGGCCCTGGTGGTCGCAGCCGACCGCCCCGGCCCGGAGAAGGAAACGACCACCGCAAGAGCGGCAGCGGGCCGGGGCGGGCGCCGGCGGAAGCGTTGAGATCGATCTCCGCAAGGCGGGCGCAGGCCGCGTCGTACCGCCCAGCCCGTGGATCTCTAGTCGGCCTCGTCCGGTGTCGGCCTGGCGATGATGACGTGCCCGGGCCTGCCGGGCCGCCCGGGTCTGCCGTTGCGCCCTCTCCTGCCGCGATGGCCGGGTCTCCCGTCCCGGCCCGGCTTGCCCGACGGGCCGGTGGGGCCGGGCGGGCCGGAGGGGCCTCGGGGGCCGGGTGAGCCGTGCTCGATGCCGCTCGCCTGGAGGGCGATGCGCCGTGCCTGGAGTCCGTCGATCTGCTGCTCATGGGAGACGATGGCGGCTGCCTGCGCGAGGAACGTGATCGTCAGCAAGGCGCCGAGCACAAGCCGACGCCGCGGACCACGCAACGCCTCGTTTACGCTGTTCACATTGCTCCTCACGCTCTGTGGTCGCGAAAGTGGGGGGAAGAGCTAGCTCGACGACGTCGGCGGGCAGACGGCGTCCTTCCCGTCCTTGCCGGGACTGCCGTTGGTTCCGTTCTGCCCGTCCTGCCCGTCCTTGCCGTCATGGCCGTCCTTGCCCGCCGGGCCGACGGGGCCGGGAGGGCCGGGGGGACCGGACGGCCCGCGAGGACCGGGCGCGAGGGTTTCCCCGACGGGCTGTGTCCGCAGGCTGTCGATCTGCGATTCCTGGGCGACGAGCACGGCTGACTGCGCGACGAGCGCGAGGGTCAGCACTGCGCCAAGCACATGGTGGCGCCGCGGGTTGCGCAGCGCTTCAATCACGCTTCTCACATTGCTCCTCACGCTGAGTGACGGCGAAAGTATAAATCAGAGAAGCTTCAAGGCGGTGGAACTCCACGGCGAGTGTCCGTGTGCCGCGAAAGAGGCCGGCGGCCGCCTGGGCGGTGATGACTGCCGCCTCTTCGGCACGCAGGAACTTGACCGCCACGGGGCTCCGCAGCTCCCGGAAAGATAGTAGCCATGGCTATAGTAGCCATGTAATCTATTCACCATGAGCAAGGGTTCCCCGGGCCCCACGCCCGGCTTCCTGGTGTGGCGGCTCGCCAACAAGTGGCGCGTCGCGGTGGATCGCGCGGTGGCTCCACTGGGCCTCACCCACGCGCAGTACTCCCTGGTCGCGTCGCTGTACGGCATGCAGCGCACCGGCGAGCGGCCCAGTCAGCGCCGGCTCGCCGACCACACGGGCCTGGAGGCGCTGTACGTCTCGAAGCTGGCGCGCGCCCTGGAGGCGGCCGGCCTGATCGAGCGCACCCGCGATCCCCGCGACCCGCGCGCCGTACAGCTCGCCCTCACCGAGCGGGGCCAGGACGTCACACGGCGGGCCGTCGCGGTGGTCCAGGAGCTGCTCCAGCAGTTGCTGGAGCCCCTCGGCGGCCTCGACGCCCCGCGGACGCGCGCGTTCACCGACGAGCTGACGACCCTGCTCGACGCACCTCTCACCGCATCCGTACCGAACGACGAGAGCACTCAGGGGACAACGCCATGACCACCCATGCGTCCAGCACCGCCGCATCCACGACCACATCCGCCGGCACCACGTCGACCACCACCGCATCCGCCCCCGCGCCCGTCGCCGACGCACGCGCCCTCGGGCTGGCCCACTACGCCGCCCGCGGCGTCCTGGAGCACGTCCTGGCCCGGCACGGGATCACGTTCCAGCAGCAGATCGCCCTGCGGGCCGCCGTCACCGCGGACGCCCCGCGGACGCCGGACGAACTCGTCGCCCAGGTCCGGGCCTCCCTCAAGGCCGATCCGGCCGGCATCCGCGCCACTCTCGACGAGCTGCTGGCCCAGCAGCTGCTCGTCGCGGACGGCGCGCACCTTCGCCCCACGGACGCGGGGCGCGAGCTGCTCGCCGCCGTCGGGGCGGAGACCGCCCCCGTCACCGCCCGCGTCTGGGGCGGCATACCCACCGAGGACCTGGCCGCCGCCGGCCGTGTCCTCGCCCTGGTCACCGAGCGCGCCAACGCGGAGCTCGCCGCGCTGACCGCCTGACCGGAAGCCGCCGTCGGCCCCGCCGGAGTCACGCGCGCAAAGGCCCCGGACCGGTCGCGATCCGGGGCCTTTGGCATCCACTTCACACATGAAGACGACCGACGTCGACACGCAATTCGGTGAGCCGGCCGACCGGCTACCCGCAATCGGTGACCTGCGCGCCTGGATTGCCCTCGCCGTTCAGCAAGTTGCCGAGGATACCGTTCCCGATGCCCACGTTACCCAGGATGTCGATGCAGTCGCCGCCGCGGTGCATCACCGCGCGCTGGGCGGTGGTTGCACTGGCTGCGGTGGTGGCGGTGCCGGTGGCTATGAAGCTCACGCTAGCGATGACCGCGGCCGCCGCGGCGGCCTTGGAGAGCTGGCGCATGTGTCCTCCTTGGGTCGACTGGAGCGCACTGTCCAAAGATCCTTTTGCGCTCATTTCGGAGGCTAATCCGATATGCACCACGGCGCTCATCGGTGGCGCCATCCGGGCTCACGCGCTCACCCGCCCAGACCGGGCCGCTCCCGGCTCGGTGCGGCGTCCTTCCACACCGTGTGGAAAGCCAGCCGCAAGCAGGCGGCCAGAGCCGGGTGTTCGATGAAGAGGGTGGTGGTGGAGTCGGTGCCGGCCACCGGGTCCGGCATGTCGCACAGGACGAGTGAGGCGTCGGCGATGACCAGTTTCAGGGGCAGTTCGGGGGCGAAGCGGGCCTCCTCGCCCGCTGCGGCGAAGCGCCGTACGTGGTCCATGGTCCCGGGATCGTCCAGGGAGTCGTCGAGGTAGATCGCCCGGACCGTGCCGCCCGCCTCGCGGAGGCGGTGGACCACCGCCAGTCCCTCCGTGTTCTCGGTGGGGGCGACGAACGGCGGTTTGCAGAAGGTGAGAAGTTCGTGCCGCGCCTGCCGCTGGATGTCGGCGAAGCGTTCGGCGATCGCCTTCGGGTCGCGCAGGATCTCGATGTAGTCCAGGGGGTCGGTGTGGTCCCGCCCCTGGGACCAGAGGGGTTGGAGGACGCCGGCGAGGTTCTGCGAGACCCGCTCCAGGCGGTCGACGGTCTCCCGTTGCGTCGTCATCAGGCGCGCGAGGGCCAACTCGGGCGTGACGGCGGAGTAGGTGGCCACCCGCCCGGGGTGGGTGGTGGCCAGTTGCCGTCGTACGAGCGCGTCCAGGACGTCGTACACGCGCTGGCGCGGCACGTCGGCCTCCCGGGCCACCTCGGCGGCCGTGTAAGAACCACGCCTGATGAGGGTCAGGTAGACCCGTGCCTCGTACCGGGCCAGGCCCAGCGACATCAGGTCGTTGATGGTTCCGTCTTCAAGCTCCATGGCTGCACAACGTACCGGTCGACGCCGAGGGGTTGGGGGCGACTTTTTTACCAACTGGCTCTGTTCTCTTCGGCAAATTGTTCATAGCCTCTTCATAGCCACCACTGACCGGGGTGGCAGCATCAGCAGGATGCCCGACTCGACTCCGACCGGCCACCCCCAACGGAAAGCGGTTGTCATGTACGCAACATGCCGCATGGCGCGCACACCGCTTCCGGCCGCCGGTACGGAGCCACCCATCCCCCCACGGAGGGCAGTTCGTTGCAGTCTCATCGCAGAAGGACCCTGATACGCCGCGGCGCGCCCGCGATCCTGTCTGCAGCAGCGCTGATCACCGGCGGACTCGCCGTCGCCTCGCAGTCGGCGGCCTTCGCCACCACACCCACCGCGGCGCACACGACGGCCGACGCGTCGGCCGCGGCCTCCGCGGTGCACACCCGGCCGCTGTGTTCCGAGCCGATCAAGCCCGGCTACATGGCCTGCCAGGCGGTCGTCCGCACCGACCTCACACCGCAGAAGTCCCTCGGCCGCCACGACACCCCCAAGGGCTTCGGGCCCGCCGACCTGCAGGCCGCCTACAACCTCCCCAAGGACGGCGGCAAGGGCGCCACCGTCGCGATCGTCGACGCCAACGACGACCCGAACGCCGAGAAGGACCTGGCGGCCTACCGGTCCCAGTACGGCCTGCCGGAGTGCAGCACGAGCAACGGCTGCTTCAAGAAGATCGATCAGGACGGCGGCACCAACTACCCGGCGCCCGACTCCGGTTGGGCCGGTGAGATCTCGCTCGACGTCGACATGGTCAGCGCGGCCTGCCCCCAGTGCCACATCCTGCTCGTCGAGGCCAAGTCCGCCAGCATGGACGACCTCGGCGCGGCCGTGAACCAGGCCGTCAAGCAGGGCGCCAAGTACGTCTCCAACAGCTACGGCGGCGGCGAGGAGGCCGCCGACACCCAGGCGGACGACAAGTACTTCAAGCACCCCGGCGTCGCCATCACCGTCAGCTCCGGCGACAGCGGTTACGGCACCGAGTACCCGGCCGCCTCGCAGTACGTGACGGCCGTCGGCGGCACCTCGCTCAAGAAGGACAGCAGCACCCGCGGCTGGTCCGAGTCCGTGTGGGGCACCTCCGCCGGCGGTGAGGGAGCGGGCTCGGGCTGCTCGCAGTTCGACGCCAAGCCGTCCTGGCAGAAGGACACCGGCTGCGGCAAGCGCGCCGTCGCCGATGTCGCGGCCGTCGCCGACCCGGCCACCGGGCTCGCCGTCTACGACACCTACCAGGCCAACGGCTGGAACGTGTACGGCGGCACCAGCGCCTCCGCGCCGTTCGTCGCCGGCGTCTACGCCCTCGCGGGCACCCCGGGCTCCGGCGACGTCCCGGCGTCCTACCCCTACGCCCACCCGGACAAGCTGAACGACGTCACCGACGGCTCCAACGGGTCCTGCAGCGACTACCTGTGCAAGGCGGGCAAGGGCTACGACGGTCCCACGGGCCTCGGCACCCCGAACGGCGTCGCCGCCTTCACCAAGTAACACGCACCACTGGACAGTTCGCACCGCCCCGCCGGCCTTCCGGCGGGGCGGTGTGCTGTCAACAGCACTTGTGCGGGCGGCACTTGGTATGGGCCGCGGGTGGCCCCGGCCTGGGCGCCGCCGTGGTGGCCGTCCGTCTGCCCAGTCTGCTGCCGGCGTGCTTGGCGGGGGCCCGGGTGGGCGAGGGCGAGGGGACTCCGGGCTCGTCGCTGCCGTGGCCCAGGGACGCCGGGTGCGAGGAACGGGAGGTCGGGCAGGCCGGCCAGGGCGTCGCGCAGGTAAACGGTCCAGATCGCGGTCGGGATGTCGCCGCCGAACACCTTCCGCAGGCCGCCGACACCGACCAGGGACTGCAGCCGCGGATGCGCCGGGTCCTCCTTGAACAGGACGACCGAGGTGGCGAGTTGGCGGGCGCAGCCGATGAATCAGGCCGAGCGGTGGTCGTCGGTGGTGCCGGCCTTGCCCGCCGCCGTACGGCCGAGGGCCCGGGCCCTGGTGCCGGTGCCCCGGGCGACGACGCCCCGCAGGACGTCGGTCACGTTGTCGGCGACCGCCGGCACGGCCCGTACGGGGGCGGGGGCCGTGAATCCGGGGAGGGCCGCACCGTCGTGGGTCACCCTGGTCACCGAGTACGGCTCGGCCCGCATCCCGGAGGCGGCGAACGTCGCGCAGGCGCCCGCCATGCGGATCGCGCTCGGGGTGGAGGTGCCGATGGAGAAACCGGCGCTGGGCGCGGCGAGGCTCTCCGGGCGAAGGCCGCCGCCCCCGGGAAACGTCACCCGGGGCGGGACCGTCGGTCACCCGCGGCCCCCTGAAGGGCCCCTGGTACGTTGTGACACTTCTGCTGGGGGCAGACGCTGATCACCACGGGGGCGTCGATGCGAGTCGATGCGACAGGTGCACGGCTGACGGCACACGAACTGGCTATGAACCGGCTGAACGAGGACATCTTGGGCCAGGTACGGCAACCCCGGCGCGTGCAGGCGTACGACGCGGAACTGGGCGTGGCGGTCGCGCGGGCCCAGGAGGGCGACGAGGCCGCCTTCGCGGTCGCCTACCGGTTCGTGCAGCCGGGCCTGCTCGCCTATCTGCACGGCATCGTCGGCGACGACGCCGAGGACGTGGCCGCCGACGCCTGGCTGGAGATAGCCCGCGACCTCGGACGCTTCAAGGGCGACGGCGCAGGTTTCCGCGGCTGGACGGCGACCATCGCCCGGTACCGGGCGCTGGACCATCTGCGCCGCCGGCGGGTGCGGCCCCGGGCGGGCGGGACCGAGCAGGACGTACTGGACCTGCCCGGTCCGCACAGCACCCATGAGCAGGCGCTGGAGTCCCTCTCCACCGAGCGGGCCCTGGAACTGGTCCGGGGGCTGCCCCGGGACCAGGCCGAGGCCGTGCTCCTGCGGGTCGTGGTGGGCCTGGACGGCCCCGCCGCCGCGCGCGTCCTCGGCAAGCGCCCCGGAGCGGTGCGCACAGCGGCCCACCGGGGGCTGAAACGCCTCGCGCGCCAGCTCGGCATCGACGGGCCGGCGGAGAAGGGTGTGACGGATGGGGCTTCCCGCACGCTGGGGGAGTCGACATGAACAAACCGGTGCACCGCACGAATCGAAACGGCCGCACGCGAACGGACGGGAACGGAAGACGGACATGGGTGAACGGCTGAGCGGCGACGGACGACCGGGCCGTCGACGTGCGCAGCCCGGCGCCGTGTCCGACGCGCCGGACACGGCTGACGCCACCACGCTGGAAACGGAGCTGGCCGCCGTCCTGCGCACCGGCGACGCCGACCCGCGGGCCGAGCAGCGGGCCGTGGCCGCTTTCCGGGACGCGCGCGCCGCGGGCGCGCATCAAGCTCGTACCCGGCGGCGGGACGACTGGCGGCCGGCCGCGGAGCGGAGGGCCCGGCGGCCGCTGAAGATGACGTTCGGCGCGGTGTTCGCCAGCCTCGCGCTGGGCGGTGTCGCCGTCGCGGCCATCGGTTCCGCCGGCTCGTCGGGCGGTACGGGTGCCGGCCCGCGGACCGGCCACCCCTCGGCGGTCGCCCCGGCTCGGCCGGGCGGTGCGCCGGCTCCGTCCGACGGCTCCCGGTCGGCGGACCGCCCGCCGTCCACCAAGGACACCGAGGCCCACTGCCGTGCCTACGAGCAGATCCAGGGCCGGGGCAAGGCACTCGACGCCACCGCCTGGCAGCGGCTCGTCACGGCCGCGGGCGGCAAGGACGAGGTCGCCGCGTACTGCTCGGAGCAGCTGAAGCGGGCCACCGCCACGGCGAGCAAGACGGCCGGCAAGGGCAACACGGGCAACTCGGGTAACACGGGCAAGTCCGGCGAAGGTGCCGGGCACACCCGCAGCGGCACGACGGGCAGGACCGGCGGCTCGGGCAACGGCACCACCTCCGGCAGGACCGGCACGTCCGGCGGCACCTCCGCGGGCGGCGGCGACTCGGGCGGGAACGGCCGGGCGGGCGGCGGCGACTCGGACGGGAACGGCCGGGCGGGCGGCGGCGACTCGGGCGGGAACGGCCGGGCGGGCGGCGGGAAGAGCGGCGGCAAGCACTAGCCGCGGCACCACCCGCAGGCCGACCGGCCGGGACTCGTCGCCCGGGCAGGCCGGCCGCGTGGCCGTCAGGGCGTGCCGCTGGTGATCACACAGCCCCTCACGGCCCGCTGCAGCCGCCCCTTGCCCATGCCCGGGCCACCGGTGAGGAGCACCACCGGAAGGTCGGGGCCGTACAGCGGTGCGGCGGGCGTCAGGCCTCTGCCGTGACCGGGGCGCTCGCCAGGGCCGGCCCGGCCACGACGCGGCGGCGCCGGGCCGGCATCCCGAACGTCGGGTGGGCCGCGTTCCAGGCCGCGCCCTTGCAGACCAGTTCCTTGTAGACGGCGGCGAAGCGTCCCGTCAGGGCCGCCCGGACGGCGCGGTCGTCGGCGGTGACGTACTGGATCAGGCCTTCCCCGCGGCCCAGCGAGACGCACTGGTTGAAGTAGCGGATCGGCACCTTCGGGAGCCGGCCGCCGGTCAGCCGGGCCACGATGGCGTCGGCGGCCTGCCACGCGGTGAAGCCGCCCGAGGCGCACGACATCCGCAGCGGCTTCTTCCCGGGGCCCATCGCCAGGGCCGCGTCGCCGACGGCGTACACGTCCGGGTGCGAGACGGAGCGCATGGTGCCGTCGACGACGATCTGGCCCGTGTCGCCGACTTCCAGGGCGGTGGCCCGCGCGATCGGGTGCACGGCGAAGCCTGCGGTCCACACGGTGACCGCGGCAGGTACGGACGTGCCCTCGGCGGTGGTGACGTGGTCGGCCCCGACGGCGGTGACGGCGGTGTGCTCGTGCACGGTGATGCCGAGCCCGCCGCACACCTTCCGCAGGTGCCGGCGGCCCTTCGGGGAGAGCCAGTCGCCGAGGCGGGCGCGGGCGACGAGGGCGACGTCGAGGTCCGGACGGGCCTCGGCGATCTCGGTCGCGGCCTCCACGCCGGTGAGGCCGCCGCCGACCACGACGACGGGCTGTCCGGCGGACAGGGCGGCCAGGCGCTCGCGCAGCCGGAGCGCTCCGGGGCGGCTCGCGAGCTGCTCGGCGTGCTCGGCGGTGCCGGGCACGCCCTGGTCGTTCCAGCCGCTGCCGAGGGCGTACACGAGGGTGTCGTACGGCAGCTCCCTCGTGCCGCCCGCGTCGCGGACGGTGACGGACCTGCGGTCCACGTCCACACCGGTGACCCGGCCAAGCCTCAGCTCGACGCCGGTGCCCGCGAACATCTCGGCGAGGGGCCGGGGGCGGAGGGACTGGCCGGCCGCGAGCTGGTGCAGCCGGACGCGTTCCACGAAGTCGGGCTCGGCGTTGACGAGGGTGAGGGCGACGTCCTCGGGGCGCAGCCGCCTGGCGAGGCGTCCGGCGGCGATGGCTCCCGTGTATCCGGCTCCGAGGACGACGATGCGGTGCTGCATGCCCATCTCCTTGCTTCTGTCTCCATCGGGTTCGCCCCTTGAACCGGGCGGCTCGCCGATTCCTGACAGGAGTCGGATGTGAAGCAGCTCACATTCAGGTCGGTGGATGCCGGAGCACGGCTGAGGACGTCAGAGGTCGCTGAGCAGGGGTGCGCCGTGGTCGGCGGCCGCCCAGCGCCGCGTCGCGCGTTCCAGCTTGTCGGGGTTGACCTGGTTGCGGAACGCGGCGATGCCCTCGGCGGTGATCTCCAGGCACATGACGCCGACGACCCGGCCGTCCACGACCGCGACGAGGGCGGGTTCGCCGTTGGCGGTCGTGGCGTAGACCTCGGACGGGCCGCCGACCAGGCGGCGCTTGGCCTCGCTGGGCCTGAACAGGCCCCGCAGGAACGTCGCGACCGCGAGGGCGCCCTCGAACGCCTTGGCGCGGGCCGGGACCTTCCCGCCGCCGTCGCCGATGGAGACGGCGTCCTGGGTGAGCAGCCGGACGAGCGGCTCGGTCTTCCCGCTGGTGGCGGCCGCGAGGAACTCCTCGACGACCCGCCGGGCGGCGGCCTGGTCGACCTCGGTGCGGGCCCTGCCGTCGGCGACGTGCCGCTTGGCCCGGTGGAAGATCTGCTGGCTGGCGGCCTCGGTCAGGTCGAGGATCTCGGCGATCTCCCGGTGCGGGTAGCCGAAGGCCTCCCGCAGCACGTACACCGCCCGCTCATTGGGAGAGAGCCGCTCCAGCAGGGCGAGGACCGCGTACGACACCGATTCGCGCTGCTCCGCCGTGTCGGCCGGCCCGAGCATCGGGTCCCCGGCGAGCAGCGGCTCGGGCAGCCACTGGCCCACATAGGTCTCCCGCCGCGCGCGGGCCGAGGCGAGCTGGTTCAGACACAGGTTGGTGAGCACCTTCGTCAGCCATGCCTCGGGCACCTCGATGCGCCCGACGTCGGCCCCCTGCCAGCGCAGGAACGTCTCCTGCACGGCGTCCTCGGCCTCACTCGCGGAGCCCAGCAGACGATAGGCGATCGCCTCCAGCCGGGGCCTGCACGCCTCGAACCGGTCCACGTCGTCCACGGTCAACGCCATGCCCGCGATCCTAGGACCTGGGCCGGGATTCATCAGAGGGTGAACAACGAGCCGTGCGCTCGTCGAACTCCTTTCGCGCGGCCTGGATCGCGGCGATGTTCGTCTGCGACCAGTCGGTGATGTTCTGGATCAACCCGCCCACCTCCCGGCCGAGTCCGGTCAGCCGGTACTCCACGCGCGGGGGCACGGTCGGGTACAGGGTGCGGGTCAGCAGCCCCTCGCGTTCCAGGGCGCGCAGGGTCTGGGTGAGCACCTTCGGGGTGACGCCGTCGAGGCGGCGGCGCAGCTCGGCGAAGCGCATGGGGCGGCCGTCCTCCAGCGCCACCAGCACCAGCATGGTCCATTTGCCGGCGATCAGTTCCAGCACGGCACGGGTGGGGCAGTCGCGCAGGAAGACATCCACGCCACCGTGTTTCCTGAGGTCGAAGCCGGTATCCATGAGGAACCTCGATATCAGACAAGTGCGTTCTTCCGCAGGTGATCGCTCGGGCCGAGCATGGAACCCCCGCCAACCGCGCATTCCCGACGAGGAGTTCCGATGCCCGGCCGCCGTATGCACGCCATCGTCCAGTCCGTCTTCGGCGGTCCCGAGGTGCTCACCCCCACCGAGACCGACGTGCCCGATCCCGGCCCCGGGGAGGTGCTGCTGCGGGTCGCCGGCGCCGGGGTGAACCCGGGCGACGCCGTCATCCGGGCGGGCGGGGTGCCGGGGCTGGTGGAGCTGCCGTGGACGCCGGGCAACGACGTCGCCGGTGTCGTCGAGCGGCTCGGCGAGGGCGTGACCCGGTTCGCGCCGGGCGACACGGTGTACGGCATGCTCCCGGTCGGTCGGCGCGGCGCGTACGCCGAGTTCACCGTGGCACCGGCCGGCGCGCTGGCTCCCGCACCCGCGAACCTCGACCTGGCGCACGCGGGGGCCGTACCCCTGGTGGCGTTCACCGCCTGGCAGGCGCTGGCCGAGCTGGCGCGGGTCCGGCCCGGCGACCGGGTGCTGATCCACGCGGCGGCGGGCGGCGTGGGGCATGTCGCGGTGCAACTGGCCAAGGAGCTCGGCGCGTACGTCATCGGCACCGCCCGTGCCGTCAACCACGGCCTGCTGCGCGAGCTGGGCGCCGACGAGCTGATCGACCACACCGCCGCCGACTTCCGGACCGCCGTGGCGCCGGTGGACGTCGTGCTGGACCTCGTCGGCGGCGCCTACGGGCCGCGCTCCCTCGACGTGCTGCGGCCGGGCGGCCTGCTCATCGGCGCGTCGATCGACCCGGGCACGGACGAACGGGAGGCCGCCGCGCGGGGTCTGCGCTACGTCTGGGTCACCGCCGAGCCCTCGGGAAAGAAGCTGGAGCGCATCACCGAACGCATCGAGGCGGGTCGGCTGCGGGTCCTCCTCCAGGGGACCTACCCGCTGTCCGAAGCCGCCGCGGCCCACCGCGCGATCGAGACCAGGCGCACCATCGGAAAGATCGTCCTCACGCCCTGACCGGGGCGCGGGCGCGGTGGGGTCGAGTTTCCGGGGGCGTACGGGGCTCGGCGTGTACTCGGCTCGGCGCAGCGGGCGTTACTCCCCCCGTCGGACGCGCCGGACCGGGGTGGCGGGCGAGCCTGGTGGGGTGCCCGGCCCCGGATCCGGAGGAAGCGAAGTGAGCCGTCGATTGTCGCCGAGGGCCCGGAAGATCTGGGTCGTCGTCCATGTGGTCGCCTCGGTCGGCTGGCCGGCGCTGATGCTCTGCCTGCTCACCCTCGGGGTAACGGCCCTGGCGACCGACGACGCGGACACCCTGCGGACCGTGTACCGGGCGATGGGGATGCTGGGCGACGCCCTGATCGTGCCGCTGAGCCTGCTCACCCTGCTCAGCGGGGTGGTGCTGGGCCTCGGCACGCCGTGGGGCCTGTTCCGCCACTACTGGGTCGCCACCAAGTTCTGGCTGACCCTCGCGGCCACGGCGGCCTCGGTCTTCGCCCTCACGGCCCGGCTGCACGACGCGGTGCGGGCCGTGGACCGCCGTCCGACCGGCTCGATCGCGGCCATGCACCTGGGATTCATCCGCTACATCACGGTGATCGTCCCGTCCGTCGCGCTGCTGCTGTATCTGGCGCTCGTCGTCCTGTCCGTCTTCAAGCCGTGGGGGCGGCGTTCGCCCGCACCGGTGGCGGGCAAGTCCCGGGTCGGGCAAGGAGCTTGAGCAGCGCTCGTCAGGTCTGGCGCGGGTCCGGCCGCAGGACCGCGAAGACCGCCTGGGCCGGGTCGGCCAGCCAGGCGATGCGGCCGACGCCGGGGACGTTCGCGGCCGGCATCAGCACGGAGCCGCCGCTGTCGCCCACCGCCGCGACGGTCGTGTCCGTGTCGGCCACGGCGAAGTACGGCACCCAGCGGGCGTCCTCCCGGTCGTCCCGCAGCGGGGCCACACCGCCGAAGGAACCCTCCTGCTGGTCGCACTCCCCGATGCTGAGCACCTGGTACGTCATGCCCGGCGCCTGCATCTCCTGCGACCGCCAGCCGAACAGCCCGCGGTAGAAGCCGATGGCCGCCCGCGGGTCACGGACGTGCAGCTCCACCCACACCAGCGCGTCGTCCTCCGAAGCCCGCTGCAGCCCCTGCCCGGACTGCAGCACCGCGAACTGCGCGCCCTGCGGGTCGGTGAACTGGGCGATGGTGACCTCGCCCATGCTCATCGGCTCGGCGCGCACCCTGCCGCCGGCCTCGGTCACGGCCCGGGCGGCGGCGCGGGCGTCCTCGGTGCGGAAGTACGTCATCCAGGCGGATCTCGCCCCCTGCTCGGTCAGCGGGCCGAGACCGGCCACCGTACCGCCGTTCTTCTGGAAGAAGCCGTAGCCGCCCCCTCCCGAGCCCGCGGAGGCGAACTCCCAGCCGAAGACGGCCCCGTAGAAGGCGACGGCCGCCTGGGTGTCCGGGCTGCCGAGGTCGATCCAGATGGGCGATCCGGTGCGGAAGTCTGTGCCGAGCATGTGTCTCCTCCTGCCGGTCCGGTGCGAAGCCGCCCGCCACTATGCCGACGGAAGCGGCCCGGACCCGGCCGGGACACGGGAAAAGAACCCCGCAAATCTGCGCAGGAGCGCCACACGGACTGCACACAGCCTTTCGAAAGGCTCGTTACCGTGACGGACGCCCGCTCCCCTGGACTCAGGAAGACCACTGATGGACTACTGCTCCTCGTGCCGTCGGCACCTCAACGGCGCCCTGGTCTGCCCTGGGTGCGGTGCCTACGCCCCGGACATAGCCCCGGCCCGCACCGACGCCGGTGTCACGGCCGCACCGCTCGCGGCCGACAGCTGGTTCGGCGCCGAGTCCCCCGCCGCCGAGCCGCCCGCCGGCCTCGCGGACACCGCCACGGACGCGCCGCCCGCGGACGTCACCGACGCCCCGCCCGCGCCGCAGGGACGCGCCGCCCGGCGCCGGCAGCTGGCGCGCTGGAAGAGGAACCAGCGCCGGGCCGTGGTGGCGACCGCCGTCGCGCTCGTCGGCGGCGGCCTGACGCTCGCCTCGCTGGACCGCGGCAACGGCGACAAGGCCCAGGCGGCCACCGCACCGGACCACCGGAGCATGGGCCTCACCGAGGACCCGTCGGCCGCCCCCAGCGACCCGGCGTCCACACCGGCACCGCCCGCCGCCACCCACCGGCACACGTCCGGCACGCCGACGGCGCACACGCCCGCCGTGAACGTCCCCCGGCAGCAGTCCCTCGCGCCCGCGCCGCACACGGCCGGGCCCGCCGCCCACCCGCACACCGCCGCGGCCGCCGCACACCAGGACGCACCGGCCGCCGCACTGCCGGTGAGCACCCCGACGACCTCGTCCGGAACGGCAGGTTCGACCGGAACGGCAGGTTCGACCGGAACGGCAGGTTCGACCGGAACGGCAGGTTCGACCGGAACGACGGGCACGACCGGCAGTACCGGTACGAAGACACAGCCGAGCCCCTCCACCGGCACGGGCAGCGGCACGGGCAGCGGCACCTCCACCTCACCGACGTCCCCGTCGTCGACCTCCTCCAACCAGCTCTGCCTGGTCCTGGTCTGCCTCGGCTGACCTCCGCCGACCGCACCCCGCGGACGCTCCCCGGTCAGCCCTCCCCCGCGGAGCGGATCGCCGATTCCACCGCCGCGATCCGGTCCGCGAGCAGGCCCAGTGCCGCCACCGCCCGGGTCACCGGATCCTCCTCGGGGCCGCCGAGCGCGCGGGCGCGCGCGTGGGCGGTCTTCACCTCGGCCCAGCGAGCGGCCTGCGCCGGGCTCAGCGTTCCGCGCAGTTCCGCCAGTTTCAGCAGGTTGGCCTCCGCACCCGTGGTGAGGGTCTGGGCCTCGGCCGTGTAGTGGTCGTCGACGACGGCCTCGCGTTCGGCGTCGTTCATGACCGGCCGCAGCCGCCCGGCGATCCTGTTCATGTCGCGGTAGGAGCCCTGGAGGCGGAAGGGCGGCTCCGTGCGGGCGGCCTCCGACTGGGCGGCGGAGGCGATGTAGGCCGCGTTGACCCGCAGCACCGTCTCGCGCACCGCCATCACCTGCCGCAACACGGCCACGGCGGCCTCCAGTTCGGCCGGCGGCATCGGCTGGGCGAGGCGGTCGGCGCGGGCCGTCGGGTCGGCGGCGGCGAGCCGGACCAGGAGGTCCAGGTCGGCGCGGTCGCGGGCGGCGAGCGGGGCCAGCACCGGGTTGGCGGTGAGGGCGTTCTCGACGAAGCTGAGCGCGAAGACGTCCTCCTTGCCGGTGAGGACGTCGCCGAGGTTCCACACGTCGGCCCGGTTGGCGAGCATGTCGGGGATGCGGAAGCGTTCGCCGGACTCGGTGTAGGGGTTGCCGGCCAGGCAGACCGCGAAGCGCTTGCCGCGCAGGTCGTAGGTGCGCGGCTCGCCGTCCCACACGCCGTCCACCCGCCGGGTGGCGTCGCACAGCGGGATGAACTTCTGCAGCAGCTCGGGCGAGGTGTGCTGGATGTCGTCCAGGTACAGGAGCGTGTTGTTGCCGGCCGCCAGCGCGAAGTTGATCTTCTCCAGCTCGCGGCGGGCGGTGGCGTCCGGGGCGTCGGCCGGGTCCAGCGAGGTGACGGTGTGGCCGAGCGCCGGGCCGCTGACCCTGACCAGCATCAGGCCGAGCCGGTCGGCGACGTACTCCATGAGCGTCGTCTTGCCGTAGCCGGGCGGGGAGACGAGGAGGAGCAGACCACCGGTGTCGGTGCGCTTCGAGTCGCCGGTGGTGCCCAGCTGCCGGGCCAGGCTGTCGCCGATCAGCGGCAGGTACACCTCGTCGACGAGCCGGCCCCGCACGAACGCCGGCATCACCCGGGGGCGGTGGTCGTCCAGGCGGAGCCGCTCGCGCTCGGCCGACACCAGGGCCGTACGGCGGCGCTGGTAGGCGCGGAAGGCGGGCATGTCCTCGGCGGCGAAGCGGGACGTGCGGGCGAGGAACTCGTCCAGCCTCAGCTGCAGCCGGCCGCCGGTCACCCGGGGGTGGGCGCCCAGCAGTCCCTCCGCCGTCGCGGTGAGCGGGGCGTCGCCGTCGTAGCGCGGCAGGCCGGGGCAGAGCTCGGCGGCGACCGCCTCGGCCAGCTCGCCGGGCCCGGTCTCGGTGCCGGTGGCGGCGGCGTACGCGGCGAGCCAGGCCTGCACCACCTGCCGGCGCGCGGCCAGGTCGGCCAGGCCCTCCAGATCGGTGCGGTAACTCCCCTCCGCGTGCCGGAACTTCTCCAGCAGGGTGCGCGCCGTGACCCCGAGCACGAAGCCTTCCGGGCCCCCGGTGAGCTCCTCGAAGAGGTACGCGGCGGCCGGCCCGCCCGCCACCCGCGCGTCCCAGGCCTCGATCGCCGCAGCCAGCTCCCGCTGCAGCTCACCGATGGCCGGTACGGCACCGAAGGCGTCCCGGGCCCGGGCCAGCGACACCGCCCGCCGGGACCAGGCGGTCCGGGCCTCCTGCGTCGTGCCGTGCGCCCAGAACAGCTGGGCGGCGGCGCGGGCGGCGGGCTCGTGGCGCAGGGTGCCGGCGCCCTCGTACAAGGGAAGCAGCGCCTGGAGCACGAGGGTCGCGTCGTGGTCGTGGACCCCGCGCTCGTAGCCCTCGTCGTACGCCTCCTGCGCCGCCCGGCGGACCAGGTCCGGCAGGTCGTCGGCGGCGGCGAGGGCGGCCGGGCCGTGCTCGGCGAGCAGCCGGGCGGCGAGGTGCTCGGCGCGGTAGACCTCGGGCGACTCGGACGGCAGGTGCCGGTCCCAGTAGGGGCGGTACGCCGCGAAGTCCGGGTCGGTGACCGGGGCGCGGTAGTCGGTGCCGGTGACCGCGAAGGCGAGCGTGTCGCCGTGCGGGACGAGGGTGAGGTCGAGCGGCTGGGTGTTGACGGCGAAGCGGTGGCCGCCGAGCAGCAGGCTGCGGCCGTCCTCGGCGTACAGGTCGGCGCGGTCGCGCAGGGCGCGGACGGCCTCCTGGCGGGCGGACTTCAGCCGGCCGTCGAGCTCCTCGGCGCGCACACTGTCGCCGAGGGCGCGCAGTTCGTCCGCGGTGCGGCGGACCTTGGCGACCAGCGGGTCGGAGGCGAAGTACGTGGTGACCGCGTCGGCGTCGGCGAGCGTGGCGGCCCGGCGGGCGACCGTCTGCAGCATGCGCCCCGCCGAGAGCGCGAGCTGCTCGGCGCGGCGGGCGCGGGCGTCGGCGAGGGACTGCTTGCGGGCGGCGAACGCCTCGTAGATCTCGGTGCGCCGGTCGGCGAGTTCGGTGAGGAAGTCGTCGAACTCGGCGAACCGGCCGTCCAGGTCCTCCAACCGGGCCAGCACGGAGGCGAGTTGGTCGTCGCACTCCTCGGGCGTGCCGGACGCGGCGAGCGCGGCGGTGACGGCCTGGGCGAGCAGCGCGGTCTCGGCGGCGAACTCGGCCCGGCCCTCGCTGTCCTGGAGGCTGCGGCGGCGGGCCTCCAGGGTCGCCCGGGCCCGGTTGACGCCCCCCAGCACCTCGGCGATCCGCTCCAGGACGGCCGTACGGACGACTGCGTCGGCGATGTCGAGTCCGGTCACCACCTCGGTGACCGTGCGCAGCCCGTCGGCCAGCTCGTCCAGCCGGGCGGCGACGGGCGCCCCGCCGGCCACGGTCTCGACGGCCGCCGCCTCCCCGACCAGCCGCTCGACCTCCGTCTGCTGCCCCGCGAAGGCGTCCTCGCGCGCCAGGAACTGCACCGCGCGCCGCCCGAAGGAGGCCAGGTCGTCCTCGGCGGCGGCCGCCAGTTCCTGCAGCCGGGCGGCGTCGACGTACCGCAGCTCCCGCAGGGTCAGCAGGTGCCCGTGCGCGCGGCGGAGTTCGGTCAGCCCGTGCACCCAGGCGGCGGCCTCGCGCGGGGCCTCGCCGCGCAGCCGGCGCACCACGGCGGCGATCCGCGCCTCGGCCTCGTCGAGGGCGTCCGCCGCGTGCCGGGTCAGCTCCCGTACGGTCTCGAACTCGCCCAGCACCTGCTCGGCGGCCGTACGGACCTCACCCAACGGGCCTGCCAGCAGGCCCAGTTCGGGATCGGCCAGCCAGTGATGGGCGTCGGCGGCCCGCACACAGGCCGCCACCAGCGCCCGGTACCCCTCGCTGGTCTCGATGCCGTCGGTGACCAGCCGGGCCACGGACAGGCAGTCGGCGAGCCCGCGCACGAGATCCGCGTTGCCGACCCGGGCGAACGCGCCGGTGCCGGTGCGCAGCGCGGCGGTGTGCGTGTCGGAGACGTACGGCGAGGTCCACCACTGCACCGGATGCGTGTGCGCGGGCTCCTCGCCCCCGTCGCGCAGCACGGCGAGCGCGCCGTCCTCGAACAGCGCCCAGCCCCGGCACGGCAGCGGGTTCGCGACCTCCTTGCGCAGGGTGTTGTACGACAGCAGCAGCGTGCGCCCGCCGGCCCGGGACCGGAAGGCGTACAGCACGTCCTCGCCGTTCGGCGCGCGGACCTCCCGCTCGAACTCAAGCCCGAAGGCGTCGAGTTCGTACGTCTTGTGGGTTCCGCCCGCCAGACAGTACCCGCCCGGGAAGACGATCCCCTGCTCCTCGGGCAGCCGCCGGCACGCCTGCCCGATCCCGTCGAGCCGGACGACGGTCCGGGTGAGTGTGTCGAACACCAGGTGCCGGTCGTCCTCCTCCTTGTACGGCCGCACCCGCAGCAGCACCAGCGCACCGACCCGCGCATGCGCGACGGCCGCGTCCGCGAGCGCCTGCAGCGGCTCCTGCACGGGTTCGGCGTACAGCTCCTCCCCTTCCGGGGTGCGGACGGTGAGGGAGCCGCCGACGGTACTCACCCCCAGTCCCCCGGGGACGGCCACATACTGCTCCCGGCCCAGGACGTGGTCCTCGCGGGTGGTCTCCGTCCAGGTCACGTCCTGGGCCGGCGGGAAGACGTCGTCGCGGTCGCCGCGCGCGTCCAGGAACGCCACGCGGCCGTCGTCGGCGACGCTCCAGCGCAGGACGCGGACGTCCTCGGCCTTCTCGCCGGTGCGGAACACCGCCAGCAGCCGGCCGTCGACCCGGCGCAGCCGCAGCAGGCTCGCTTCGCGGTAGTAGCGGCGCAGGGCGGTGAGCTCTTTGACGAACGCCGTGTCGTCGAGGAGCCCGGGTACGGCATCCTCGGGCAACCGCGCGCCGTTACGGTCGTACAGCGCGAGGATGTCCGTGGCTGTGCCGGTCGCGCCGAAGAGGAGAGCGTCCCCCACGGCCACGATGTCGCTCGGCACGCACGCCTGCGGCGTCCCCAGCCGGGCAGTGGCAACGAGGTCCAGTTTCGCCGACCCGAACTCCTCGCTCCGCCGCGCGTTGAGTGCGTCCGCCCTCCGGGCGAGGTCGGCGGCGTGCGCGGCGAGGCGGTCGCGGAGCACCTCGTAGGTACCGGCCTCTACGGCACCGTCGGTTGCCATGGCGGATGGGTTTCCCTTCGTGGACTGTGCGGCTGACAGCTCGGGGCTGCGGGTCGTCTCCCGACTGCGGGTGCGCGGTGGCTGGTCGCGCAGTTCCCCGCGCCCCTTCGGGGCGCTGGTAGCTGCGGGCAGTCGTGCCGCTGGGGCGATGGGGGTCCCCCCGCTCGAGCGAAGCCGAGAGTGGGGGAGGGTGGGCGCAGCGGCACCTCACAGCGAGCAGCGCCCCCCGCCTGGCCTCAGCTCCCCGCGCCGCTTCCGTTCAGGGCTGTGAGCGGGGTGTCCTGGAGGCCCAGTTCGCTCGCCCTGTCCAGGAGTTTCTGGAGTTGCCCGGTGTTCGGGCCGCCGCCCTTGATCTGCTTCATCAGCAGGGCCGAGACCGTCAGGTTGCGGATGTCCGCCGAGCCGAGCGAGCCCAGCACCCTGCTCAGGTCGTCCGTGAAGCTGCCCGTGCCGTCCAGCCACGGCTTCGCCAGGGCCTGGGCGGTGTGGGAGTTGTCGAGGAAGCCGTCCACGCCCTTGCCGAGGGCGATGGAGGACACCAGCCGGTCGAAGAAGACGGACTCCCCGCCGACGATGTCGATGTCGGCGTGCTCCAGCCCGGTCGCGAGCACCGTCGCCTGCGCCTCGGCCACCTGCCGCTGGGTCTCCAGGCCGGCCAGCCGGATCTCCTTCTCCGCCTGGAGACGCAGCCGGTACTCCTCGTGGCCCCGCGAGGCCTCGTCCAGCGCGGCCATCGCCGCGGCCTTCTCGGTCAGACCGGCGGCCTCGGCCTTCAGCTTCTCGCCGATCGCGGTGGCCTCGGCGAGCGCCTTCGCCTTGGTGCCCTCCGCCTCGGCCACGCCCTTGGCCCGGGCACCCTCCGCCTCGGCCCGGAGCCGCGCCTCGGTGGCCTCCGCGGCCGCCCGCGCGCCCTCGGCCTCCGCGAGGCCCTTCGCCCGCGCGCCCTCGGCCTCCGCGAGCGCCTTGGCCTGGGTGCCCTCGGCCTCGGCCCGCAGCCGTGCCTCGGTGGCCTCCGCCTCGGCGCGTCCGGCCTTGACGGTGACCTCGGCCTCCTTGTCCCGGACCTGCACGGCGGCGAGACCCTCGGCGGCGGCCTCGGCCTGGACGCCCTCGGCGAGCCGCAGCTTGGCCCGGGCGTCGAGGTCGGCGGTCTTCAACCGGGCCTCGGCCAGGGTGAGTTCCTCGGCCGCGCGGTGCGTCGCCGCCTGTTCCGCCGCCTCCGCCGCCTTGATGTCCTTGACCAGCTTCTCCTGCGCCTCCGCCTCGGCGGCGATGACGAGCGCCTGCCGCTCGCGCTCGGCCTCCTCGACCACGCGCAGCTTCTTGATGGACTCCTCCTGCTCGGCGACCGTACGGTCCACCGCGACCCGCTCCCGGATGACCTCGGCGATCTCCCGCTTCTCCGCCTCGACCTCCTTCTCCGCGGCGATCTTCGTCAGCTGGGTCTCCCGTTCCCGGGCGATGACCTCCAGCAGCCGGTCCTTCTCGATGCGCTCGTTCTCGACGGCGAGGACCCGCTCGCGGTTCTTCGCGGCGACGGCGATCTCCCGGGCCTGGTTCTCGCGCTGGACGCCGAGCTGTTCCTCGGTGCGCAGGAAGGCGGCCTGGGCGCGCAGCCGTTCCTCCTCCACCACGCGGGCGGTCTCGGCCTCCTCGCGGGCACGGGAGGTCTCGATCTCCCGCTTCTGCTTGATCTCGGCGTCCGCCTGCCGGCGCTCCAGCTCCAGGATGGCCTCGCGGGCGTCGACGTCCTGACGGGTGATCTCCTTCTGCTCGTTGCGGCGGGCCTCGTTGGTGCGGACGTGCTCGACCGCCGTCAGCTCGGTGATCTTGCGAATGCCCTCGGCGTCGAGGACGTTGGCCGGGTCCATCTGGGAGAGCGGGGTCTGCTCCAGGTAGTCGATCGCGGCGTCCTCGAGGTGGTAGCCGTTGAGGTCGATGCCGATCAACTCGATGATGTGGTACCGGAGTTCCTCGCGCTTGGTGTAGAGGTCGGTGAAGTCCATCTGCTTGCCGACGGTCTTCAGCGCCTCGGAGAACTTCGCGTGGAACAGCTCCTGCAGCGTGTCCTGGTGGCTGGCGCGCTCGGTGCCGACGGTCTGGGCGACCTTGATGACGTCCTCGACGGTCTTGTTGACCTTGACGAAGAACAGGATCCGGATGTCGGCGCGGATGTTGTCCCGGCAGATCAGCCCGTCCCGGCCGGAGCGGCTGATCTCGATGGTCTTCACCGAGATGTCCATGACCTCGGCCTTGTGCACGATCGGCAGCACGACCTGCCCGGTGAAGGACACGTCGACCCGCCGCGTCTTCGACACGATCAGGGCCTGGCTCTGGTCCACCTTGCGGTACAGCCGGGAGAACGCGAGCACCGCGAGCACCACGACGACGAGACAGGCGGCGACGAGCACGCCGAGGGCTTCCATGGCATACGTCCTTGCGTCAGACGATGAAGTACGGAGCCCCCCGGGATCGCGGTGCCGGACGTCGGTACCGGACCCCCGTACCGGTCCTTGAGTACCGGTCCTCGGCCGGTGCCCGGCACCGCGACCCTCCGTAGTGCTCCCCGCTGACGATGGTGCGGCCGGGGCGTACACCCGCGCATTGCCGGTGTCCGGCAGTGTTCACTAGGGTCTTGATGCCGGACAGGCGCTAGGAAAACGTCACCGGCGCGTCAAGATCGCGGTACACGGGGCACGCGGCACGGGGGACCAGGACGGGGGCCGGGACCGGCAATGGGGGACAAGCACGACATACGCGACACCTCCGAGCAGTATCTGGACGGTTTCGCCCGGACGCTGGCCGAGGTCTCGGCCACCGGCCGGCGGCTGACCAGGGAGGAACTGAAGGCCCGGCGGACCCTGGGCGAACAGGCCGCCGAGGCCGGGCACGGGCTGCGCGCGCTGATCGTGGCCCACCTGGCCGCCACCCGCGCCGCCTGGCCGGCCGTGCCCGGCTCGGCGGAGAGCAGCCTGGCCACGCTGGCCGCCGTCGAGCAGGCGATCGACGCGTTCGCCGAGGGCTACGAACGCGCCCAGCGGCTCTCCGTGCGCCGCGAGGAGGCCGCGCGCCGGGAGTTCATCGACGACCTGCTCTACGGCCGCAGCGACCTGGGCCGCCTCGCCGAGCGCGCCGAACGCTTCGGTCTGCACCTGTCCCGGGCGCACGCGGTGGCCGTCGCCGAGGGCCCGTCCGCGTATGTCGAGGGGGGCCCGCTCGCCCGCCGGGTCGAGGCGGCGGTGCTCGCCCGCTTCGACTCCCGCAGCATCCTGCTCACCACCAAGAACGGCCGTCTGCTGTGCGTGGCACCCGGCGACGAGGACGAGATCCTGCTGCACTTCGCCAAGCAGGCGTACGCGGCGTCGGACGGTGTCCGGGTCGCCGTCGGCCGCCCGCAGCACGGCGCCGGCGGGGTCGTGCAGTCGTACGAGGAGGCCCTCGCCGCGCTGGAGATGGCCATCCGGCTGGGCCTGGCCGGTCCGGTGCTGCGCGCCGCCGACCTGCTCGTCTACCCGGTGCTGGCCCGGGACCGGCAGGCGCTGGTCGACCTGGTGACCCACACCCTCGGCCCGCTCACCAGGGCGCGCGGCGGCGCCCTGCCCCTGCTGGAGACACTCGGCGCCTACTTCGACTCCGGCTGCGTGGCCGCCGAGACGGCCCGCCGGCTCTCCTTGAGCGTCCGCGCGCTGACCTACCGGCTGGAGCGCATCCACAAGCTCACCGGCGCCGACCCCGGCGACCCGGCGCACCGCTACATGCTCCAGACGGCCGTACTGGGCGCCCGCCTGCTGGACTGGCCGAACCAGCCCCTCTGAAAGTACTTGCATTCTAGGAAAGTAATGTCCATGCTGACACCATGACCGGGGCGGACCGACCAACCGCCCCTGCCCATACCGGAGGTGCACACATGGACAGCACGGGGGAACCGATGGACGCCCAGCAGGCGGAGCGGGCACTCGCCGCCGCACGCGCGGCGCAGTGCGCGGCCCGGACGGCGGGCGACGAGCGGAACAGGCCCAGGTGGTACGCCATCGCGCAGGGACTGACCTGCGCGCCCGGCTTCATCGCACTGGGCCTGGCCGAGAAGTACCCACAGTGGGGTGCGTGGCCGGCGGTCGCCGGAGGGCTGTCCCTGGCCGCCTTCCTCGTGCTGGTCTGGCTCGGCGCGCACCACGGCGGGGTGACCGGCTGGTTCAGCCGGGACTGCGGGTCCGGCCGCCGCGGCTGGCGCGCCTGGGTGGTCCCCCTGCTCCCCTGCACCGTGGCCTTCCTGGCCTACCTCCTGTACGGCCCCGCCGCCTGGCTCATCGCCATGGGCCTGGCGAGCGGCATCGACTACCTCCTGCGCGCGACACGGCAGGGCCGCACCGCATGACCGGCTCCACCGGCGGCACCCCTCCCGCTCTCGACCGCGAGTTCCACCACCCCACCCGGCTGGCCCTCGCCGCCTATCTCTCCGCGTGCGGCGAGGCGGAGTTCGCCGTCCTGCGGGACTACTGCCAGGTCTCCGACTCCACGCTCAGCAAGACCCTCTCCGCGCTGGAGAAGACGGGCTACGTCGGCATTCGCAAGGGGTACCTCGGCAAGCGCCCGCGTACCTGGGCCGCGCTCACGCTCACCGGCCGCAGGGCCCTCGCCCGGCATCTGGCGGCGCTGGAGGAGATCGCGGCGACGGCCCGCCGGGCCGCGGGTGCCGGCGCGCAGGACACGGGCGACGTCTGACGGACGCCGCGGATCTACCCCTCGTCGGTGGTGCGCACCGGAGTCGCCCGGCCCGGCTCCGGCAGCTCGGCCAGCTCCGCCCGGACCAGCAGGACGTCACCGATGAAGAGGTCGTACACGGCGATCCCGACCACGCCGCCGACCAGCGGCCCGACGATCGGGATCCACCAGTAGCCGCTGTACCCGCCGGACACGCTGCCCGGGAAGGCGAGGCTGCCCCAGCCCGCCGCGTAGGTGAGCAGGCGCGGCCCGAAGTCACGGGCCGGGTTGATGGCGTACCCCGCGTTGGCGCCGTAGGACATGCCGATGGCAGCGACGACGAAGCCCACGACCAGCGGGCCGAGGTTGGCCTGCACGGCCTGGTTGCGCAGGTCGAGGACGGCGGCGATCAGCATCAGCAGGAACGCCGTACCGACGATCTGGTCGATCAGCGGCCCCCAGATCCCGCCGTGGTAGTAGGCCGCCGGGAAGGTGGCGAAGATCGAGAAGGTGGCGTTGGTGTGCCCGTTCACCTTCGGCGCGGGCGAGACGGCGTCATACGCGTTGATGGCCTGGTGGTACACGAGGTAGACCAGCGCCGCGCCGGTGAGCGCGCCGGCCACCTGCGAGAACCAGTACGGCAGGACCTTGGCCCAGGAGAATCCGCGGCGCACCGCCATGGCCAGGGTCACCGCCGGGTTGATGTGGGCACCGCTGACGCCACCGGCCACGTACACGCCGAAGACGACCGCGAACGCCCAGCCCCAGGTGATCAGCAGCCAGTCACCGGCCGCCAGGAAGATCGTGGTGGGCGTCGCCGCACGGCCGGAGCCGGGCAGCGCGGCGACCGCCGTCGCGACCACACCGCAGCCGAAGGAGATGAGCACGAACGTCCCGAGGAACTCGGCGAGGCACTCGCCCAGCAGTCCGCCCCGGGCTCTGAGCCGGGACGGCTTGATGATCGCGGGGATTTCGACAGCCACGGAGGCCCCCTTGGAGAGAGCAATACGGCCAACATCACCATATTGGCTTACAAAGCCCCGCCCCGCAGGGTGACAGTGCTCCGTCAGCCCCAGGGCCCCGGCTCAGCTGTCGAGATCGTCGGCGAAGTGCCGGAACCCGTGCCGGTCCCGGTGCAAGCCCCACAGCGTCTCCGCCAGCACGGCCGGGTCCTTGCGCGCGTGCCCCGGGGTGATCGCCCCCGGGATCACCAGCTGCGCCACATGGATGCCCTCGCCGGCCAGCCGCTCGTGCAGCAGATGGCCGTACGCGCTCTCCGCGGCGAACGCGATGGACGTCCCCGCCCGTTCGGTGTGCGGGACGACGGCGGTGCCGCCGTTGACGAGGAGGATCGTCCCGCGCCCCAGCCGGCGCATCCCCGGCAGCACCTGCTGCACGGCGGCGACCGGGCCGTACACGGAGAACTCGATGGGCCCGACCAGATCCCGGTGCCGGGTCTCCAGCACCGGCCGCATGAAGTCCCGGTGCGGCACGGGGCTGTACTGCAGCACCTCGACGGTCCCCACCTCGGCCGCCGCCCGTCCCAGCGCCGCGGCCAGCTCCTCCGGCCTGCGCACGTCGGCGACGAACCCCCGGGCCGCCACCCCACTGCCCTCGAGGTCCCGCACCAGCGTGTCGAGCCGTTCCCGGTCCCGGGCGAAGAGGGCCACCGTGAACCCCTCCCGCCCGAACCGCCGCGCGACGGCGGCGCCGAGCCCGGGCCCGGCGCCCACAATGGCGATACTGCTCATGCCCCCATTCTGGTGGCCCGGCGTGCGGCGCGCGGCCTGGACGCCCTGGGCCCCGGGGGCCCCGTGCGGGCGGACGCCATCGAGCCGGTGCGCCGGCGGCCGGCCACTGCTCCGTCCGGGTGCATCCGTCACGCGGTCGGCCGCGCGTCGGGGGGCGCGTGCGGCGCTCCGCGGCAAAGGATGGCCAGTAGCAGACGTATGGCGTGCGCGGACCGCGAGCATCAGGAGACAGACGAGTTGTGAGCATCCTCAACGAACCCCATGGTGCCGCCGCGGCCGAGGACGCCTACGAGAGCGAGGTACCGGTCCGGGGCAGGCGGCCCGGCAGCGTCGTGGTGAAGTGGCTGACGACCACCGACCACAAGACGATCGGCACGCTGTATCTGGGCACGTCCTTCGCGTTCTTCCTGATCGGTGGCTTGATGGCCCTGATCATGCGCGCCGAACTGGCCCGGCCGGGCCTGCAGATCGTCTCGAACGAACAGTTCAACCAGCTGTTCACGATGCACGGCACCGTGATGCTGCTGATGTTCGCCACCCCGCTGTTCGCCGGCTTCACCAACTGGATCATGCCGTTGCAGATCGGCGCGCCGGACGTGGCGTTCCCGCGGCTGAACATGTTCGCCTACTGGCTGTACCTGTTCGGCTCGCTCATCGCGGTGGCCGGCTTCCTCACCCCGCAGGGCGCGGCCTCCTTCGGCTGGTTCGCCTACTCCCCGCTGACCGACGCGGTCCGCTCGCCGGAACTCGGCGGCGACCTGTGGATCATGGGGCTGGCCTTCTCCGGCTTCGGCACGATCCTCGGCTCGGTCAACTTCATCACCACGATCATCTGCATGCGCGCTCCCGGTCTGACCATGTTCCGCATGCCGATCTTCTGCTGGAACGTGCTGCTGACCGGTGTCCTGGTCCTGCTCGCGTTCCCGGTCCTCGCCGCCGCCCTGTTCGCCCTGGAGGCCGACCGCAAGTTCGGCGCTCACGTGTTCGACGCCGCCAACGGTGGACCACTCCTGTGGCAACACCTCTTCTGGTTCTTCGGCCACCCGGAGGTGTACATCATCGCCCTGCCGTTCTTCGGCATCGTCTCCGAGATCATCCCGGTCTTCTCCCGCAAGCCGATGTTCGGCTACATGGGCCTGATCGCCGCGACCATCTCCATCGCCGGTCTGTCCGCGACGGTGTGGGCCCACCACATGTACGTCACCGGCGGGGTGCTGCTGCCGTTCTTCGCCTTCATGACCTTCCTGATCGCCGTGCCGACCGGCGTGAAGTTCTTCAACTGGATCGGCACCATGTGGAAGGGCAGTCTGTCCTTCGAGACGCCGATGCTGTGGTCGGCGGGCTTCCTCGTCACGTTCCTCTTCGGCGGCCTGACCGGTGTCATCCTGGCGTCCCCGCCGATGGACTTCCACGTCTCCGACTCGTACTTCGTGGTGGCCCACTTCCACTACGTGGTCTTCGGCACGGTCGTCTTCGCGATGTTCGCGGGGTTCCACTTCTGGTGGCCGAAGTGGACCGGCAAGATGCTGGACGAGCGCCTCGGCAAGATCACCTTCTGGACGCTGTTCGTCGGCTTCCACACCACCTTCCTGGTCCAGCACTGGCTGGGCGCCGAGGGCATGCCCCGCCGCTACGCCGACTACCTGGCGGCCGACGGCTTCACCGCTCTGAACACCGTCTCCTCCATCGGCTCGTTCCTGCTCGGCCTGTCGATGCTGCCGTTCCTCTACAACGTCTGGAAGACGGCCAAGTACGGCAAGCCGGTCGGCGTCGACGACCCCTGGGGCTACGGCCGCTCCCTGGAGTGGGCGACCTCCTGCCCGCCCCCGCGGCACAACTTCCTCACCCTCCCCCGGATCCGCAGCGAATCCCCGGCGTTCGACCTGCACCACCCCGACATCGCGATGCGCGAGCACGAGCACCAGATCCCGGCGCGGCCCTACCGAGGGCAGGGGTGAGCGGTCCGCCGGCGCGGGGAGCCGACGACGCGCTCGCCAACGAGGTGGAGGGATACCTGCTCTGGCAGGCCCGAATCGCCGAGGCGGAGCAGCGAGCGCACGAATTCACCGGTCCCCTGGAGTGGCTGACGACCGCACAGCGCGAGGAGATCGAGCGCCGGTACGTCACCGACGCCCTGGCCCGCTCCCGCGCCGACCTGGAACGCATCGCGGCCCGCTGCACGTCCCTGCGCGCCGAGTACGAGCACCGCTACCGGGAACTGAAGCGCCGCTGCCTGGCCGTGACCCTCGCGGTGTGCGCGGGCTGCACGGCCGTGGCGACACTGTTGCTGCTCCTGTGACCCGGGCTCACGCCATCCAGAAGAAGACCGCCGTCATCCGCTTGTCCTCCAGCGTGGTGCCGCAGTAGTCCGTCGCGCTGTGCACGAGGTTGGCGTTGTAGAGGAGGAGGCGGTTGTACTTGTGGGGGACGCGGACGTCCTCCTCGAAGTGGCCGGCCGGGACGAACCTCGTGCCGAGGGCCTCGACGAGGTTGTTGTGCGGGGCCTGGACGATGTTGCCACCGAGCCGGCCGCCGGGCAGTGACTGGCGGTAGAAGGCGGTGCCGCAGTTCTTGGGGACGCCGGGATTGAGGTACAGCACGGCGGCGTACCGGCACAGCGCCCGCGAGTCCGTGTGCGGGCGGGGCTCGCTCTCGCCCTCGCCGACCACCTGCACGCAGTTGTGGTTGAGGGTGCCGCCGCCCGGCGCCTGCTGCACCCACAGCTCCTTCGCCCCGGTGGCCTGCTTCACCAGCCGCTCCACCCGGGCGAGTTCACCGGGTTCCAGACCGGGCATGGCCCGCAGGCCGGGCCAGGTCTCGGAGGTGTACGGATAGCCCTTCACCCAGTCGTCCTTGGCCAGGCACCGCTCCCGTACGGCGTCCACGTCGGGCAGGACGTCGTCGAACACCCAGTAGTCGCGGCCCTTGGTGGGCTTGCGGTAGGGCAGGACGGGAAGGGCGCCGGAAGCCGGGGGCCGGCCGGCCGGCATGCGGGGCGACGGTGGCTGTGGGGGCATGCGGCGAATCTATGCCAACGGTTCCTCTCGCCTCTCCCGAGGAATGGTCAACTCTTCTTTTACCTGCCGCACCGATACGAACGGCGTCCGCATCCGTACTGCTGTGCGTCCGAACCACCCCGAGCCGTCATCGGGGCGGGATCCACGACCGGGCAGGAGGCACGGTGCGCTTTTCGCGGAACGCGACGGGAACCCTCTTCGTGGGCGGTGCGATGGCCATGACCCTCGTCGCACTCGCCTACCCGAGCATGCTCGGCGTGACCAAGGTGACCACCGCGCAGGACCGCGTCATCGCCAACACCCAGTGGGGGCCGCTCACCGAGCAGGACCGCGACTTCGTGGTGAAGGTGCGGGCCGCCGGTCTGTGGGAGTACCCGGTGGGGCAGATGGGGCTGCAGAAGGGCACCACTCCGGGGGTCATCACGGCCAGCAAGCACCTGGTCGACGGGCACGCGGCCCTGGACACCACCTGCCGCAAGATCGCGCCGATGCTGAACATCACGCTGCCCAATCTGGCGAGCCCCCAGCAGCAGGGCTTCGTCAGCCAGTTGAAGGCGGACAGCGGGAAGAAGTTCGACAGCGACTTCGCCAACATCCTGCGGATGACGCACGGCGCGATCTTCAACACCATCTCGAAGATCCGGTCCACCACCAAGAACTCGCTGGTGCGCGCCCTCGCCGACCAGGCCAACAACACCGTGCTGGACCATATGACGGTGATGGAGAAGACCGGTCTGGTCGACTTCGACCAGACCCTCTTCCAGCAGACGACCCCGCCCAAGCTGCCCGCCTCCGACCTGACCCCGCCACCCCCGGCCGCCGGTCAGCCGGAGGTGGTGCTCACCCCGCCGCCGAACCCCACGTCGACGCCCGTCGACCTCAGCGGTCTGACCGGCGGCAACGCCCCGGCGGCACCGAGCCCCGGGCCGACGGCGGGTTAGCCCCTGGGGGCCAGCCACACGGTCGTGTCCGGCGGGAGCGCCCTGCCGTCGAGCGGGCAGCTGGCCAGCAGCACCTCGCCCGGCGGCAGCGGCAGCGGTCGCTCGCCCAGGTTGGTCACGCAGCGCCAGGCCGCCGAGCGTGTGAAGTCCAGCACGCCGGCGGGGGCGTCCGGGGTCCAGGTCAGCGCCTCGCCCTCCAGCAGCTTGCGGCGCAGCCGCAGGGCGGTGCGGTAGAGCTCCAGGGTCGAGCCCTCGGCCTCCGTCTGCGCCTCGACGGCGTACGCCGCGAAGGACGGAGGCTGCGGCAGCCAGGCGGCGCCCGGCCCGAAGCCGTACGAGGGCCCGGTCGTCGTCCACGGCAGCGGCACCCGGCAGCCGTCGCGGCCCTTGCGGACATGGCCGGTCTGCTCCCAGATGGGGTCCTGGAGCACCTCGGTGGGCAGGTCGGCGACCTCGGGGAGGCCGAGTTCCTCGCCCTGGTAGAGGTACGACGAGCCGGGCAGCGCGAGCATCAGGAGGGTCGCGGCGCGGGCCCGGCGCAGGCCGGCGGCGGGGTCGACGGCGGGCGCGGTGCCGCCGGACAGCAGCCAGGCGGCCGGATCGGTGCCGGGCGGAAGCATCAGGCGCGAGGCGTGGCGTACGACGTCGTGGTTGGACAGCACCCAGGTGGCGGTGGCGCCGGCGGCGTGGGCGGTGGCCAGCTCGTCGGTGATGACCCGGCGGAGCTCACCGGCATCCCAACGGGCTTCGAGGTATTCGAAGTTGAAGGCCTGGCCGAGTTCGTCCGGGCGGGCGTACAGCGCGCGGCGCGGCCCGGGGACCCAGGCCTCGGCGACGGCCGTGCGCGGCGGGCGGTAGGCGTCGAAGACCTTCCGCCAGTCCCGGTAGATCTCGTGGACCTCGTCGCGGTCCCAGTAGGGGTGGCTGCCCGGCGGGACGAGCGGCAGTGCCTCCTCGCCGGTGGCGCCGAGGTTCCCGGTGTCCCGCAGGGGCTCGCCGAGGTCCTTGGCCAGGCCATGGGCGACGTCGATGCGGAAGCCGTCGACGCCCCGGTCGGCCCAGAAGCGCAGGGTGGTGCGGAAGTCGGCGCGGACGTCCTCGTCGTCCCAGTTGAGGTCGGGTTGTTCGGCGGCGAAGAGGTGCAGGTACCACTCGCCGTCCGGGATCCGCTGCCAGGCGCTGCCGCCGAAGACGGACTGCCAGTCGGTGGGCGGGAGTTCGCCGCGCGCGCCCCGGCCGGGGCGGAAGACGTAGCGCTCGCGGGCCGGGGAACCGGGGCCGGAGCGCAGGGCCTCCTGGAACCAGGGGTGCCGGTGCGAGGTGTGGTTCGGGACGATGTCGACGACGACCTTCAGGCCGAGCCGGTGGGCCTCGCCGACCAGGGCGTCGAAGTCGTCCAGGGTGCCGAGGCGGGGGTCGACGTCCCGGTGGTCGGCGACGTCGTAGCCGCCGTCGGCCAGTTCCGAGGGATAGAAGGGGCTCAGCCACAGGGCGTCGACGCCGAGGCGGGCGAGGTGGTCCAGGCGCAGGGTGATGCCGCGCAGATCGCCGAGCCCGTCGCCGTCGGCGTCGGCGAAGCTGCGGGGATAGACCTGGTAGATGACGGCCTGACGCCACCAGTCGGGGCTCTTGGAGGAGAGGTCCGGGAAGCGGTCTGCCATACGGGATCCCTTCGGGAAGGACACGACGGTACAGGGAATCTGTCCATATTGCCCGGAAAAGGAACCTTCGGCCGACGCGGAGCGGCACCCGACCGCCGACGCCTAGCGTGGCGCGGCGCAGTGCTCCAGCAGCCCCGCCACCTCGCCGTCCACCACCCGGTACCGGACGACCCGGCCCTCCTTCTCGCCCGCGACGACACCGGCCGCTCGCAGCAGCCGCAGGGCCTGGGAGACGGCGGGGTCGTTCATGCCCGTGGCGATGGCGAGGTCGGAGACGGCGAGGGGACCGGTGTGATGGAGGGCGAGCAGGAGGGAGAGCCGGTTGGGGTCGGCCAGCAGGGAGAAGCGGTCGGCCCAGGTACGGACGTGGCCCGCGTCGCCGATGGCGGCGATCGCCTCGCACACCCGGTGACCGTCGATGGTGCGGCGGTCGGCTCGGTCGGCAGGCACGAGATGCATGGCCTCATCCTCGCAGCCCTGCATGTGATCTTGAATACCTGCTCGGTTGTGCAGCTATGCAGAAGACCGCCGGCACCCCTACGGTGGTCGGGCCGTGGTGTTCGGGAAGTCGATGCAAGGTCGACGCGGCCCTCGCCACTGTGATCGGGGAGTTCCCGTCCCGTCCGGCACCCGCCGGGCCACTGGTCGGTCGTACGACTGGGAAGGCAGGGACGGCGAACGCACCACCCCGTAAGCCAGGAGACCGGCCACGGCAGCTCACGAAGTGATCCACGAGGTGCTGGAGCGTGAACCGATGGCCAATGCTGCCGATACCCCTGCTGTGACGGCTTCCTTCCGCTGGCGGCGCGAGGACACGATCAGGACGGCGGGGCTGCTGGCGGTCATCGCCGCCCTGCACGTCGTGGCGTTCGGCGTCCTCTTCCTGCTCGTCGCCCCCGAGCACTACAAGGTCGGCCGGGACGTCTTCGGCATCGGCCTCGGCGTCACCGCGTACACGCTGGGCATGCGGCACGCCTTCGACGCCGACCACATCGCGGCGATCGACAACACCACCCGCAAGCTGATGGCCGACGGCAAGCGGCCGGTGTCGGTGGGGTTCTGGTTCGCGCTCGGCCACTCCAGCGTGGTGGTGGTCCTGGCGCTGCTGATCGCGGGCGGCACCGCGCTGGCCGGGAAGGTCATGGACCAGCACTCGCACACCCACCAGGTGCTGGGTTTCCTCGGTACGACGATCTCGGGTGGCTTCCTCTACCTCATCGCCGCCCTCAACCTGGTCGCCCTGGCGGGCATCCTGCGGGTCTTCCGGGCGATGCGGGCGGGAACGTACGACGAGAAGGAACTCGAACAGCACCTGGACTCCCGGGGGTTCATGAACCGCATCCTCGGGCGCCTGACCAAGTCGATCTCCCGCCCCGGCCAGATGTTCCCGCTCGGCTTCCTCTTCGGGCTCGGCTTCGACACGGCCACCGAGGTCACGCTGATGGTGATGGCGGGCTCGGGCGCGGCGGCCGGCCTGCCCTGGTACGCGGTCCTCTGCCTGCCCCTGCTCTTCGCCGCCGGGATGAGCCTGTTCGACACCCTCGACGGCACGTTCATGAACTTCGCCTACCAGTGGGCCTTCTCCAACCCGGTGCGCAAGGTCTTCTACAACCTCACCATCACCGGACTGTCCATCGCCGTCGCCTTCTTCATCGGCACGATCGAGCTGGTCGGCGTCCTGCACGACAAGCTCGCCCTGAGCGACTCCGTGACCGGCTGGATCGCTGGGCTGAACCTGGACAGCGTCGGCTACCTCATCGTCGCCCTGTTCGTCGTGGTGTGGGCGGCGGCGCTGGCGTACTGGCGCCTCGCACGGGTGGAGGAGCGCTGGACGGCCCCCGCGCCCGGCGGCCGGTGACGGGACGTCACGCAGGCTGCGGAGCCGCGCGTTCGACCGTCTCCAGGTACAGCTTCACGTAGCGGTCCACGGCGACCTCCAACGCCACGTCCGCCATGGCCTGTTGGCGCCTGCCCTCGTGGATCTCGGACTCGCCGGGGCGGGGACGGCGGTCGACGATCGTCTGGCCCCGGGTCGGGCCGGGGGCCAGGGACACCTCGACCGGGAGCAGCCGGGTGGTGATGCCCTGCGGGTCGGCGACCGCGCACACCGCGCCCGCGTCACCCAGGCCGCCCGCCTCCTCCGCCTCGGGCGCCTCGCCCTGTGCGGTCGGCCGGTGGGCGAGGAGTTCGCCGGCCAGGCGGGTGCCGGGCTCGGCGCTGGCGCGCAGCCGGTGCACCTCCGGGGCGGGCACGACCACCTGCATGAAGACGTCGAGGCCGTACATGGTGAGCGGCACCCCGGCCGTGAGCAGGATCGCCGCCGCCTCCGGGTCGTGCCAGACGTTGAACTCGGCGACCGGAGTCGCGTTCCCGACGGCCACCGCGCCGCCCATGAAGACGATCCGCTCGATGTTGCGGGTCACTTCCGGGTGCGTGCGCAGCAGCAGGGCGATGTTGGTCAGAGGGGCGGTGGGGATCAGGGTGACCGGGCGCGGGGAGGCCAGGATCTCGCGGCGGAGGAGGGCCACGGCGTCCAGCTCGCAGGCGCGGCGCTTCGGCGCGGGCAGACCCAGGTCGCCCATGCCGTCGGCGCCGTGCACATGCTGCGCCGGGCGCGCCGGTTCGATCAGCGGACGTTCGGCGCCCCGGCCCACCGGGATGTCCGGGGCGCCCGCCTGCTCCAGCACGGTCAGGGTGTTGCGGACCACGCCGTCGACGTCCGTGTTCCCGGCCACGCAGGTCACCGCCCGCAGGTCGAGGCCCGGATGGCGCACGGCCAGCAGCAGGGCGAGGGCGTCGTCGACCCCGGTGTCGCAGTCGATGATCACGGGGATGGGCTGACCGGTCACGGCGGGCTCCTTCCGTCAAGCCGACCTTAGATCAGTACGGTCACTCCCACAGCGCGGTGCCGCGTGCGGCCACCCGTGCGCAGATCCGCCGCAGCAGCTCCGGCACCGGCAGCTCCCCGGGCCTGCGGCCGTCCCGCAGCCGTACGGCGGCCAGGCCCGCCTCCGCCTCGCGGGCGCCGATCACCGCCTGGTACGGCACCAGGCGGGCGGCGCGGATCCGGGCGCCCAGGGTGCCCTCGGCGGGCCCCGCGAGTTCGGCGCGCAGGCCCAGCCCGGCCGCCTCGCGCACGAGCTCGGCCGCCTGCCCCAGCTGCTCCTCGCCGACCGGCAGGACGGCCAGCTGCACCGGGGCAAGCCAGGCCGGGAAGGCGCCCGCGTGCGCCTCGATCAGATGGGCGACGGCCCGCTCGACGCTGCCGATGATGCTGCGGTGCACCATCACGGGCCGGTGTTTCGCGCCGTCGGCCCCGATGTAGTGCAGGTCGAAGCGGGCCGGCTGGTGGAAGTCGATCTGCACGGTGGACAGGGTGGACTCGCGGCCGGCCGGGTCGGCGATCTGCACGTCGATCTTCGGGCCGTAGAAGGCGGCCTCGCCCTCCGCCTCCTCGTACGCCACGCCGGAGGCGTCCAGCACCTCCCGCAGCAGCTCGGTGGCCCGGCGCCACAGCTCCGGATCGGCGACGTACTTGCCGCCCTGACCGGGCAGCGACAGGCGGTGCCGTACGGCCTCGATGCCGAGGTCGGCGTAGGCGCGGGCGATCAGCTCCAGCGCGGCGCGGGCCTCCTCCACGGCCTGGTCCAGGGTGCAGAAGATATGGGCGTCGTTGAGCTGGATGACGCGGACGCGGGTCAGGCCCCCGAGGACGCCGGAGAGTTCGGCGCGGTGCATGCTGCCCAACTCGGCGAGCCGCAGGGGCAGTTCCCGGTAGCTGTGGGAGCGGGAGCGGTAGATCACGGCGTGGTGGGGGCACAGGCTGGGCCGCAGCACGACCTCCTCCGCACCGAGTCTCATCGGCGGGTACATGTCGTCGCTGTAGTGGTCCCAGTGCCCGGAGATCTCGTACAGCTCCCGTTTGCCGAGCGCGGGCGAGTACACGTGCCGGTACCCGGCCCGGCGTTCGGCCTCGCGGATGTACTCCTCCAGGGTGTGCCGTACGACCGCGCCGTCCGGCAGCCAGTACGGCAGGCCCGCGCCGATCAGCGGGTCGGTGTCGAACAGGCCGAGCTCACGGCCGAGGCGGCGGTGGTCGGGAAGTGCGGCGTCGCCGTTCATGGGCGGTCTCCTCGCTGCGGGAGGCGGACGCCCACGGCACACGAAAACCCCGGGGCGTTCGCCCCGGGGCTTCGATGCTGGTCAGGTGTCAGCGCGCCGGGACGGTCTCCGGCGTCGTCGTGCTCTTCGGGCACTGCTGGGCGCGCTGCATACGGCGACCGTAGCAGCCGCCGGCGCACCAGGGCGAGGCGATTTCCGCCGCCCACCCGCCCTGACCCTGGCGGCTCGTTCACCCGGACCGGCGGGCCACTCACCCGGACGGCCCGGAGCGCTGGTGGGCCGGTCGGGGCGGTGGTGCCGTGAGATCAGGCACCCCACCGCCCCGCAGCCCAGGAGGCTCCTCGATGACCTCTCTGCACGACGCGCTACGCCCCCGCGGCCTCCCGCTCTGGCTCACCATTGCCGGGCTCCTCGCGATGGGCGGCTGCGCGGCGCTCGGTCTGAGGCAGCCGGAGACCGCGACCCCGCCCCTGCCGACGATCGACAAGCCGTCGCCGACACGGAAGGGGGCCACCCGGGCCGACGGCACCCTCACCGACGAGCAGGCGCAGGCCGCGCTGCTCAACCAGAACGACCTCGGCGCCCCCTGGACGGCGACCGGCGGTGCGGCCACCTGGCGGGACCAGCTGCTGAAGGCGACCACCTCGGCAGGCGCCTGCCAGCGGCTCCTGGACGCCCTCTACAGCGACGAACTCCTCGGCGGCCCCGCCCGGTTCGCCGTCGGCCTGGACGACACCGACACCGACGCCCAGCTGCGCTACCAGATCGCCGACCGCCGCCCCTCCGACGTGGACGCGGCGCTCGCCTGGCTGAAGACGATGCCGGCGCAGTGCGCGCGGTTCACGGCCACCACGCAGACCGGGATCACGGAGGACGTCCAGGTCTCCGACGCCCCGTTGCCGCAGGTCGGGGACGCGCGCCAAGGCCTCAGGATCAGCATCGCCGCCACCGACACCGACGACCGGCACGCCACGCTCACGCTGGACGTGGCCGCCGTCCGGGTCGGCCCGGACGCGTTCGCCCTCACCAACGGCGGCCTGCGCGACGTACCGAACGACGCCACCCAGGCCGCCGTCCAGATCGGCGCCCTGCGCCTGGCGGACATCCGCAAGCAGGGCCGGGCACAGGTCTGAGCCGCGGGTCTGAGCCGCGGGCGTCACAGCGGCGGCTGGGCGGGCGCCGGTCCCAGGGTGGTCGTGCCCGGCGTCGTGCGGTGACCGAGGCCGGTCCGGTACGCGTCCAGGGCGGCCTCGATACGGCCTGTGCGGCGCAGCAGGTCGCCCAGGAGACGGCACAGGTCGGCCAGGTCGCCGGCGGCCCCCGCCCGTTCCAGCAGGCTGAGCGCGCGGACGTAGTGCTCCTCGGCGGCCTCGGTGTCCCGGGCGTCCTCGGCGATGATGCCGAGCAGGCGGTGGGCCGCGGCGGCGTGGACCGCGCCGCGCTCGGAGGAGAAGTCACCGAGGACGCCCCGCAGGAGTACGGCGGACTCCTCCGGCTTGCCCCGGCGGTGCAGGACGTCGGCGAGCTCCACGGCGGCCTGGCTGCGGTACAGGGCGGCCCGGCTCTCCGAGAGCATCGTGTACGCCTGGCGCAACTCGGCCTCGGCGCGCTCCAGTTCGTCGTTCTGCGCGCAGACGTAACCGCGCATCCAGTGGCAGTTGGCCAGCTCGGTGCGCAGCCGCAGCGTGCGGTACAGCTCGGCCGCCTTGGCGAGGGAGGCGTCGGCCTCGGTGACCCGGCCCTCGGCGATCAGGGTGCGGGCCACCGAGCGGTGCATCCGGGCGATCAGCGCGGGGTCGCCGGCCCGCGGTGCGAGGGCGAGGGCGAACTCGGCGGCCTGGGCGGCGCGGGCGTGCGCGCCCATGTCCATGTACGGGCCGATCACGCTGGCGTAGAGCAGCAGCAGGGCGTCGGGGTCGTGCAGTCCGCCGCGGTTGAGCTCGTCGAGCGTCGACTCCAGCAGATAGACGGCGTAGCGCAGTTCACCGGCCAGGTAGTGGGCGACGGCGCGGCCCCGGACGGCGGGCACCCGCACCGGCAGCGACTCCTCGGCCAGCCGCGACTCGGCACGCTCGAAGAACTCCCGGGCCCCCTCCAGCTCGCCCGTCTCCAGCGCGCACTCACCCAGGCCCAGCAGCGCGGTGGCCTGCTCGGAGCGCAGCCCGTGGGTCTCCGCCTCCGCGAGCAGCGCCGCGTACTGCCCGGCGGCCTCCTCGGCCCTGCCGTCGGCGAGGACCCGCTGCGCCTCGGTGAGGCGCAGCCGCAGGTCGGTGGCGAGGTGGGCGGGGCGGCCGACGGCCAGCTCCTCGAAGGCCACGCCGAGCCGGCCGGCGATGTGCCGCAGCGCCTCGTCGGAGGCCCGGACCCGGCCCGCCTCCAGGGTGGAGATGTAGGCGGGTGTGTAGGCCGGCTCCGCCAACTGTCGCTGGGTCAGCCCGCGTTGGGTGCGCAGATGCTGTACGCGCCGCCCGATGACCTCGGGGTCGTCCCGTTCCCGCATGGTCCCCGCCCCCCCAACTCCCTTGATGGCCCTTGCCGTTCGGCCCGTTCAGCCCCTAGGTTAAACGGCGGATTAAGTCTGCTTAATACGTCGCTGTTGTGTTGCGAGGTCGCCGTGCCCGGACGTACATCCGCACCCTACGGAAACAACACCACCGCACGCCGGGCCGTCGCCGCCGCGGTGATCGCCGCGACCGCCCTGATCCTCGCGGCGAACGCGGGCCCGGCCCGGGCGGCGGCCCCCGGACCGGGCACCCACAGCCAGCAGGCGATCAGCACGTCCAGGTAGCCCGGAAGAGGTTGCCCTCGAACCGTCCGGCCATGCCACTCCACCGGGCCCGCGGCCTGCTCACCCAGCGGCATCTCGAACGCCCGCCAGGCCGCCGCCCTGCTGGCGATCGCCCTCGACCACGGCTCCGGCCCGAACCCCGGGGACGCACGCCGACCGCAACCACGCGCGCGCCGGGGTCCGGCCTGCGCGCAGGCGGGAGTGTTCGGCCGGACCGCGCCCGGGACAGGGTGTTCGCACAACCGCCGGAGGCCTACGCTCCCCCCATGACCTCTGCCGCCGCCCGTACCGCCCTGGACCTGACCTCCGGCCTCCCGGTGACGGACCTGGAGGGCCTCTACCGCGACCTGCACCGCCATCCCGAGCTGTCCCTGCGCGAGCACCGCACCGCCGGGACACTGGCCGGGCGGCTGCGGGGCGCCGGGTTCGAGACGGCGGAAGGCGTCGGCGGCACCGGGGTCGTGGGCCGGCTGGCGAACGGCGACGGGCCGACCGTGCTGCTGCGGGCCGACATGGACGCGCTGCCGGTGCGGGAGGCCACCGGACTGCCGTACGCCTCCGAGGCCGACGGGGTGATGCACGCCTGCGGGCACGACCTGCACGTCACCTGGCTGACCGGCGCCGCCGAGGCACTGGCCGCCGGGCGGGAGACCTGGCGGGGCACCCTGCTGGTGGTGGGACAGCCCGCCGAGGAGACCGGGCAGGGCGCGGCCCGGATGGTCGCGGACGGGCTGTACGAGCGGTTCGGGCGGCCGGACGTGCTGCTCGGACAGCATGCCGCCCCCGGCCCGGCGGGCCTGTACCCGCACGCGCCGGGCCTGATCATGTCGGCGGCGACGGACGTGGACATCGTGGTGCACGGCCGGGGCGGGCACGGCTCGCGCCCGGAGTCCACCGTCGACCCCGTCGTCACCGCCGCCTACCTGGTCACCCGCCTGCAGACGGTCGTCTCCCGGGAACTCGCCGCCGGCGAGTCCGCCGTGCTGACCGTGGGCCGGATCGAGGCCGGCACCCGGCACAACATCATCCCGTCCGAGGCCCGCATCTCGCTGAACCTGCGCAGCCAGTCCGAGGCCGTCCGGCAGCGCATGCTGGAGGCCATCCGGCGGATCGCGCACGGCGAGTGCCTGGCCGCCGGCTGCCCGCGCGAGCCCGACATCACCCTCGGCAACACCTTCCCGGTGACCGTGAACGACGCGCCCACCGACGCCACGGTGGCCGCCGTGCACGGCGAGGTGTTCGGCGCGGGCACGGTGTTCGACCCGGGCCCGGCGATGGGCAGCGAGGACTTCCCCGCGCTGGCGCTCGACGGCGCCATCCCGTACTCGTACTGGTTCGTGACCACCACCCCGGCCGAGGTGTGGGACCAGGCGCCCGGCGACACCCTCCCGGAGAAGTTCGCGGCCGTACCGAGCAACCACAGCCCGCACTTCGCGCCCGACCTGTCCGTGATCGCCCCGGGTGTCCGCACGCTCGTCTCGGGGGCCCTGGCGCTGTTGTCCGCGGCATGACGCCCGCGTGACGTCCCACTCCTCCCCCACACCGAGCAAGGCCCCGCCAGGCCCTACTGCGCGGCCTGAAGCTGCCGCAGCTGCCGCCGGACGTTCTCCAGCGCCCCCTGCCGGCGGCCCGGCACCCGCAGCCGCAACTCCGCGAGCGCCGGCCCGAGTTCACGGGCCCGCGCCACGTCCTTGATCCGGCCCCACTGGTGGTGCGCCCGGTCCACAGCCGCCTCCACGGCAGGCGCGTCCACCGCCTGCCCGGCGGCCAGCCGCACCCCCGCGACCGCGAGCCACGCCCGGCAACTGCCCACCGTGTCCCCCGCGAACATGGCGAGATCCGCCCGGACTTCGGCCCAGTGCAGGGCCTCGTCGGAAGCCGGGCCATGAGCACGCACGGCAGCCTGCTCCTGCCGAGCGGCAATCACATCGGCATCGGCATGCCGCCCGTCCTGCACGGCGGCACTGATGACGGCATGGGGGTCCTCGCCGATGGCACCGGCGTCCCGCTCGACGGCGTGGGGCTGTTGTCCGATGCCGGGCGGGATCTGCTGCACGCCGAGCGGAGCCTGACCGGTCGCAGGCGAAGGCGGCTGCACGGCGAGCCGGGCCTGACCGGTCGCGGACGAAGGCTGCTCGGCGCCGGACGGCGGCTGCTCGACGGTGTGCGGCGCTGGTGTGGTGCCGGGCTGGGTCGGCCCGGCGGCATACGGCGCCTGCCCGGTGGCGGGTGGGGGCGGGGCCTGCCTCAGCGGGAGGGGGTGCGGGGGGTGAGGCGTGCCAGGTGCGGTGGGGGGCCGGGCTTCCGGCCGACCGGTTCGGGTGGACGGGTGGGCGAACGGGCGGCTGGGGGCCGATACCCCGGGAACGGCAGCCAGCACCAGGTCACGGCCCGCGCTGGACTCGGCGATCCGGGCCAGCGCCTGCTCGTGCAACTGAGGGAGCGGCGGCCGGTGTCCGCTGCGCAACAGCGTCGCCACCGCCTTCATGTACGCCGGCTCGGCCGCCCCCCGCCGCCCACCCGGCGCCACACGGCCGTACACCGCCGCGCCGGCCCCGCACTCCAGCCCCCGCTCGGCGACGTACCGCCACGCCTCCGCATCCGCGTGCAGGTCCACGACCAGCGCGGTGTCCGCGGCGGAGCGCAACCGCAGCTCCTCCCGTATCCAGTGCCAGGGCAGCGCGGTGTAGCGAACCGTCGTCGAGGTGGTGCGCGCCAGCGCCAGATGGGGCAGCCGCTGCCTGCGGTCCAGCTGGAGCTGCCCGGCGATGTACACGGTCAGCGGCCCGGGCGCGGCCGCGGCGGCGCGCAGCCGGGTCAGTACGGCCTGCGGCTCCAGCGGATCGGCGAGTTCGACGACGTTGGCGGTGTCGGTGCCGGACAGCACGGCGGGGGCGACAGCGGCCAGCACCGGCAGCACACCGGCCGCGTCCACCAGGCGCCCCCGGCCCAGCGGCGAGGCCGCGAGCAGCAGCACGGTTCCGGGCATCGGTCCTCCCCCTGCAGCCCCTGTCGGCCCCTGCCGACCTGGCCGGCTCCGGGCACTCTCCACGCTCTCCAGCCAGCACCGTAACCGCTGCGGCTGCGAACGCGCGCCTCAGGCAGGCACGGGAAGGCGTCAGGACCGCAAAAGTCCCCCTTAGCCGTGTTCACCGCGTTCGCCACGCTCTCCGCGTTCTCCGTCTTCGCCCTGTTCGCCGTTTTCGCCGTCCGCCCCCGCCGCCTCCCGGGTTCCCCGCATCCTCCGCAGCCGCCGCACGGCGAACACCGTGGTGTCGTCGGCCAGCCTGCCGCCGCAGTGCCGCAGTACGCCGTCGCGGACCGTGCGGACCAGCATCCGGGGGTCGGCGTGGCCGGCACCGGCGGCGACCGCGGGCGCGAGCTGCCGGGCCAGTGGGTAGAAGGTGCCGCACCGGTCGCGGGCCTCGGCCACCCCGTCGGTGACCAGCAGCAGCGTCTCGTCGTCGGTGAGCGGCACCCGGTGCACGGGTGGCAGACCGCCCGCGAGGTCGGCGAAGCCGAGCGGCAGCCCGTCGCCGCTGGGCAGCTCGCGGACTCCGTACGGGCCGACGGCGAGCGGCGGCTCATGGCCGAAGTTGGCGATCTCGATGCTCTCCGGGGCGTCCTCGGGGAAGCCGATCAGCACGGCGGTGGCGAACCGGTCGCCGTCGGCGCGGCCGAGCGCGGTGGTGTGCCGGCGGTGCCGCAGCATCCGGGTCTCCAGCCGCTCGGCGACGGTCGCGAGGTCCTTCTCGTGGTAACCGGCCTCGCGGAAGGTGCCGAGCAGTGCGGCGGCGGTCTCCACCGCGCCGAGCCCCTTGCCCTGCACATCGCCGACGAGGACGCGGGTGCCGTGCGGGCCGGGCTGGATGTCGTAGAAGTCGCCGCCGACCCGGGCCTCGACGTCGGCGGCCAGATACACCCCGGCGTGCTCCAGTCCGGCCCAGCGCGGCGGCAGCGGGCGCAGCACGGTACGGCGGGTGGTCTCGGCGATGTCCTGGATGTGCAGGGTCTGCCGCTCCTTGCGCAGCCGTACGGCGCAGGCCACCACGGCGACCAGGACGAAGTCGCCGAGACCGGCCTGGTACTCGCCCGGCCAGGCGCTGTCGACGGCGACGTACGTCACCACCGCCAGCACGGCGAAGGCGCCCGTCGTCCACACCCCGCAGATCGCGGCGGCCGTGCCGGGGACCAGCACGATCCAGGTGATGATCCGGAACCGCTCGGTGGTGTTGAAGTCCAGCAGCACGATGCCGACGAGCAGCAGCAGGGACACCCAGCCGACGTTCCGGCCGCGGACGCGCAGCCGCCGGCGCCGCCGGCCGTACTCCATGTCCGTCACGAGATGTCCGTCACGAGCGGGCGGCCCTCCAAGTCTCTCGGCGCCTCCCAGCGAAACACGGGAGAGAACCCGCCGCATCCGGGCACTCGTCACTCTCCTGGCCGACTTGCCAGGCCCTGCCCCCCGGTGTGCTCTGGAAGGCGGGGGCGAGGAGAGAGGAGTGCTCTCATGGCTCAAGCGGCACCCGTGCCCGGCGGCGTCTCCCGCCCCGGTCGCAGGGAGATCGGAGGACGGGCCTACAGCGGGCGCGCCCGTCCGCCCGACGTCTTCGACGCGCGCACCCACCGCATCGCCCACTTCGCCGTCCCGGTCGTACTGGGCCTGATCTACGGCTACTGGGTGGCCGCCGACGCCCGCCAGGGCGGCCCCATCACCGGCGGGAACCTGCTGCTCGGCTGGCTGAGCGCGCTGGTGTTCGCGGGGGTGTCCATCGCCCTGCTGAGGCTCGCCCCACGGATGCAGCGGGAGCTGCACGCGCTGCTGTGGTCGGCGTTCGCCGGCATCGCGTTCGGCTTCCTGTACATCCAGACGCCGCACTCGGTCTGGCGGTCCGTGATGATGTCGCTGCTCGTGGCGGGATGCACCTTCGGCGCGTTCTTCTACCGCTACTACACGCGCGAGGACGCTTTCGGGCGCCGCGTCCACTGATCCGCCCGGGCCGCGAGGGCGACGGGCGCGGGCGTGGGTCCCGGCGGGCCGGGACCCACGCCTCCCCTGTTCCCCACTTCCCTCACCCCGGTCTCCTCCCCTCACACCAGGAAACACCCGTTCGGGTGAACCCTCCACCGGAGCTCGGCGTCCCCGGTTCCGCCAAGGGGTGCGGGCCTTCGCCCGGATGCACGCGCCCCGCTCGCGCCCGCGCCCGCAGGGCCGTTGGCTGGAAGCGTGCCCCCACGCCTCAGGAGCGCCCTGTCGGCCGTACTGCTCGCCCTGTCCTGCCTGCTCGTGCCGTTCGGCGCGCTGGCGGCCTGGGCGGCGTACGGGCTTCTCGACACGGGCCGGTACGTCACCACGATGGCTCCGCTGGCCGCCGACCCGAACGTGCGGGAGGCCGTCGCGGACACGGTCGGTGACGGCATCCTGCGCGCGGTGGACCAGCATCTGGGCGTCCGCCCCGCCGGGGGCACCCCCTCCGGGGGCGGCTCCGTCCGGCCGTTCGTGCGCGACGCGGTGCGCTCCTTCACCCAGACCGAGGCCTTCCGGCTGGCCTGGGACACCGGCAACCGGGTCATCCACGACGCGGTCCTGCGCGCCCTGCGCGACGAGGAGGACGGCGTGACGGCCGGGCGGCCGGTCACCGTCGACCTCGCCGCCGTCACCGACCAGGTCAAGCGGCAGCTGACCCGGGACCATGTACCGCTGGCAGCGCGCATCCCGGTGGAGCACACCGCTGTCTCCGTGCTCCCGGCGGGCCGACTGGCCTCCTTCCGGAAGGGTTTCCACGTGCTCGAAGTCGCCAGTCTCTGGCTGCCGGTGGCGGCGGTCGCCTTCGCCGCCACCGGCATCGCCCTCGCCGTCCACCGCAGGCGCGCAGTCGCAGCGACCGCGCTGGGCACCGCCCTGGGCGGCGGCCTGCTCAGCCTGGCCCTCACGGTGGGCCGCAGCCTCACCCTCGCCGGCCTGCCCGCCGACGTGCCCCATCCGGCGGCCGGCGCGGTCTACGACGCCCTCACCGGCACCCTGCGCACGGTGGCCTGGCTGCTGCTCGCCCTGGGCCTCACCGTGGCCCTGACCGCCTGGCTGACCCGCCGTCCGGACCGACACCGCCCGACACGCCACCGCACCACACCCGTCACGGCCACGCCGGCCACGCCCCTCACTCCGGCCCCCGCCCCCGTCACAGGGGCGGCGGAGCCGCCTCCGGCATCTCCGGCATCCACAACCTGGGGATGAGCCGGGCGCCCTGGCGGGACGCGGGGCCACATCGATCAGCGGCTCCGCCGCGGGGCGCGGGCAAGCCCAACGCCCCCGCGGCCGGGAGCGGCCCCGGGAACAACGGCGATTCCCGCACCGGGCGGCACACACCCCGTACGCTCGGCCCGTGAACCGAAGCCGCGTGCGCGGGCTCGGTGTCTGGTGCGCCGGGCTGCTGCTGGCCGGGGTCGGTGTGGTGGCCGGCTGCCGGGTCGCCGGCACCGACGGGGTCACCCCCGTGCCCCAGTTGCTCGCCTTCCTGCCCTGGCTGCTCGTGCCGGCCGGTCTCGCCCTGCTGTGCGCGCTGCTCGCCCGCTGGTGGCCGGGCGTGCTGTGCGGGGCCGTCGTACTCGGCGTGCTCGCCTGGTACCTCCAGCCGTACGACGGCACCACCGGCCCCGGCGGCCCGCCGCTCGCCACCCTGCGCGTGCTGACCTCCAACCTGGAGTTCGGGCGCGGCACCCCCGCCCTGGTCCCGTGGATCCGGGCCTTGCGCCCGGACGTCGTCTTCGTCGAGGAGTGCGAGTTCACCTGCCAGGCCACACTGGAGGCCGACTTCGCGACCGGCTACCCGTACCGGCAGGCGGTCCGCGCGGCCGGCTCCCACGGCTCGCTCATCCTCAGCCGCCGGCCCCTGAGACCGACGGCCGGCGTGCCCGGCACCATGGGCATGCCCGGCGCGGTCGCCGACGTGCACGGACACGCCGTACGCCTCCAACTCGCCCACCCCATGCCGCCGTTGCCGGGCCAGGTCGACCTGTGGCGGCGCGAGCTCGGCAGGCTCCGCGCCTTCGCGGCCGCCGACCCCGCTGCGCCCACCGTGCTGGCCGGCGACTTCAACGCGACCCGGGACCACGCGGCCTTCCGGCACATCCTGGACACCGGACTGAGCGACGCCGCCCGGCTCGCCGGAGACGACCGCGCCGCCAGCTGGCCCGCGCGCACCGCCGCCGTCGTCGGCACCCAGATCGACCACGTCCTGCTCTCGCCGGACTTCACCGCGACCGGCGCCCGCTTCCTGCCCGTGGCCGGCAGCGACCACCGCGCCCTCGTCGTGGACCTCACCCTCCACGACCGCTGACCCCGGGCCGGTGGTCACGAACCGGTGATAATGGCCGCATGCCGCGCGAGTTCCCCATCGGCCTGACCCCTCCCGACTGGCTGGTCCGGAACCTCCGCCCCCAGCAGGCCCCGGTCAACAAGGCCGCCGTCGCCCGCGCCGCCGTCGCGATGTCCCTGCCCCTGGCGATCGGCCTCGCCACCGGCTACCCGGCGTACGGCGCCCTCGCCTCCATGGGCGCCCTGTCCGGCGTCATCGGCGACACCGCCGACGCCTACCGCATGCGCGTCCTCAACATCGCCGTACCGCAGCTCTTCGGCGCGGTCGGCGTGACGCTGGGCACGCTGGTGTACGGCCACGGCTGGTACGCGGTCGCCGTGGTGACCGGGATCGCCCTGCTCTCCGGCATGATCTCGACGATCGGCGCGGTGGCCTCGGTCTCGGGCCTGCTGCTCCTGCTGAACTGCGTGGTCGGCGCGGGCCTCCCCCTGCCGCACCCCTGGTGGCTGGCCCCGGCCCTGATGACCGGCGGAGGCCTGCTGGTCCTCCTCCTCGCCCTGCTGGCCTGGCCGTTGCGCTCCGGGGTGCCCGAACGCGCGGCGGTGGCGGACGCCTACGACACCGTGGCGGCGCTGTTCTCCGTCGCCGGCACGGACCGGACCGACGAGTACGACGAGGCCCGCCGAGCGGTCACCCAGTCCCTCAACCAGGCCTACGACCTGATCCTGGCCCGACGCGCCCGCCACCACGGCCGCAGCCGCGAACTCACCCGCCTGCTGGCCCAGTTGAACGCCATCACCCCGGTGGTGGAGGCGGCCCCCGCGGCCCATCTGGCAGGCCGGCCCCTGCCGCCCGGGATCCCGCAGGCGATCCGCCACCTGGCCCGGGCGGTCGCGACGGGCCACACGGGCCCGACAGCCCTGAACCTCCCGGCACCGGCGACGGAGACGGCCCGCGCGGTGGACCACGCCCTGCGCCACACGGCCGAGGTGGTGACGGCCCCCGACGTGGACCCCCGGGGCATCGACGACCGCCTGGGCCGCCCGGCGGCGCTGGGCATCCGCACGGCGAGAGCGGCCCGCAACGTGATCCTCTCCGCCAACTCCTGGCGCTACGGGCTGCGCCTCGCGGTCTGCATCGGCATCGCCCAGGCCCTGGTGTCGCTGATCCCCGTGCCCCGCTCCTACTGGGTGGCCCTGACGATCACCTTCGTGCTGAAGCCCGACTTCGGCTCGGTCTTCTCCCGCGCCCTGCTGCGCGCCCTCGGCACGGTGGCGGGCCTGGTCATCGCCGCGGTGGTCCTGGCGGAGGTCCCACTGGGCTGGTGGGACGTCCTGGCGATGCTGCTCCTGGCCCCCCTGATCCCGGCCCTGACCCCCCGGGGCTACGGCTACCAGACGGCGGCGATCACCCCCGTGATCCTCCTCCTCTCGGACATCCTGAACCACCAGGGCACGGCCCTTCTCCTCCCCCGCCTGACGGACTCACTCCTGGGCTGCGCGATCGCGCTCACCGCCGGCTACCTCCTGTGGCCGGAGAGCTGGCGCACCAGGGTCGGCGACCGCCTGGCCGACGCGGTGGCGGACACGGCCCGCTATGTGGAAGCGGCCTTCGCCCCCGACGGCGACCCGGCCGCCCGTGCCCGCATGCGCCGCCGCCTCTACCGCGACCTGTCGGTGATCCGTACGGAGTTCCAGCGGGCCCTGACCGAACCACCGCCGACCGGCCGGCGTGCCGCCGCGTGGTGGCCGCTGGTGGTGGCGGTGGAGCGGATCGTCGACGCGACGACGGCCGCCCGCGTCCGCGTGCGGCACGGGGCACCGCCCCCGGCCCCGGCCGAGATCGCCCAGGTGGTCCTGCAGCTCCGGGAGCTGTCGGAGGGCGTACGGGACGCGGAAACCCTGACGCCGGTGCGCACGGATCTCACCGGTCCCGCGGGCAGTGTCCTGGAGCCCCTCCGCCAGGAGGTCGCGGCGGCCAGGTCGATCGCTTCCCCTCACTGAGCCCTTCGCTAACCTTACGTGTCCGTCCTGGCCAGGGATCGACGGGCATCAACTCACGCGAAGGGTTGCGCAATGGGCATTCTCACTCGCCTGCGGAACGCATTCAGCCGCTCCCGCAAGGGACGCCCCACCGAGGCAGAGGATGCACACCGCCTGCCGACCCAACCGGAAACCACACCCCACACGACCGACCGCACCGTCCCCGAACCCCGCCGCTCCTCCCCCGAGGAGCACGACCTGGTGGCAGCCGCCTTCGACAAGGTGAAGGTCCCCCACCCGACAGAACCGACGAAGCCCGAGCCAGAGCCGAAGCCCGAGCCCGAGGCGCCGGTCGAGCCCGAGGCTGAGGCGCCGGTCGAGCCCGAGGCTGAGGCGCCGGTCGAGCCCGAGGCTGAGGCGCCGGTCGAGCCCGAGGCGCCGGTCGAACCCGAGGCGCCGGTCGAGCCCGAGGCCGAGACGCAGCCCGAGCCGGAGGCTGAGGCGCAGGTGAGGCCCGAGGCTGAGGCGCAGGCCGCGCCGGAAGCCGAGGCGGAGGAGGCCGTCGAGGCGGCGTCCGTGACGGTGGAGGAGCCCACCGCACCGACCGACGAGCCGACCGCCCCGCAAGCCGCCGACGGCGAGGACGCCCCACAGGGGCCACCCGCACCCGACGACGAGACCCGCACGGGTGGTGCGGGTGGGAACGACACCGCCGAAGGCGAAGCCGAGGCGGAGGCGCCCCACGCCGAAGCACCGCAGACAACCCGCGAAGCCGAGGCGGAGGAGGCCGTCGAGGCGGCGTCCGTGACGGTGGAGGAGCCCACCGCACCGACCGACGAGCCGACCGCCCCGCAAGCCGCCGACGGCGAGGACGCCCCACAGGGGCCACCCGCACCCGACGACGAGACCCGCACGGGTGGTGCGGGTGGGAACGACACCGCCGAAGGCGAAGCCGAGGCGGAGGCGCCCCACGCCGAAGCACCGCAGACAACCCGCGAAGCCGAGGCGCACGCCGAACCGGCTCCCACGCCGGAGGCGGTGTCGGCCACGAAGACCCCCGCCACCCCCCTCGCCAGGGTCAAGTCCCGCACCCCCTCCCTCGCCACCGCCTACAAGGCCGCCACAGCGACGCTGAAGAAGACCGACCTCACCGGCACCCGAGCCAAGGTCTACCTCGTGCTCGACCGCTCCGCGAGCATGCGGCCGTACTACAAGGACGGCTCCGCCCAGGCCCTCGCCGACCAGACCCTCGCCCTCGCCGCCCACCTGGACCCCGAGGCCGCGGTCCACACCGTCTTCTTCTCCACGGAGCTCGACGGCACCACCGACCTCACCCTCACCCCGGACCACGAGACCAAGATCGACGACGTCCACGCCGGCCTCGGCCGCATGGGCCGTACCAGCTACCACGCCGCCGTGGAGGCCGTACTCGCCCACTACGACCAGTACGAGAAGGACACCACCCCCCGCACCCCCGCCCTCGTCGTCTTCCAGACCGACGGCGCCCCGGACGCGAAGACCCCCGCCACCCAGGCCCTCACCGACGCGGCGCAGTCGCACCCCACCGTCTTCTTCTCCTTCGTCGCCTTCGGAGAGCACGACAACAAGGCCTTCGACTACCTCCGCAAGCTGAAGACCGGCAACACGTCCTTCTTCCACGCGGGCCCCGCCCCCCGCGAGCTGACCGACGCGGAGCTCTACGAAGGCGTACTCGCCGCCTGGCGGCCGTAACACTCGGTCACCACGGGCAATCCTCGGGCCGCCCCTTCCCACGCTGTAAAACGGGAAGCGGGCGGCCCACCCGTGTCGGCTACGATTTCAAGGTTCGAAACCGCAGAAAAGCAGCGACCTGGGAGCAGCCACGATGGCTCGACACCTCATCACCAGCGCCCTTCCGTACATCAACGGGATCAAGCACCTGGGCAACATGGTGGGGTCCATGCTCCCGGCGGACGTGTACTCCCGCTACCTCCGCCAGCGCGGCCACGACGTCCTGTACATCTGCGCCACCGACGAGCACGGCACCCCGGCCGAGCTTGCCGCGAAGGAGCAGGGCCTGCCGGTCGCCGAGTTCTGCGCCCAGGCGCACGACGCGCAGAAGGCGGTCTACGACGGCTTCCACCTCGCCTTCGACTACTTCGGCCGCAGCTCCTCCCCGGAGAACCGGGACATCACCCAGCACTTCGCCCGCAAGCTGCACGAGAACGGCTTCATCGAGGAGCGGGCGATCCGCCAGGTCTACAGCCCCGCCGACGGCCGCTTCCTGCCCGACCGCTACGTCGAGGGCACCTGCCCGCACTGCGGCTACGACAAGGCCCGCGGCGACCAGTGCGAGAACTGCACCCGCGTGCTGGACCCGACCGACCTGATCAACCCGCGCTCGGCGATCTCCGGCTCCACGGACCTGGAGGTCCGCGAGACCAAGCACCTCTTCCTCCTGCAGTCGAAGCTGGAGAACGAGGTCCGCGAGTGGGTGGCCCGGCACGACAAGGACTGGCCGCAGCTCGCCTCCTCCATCGCCCACAAGTGGCTGACCGAGGGCCTGCACGACCGCGCGATCACCCGTGACCTGGACTGGGGCGTCCCGGTCCCGGCCGACACCTGGCCGGAGCTGGCCGCCGAGGGCAAGGTCTTCTACGTCTGGTTCGACGCGCCGATCGAGTACATCGGCGCGACGAAGGAGTGGGCCGACCAGGACCCGGACAACCGTGACTGGAAGTCCTGGTGGTACGACGCGGACGAGACCGTGCGCTACACCGAGTTCATGGCGAAGGACAACGTCCCCTTCCACACGGTGATGTTCCCGGCCACCGAGCTGGGCGTGCGCGAGCCGTGGAAGAAGGTCGACTACGTCAAGGCCTTCAACTGGCTGACGTACTACGGCGGGAAGTTCTCCACCAGCCAGAAGCGCGGTGTCTTCACCGACCAGGCCCTGGACATCCTGCCCGCCGACTACTGGCGCTACTTCCTCATCGCCAACGCCCCGGAGTCGGACGACTCGTCCTTCACCTGGGAGCACTTCACCGCCACGGTCAACAAGGACCTCGCCGACACCCTCGGCAACTTCGTCAACCGCGTCCTGTCCTTCTCGAAGAAGCGCTTCGGCGAGGAGGTCCCCGCGGGCGGCACCCCCGGCGAGGCCGAGACGCGGCTCGGCGAGCAGATCGCCGAGCTCCTCGCCGAGTACGAGGGCCACATGGAGGCCATGCAGTTCCGCAAGGCCGCCGCGGCCCTGCGTGCCCTGTGGTCGGCGGGCAACTCCTACCTGGAGGAGAAGGCCCCCTGGCTGCAGATCAAGACCGACAAGGACGCCGCGGCCCTCACACTGCGTACGGCGATGAACCTGATCCACCTGTACGCGGTGGTCTCCGAGCCGCTGATCCCGGCCTCGGCGAAGACGATGCGCGAGGCGTTCTCGCTGGCCGACGACACCGCGACCTGGGTCACCGCCGACGAGGCCAGGGCACTCGCCACGGTCCCGGACGGCACCCCCTTCACGGTCCCGCCGGTGCTGTTCGCCAAGCTGACCGACGAGGACCTGGCGGCGTACAAGGAGCGCTTCGGCGGCGAGGAGCAGTAACCCCGCCGCACCTCGCTCTCGTCCACCGCCCGGCAAGTGGCCCGCACAGGCTGCGGCCGGGCGGTGTCTTACCTATCCTGATGACGGATCGGACGGGTGGGGGACGATGACGGCAACGGGGGAGACGGGGCCCGAAGGGGCTTCGGTCCGCAGGGAGTTCGCGTTAGAGCGGTACCGCTACATCCTGCAGCAGATCAACGCGGTGAACGAGAACGCCCACCGCTTCCTCGCCCTCTACCAGACGCTCGCCACCGCACTCGCGAGCGGCGCCGTCGCCCTCTTCGTGGGATACCGGAGGTGGGACATCCCCGCGTCCACCGCGCGCGGCGGTGTGATCGGGCTGCTCACCCTGACCACCGTGGTCGCCGCCTTCACCTGCACCCTGATCCTCGTCGGCGTGCTGTCCTGGCTCGACTACCGCAACGAAGAGTGCGACATCACCGACGAGTTGATCGGCCCCGGCTTCCGCGAGCGTCCCCGCCCCGGCAACTTCGTGCGCTGGTACGAGACGTACGTACTGCTCTTCATCCTCGTCTCGGTGATCGCGATGTGGCTGCTCGCCGGGCTCCTCCTCCTGCCGTCGATGAGGTGATCGTCCCGGTGCCCGAGCACGGCTACCAGAGCACCTTCCTGTGGCGGAGCACCCTGGCCGCGAGGACGGACGGTGACGCCCAGGCCGAGCAGCGCGAACAGCTGCGCACGTCGTACCTCGACCTGCGCCGGAACGCGGCGGTGCTCCTCGGGGAGAACGCCCGCAGCATGCCCGACTTCACGGTGCACGACATCAGCCATGTGGACGCCCTGTGGGAGACGGCCGATCTCGTGTGCGGACACGAGGTCACCCTCAATCCCGCCGAGGCGTACGTCCTCGGGTGTGCCTTCGTGCTGCACGACGCCGCGATGGGCGAGGCCGCGTACCGGACGAGCGTGCGGGACACCCTGGGTGAGTCACGCTGGCACGACCTCGTGTCGATGACGTACTACCACCGCAAGGGGTGCTGGCCGGACCGGGACGAGCTGGACGATCCGCCCGCCGAGATCACCGAGGAGTGCCGGGCGACCGCCATCCGCGAGACGCACGCGGAACAGGCGCGCCGCCTGGTGGACCAGGCCTGGCGGTCCAGCACGGGCCAGGAGATCCACCTCATCGAGGACGGCCGGCTGCGCGAGTTCTACGGCCCGTTGATCGGCGCTCTCGCGGCCAGCCACTGGTGGCCCGTGGACCGGCTCGCGGAGGAGTTCCGCCACCGCAGCGGTCCACTCCCCGGGCAGCCGGGCGAGTGGACCCTCGACAAGCTCAAACTGGCCTGCGTCCTGCGGCTCGCCGACGCCACCCAGATCGACGCCCGGCGCGCTCCGGAGTTCCTGTTCTCGCTGCGCGATCCGCAGGGCGGCTCCCGGGAGCACTGGCGTTTCCAGGTGCACGTCAGCCAACCGGTGCTGGACGGCGACCGGGTCAGGTACTCCTCCAACCGGCCGTTCCTCCCCGAGGACACCGGTGCCTGGTGGCTGGCCCTCGACCACCTGCGCGCCGTCGACCGCGAACTGAAAGCCGTCGACGCACTCCTGCACGACCACGGGCAGCACCGGCTCGCGGCCCGCGCGGTCGCCGGGGTCGACGCGCCGGAGCGGTTCGCCCAGCACTTCCGCGTCCAGGGCTGGCGCCCCATCGACGCCACGGTCAAGGTCTCCGACGTCCCCGCCCTGGTCAAGAGCCTGGGCGGGGAGCAGCTGTACGGCGACCAGCCGGAGGTCGCGGTGCGCGAACTGATCCAGAACGCTCAGGACGCCGTCCTGGCCCGCCAGGCGCTGCAACCCGGCTTCACCGACGGGCGCATCGAGGTCCGGCTGACCCGGACCGACGGCTCCTGGCAGCTGGAGGTCCGCGACAACGGCCTCGGCATGGACGAGGAGACCCTCATCCACGGCCTGCTCGACTTCGGCAACAGCGGCTGGAGTTCCGCCGCCGTCCGCAACCGGCTGCCCGGGCTCGCCGACGGCGGGTTCACGCCCAGCGGGCGGTTCGGCATCGGCTTCTTCTCCGTGTTCCTGCTGGGCGACGAGGTGGAGCTGATCACCCGCCGCTACGACGCCGGCACCCAGGACGCCCGCCGCCTCTCCTTCGACGGCCCGTCCAGCCGCCCCCTGCTGACACCACTGACCGGCCAGGGCTGGGTCCCGGAGGGCACGACGGTCCGCGTCACCCTGAAGAAGGGCCCCAACGACGTGCGGGGTCTGCTCTACTACACCGACGACGACCGTCTCGACCAGCTGGTGCGGCGGCTGGTCCTGGAGAACGCCGTACCCATCCGCATCTGGGAACCGGGCGCGTCCGATCCCGGGGTCCTCGCCCCCTTCTCCCTGGCCACGGGAGAGGCGGACGAGGTCTTCGACCGGCTGCATCCACCGGCGACCCACGGATGGCGCGCCGGGCAGGAGAAGCAACGTCTCCGGCTGCGCGACGACTTCGTGCGCCGGGCCACGGAACTCCTCGACGACCGGGGACGGCGTATCGGCCTGGCCACGCTCGGGGACGAACTGTTCTACGCGGGGCGCGGCAACTACCGGGGGATCGTCACGGTCAACGGGTTCCTGGCGGACGAGTCGACCGCCTTCGCCGGGTACCTCGCCGGCCGGCCCGGCCGGGCCTCGCGCGACCAGGCCGCCCTGGTCGCCACGCAGGACGGGATGCGCGCGTGGATGCGCAGCCAGGAGCAACGGCTCCGCGACCTCGGGCAGTTCAGCGACCCCTTCCAGCTGGAACACGCCTACACCCTGTACAGCGCCTTCAACGGGATCCCGGACGACGTCGCCTTCGCCATCACGGGCCAGGGCCTGCTCCGTCCGGCCGACGCCGCCGGCTGGGTCGCCCGGCGCGACGAGGTCTTCCTGTCCTTCGGTCTTCCCCTGGCATGGCGAAGCCGGCCTCCGGAGGTCCTCCACTACTTGTCGGGGCAGTCCGTGCGACTGCCCGAGGACTGGATCATCATCTGCGGCAGAGCCGCCACCGCGCCCCTGTCGGAGGTGTTCCCTGCGGTGGAGAACTTTGACGCCGACTACGGGTTCGCACGCCACCACACCACGCTGACCTGGCAGAAGGCGTGGTGGCGGATGTCGGGGGAGCTTGAAGGGCTCTTCCTTCGCGCCGTGTGCGAGGCATGGTCGTGCACCCTTGAGGCCGTGCTCGCGCCCGTCGAGCGGCGCAACTGGTACGACATCCGCCACCTGGACGACGAGAGCCTCGGCGGCGTCCTGGGCTACCTCCTGCGCCGACCGGGCCGATGACCGGTGTGCGGAACTACTTGTTGCCGCCCAGCCGCGAGAATCTCAGGCGGCGTGTCCGAGGACGAGCGCGCCGACGACGGGGGCCGCGTAGATCAGCGGGAAGGGGATGTGGGAGTACCAGCGGGCGCGGGCCACGGTGACAGCGGCCCCGAGGAAGTAGAGCACCAGCCCGATCCCGGCCAGCACCCCGATCACCGGCACGAACAGCCCGACGACCAGACCCACGGCCCCGGCGGCCTTGGCCACCCCGAGCAGGGTCCACCACGATCGCGGCACCCGGTAGTCGGTGAGCGTCTTGACGATCCACTGGGCCCGCAGCAGCAGTACGGCGCCGGAGAAACCGGCCATCAGCGCGGCGAGCAGGGTGACGACGATGTGGGCGGTGTGCATGAGAGGCTCCCGTGGAGAGGGGATCCGACTGCGGACACCTCTTTGACCCCCCGGCCCGTGCCCGTGTGACAGAACCCGGAAAAAATCTTGAACGTCCCCGAACCCCACCACCGGCTCCTCGCCGACGTCGTCACCACGGGCGGTCCGTACGGGCTGGTGCTCGCCGGTGGATACGCGCTGCAGGCGCACGGACTGGTGTCGCGTCCGCACGCGAATCTCGACTTCGCCACGGAGAGTTCCGAGGGCATGGACCGGATCGCCGCCGCGCTCGGCACGGCCCTGGAGGCGCGGGGCCGGCAGGTGCGAGTCGGTGCGGTCGCCGCGCTCAGCGCGCAGCTGACGGTCAGCGACCCGCCGACCGGCGGGAGGTGCGCCCTCGTGCTGCACAAGGAGGCCTTCTGGCAGCCGCCGGCGCTCACCGCGTACGGGCCTGCGCTCTCCCTGGAGGACGCCGTCGGCACGAAGATCCGGGCGCTGTACGACCGGGGCGCGGCCGTCGACCTGATCGACGCGCGGGCCGCCGCCGCCCGCTTCTCCCTGCCCGACCTGGAGGAACTGGGCCGTCGGCACGCCCACGACCCGTTCGATCTGCCGACCCTGCAGTCCCGGCTGACGGGTACGGACTTCTATTCCGACGTGGACTTCTTCCGGTACGGGCTGACGGAGGACCAGGTCATGGCCCTGCGCGCCTGGGCCCAGCGCTGGTCCGACGACATCGCCGAGCGCCTCCTGGAAGACGGCGCGTCCCCCGACATCGAGCCGGAGACGGACTCCGGCCCCGACGCGGGGGACTGACGGACGGCGCCGTACTACTTCGGCTGCGGCTTCCTGATGTTCAGGTGCAGCTCGCGCAGGCGGGCCTCCTCCAGCTCGGTCGGGGCGCCCATCATCAGGTCCTGGGCGTTGCCGTTGAGCGGGAAGGCGATCGTCTCGCGGATGTTGGGCTCGTCCGCGAGGAGCATGACGATGCGGTCGACGCCGGGGGCGATGCCGCCGTGCGGCGGGGCACCGAAGCGGAACGCGCGGAGCATGCCGGCGAACTTCTCCTCGACGGTCTCACGGTCGTAGCCCGCGATCTCGAAGGCCTTGAGCATGATCTCCGGCTCGTGGTTCCGGATCGCGCCGGAGGACAGCTCGACGCCGTTGCACACGATGTCGTACTGCCAGCCCAGGATGTCCAGCGGGTCCTGGGTCTGAAGGGCCTCCAGACCGCCCTGCGGCATGGAGAAGGGGTTGTGCGAGAAGTCGATCGCTCCGGTCTCCTCGTCCTTCTCGTACATCGGGAAGTCGACGATCCAGCAGAAGCGGAAGACGCCCTCCTCGAAGTGACCGGCCCGGCGAGCGGCCTCCACCCGCACCGCGCCCATGATCTTGGAGACCTCGTCGAACTCGCCCGCGCCGAAGAAGACCGCGTGGCCGGGGGCCAGCGACAGGCGCTTGGTCAGCTCGGCGACGTTGTCCTCGGTGAGGAACTTCGCGATCGGGCCGGACAGCGCGCCGTCCTCGCCGACACGGACCCAGGCCAGGCCCTTCGCGCCGAGCGAGACCGCGAACTCGCCGAGCTGGTCGAAGAACTTGCGCGGCTGGTCCTGGACGGCCGGGACGGCCAGCGCGCGCACGTGCTTGCCGGCGAACGCCTTGAACTCCGAGCCCTCGAAGACATCGGTGATGTCCACCAGCTCCAGCTTGGCGCGCAGGTCCGGCTTGTCGGAGCCGTACTTCAGCATCGCCTCGCGGAACGGGATGCGGGGGAACGGGGAGGTGACGTGGCGGCCGCCGCCGAACTCCTCGAACAGCTCCGTCATCAGCTTCTCGACGGGCTGGAAGATGTCCTCCTGCTCGACGAAGGACATCTCGATGTCGAGCTGGTAGAACTCGCCCGGCGAGCGGTCGGCGCGGGCGTCCTCGTCCCGGAAGCAGGGCGCGATCTGGAAGTAGCGGTCGAAGCCGGAGATCATCAGCAGCTGCTTGAACTGCTGCGGGGCCTGCGGAAGCGCGTAGAACTTGCCGGGGTGCAGACGCGAGGGGACGACGAAGTCGCGCGCGCCCTCGGGGGAGGTGGCGGACAGGATCGGCGTCGCCATCTCGTTGAAGCCCATCGCCGTCATCTTGTGGCGCATCGCCGAGATGACCGCCGTACGCAGCATGATGTTGCGGTGCATGCGCTCGCGGCGCAGGTCCAGGAAGCGGTACTCCAGGCGCCGTTCCTCGTTGACGCCGTCCTCGGTGTTGATCGTGAACGGCAGCGGCGCGGCGGCGCCCAGCAGCTCGACCTCGGCCACCTCGACCTCGACCTCACCGGTGGGCAGGTCGGGGTTGATGTTCTCGGTTCCACGTGAAACAACGCGGCCGTCGACGCGGACCGTGGACTCCTTGGAGATCTTGTCCAGGGCCTCGTACGCCGGCGTGCCGGGGCGGGCGACCAGCTGCGTGATGCCGTAGTGGTCGCGCAGATCGATGAAGAGGATGCCGCCCAGGTCGCGCCGATTGTGCAGCCAGCCGCTCAGCCGGACGTCGGTGCCGACGTCAGAGGCGCGGAGCTGCCCGCAGGTGTGGGACCTGTACCGATGCATCGTCGTTCATCGTCCTTCGAGAAGAGTTGGCGTCTGCCGGGTTTGCCGCCCCGGCAAGAACGGGCACGGGGCCCGGACCCATCAAGGGTACCGGGCACCCCAAGCTCGGCTCCCCACCATTTCGCGTGCCTCCGCACTGGAGGATCCTCCGAGCCGGAGCGGCTCGGGATCCTCTGTTCCTACGGTGGCACCTATCGGTCAGATCTTCTTAAAGTGGGCGAATGCGTACAGGCGAGCCCCTCCCGTCGGTCGGGGATGTCCTCGCCGCCCTCGCGACCGGGCTGTGGCACTGGGACACGGCCGCCCGAGAAGTCACCGTGGACGCGGAGGCGGCGCGGCTGCTCGGGCTGCCCGCGGAGCCGACCACCCTCACCGAGGTCCAGACCCGGGCCCGGCTGCACCCCGAGGACTGGAACGAGATCACCGGGGTGATCCCGCTGGCCGTCGACGAGGGCACGCTCGCCGAGGTGCGCATCCGGATCATGGACGAGCAGGGGAACGTCCTGCGGGTCGTCCGCAGCCGCTCCAAGCCGTCCTTCGATCCCGAGCGGCGGGCGTACGAGCTGATCGGCACCCTGCAGGAGGTCACCGAGCCGACCCCGGGCACCCGGGCCGCCCGCAGCGCGGTCACCGGCGACTGGCGGCGCTCGCGGGAGGCGTTCCTGCTGGACGCGGGCCGGGCGCTGGCCGAGGCGCGGTCCACCGCCGAGGTGCTGCGGGTGGTCGGCGGCCTGTCGATGCCGGGCTTCTCCCCGGACGGGCTCGTGGTGTTCGGGGTGGAGGGCGACCGGCTGACGATCACCGGCCAGCACGGGCACCAGCCCGGCGACATGGGCCCCTTCTCCCACATGTCGCTGCGCACCCACTACCCGGCGGCCGAGGTGGTCCGCACGGGCCGCGCGGTGTATCTGTCCTCCCCCGCGGAGTACAAGGCCCGCTACCCGGCGACCTGGCCGCTCGCCCGGCGCTTCGGACGCCGCTCCTGGGCCTTCCTGCCGCTGACGGCGGCCGGACGCACGATGGGCGCCTGGATGGCGGCCTTCGCCTATCCGGTGGCGTTCACGCCCGACGAGCGCGCCGTGCTGACGACGGTGGCCCGGATGCTCGCCCAGGCGCTGTCCCGGGCCGGGGCCGAGGAGTCCGAGCGGGAACTGACCGAGGGCCTGCAGCGCTCCATGCTGCCCTCGCTCGGCCCGGAGATCCCCGGGATGCAGGTGGCCGCCCGGTACATCCCGACGGGCGGCGGGCTCCAGGTCGGCGGCGACTGGTACGACATGATCCCGCTGCCCTCCGGCCGCTTCGCGCTGGCCATGGGCGACGTCCAGGGCCATGACGTACGGGCCGCGGGTCTCATGGGCCAGCTGCGCATCGCCCTGCGCGCCTACGCCGCCGAGGGCCACCGCCCGGACGCCGTGCTCACCCGCGCCTCCCGGTTCCTGCACGGCATCACCCACGACGACCAGATGACCGACGTCCGCTTCGCGACCTGCGTGTACGTGGAGGCCGACCCGGCGACCGGGAAACTGGAGATCGCCCGCGCCGGGCACCCGGACCCGGCGATCCGGATGGCCGACGGCACGGTCATGATGAGGCCGACGGCGGGCGGACTGCCGCTGGGCGTGGACCCGGACCCGGACTATCCGACGACCCGGTTCACCCTGGAACCCGGCGAGACGCTGATGCTCTGCACCGACGGCCTGCTCGAGACCGGCGGACACGACCTGGACAGCGGCTGGCGCCGGCTGCGCGCGATCCTGGAGGCGCATCCAGGGGGCGACGGGGCCGAAGACGGGGTCGGCCTGGAGTCACTGGCCGACGCGCTGGTGCAGGGCGTGCACGGACCGTCCTCCCACCACACCACCGGTCCCCTGGCGGACCGCCGCGAGGACGACATCGCGCTGGTGCTGCTGTGCCGGCTGCTGGAGGGCGCCGCGCGGCCCGCCGTACGGCGCACCCTGCTGTCGGTGGCCCAGGACGAGCCGGACCGGATCGCCGAGGCCCGCCGGCACGTGCGCGAGCTGCTGCACGACTGGGCCTCGGCCGAACAGGTCGACTCGGCGGTGCTGCTGGTCTCCGAGATGGTCACCAACGTCCTCGTCCACACCGACACCGACGCGCTGCTGCTCGCCGAGGTGACCGGGGAGACGGGCGCGCGTGGCCTGCGGGTGCAGGTCACCGACGCGGGCGACGACCTCCCGCACAAGCGCCGCCCCGGCGAACTGGCCTCCTCCGGCCGCGGTCTGATGCTGATCGAACTCCTCGCGGACGCCTGGGGGGTGGACCCGCGGGGCGAGGGCAAGAGCATCTGGTTCGAGCTCTATGAGTCGGGGGGTGCGGCCGGGGGTGTGCCTGGAGGCGTGCCGCGGGCTGCGTCGGACGAGGACGGGCCGGAAGGTGACGCGTCGTCGGCAGGCGGCACACCGGCGGATGGCCCGCCGGACGACGAGCCGGAGCCCGACGCGCCGGAGTCGGGCGCGTCGGAGGCGGACGCCTCGGAGGGCGCCGCGTAACGGGTCCGCAGTTCCTGTACGACCCCGAAGGCGGCCGCGGTCAGCGGGACCGCGAGCAGCATCCCGAGGATGCCCGCCACGGACGCCCCGGCGGTGATGGCGAGCATCACCACGGCCGGGTGCATCTGCACGGTCCGGCTCTGGATGACCGGCTGCAGCACATGCCCCTCCAGCACCTGCACGGCGAGGACGACCCCGAGCGTCCACAGGGCGATGACGAAGCCGCGGTCGGCGAGGGCGACCAGGACGGCCACCGCACCGGAGACGAAGGCACCGAGGTAGGGGATGTAGGCGCCGACGAAGACGAGCGCACCGAGCCCGACCGCGCCGGGCACCTGGAGGACCAGCAGACCGACAGTGATGCACACGGCGTCGATGAGCGCGATGAGCGTCGTGCCGCGCATGAACCCCTCGACCGCCTCGAAGGCACGCCGGGCGACGGCCTCCAGGGTGTCGGCGGTGCCGCCGGGCGCGACGGCCCGCAGGACCTCCACGGCCCGGTGGGAGTCGCGCAGGAAGAAGAAGACGAGCAACAGGGCGAGCACGGCCATCGCGAGGGACTCGCCGACGACGCTGACCCCACTGATGACGTTGGACGCGGCCGTGCCCCCGAACCTGCTCAGCAGCGCGCGCGAGTTCGCGGCGAGGTCGTCGAGACCGGTACCCGCGGCCCCGAAGTGCTGTGCGACACCCTTGGCGGCCTCCCGCAGCGAGGCGATGATCTGGTCGCCGGTGTCGATGAGCGCCGCGACGACGATGTACACGGCACCGCCGACGACGGCCACGACGGCGACACAGGTGAGCCCGGCCGCCACCGACGCCTGCACCCCGCTCCGCACGAGCCGCCGGTACAGCGGTCCGAGCAGCGCGGTACCGAGCAGCGCGAGCAGCACCGGTGTGACGGCGGTACGGAACTCCCCGCACAGCCGTACCCCGACCCACCCCACCCCGGCGACCAGCAGCAGCACGGCACACCAGGCGGCAAGGCGTCGAACGGGGTCGGGCAACAACTGCACGCGTCCAGCGGATCATGCGCACCGCCGGGTGTCCTGCCGCGCGGGCCCGGGCGGGTGAGGCGCACGCCGTCCCTGGTGGGCGTCCTCGGCGTGGTGCGGGAGGGCCGTTCACTCCGTGTGTGCGTTCGAGATGCAGCGCGTGACGATCTAGGCAAGCCTGAGGGCATTCCCCCAAGACCATCCGTCTTGCCGGAGGACCCAGGAAAGGAATCGATCACTATGCGTACCATCGCTGCTTTCTTCGCCGCCGCGCTCCTGACCGTGCTGGCAGCCCCCGTCGCCTCCGCTGGCGAGCACGGCAACGGAATCTGCGACAGCCACACGATCAGCAAGCTGTGCTGGTGACCTCCTTGTGAAAGGGGACAGGCCGTGGACCTAGGGTCCACGGCCTGTCCCCTTTCGGCGCAGGTCAGATACCGTTCGCGGACATCCCGTGCACCGCCGGGATCGTCCCCAGCCGGCCCTTCTGGAAGTCCTCGAAGGCCTGCATCAGCTCTTCCTTGGTGTTCATGACGAAGGGTCCGTAGTGCGCCATGGGCTCCCGTATGGGCTGTCCGCCCAGCACGACGACCTCCAGATCCGGGGTGTGGGCGTCCTGCTTGTCGTCCGCGCGGACGGTCAGCGCGGACCCGGCGCCGAACACCGCGGTCTGGCCGAGGCGGATCGGCCGGCGCTCCGCACCGACGCTGCCGCGTCCCGCGAGGACGTAGGCCAGGCCGTTGAAGTCCTCCCGCCAGGGCAGGGTGACCTCGGCGCCGGGGGCGACCGTCGCGTGGACCATCGTGATCGGGGTGTGCGTGATGCCGGGGCCCTTGTGGCCGTCCAGTTCGCCCGCGATGACGCGCAGCAGCGCACCGCCGTCCGGGGTCGTCAGCAGCTGCACGCTGCCGCCGCGGATGTCCTGGTAGCGGGGGGCCATCATCTTGTCCTTGGCCGGGAGGTTCACCCACAGCTGCAGGCCGTGGAAGAGGCCGCCGGACACGACGAGGGACTCCGGCGGAGCCTCGATGTGCAGCAGACCCGAGCCGGCCGTCATCCACTGGGTGTCGCCGTTGGTGATGGTGCCGCCCCCGCCGTGGCTGTCCTGGTGGTCGAAGGTGCCGTCGATGATGTAGGTGACGGTCTCGAAACCGCGGTGCGGGTGCCAGGGGGTGCCCTTGGGCTCACCCGGCGCGTACTCCACCTCGCCCATCTGGTCCATCATGATGAACGGGTCGAGGTGGCGGTAGTGGATCCCCGCGAACGCCCGGCGCACCGGGAAGCCCTCGCCCTCGTAACCGCTCGGAGCGGTCGAGACGGCAAGCACCGGACGCGCCACGGCGTCGGCGGGAGCGGTCACACGGGGCAGCGTCAACGGGTTCTCGACGGTCACTGCAGGCATGGTCGGACCTCCTTGTGCATCCAGATTAGTTGAGCGTTGAACTTTATGCCACCCCTAACAGAACGAGCCCGGAGGTAATTCCTCCGGGCTCCAGGTGACGGGCACTTTCCAAGGCGTCGCACAACGGCGTCGCACAAAGGCGTCACACAAAGGCGAAGAAGACGACGGGCACGGCCGCGAGCACCCCGCCGGCCAGGACCGGAATCGCTCCCGTCGGGGTCCGCGGCGCCGTAGCGGATCGACGCCCACGCCGCACCGCCCGTGTCCGAGCTCACACACTCGCGCCGCACCCCCCGAGCGTCGGTACAGGAGTAGACGTAACGCGTCAGCGGGCCGTTCTCGGTGCCGATCCCATGGGACGACTCCAGCCGCCCTTCCGCCGTGCCCCCGCCTGCGCAAACGACGGGCGCCACCCCCCCGGCCACCCCCCAGCACACCGTCCGTCAGCGCGAAGACACCGCCCCCGGCCCACCACAGCCGCCGTCCGCGCGGCAAGGGCGGCTAGCCGTACATCCGGCGCATCGCGAAGTCGACCATCTGCTCGACCGCCTTCGCGTCGAAGACCATCCGGTGTTCGCCCTCCATGTCCAGGACGAAGCCGTAGCCGGTCGGCAGGAGATCGATGACCTCCGCCCCCGTGATCACGAAGTACTTGGACTCCTTGCCCGCGTACCGGCGCAGTTCCTTGAGCGAGGTGAACATCGGGATCACCGGCTGCTGGGTGTTGTGCAGGGCGAGGAAGCCGGGGGTGTCGCCGCGTGGGCAGTACACCTTCGACGTGGCGAAGATCTGCTGGAAGTCCTCGGCGGACATCTGCCCGGTGGTGAAGGCGCGCACCGCGTCCGCGAGGGAGGGCGGGGACGGCTCGGGATACAGCGGCGGCTGCTGCCCGTAGCCGCCGGCCATCGGCTGCTGGGGTGCGGCGTACTGCTGCTGAGCACCGACGTTCTGGTCGTAGCCGTACATGGGCGCAAGCGTACCGAGGGCGGGGGTGAGGCGGATGTCGGGCGCCTTTTATGTAGCGAGCACTAGGGAAACAGGGCTAGCATTTCTATAGCGAGCGATACACATCTACTGCCCCTGGGGGATCCCTGTGCCCGACACCCACTCCCGCCCCACCCTGCTCCTCGCTCACGGCGCCGGCGGCTCGACAGCGGCCAACTACGGACCGGTGATGGAGGAGTTGAGGACCAGGTACCGCGTGATCGGCGCCGACTATCCGGGCGCGGGCAGCACCCCGCGCGCCACCGGGCCGCTCGAACTGGACGGCCTGGCCGACCGGTTGGTGGCCGCCGCCGACGCGGAGGGCGTCGAGCGCTTCGGTGTGTCCGGCTACTCGCTGGGCGGGGCGGTGGCGATACGGCTGGCCGTGCGGTATCCGGAGCGGGTGACGGGGCTCGTGCTGACCGCGCCCTTCGCCCGCGCCGACGCGCAGGTACGGCTCACCGCGCGCGTGTGGCGGGCGCTCATCGAGTCGGGCGACCCCGGCACGCTGGGCCGTTTCGTGGTCGCCCACGCCCTGGGCCCGGCGGCCCTGGAGGCGATGGCCCCGCAGGAGCTGGAGGCGGCGGTGAAGGAGAGCGGGGCGGATGTGCCGAAGGGGACGCCGGAGCACGTGGAGCTGGTGGAGCGGCTGGACGTGACCGCGGACCTGGCCCGGATCACCGTACCCACACTGGTCGTGTCGCCGGTCGACGACCGGCTGATCCCGCCCCGGCTGCACCGTGCGGTGGCGACGGGCATCCCGGGGGCCCGGCTGGTGGAGATACCGGGCGGTCACCTGACTTTCGCCGAACAGCCGGACCGGTGGGCGGCGCTGCTCAGCGGCGGGGCCGAGTAGACGCTGCTCACACTTGAGCAAGTGGGGTTGCTTGTTATTACCGGCGGGTAGCATCATCGTAGCTACTTGTTGGTACGTGAACTAGGTGCGAGGAGTCAGTGCCTCGCCGATCCCTCTACGGAGCCGTCGCCATGGGGCACTACAAGTCGAATCTCCGCGACATCGAGTTCAACCTCTTCGAAGTACTGGGGCGCGACAAGGTGTACGGCACCGGCCCGTTCGAGGAGATGGACGTCGACACCGCCAAGAGCGTCCTGGAGGAGCTGACCCGCCTCTCCGAGAACGAGCTGGCCGAGTCCTTCGCCGACGCCGACCGCAACCCGCCCGTCTTCGACCCCGAGACCAACACCGCCCCCGTCCCGGCGTCCTTCAAGAAGAGCTACCAGGCCTTCATGGACTCCGAGTACTGGCGGCTCGGCCTGCCCGAGGAGATCGGCGGCACCACCTCGCCGCGCTCCCTGATCTGGGCCTACGCCGAGCTGATCCTGGGCGCCAACCCGGCCGTGTGGATGTACTCCTCGGGCCCGGCGTTCGCCGGCATCCTCTTCGAGGAGGGCAACGAGGTCCAGAAGCACATAGCGAAGATCGCCGTGGAGAAGCAGTGGGGCTCCACGATGGTGCTCACCGAGCCCGACGCGGGCTCCGACGTGGGCGCCGGCCGCACCAAGGCGGTCCAGCAGGAGGACGGCTCCTGGCACATCGAGGGCGTGAAGCGCTTCATCACCTCCGGTGAGCACGACATGTCGGAGAACATCCTCCACTACGTGCTCGCGCGTCCCGAGGGCGCCGGCCCCGGCACCAAGGGCCTGTCCCTGTTCCTCGTGCCGAAGTACCTGTTCGACTTCGAGACCGGCGAGCTGGGCGAGCGCAACGGCGTCTACGCCACCAACGTCGAGCACAAGATGGGCCTGAAGGCCTCCAACACCTGCGAGATGACCTTCGGCGACCGGCACCCCGCCAAGGGCTGGCTGATCGGCGACAAGCACGACGGCATCCGCCAGATGTTCCGCATCATCGAGTTCGCCCGCATGATGGTCGGCACGAAGGCGATCTCCACGCTGTCCACCGGCTACCTGAACGCGCTGGAGTACGCCAAGGAGCGCGTCCAGGGCCCCGACCTCGCGCAGTTCATGGACAAGACCGCGCCCAAGGTCACCATCACCCACCACCCGGACGTGCGCCGCTCGCTGATCACGCAGAAGGCGTACGCGGAGGGCATGCGCGCCCTGGTGCTGTACACCGCCTCGATCCAGGACGCGATCCAGATCAAGGAGGCGGCCGGCGAGGACGCCTCCGCCGAGCACGCGCTGAACGACCTGCTGCTGCCGATCGTCAAGGGCTACGGCTCCGAGAAGGGCTACGAGCAGCTCGCCCAGTCGCTGCAGACCTTCGGCGGCTCCGGCTTCCTGCAGGAGTACCCGATCGAGCAGTACATCCGGGACTCCAAGATCGACACCCTGTACGAGGGCACCACGGCGATCCAGGGCCAGGACTTCTTCTTCCGGAAGATCGTCCGCAACCAGGGCGCCGCGCTGAACTCCCTCGCCGAGGACATCAAGAAGTTCCTGGCGCTCGGCACCGGCGGCGAGGAGCTGGCCGGCGCCCGTGAGCACCTGGCCAAGGCGGCCGTGGAGCTGGAGGCGATCGTCGGCCTGATGCTGACCGACCTCGCCGCCACCGAGCAGGACACCAAGAACATCTACAAGGTGGGCCTGAACACCACCCGCCTGCTCATGGCCTCCGGTGACGTCGTCGTCGGCTACCTGCTGCTCAAGGGCGCCGCGGTCGCCGCCGAGAAGCTGGCCACGGCCTCCGCCAAGGACCAGGCGTTCTACACCGGCAAGATCGCCGCGGCGAAGTTCTTCGCGGCGAACGTCCTGCCGGGCGTCACCCTCGCCCGCAAGGTCGCCTCCGGTGTCGAGCTGGACCTGATGGAGCTGGACGAGGCCGCGTTCTAGAAGGTAGTTGCGGATTCCCTGTGCGGGCCCGCTCCCTTTCCGGGAGCGGGCCCGTGCACGTCGTTAAGGTGAACCCATGAGCGCAGCATCCCGCTTCGACCGCGGCCACACCGACGACCTCATGTCCTTCCTGGCGGCGAGCCCGTCGCCGTACCACGCCGTGGCGAACACCGCCGAACGGCTGGAGAAGGCGGGCTTCAGGCAGGTCGCCGAGACGGACGCCTGGGACTCCACGAGCGGCGGCAAGTACGTGCTGCGCGGCGGCGCGATCGTCGCCTGGTACGTCCCCGAGGGCGCCGCGGCGCACACGCCGTTCCACATCGTCGGCGCACACACCGACTCCCCGAACCTCAGGGTCAAGCCGCGCCCGGACAGCGGGGCGCACGGCTGGCGTCAGGTCGCCGTCGAGATCTACGGCGGCCCGCTGATGAACTCCTGGCTGGACCGCGACCTGGGCCTGGCCGGCCGGCTGAGCCTCAGGGACGGCTCCTCGGTCCTGGTCAACGTGGACCGGCCGCTGCTGCGCGTGCCCCAGCTCGCCATCCATCTGGACCGTTCGGTCAGCACCGAGGGGCTCAAGCTCGACAAGCAGCGTCACCTGCAGCCGGTCTGGGGTCTCGGCGACGATGTGAGCGACGGCGATCTGATCGCCTTCCTGGAGCAGGAGACGGGCCTCGCGGCCGGCTCGGTCACCGGCTGGGACCTGATGACGCACCCGGTGGAGGCCCCGGCCTACCTCGGCCGGGACCGGGACCTGGTCGCCGGTCCGCGCATGGACAACCTGCTGTCGGTGCACGCGGGCGCCGCCGCCCTGGCCGCCGTCGCGACCTCCGGCGCCCCGCTCACCCGTATCCCCGTGCTGGCCGCCTTCGACCACGAGGAGAACGGCTCCCAGTCGGACACCGGCGCGGACGGCCCGCTGCTCGGCAGCGTGCTGGAGCGCTCGGTCTTCGCGCGCGGCGGCTCGTACGAGGACCGGGCCCGGGCCTTCGCCGGCACGGTCTGTCTGTCCTCCGACACGGGCCACGCCGTCCACCCCAACTACGCCGAGCGGCACGACCCGACGCACCACCCCCGGGTCAACGGCGGCCCCATCCTCAAGGTCAACGTCAACAACCGCTACGCCACGGACGGTTCGGGCCGCGCGGTGTTCGCCGCCGCCTGCGAGAAGGTGAACGTGCCCTTCCAGTCGTTCGTCTCCAACAACTCCATGCCGTGCGGCACCACCATCGGCCCCATCACCGCGGCCCGCCACGGCATCCGCACGGTCGACATCGGCGTGGCGATCCTCTCCATGCACAGCGTGCGCGAACTGTGCGGCGCGGACGACCCGTTCCTGCTGGCGAACGCCCTGACGGCCTTTCTGGAGGGCTGACCGAGGACGGGTCGAGGGCTAGGCGGGACTTCCCCGGGTACCCGGACGGCACCGGAGATTCCGGAACCGAAAGGGGAGGCGACTTCTCATGGGGCTCGGAGGATGCATCATCCTCATCGCCGTGGGGGCCATCCTCACGTTCGCGACCGACTGGCACATGCACGGCGTCAACCTCACGGTCGTCGGCCTGATCCTGATGGCCGTGGGACTGATCGGCGTGGCGACCTTCAGCGGCATCGCCCGGCGCCGCCGCGTGGTGATGCCACCGACGCCGGTGGTGGAGGAGGAACCCCACCACCACCGCCACAGCGTCGACGGCTACAGCGACGGTTACGGCGTCTGACGTGCCGTAACGCCTACTGCTGGTCCATGCCCGCAAGGACGAGCGGCAGGCGGTCCGCCCCGCCCTCGGTGAGACGGACCGGGACGCCCCAGTCCTGCTGGTGGACATGGCAGGCGGGGTATTCGTTCGCGGTGTCGTCGTCGCAGCTGGCGGCCATCGCCGAGACGTGCAGGACGCCCTCGGTGACCGCCGGGTCCAGCTCCAGGTCCCGGCTCAGGTCGGTGTCCGCCCCCTCGCCCTTGAGCAGCAGCTCGGGCGGGGTGGCGGAGACCAGGAGCCGGGTCGAGGGACCGTATCTGGTGTCCAGCTTCTGGCCCGCGGGGGCCTGGAAGATGACGTCCAGCCGGAGTCTGCCGGGGGCGACCTCGGTCGCCGCGCGCCGGGTGCGGTGGGCGACCGCCTCCACGCGCACCGCCTCCTCGGGCAGCCGCAGCCGGGTCAGCCGGTGCCGGGCCGACTCCACCACCACGATGTCCTCGCCCACGAGCACGGCGTCGCTGGGCTCGCGCAGGTCGGTGGCGAGCGTGCTGACCTCGCCGGTAGCCGGGTCGTAACGGCGCAGGGCGTGGTTGTAGGTGTCGGCGACCGCCACCGAGCCGTCCGGCAGGGCGGTGACGCCCAGCGGGTGCTGGAACAGGGCCTGGCCGGCGGCGCCGTCGCGGTGACCGAAGTCGAACAGGCCGGTGCCGACGGCCGTGTGGACGTGCCCGTCCAGGTCCACCCAGCGCAGCGCGCTCGTCTCGGAGTCGGCGAGCCACAGCCGCTCGGCGGTGGCCGCGAGACCGGAGGGCTGCGCGAACCAGGCCTCGGCGCCGGGGCCGTCGACCAGGCCCTCGTTGGTGGTGCCCGCCGCCACGGCGACCGTGCCCGCGACCGGGTCGTACGTCCACAGCTGGTGGACGCCCGCCATGGCGATCCACACCTTGCCGCCGAACACCGCCACGTCCCACGGCGAGGAGAGGTCGACCTCGCGGGCCGGGCCGGAGGTGGCCGACCCCTGCCACCACTGCCTGCCGGTGCCGGCCAGGGTGGTCACCTCACCGGTCTCCGGGTCGAGGCGACGCAGGGCGTGGTTCACGGTGTCGGCCACCACCACCGAGCCGTCCGCCAGCAGGGCGAGGCCCTGCGGCTCGCTGAAAGCGGCCTCCTCGGGGCCGCCGTCGGCGAACCCGCGCGTGCCGGAGCCGATGCGCCGTACGACCGTCTCGGCGTCCTCGGCCAGCTCCACCAGCTGGTGCCGGGTGGTGTCGCTGACCAGGAGGTGCCCGGACGGAAGCAGCAGCGCCTTGCCGGGGAAGCGCAGGGTCGTCGGCTCCGGCTCCGGCGGCACGTACGGACCGTCGCCGCGGCGCAGGGTGCCCTTCGCCCCGTGCTCCGCCTCCAGCTCCTCGACCAGCCGCTCGATGGCGTGCGCGTGCCCCTCGCCCGCGTGCTGGGCGACGACGTAACCCTCCGGGTCGATCACGACGAGCGTCGGCCAGGCCCGCACCGCGTACTGCTTCCAGGTGGCCAGCTCCGGGTCGTCCAGCACCGGATGCTCCACGCCGTACCGCTCCACGGCGTCGACGACCGCCTGGTGCTCGGCCTCGTGCGCGAACTTCGGCGAGTGCACCCCGATGACCACCACCGTGTCCCGGTGCCTCTCCTCCAGCTCGCGCAACTCGTCCAGGACGTGCAGGCAGTTCACGCAACAAAATGTCCAAAAATCAACAATTACGATGCGCCCTCGGAGCGCGGCGAGACCGAGCTCCTTGTCACCTGTGTTGATCCAGCCACCCTTGCCGATCAGTTCGGGGGCGCGAACGCGTGCGTGCTTTGCCATGATCCAGACCAACCACACCTGAGTCCAAGCTATTCCGCGTGGCTTTCGCCCGCCCAGACGATGCGGAGCCGTCTGTCGGGATCGAACCGTCGCCCCCTGCCCGGAGCCCTGGTCACCCATACCCTTTCCACTGCGGCAAAGAGGAGCCCTCGCCTTTCCTGTACCTCGCTCCGCTCCCATTGCGCCACGAGCGTCGGATTCCTGCTCAGGAAGGCGTCGACCACCGCTTCCTCGACACGGACGGCCATCGCCCTGGCTCCTGGGAAGGTGTGCCCCAGCCGTACCCCCTGACACACGTACGAGGTGCCGTTCTTGCTCATCCGTGTACCGCAGCCGTCGACGGCGCAGAACAGCAGTCCCGTAAGGAGATGAGCAGCCCCGCGGACCGGACGCCTGACACCATCGCCCCGAAGCCTGGTCCTGGACTCCAGCGCAGCGACGATCCGCCGCTGCTCCTCCACCGTGACGATTCCCTCAGAGGGACTTCCCCGCAAGCGCCTCATCGGCGATCAGACGTGCGTACACAGCGGTCTCAGGGTCCGTTGTCAGTCGTCCGGAGCCGGGGTCGATACGCAGCCCGTAGGGCGGCTGCCCGCCGATCCACCTGCCTCGGCCACGCACGTACTGCTTGGCGTGACGAATGCGTTCACCTTGCGTCTCAGCCTCGGTACGTGCCCACTCGGACAGCGAGGCCATGGCCAGCCGGTCCCCGGCGATCGTCGAATCCAGCCCGTCCATCACAGAGACCAGCCGTCCGCCGACCTTGTCGAACTCGTCCAGGAGAGGTCCGACTTCGGCGGTCCCTTTCCGGCTCAGGCGATCCTGCTTCCAGACGATCACGGTCCGTACGGCTCCCGACGTAACCGCGTTCCTGGCCGCGTCGAATCGTTTCCGCGTTACCTCCTTATAGCCGGACCTGCCTCGGTCCACGTGTACCTGACGAACCAACAGTCCATGCTGCTCGGCCCAGGTCCGGCAATCGACCTCCTGCCGCTCGATCGCCGTCTTCCCCTCCCGGTGCAGTGACAGCCGTAGACAGAGATCGGCATGGATGTCCACCTGCTGCACATCCCCTCCAGAGTTGCTCACTCCGTGAACGAACAGCAGAGTCGGAGGTGATGAACTTGGCGTGTGCCTACGTCAGCGCGCGGCCCGTCGTGACGTCCACGTGGGCTGGGACCTCCTCGTGCCGGTCGCCGACGGAGAGGGTGCCGGCGGGCTCGAAGAGGAGGACCTCGGCGCGCTCGGGCGCGGACGGCTTGTGATAGGTCCCGCGCGGGACGGTGAACACCGAGCCCCTGGTCAGGACGACCGTGCGCTCCCCGGCCGGCTCGCGCAGGCCGAGGTGCACCTCGCCGTCCAGGACCAGGAAGAACTCGTCGGTGTTCTCGTGCGCATGCCAGACGTGCTCGCCCTCGAACTTGGCGATGCGGACGTCGTAGTCGTTGACGGCGGCGACGATACGGGGGCTCCAGCACTCGCTGAAGGAGGCGAACGCCTTGTCCAGGGCGATGGGTTCCTTGGGTTCCATGCGGTCATCCTGCGGGTTCCGGTACGGCCGGACGAGTGCTAGGAATCGCATATGCCGCAAGGATCCTCTCAGCCGCCGCACCCGGGGGTGCCGCACCGGGTCGTCGTGATCGTGGACGAGGGCACCAACCCCTTCGAGGTGGGCGTCGCGACGGAACTGTTCGGCCTGCCCAGACCCGAACTGGGCGTTCCTGGACCGCCGTACACGGTGACGCTGTGCACACCCGCCCCGCGGATCCGGATGAACCACGGCTTCTTCATCCTGACCGGCGTACCCGGCCTGGAAGCGGTGGATGAGGCCGACACCCTCGTCGTACCCGGACGCCCCGACAACGTCGTACCGCGCGGAGCCGACGTCCTGGACGCCATCCGGCGCACGCACGCGCGCGGGGCGCGCATCGTCAGCTTCTGCACCGGCAGCTTCGCCCTCGCCGAGGCCGGACTGCTCGACGGGCGCCGGGCCACCACCCACTGGATGTGGGCGGACGCCTTCCGGGACCTGCATCCCAAGGTGCTGCTGGAGCCGGACGTCCTCTTCGTGGACGAGGGCGACCTCCTCACCGCCGCCGGCAGCGCGGCCGCACTCGACCTCGGGCTGCACCTCTGGCGCCGCGACCACGGCGCCGAACTCGCCGCCGCCGTCTCCCGGCGCCTGGTGTTCGCCGCCCACCGTGACGGCGGCCAGCGGCAGTTCGTGGAGCGCCCGGTTCCCGAGGTGCCCGACGAGTCGCTCGGTCCGTTGCTGGCCTGGGCGCAGGAGCGGCTGGGCGAACCGCTGACCGTGGCCGACCTCGCCGCCCGCGCGGCCGTCAGCCCCGCCACCCTGCACCGTCGCTTCCGCGCCCAGCTGGGTACGACCCCGCTCGCCTGGCTCACCGGGGAGCGGGTGGCGCTGGCCTGCCGGCTGATCGAGCGGGGTGAGGAGCGCCTGGACGTCGTCGCGGCCCGCAGCGGCCTGGGTACGGCGGCCAACCTGCGGGCCCGGCTGCGCCGGGAGACGGGGCTCAGCCCGTCGGCGTACCGGAGGCGGTTCGGTCCGGCCACACCGTGACGATCGACGCACGGCGGGGAACGGTACCCGCATGAGACTCCTCGTACACGACCGGCTGCTCGGCATCGGCGACGACTACTGGATCGAGGACGAGCACGGCCGCAAGGTCTTCCTCGTCGACGGCAAGGCCATGCGGCTGCGGGACACCTTCCAGCTGAAGGACGCCCACGGGCGCGTGCTGATCGACATCCACCAGAAGATGCTGGCGCTGCGCGACACCATGGTGATCGAGCGGGACGGCGAGGGCCTGGCCACCATCAGGCGCAAACGGCTGTCCCTGCTGCGCAACCACTACCGGGTGTCCCTGGTCGACGGCACCGAGCTGGACGTCAGCGGCCGGATCCTCGACCACGAGTTCGCCATCGAGTACGACGGCGAACTCCTGGCCGTGATCTCCCGCCGCTTCCTGTCCCTCCGCGACACCTATGGCGTCGACATCGTGCGCGAGGACGCGGACCCGGCCCTGCTGATCGCGGTGGCGGTGTGCGTGATCCATCTGGCGCAGAAGGAGCGGGAGGAGGACTGACGGGCCTGAGAACTGCCCGCTAGTGGCGCGGTGGCTCCAGGCCCAGCACGCGGTCCTTCAGCGCCGGGAACTGCTCGCGGGTGGCCGCCACCCTCGCCGGGTCGAAGTCGACGGTGAGGACCTCCTCGTCGGAGCCCGCCTCGGCGAGCACCTCGCCCCATGGATCCACCACGATCGAGTGACCGGCCTGCGGAACTCCCGCATGGGTCCCGGCCGTTCCACAGGCGAGCACGAACGCCTGGTTCTCCACCGCCCGTGCCTGAGCCAGCAGCGTCCAGTGCGCGCGTCGCCGCTCGGGCCAGCCCGCCGGGATCACCAGGGTCTCGGCGCCGGCGTCGACCAGCGACCGGAACAGTTCGGGGAAACGGAGGTCGTAGCAGGTGGCCACGCCGAGCGTGGTCCCGGGCAGCCGGACCGTCACCAGGTCCTGCCCGGCGCCCATCAGTACGGCCTCGCCCTTGTCGAAGCCGAAGCGATGGATCTTGCGGTAGGCGGCGGCCAGCTCACCGGAGGGGGAGAAGACGAGAGAGGTGTTGTAGAGCGGACCCTCCGGGTCTCGCTCGGGGACGGACCCCGCGTGCAGCCACACGCCCGCGTCGCTCGCCGCCTTGGCCATCGTCTCGTACGTCGGCCCTTCGAGCGGCTCGGCCTCGCGGCCGAAATCCTCGTAGGCGAAGGCTCCGGTGGTCCACAGCTCGGGCAGGACCACCAGGTCGGCACCGGCCTGTTCCCGGACCAGCGCGGCCACCCGCTGCCGCCGGGAGTCGACCGATTCGTCCTCGTTCACGGCGATCTGGATCAGCGAGGCGCGCACACTACCACCGTCCTGGAATTCGAGTCGTCCACACAGGCCTACGATCGTCACACGAAAGCACTGCCGGGCTGCCTGGAGGCAGCGTAACTTAGCGTTCCAGACACCCGCCGCCGTGCCGCCGACGCCCGCTGGCAACGCCGCCACAACCTGCCCGTGTACCGACCGCCGAGGGGTCCCGTTCCGTGAGTCTGCATCCCACCCTCCAGCCCTACGCCGACGCCTGGACGCACTCCATCGAAGCGATATCCGAGATGGTCCAGTCGCTCGCGGAGGGCGAGTGGAACCGGCGGACCCCCTGCCCCGGCTGGTCGGTCCGGGACATCGTGTCGCACGTCATCGGCATGGACTGCGAGATGCTCGGCGACCCGCGCCCGATCCACTCCCTCCCCCGTGACCTCTTCCATGTCACCAACGAGCACCAGCGCTACATGGAGATGCAGGTCGACGTCCGCCGCCACCACACGGCGCCGGAGATGACGGCCGAGCTGGAGTACACGGTCATCCGCCGCAACCGCCAGCTGCGGGGCGAGTCCCGCGACCCCGGCACGACGGTCCGCGGCCCGCTGGGCAGCGAGATCACGGTGGAACAGGCCTACCGCGCCCGCGCCTTCGACGTATGGGTGCACGAGCAGGACCTGCGTTGGGCCCTCGGCTGCCCCGGCAACCTGGACTCGCCGGGCGCGTACGTGGCCCGGGACGTCCTGCTGGAGGCGCTCCCCAAGGTCGTCGCGAAGAACGCGGACGCACCGCGCAGTTCGGCCGTCGTCTTCGACGTGCACGGCCCGGTGGAGTTCCTGCGCACCATCCGCGTCGACATTCAGGGCCGCGGCACCCTGGAGACCGCCCCGGCCCTCGGACCCGCCGCCACCCTCACCCTCGACTGGGAGACCTACGTCCGCCTGGCCTGCGGCCGCGTGACGCCGGAGGCGGCCGCCGACAAGGTGAAGACGGAGGGCGACCCGGACCTGGCGGCGGCGATCCTGAGGCACTTCGCGGTGACGCCGTAGGCCGTGCCGTGACGGGAGGCCGCCGACGGCGGGCACCCGAGCAGGCTGCCCAGCCCTTCAGCCGACTGGGAACGAGTGGTGCGCGGGTGGGAGAAGACGGCTAGGCCGCCGGCACGTGCACCGTCTCCACCCGGCTCGCCACCAACCGCTCCCGCTCACGCCGGGCAGCCCGCCCCCGCAGCCGCAGGATCTGGGAGACACCGAGCGCCTGCAGCAGGAACACGGCGCTGAACGCCACCGCGTAGTCGTCGCCGGTGGCGTCCAGCAGCACCCCCACCGCGAACAACGTCGTCATCGAGGCGACGAATCCACCCATGTTGGTGATACCGGACGCGGTCCCCTGTCGCTCGGGCGGGTTGGCCGGCCGCGCGAAGTCGAACCCGAGCATCGAGGCCGGCCCACACGCCCCCAGCACCGCGCACAACACCACCAGCAGCCACATCGGCGCATGCGCGCCGGGATACGCCAGCGTCGAAGCCCACAGCAGCGCCGTCGCCCCGACCGTGCCCAGCGCCAGCGGCAGCCGTGCGGCCTGGTGCCGGGCGACGATCTGGCCGTACACCAGCCCGATCACCATGTTGGACAGCACGACCAGGGTGAGCAGTTCGCCGGCGGTGGCCCGGCTCAGCCCCTGCGCCTGCACCAGGAACGGCAGCCCCCACAGCAGCAGGAACACCATCGCCGGGAACTGGGTGGTGAAGTGCACCCACAGCCCGAGGCGGGTGCCGGGCTCCCGCCAGGCCGCCGCGATCTGCCGGCGGACGTAGGCGGCGCCCTGGTGCGGGGCCGGCTCGGGCTCGTGCCCCTCGGGGCGGTCCTTCAGGAACAGCAGCGTCAGCGCGAGGACGACGACACCCGCGAGCGCGCTGCCCGCGAAGGCGGGGGTCCAGCCGATGTCGTGCAGCAGCCGGGCGAGGACCAGCGTGGAGACCAGGTTGCCCGCCATGCCGACCAGCCCCGCGAGCTGCGCGACCAGCGGACCGCGCCGGGCCGGGAACCAGCGGGTGCCGAGCCGCAGCACGCTGATGAAGGTCATCGCGTCGCCGCAGCCCAGCAGGGCGCGGGAGGCGAGCGCGGTGCCGTACGACGGGGAGAAGGCGAAGCCCAGTTGCCCGGCCGTGAACAGCACGGCGCCGATGCTCAGCACCTTCTTGGTGCCGAGCCGGTCGACCAGCAGGCCGACGGGTATCTGCATGCCGGCGTAGACCAGCAGCTGGAGGATGGAGAACGTCGACAGGGCGGACGCGTTCACATGGAAGCGGTCCGCCGCGTCCAGCCCGGCCACGCCCAGTGACGTACGGAAGATGACGGCGACGAAGTAGACGGCGACGCCTATGGACCACACGGTGACGGCACGCCGGCCGCCCGGCGGATCACCCGGAAGGGTGAGGTTCCGCGCCGGCGCGCTCATCGGACCTCACCCCGGGCAAGGTGCTCGAACCAGGTCACGTGCCGGTGCACGGCCCCGACGGCCGCCTCCGCGTCGCCGGCGCGCAGCGCGTCCAGGATCTCCTCGTGCTCGGCCAGCGTCTTGGCGATCCGGTCGGGGTGGGAGTGCATGACGGCGACACCCATCCGCAACTGCCGGTCGCGCAGCTGGTCGTAGAGGCGGGACAGGATCTCGTTGCCGCCGCTGCGCACGATCTCGGCGTGGAAGTTGCGGTCGGTCACCGCGGCCGCGGCCAGGTCACCGGCGGCGGCCTGCGCCTTCTGCAGCTGAAGCAGCTCGGCCAATCGCTCGAGCAGACCGGGCGGGGCGGGTACGGCCTTGCGGGCGGCGTGCTCCTCGACCAGCTGGCGGGTCTCCACCACGTCGGCGATCTCCTGCGCGGAGACCGGCAGGACCAGCGCGCCCTTCTTCGGGTAGAGCCGGATCAGGCCCTCGACCTCCAGCCGCAGCAGCGCCTCCCGCACGGGCGTGCGCGAGACCCCGACGGCCTCGGCCAGCTCGCCCTCGGTGAGCAGGGTGCCGCCCTCGTAGCGGCGGTCGAGGACGCCCTGCTTGACATGGGCGTACACGCGGTCGGCGGCGGGCGGTGGCTTGGGGTCTCGGCGGGCGGGCTGCTGGACGGCCGTGTTCATGCCCACAGGATAGATACAACACGTACGCAAGAGGCGGCGGCGTCCAGCATCCGGACGTGACACACGTCGCGCGCGGCGGCCGCACAACCATCTGTGCTACTTACGTGTCTCACACGTGCGGCCCTCTGCTCTGCCAGTTCAACTCGGCCGCATCCAGGGGCATTTACGACAATCGGGGTATATCGCTTTGATTACCGGCATTAAGGGCACGCGCAGCACCCACCTCCGCAGAGCCGCCGCCGTCGCCGTCACCTCCGGCGCGCTGATCGCCACCGGTGCCCTCACCGCGGCGCCCGCTCAGGCGGTCACGACGCCCTCGATCGTGGCCAAGGGCGGCTACGTGATGAACAACACGGGCGGTTCGACGCTCTACACCAAGGCGGCGGACACCCGGCGCTCCACCGGCTCCACCACCAAGATCATGACCGCCAAGGTCGTGCTCGCGCAGTCGAACCTCAACCTCGACAAGCAGGTGACGATCCAGAAGGCGTACAGCGACTACGTCGTCCAGAACAACGCCTCCCAGGCGCACCTGATCGTCGGCGACAAGGTCACCGTCCGCCAGCTGCTGTACGGCCTGATGCTGCCGTCCGGCTGCGACGCCGCCTACGCGCTCGCCGACACCTACGGCAGCGGCACCACCCGTGCCGCGCGCGTGAGCAACTTCATCGGCAAGATGAACGCTGCCGCGAAGAGCCTGCACCTGACGAACACGCACTTCGACTCCTTCGACGGCATCGGCAACGGCAACAACTACTCGACGCCGCGCGACCTCACGAAGATCGCCAGCAGCGCGATGCAGAACTCCACGTTCCGCGCCATCGTCAAGACGAAGTCGTACACCGCGAAGACGGTCACCAAGACGGGCAGCACCCGCACGATGACCCCGTGGACCAACACCAACGGGCTGCTCAGCAGCTACAGCGGCACCATCGGTGTGAAGACGGGCTCCGGCCCGGAGGCCGGCTACTGCCTGGTCTTCGCCGCCACCCGCAACGGCAAGACGGTCATCGGCACCGTCCTGTCCTCCACCTCCATTCCCCAGCGTGAGTCGGACGCCAAGAAGCTCATGGACTACGGCTTCGCCAAGCTCGGCTGACACACCCCAGGCACACACGGGCCCGTCGCGACCAGCGGCGGGCCCGTTCTCGTCGCGGGGGCAGGAGTCGGCGTCAGCGCGAGAGGTTCCCTCCGTTCCGTCTCCGGTCGTCATCCCGAGGGGCAAGCTGGTCGTAGGTCTTGAAGGTGTACGAGGCGTCGTACGACAGCAGGTTGCCTTCGGCCGCCGGCAGGCCGAGGCGTCGGTCGAGGGCGCCGGTGAGAGGCCCGCAGTGTTCGGCGGACGGGGCGGTGAAGGTGTCGTCGTAGGCGGAGAACCCGATCACCGGGGGGTCCTGGGAGACCCACTTGGAGGGGCCGGAGCGCTTCAGCTGGAAATCGACGGGTGCGCCCGCGCCTATGGTGCAGCTGTGCGGCACCAGTGGGCCGAGGAGGCGGAACCGCAGGCTGAACCGCCCGGCGTAGAAGTCGGACCGGCCGCCGTACTCCGGCTGTATCGCCAGGCCCAGGACGGCCGCGCGATCGCCCGCGGGCGTGCCGGTCACTCCGCCCGGGACGGCGGTGGGGGAGCTGTGCATCGCACCCCACACCTGGCCGTTGCTGCCGTCCGGCATCGGGCCTTCGGCGTGCGTCATGGTGATCGGGGCGAGGTTCACCGTGACCTTGCCGAGGGTCAACCGCGGGGCTGCCGTGTGCACTTCGCACCTCCAGCGGGCCGGGTCGACGCCGTCGGGCAGTGCCGGGCAGTCGCCGAAGTCGGTCGCGGCTGCAGCAAAGACGCGAGGCGCCGAGTAGGCGACACCCGGTGCGCACACCGCCGCCGTACCGGCGAGGACGGCGGCGGCGCCCGCGAGGGCGGCGACACGGCGGACGGGGGAGGCGGGACCGGGGCGAGGAGCAGCGGTTTTCGTCATGGCACCAGCGTGCCGCCGTGGCCACTCCCTCACCATCCGTGACGTCCCCGACCCGACCCTGAGCTGTCCCTGATGCAACGTCAGGGAACCGCGCGGGCGCGGGCCCACCCGCCGAGACGTGAAGGGCGTCAGCCGAGGCCGGGAATCCGGATCCGCCGGAGTTCGTCCACCTTCAGTGCCCTGGCCAGCAGCAGATAGACGACGGCGAGGGCGAGCGTGCCGGCGGTGGTCGTGAGGGCCGTGCCCGCCGTACCGTGCCCCAGCACCCCGACACAGCCCCGCGCCGCGGCCCAGCCGGCCACCCCCGCGGCGCCCGCGGCGCACAGCAGCCGGGCGTAGGTGCCGCGCAGGGTGCCGTCGTCCAGCCGGCCACCGGTGCGGCGGGCCAGCAGACGTGCGGTGAGGAGGAGCCCGGCGAAGTAGGAGACGGTGTAGGCGCCGGCCATGCCGGTGACCGCCCACCGGGCGGGCAGCAGCAGGTGGCAGGCGGTGGCGAGCGCGATGTTGACGGCCCCGATCCACACGGCCATGAAGAACGGCGTACGGGTGTCCTCGAAGGCGTAGAAGCCGCGCAGCAACAGGTACTGCGCGGAGAACGGGATCAGCCCGAGCCCGAAGGCCTGGAGCATGTGCCCCAGGGGCTGGGCCGTGGCGGCGTCGGTGGCGCCGTGGGCGAAGAGGAGGACGGCGATGTCCGGTCCGAGCGCGGTGAAGAGGACGGCGGCCGGGACGATCACGACCCCGCTGGCCCGCAGCGCCCGGGACAGATCGGCCCGCAGGTCACCGGTCCTGCCCTCGGCCGCCGCCTTGCTCATGCGCGGCAGCAGCGCCGTGACCAGGGACACGGTGACGACGGACTGGGGCAGCATCCAGATGGTCTGTGCGTAGCTGTAGGCGGTGTACCCGACGCCCGCCTTCGGGAGCTGCGTGTCGGCGGAGTTGGCGTAGTGGGTGACGACGGTGAGGGCGACCAGATTGGTCAGCACGAACAACAGTGTCCACTTCGCGGCGTGGACCCCGGAACCGAGTCCCGCGCCGCGCCAGTCGAAACGGGGCCGGAACCGGAAGCCGGCGGCGCGGGCGAAGGGGACGAGGGCGAGGGCCTGTACGGCGATCCCGAGGGTCGTACCGATTCCGAGCCAGCGGACCTGGGCGTCGGTGACGTCGGCGACGGAGCGGGGGACCGTCATCATCCCGAGGTAGACGCCGAACATCGCCACGAGGACCACGTTGTTGAGCACGGGCGTCCACATCATGGCGCCGAACCTCTCGCGAGCGTTCAGCACTTGGCCCATGATGGCGAACAGGCCGTAGAAGAAGATCTGCGGAAGCAGGAACCGGGCGAAGACGACGGTCAGCCGGAACGCCGCGTGCTCCCTGGGCGTATCCCTTATGTACAGGCTCACGATCTCCGGGGCCGCCCACACGGCGAGCGCGGTCCCGACGGCCAGCACGCTGACGACGAGGGTGACGAGCCGCTGTTCGTACGCCCGCCCACCGTCGGCATGGGTGGCCCGCGCCCGCACCAGCTGCGGCACCAGCACGGCGTTCAGCGCGCCGCCGATCAGCAGGGTGTACAGGCTGGTCGGCACGGTGTTGGCAGTGTTGTACGTGGTCGCGAGCAGCCCCGTTCCGAGCGCGGCCCCCTGCAGCATCTGCCGGATCAGCCCACTGGCCCGCGATACGACGGTGCCACCGGCCATGAGCACAGAGGCCCGCCCGGCGCCCGCCTCCACCCTGGGTTTCGCGTGCCGGGCTGCCGCCTTCTCCCCCGTTACCATGCCGTGAATGTAAGGCAGTTGGGGTCATCGGCTGCCACCGGGCCCGCGCCGCCCCGCAGTTCGCCGGACCGATCCGCGGCGACATCGTCGCCCACACCGCACCGAACGCCCAACTATCCCCGTGAACAAGGACACCTGGGCCGATACGCCTCATACTCGTCGGCCGTTGTAAGGTGCCGATGACCATGTACACGATGAATCGGGGAACAGTGCATCTCTCTCTGAAGGCCGCGACCGTCACCGCTTCGCTCATCGGCGCCACGGCGTTCGCGATCGCACCGGCCGGCGCCGCGCCCGCGCAGACCACCGCGAAGACCACTTCCGCGGCCGCGTTCAGCTGCCACGTCTACAACCAGTCCGGCTCGGAGTTGAACGTGCGCAGCGGGGCCGGGACGACGTACTCCGTCATCGGCACCATCCCCGCCAAGGGCAAGCTGCCGTGCGGCAGCCTCGGCGAGAGCTCCGTGAACCGTCAGCGGTACAAGGCGTGCGGCATCACCAGCAACGAGTGGATGACCGTCCGGATCAACGGCCACGACGGCTGGGTGGCCGTGGCGTGCGTGGCACTGGGCGTCTGAGCACCTGAGTCCCACCGAGCCGCCAGGGGACGCCGCTGCCCTTCCCGGCGGATGAGCAGGATGCCGCCGCCCGTCGGCCTACTCCTGGCGGCTGGTGCGTGGGGGACGCCCCGGACGAGCTGCCCGCACTACGACAGCGAACCGGGCCGCCGTTCCTCCTACCGAGCGGCCGTGGTCGCCGGCGGGCTCCGTCCCGGATGGGCCGTGGAGGACGGTGTCGGCGCCCATTTCATGAAGACGGCGTCCTGGGGGCGGTGACGCGTACGCCGGGAGAGCCAGGTCGGTGAGGAGCGACTCGCCGTTGCCATGTCTGTGTTTTTCGGGGAACTTCATCCTCAATCGTGAACCTCCCGCTTGCAGCTGGCATATTCGATTTCCTCCGCTCTACGTTCCGCAGCGGAGGTGGTTCACATGAGCGAACCCAGCAAGCGACCCGACTCGTCCGAACGGCACGAGGCCATCGACATCAGCGACTTCGTGTACGCGGCGACCGGAGCCCGTGTGCGGAGGCTGACCATGCCGGACGGGAGTCACTGGTTTCCGGCGGTGGATGTGTGCAAGGAGCTCGGGCACACCAACCCGCAAAAGGCACTCGCCGACCATGTGCCGACCGACCATCGAGAGTCTCTCGAGACCCTAACTGGAGGTTACGGTCTCAGCATTCCCGCAGGTAGAGAGTGGCGCCGAGACCTGAATGTCATCTCACTCCAAGGTCTCATCCTTCTCGTCAACGCCTGCACCAAACCCGCCTGCGCCCCCTTCAAGCAGTGGGCCGCCGAGGTCATCGAGACCGTGCAGCGGGAGGGTTCCTACACCCTGGAAGAAGCCGAGGTGCAGCCCCTCGAGCCGGGCGCTCCGATCGCCTACGCCATGCCGGAGCAGGTCGCCGAGGCGATCGTCCGGCTCGAGGCGCACAACCTTCAATTGGACGAGGAGCTGGCGAACGGTCAGCGCAAATCGATCGCGCTGCAGGAGGAAACGCTGGTTCTGCAGAGGGAGTCCCTGACTCTGCAGCGGGAGATGCTGGCCACGCAGAAGGCCACCCTCGCCGTGCAGCAGGCCATGGTCCGGGCGATGGAACGGATCGCGGACCGGCTCGACGCCCTGGTCCTGGGCCCTCGGATGTCTGCCGGGCACGTCGGTGTGCTGCCCACCACGGAATCCGTACTGGCCGACTGGCGGCAACGCCTCTCCGTCACGGCGGACGTATGGGCCGTGGCCGTCGTCATCGCACCTGTCCTCGTGGAGAAGGGTGAGCTGCGGGAGCCGCTTGAATCGCTTGCCGCCCGTACGGGGCTCTCCGTGCACCGCGTCAACGAGTGTCTGCGCCTGCTGCGCAAGCACGCTTGTATCCGCTCTCGCGGTGGCGCCGAGGACGGGGCGCCTGTGTATGTGCTGAACCCGTCCTGAAAGGACCTCGAAGAACAGAGGGGCGGCCGCAAGACGATTTTGCGGCCGCCCCTCACGTTTTAAAACGCTACCGGTCCAGGACCGTCACGCCCAGGTAATCAACCTTTTCGGCTGCTCCAGAATCGCCGCCACGTCTGCCAGGACCTTGGAGCCGAGTTCGCCGTCGACCAGGCGGTGGTCGAAGCTGAGTGCCAGGGTCGTCACCTGACGCGGCTTGACCTTGCCCTTGTGGACCCAGGGCTGGAGCTTGATCGCGCCGATCGCGAGGATCGCCGACTCGCCGGGGTTGAGGATCGGCGTGCCGGTGTCGACGCCGAAGACGCCGACGTTGGTGATGGTCACCGTGCCGCCCTGCATGGCCGCCGGGGACGTCTTACCCTCGCGGGCCGTCGCCACCAACTCGCCCAGGGCCTCGGCCAGTTGGGGGAGCGTCTTGTCGTGCGCGTCCTTGATGTTGGGCACGATCAGGCCGCGCGGGGTGGCCGCCGCGATGCCCAGGTTGACGTAGTGCTTGACCACGATCTCCTGCGCCGCTTCGTCCCAGGACGCGTTGATCTGCGGGTTGCGCTTGATGGCGACCAGCAGGGCCTTGGCGATCAGCAGCAGCGGGTTGACCCGCAGGCCCTGCATCTCCTTGTCCTGCTTCAGCTCCTCGACCAGCTTCATCGTGCGGGTCACGTCGACCGTCACGAACTCCGTGACATGCGGCGCGGTGAACGCCGAGCCGACCATCGCCGCCGCCGTGGCCTTGCGGACACCCTTGACCGGGATACGGGTCTCACGCGTGCCGTCATAGGAGGCGACCGGGGCCGGCGCCACCGCAGGCGCGGCGACCGGGGCCGGTGCCGGCTCCGCCGGCTTCGGCGTGGCCGCTGCGTGGACGTCGTCGCGGGTGATGATGCCGTCCGGGCCGGACGGGGTGACCAGGGCCAGGTCGACGCCGAGGTCCTTGGCCAGCTTGCGCACCGGCGGCTTGGCCAGCGGGCGGGGCGTGCCGACGACCGCGCCGTGGCCGTGGCCGTTCAGCTCGGTCTGGATCGCCTGGGCCGGCGCCGGGACCGTGACCTCGGGACCCTTGCGGGGACGGCGCTTGGTGGAGGACGTCGACACGCCATAGCCGACCAGGACGGGCTGGCGGCCCTCCGGCTTGGCCTCCGGCTCCGGCTCCGACTCCACGGCAGCTGCCTGCGGCTGCTCGGCCGGGGCTTCGGCGGGTGCCGTGCCGGTCACTTCTACCGCGATGATGGAGGTGCCCACGTCGACCGTGGTGCCCTCGGGGAAGTGCAGTGCGCGGACCACGCCGTCGTAGGGGATGGGCAGTTCAACGGCCGCCTTGGCCGTCTCGACCTCACACACCACCTGCCCGTCGGTGACCGTGTCCCCGGGCTGGACGTACCACTTGAGGATCTCCGCCTCGGTGAGTCCCTCGCCGACGTCCGGCATCCTGAACTCACGTACCAGCGCTTGCGTCATCGTCGTCACGACCCTCTCCTCAGTACGCCAGCGAGCGGTCGACGGCGTCGAGCACACGGTCCAGGTCCGGCAGGTACTCCTCCTCCAGACGCGCCGGCGGATACGGGGCGTGATAGCCGCCCACCCGCAGCACCGGAGCCTCCAGGTGGTAGAAGCAGCGCTCGGTGATCCGAGCGGCGATCTCCGCTCCGGAGCCGAAGAACACCGGTGCCTCGTGGACCACGACCAGCCGGCGGGTCTTCTCCACCGAGGTCTGGATGGCGTCGAAGTCCAGCGGGGACACCGACCGCAGGTCCAGCACCTCCAGGCTCTTGCCCTCCTCGGCCGCGGCCGCCGCGGCCTCCTGGCACAGCTTCACCATCGGCCCGTACGCCGCCAGAGTGAGGTCGGTGCCCTCGCGGACGACCTGCGCCTTGTGGAGCGGGGCGGGGATGGCGTCGACGTCCACCTCCGCCTTGTCCCAGTAGCGGCGCTTGGGCTCGAAGAAGATCACCGGGTCGTCGCTCTGGATGGCCTGCTGCATCATCCAGTACGCATCCGACGCGTTGGAGGGAGAGACGATCTTCAGGCCGGCCACGTGCGCGAACAGGGCCTCGGGGGACTCCGAGTGGTGCTCGACCGCGCCGATGCCGCCGCCGTAGGGGATACGGACGACGACCGGCATCTTGACCTTGCCCAGCGAACGCGCGTGCATCTTCGCGAGCTGGGTGACGATCTGGTCGTAGGCCGGGAAGACGAAGCCGTCGAACTGGATCTCCACCACCGGGCGGTAGCCGCGCAGGGCCAGGCCGATCGCGGTGCCGACGATGCCGGACTCCGCGAGCGGGGTGTCGATGACGCGGCTCTCGCCGAAGTCCTTCTGCAGACCGTCCGTCACACGGAAGACACCGCCGAGCTTGCCGACGTCCTCACCCATCACCAGGACCTTGGGGTCCGTGTCCAGGGCGCGGCGCAGCGACTCGTTGATGGCCTTCGCCATCGCCATCTTCTCGGCCATCTCAGCGACCCCCTTCAGCGTCCGCGAACGACGCCTGGTAGGCGGCGAACTGCGCTCGTTCCTCGTCGACGAGCGCGTGCCCGTCCGCGTACACGTTCTCGAAGATGGCGAAGTGGTCCGGGTCGGGCATGGCGCGGACCGCTTCGCGCACTCGTTTGCCCAACGCCTCGGACTCGGCCTCGAGTTCCGCGAAGAATCCCTCGTCCGCGTGGTTTGAGGCCTCCAGGTACCGGCGGAGGCGCAGGATCGGGTCCTTCGCCTCCCAGGCCAGCCGCTCCTCATCCCCCCGGTAACGAGTGGGGTCGTCGGAGGTGGTGTGCGCGCCCATCCGGTAGGTGAACGCCTCGACCAGGGTGGGGCCCTCACCGCTGCGGGCCCGCTCCAGCGCCCACCGGGTCACCGCGAGACAGGCCAGCACGTCGTTGCCGTCCACCCGCACGCCCGGGAAACCGAAACCCTGCGCCCGCTGATACAACGGCACCCGGGTCTGCTTCTCGGTCGGCTCGGAGATGGCCCACTGGTTGTTCTGGCAGAAGAACACCACCGGCGCGTTGTAGACCGCGGAGAAGGTGAACGATTCGGCGACATCGCCCTGGCTGCTCGCGCCGTCGCCGAAGTAGGCGATGACCGCGCTGTCCGCGCCGTCCTTGGCGATGCCCATGGCGTAGCCGGTGGCGTGCAGCGTCTGGGAGCCGATGACGATCGTGTACAGGTGGAAGTTGTTGCTGTTCGGGTCCCAGCCGCCGTTGTTCACGCCGCGGAACATGCCGAGCAGGTTGGTCGGGTCGACATCGCGGCACCAGGCGACGCCGTGCTCGCGGTAGGTCGGGAAGACGTAGTCGTCGTCGCGCAGCGCTCGGCCGGAGCCGATCTGGGCGGCCTCCTGGCCGAGCAGGGAGGCCCACAGACCCAGCTCGCCCTGGCGCTGCAGGGCCGTGGCCTCGGCGTCGAAACGACGGGTGAGCACCATGTCGCGGTACAGGCCGCGCAGGTCTTCGGGGGTGATGCCGGCGACGTAGGCGTCGTACTCGGCGTTCTTGACCCGCTCACCCTCGGGCGTCAGCAGCTGTACGAGCTCCGGCTCGGTGCTCTTCGCGGTGGCGCGGGTGCTGCGGGTGGTGCGCTTGGTGCCGGTGGCTCCGGACTTGGTACCGGCCGTGCCGGTCTTGCTGCCGGTGGTGCCGGCCTTGCCTGCGGCGCTGCGTCGCGGCTTGCGCGCGGCACTGCTGTCCACGGTCACGTGTGCTCCTCCGTCGTTCCGGCCCCCGGGGTTGCCGGTAGGCCAGTGCGGCTCACCTGTTTCGACCACCGGGCACGGGGTGGGTGCCACTCGGCCGGGAACAGGCGTGACAGGTGCCCCGGCGAGCGCCCTGCAACCATCACGTTACCCACAGCTCCACATTTCTGTGAAACCCCACCTGACCTGCGATTTTGCTTGGATTTCCAAGTAAATCGGGGAGGTGTGGAAGCGTGCTGGTCACAGCCCTGCTTCAACGCCGAAGCAACGGAACGTTAACCCGCTCACCCGGGTCACGGGAAGAGTCGAATTGTTTGCGTGCGAGACCGGCTGCGCCGCTTATCTCGTCCATATCGAGGTCGAGAAGATCGGAAGCAGCGGAAAACTTTGATAAAGGCCGCGGCATGCTCACCACGTGACCGAAAGCGATCACCGGCGACCGCCTGTGACAAGCCCCAGCTCACAGCGGTTTTGGGTGCCCTAGCATCTGCGGCGTGCCGCGCTCATGTGTACCACCCGTTGTACCCAACGCGCCCCCTCTGGGCGCCCTGCTGCACCTGTACGCCGCCGGCACCGCCCTCACCTGTGAGCCGGTCGATCAGGGCCTGCTCAACCGCGGCTACCGGCTGCGCACCACCCGCGGCCGGTTTTTCCTCAAGCACCACTTCGATCCCGACACCGCCGACCCGGCCGCGATCGAGCGCCGGCACCGCGCCACCCAGCGCCTGGCCGACCTGGGCGTCCCCGTCTCGGTACCGCTCGCGCACCGTGAGGGCCGTACGGTCGCCGTCGTCGGCGGCCACGCCTACGCGCTGCACCCCTGGATCGACGGCAGGCACCGGCACGGCGGTCAGCTCACGCGCGGGGAGAGCGCACGCCTCGGCGCGCTCCTGGGCGCCGTGCACGCCTGTCTGGAGCGCGTGATGCCCCCCAAGGGGCGCACGCGGCCGGCCACAAGCCCCCACCCGGTGGAGAGCGCCGACCCGGCCGACACCTTCACCCTCATCGACGACCTGCTCGCCCATGTGCGCCGGCACCGGCCCGCCGACGCCTTCGACGAGCTGGCCCGGCACCGGCTGCTGGAACGCCGGGCGCTCCTGGAGCAGCACGCCGACCGGCGCCCGCCGCGCGGCGGCTCGGTGGGCTGGGTGCACGGCGACTTCCACCCGTTCAACGTGCTCTACAAGGGCGACGCCCCGGCGGCCATCGTCGACTGGGACCGGCTCGGCGTGCAGCCCCGCGCCGAGGAGGCCGTACGCGCCGCGGCGATCTTCTTCGTACGCCCGGTGGGCGCCCTGGACCTGCCGAAGGTACGCGCGTACGCGCGCGCGTACCGGCGCGCGGCCGGCGCCACGCCCTCCGAGCTGGCGGCGGCCGTGCGCCGGGTGTGGTGGGAGCGGCTGAACGACTTCTGGATGCTGCGCTGGCACTACGAACGCGGCGACACGCGCGCGGACTGCCAGTTCCCGGCCGCGTCCGCGCTCGTGGTGTGGTGGACACGCGAGTACGACGCGGTGTGCGACGCGTTCACCGAGTGACGGCGCCCGCCCTGCCGGTGCCGGCTCAGGGGGACGCCGTCGAGGGCGATGCCGGCATCCTTCAGCCGGTGGTGGCGCCGGTGTCGAGGCCGCCGTTCGTCGTGGGGCCTGCGTTCGTGCCGCCGTTCGTCGTGGGGCCTGCGTTCGTGCCGCCGTTCGTCGTGGCGCCGGTGTTCGTGCCACCGTCCGTCGTGCCGCCGTCCGTCGTGCCGCCGGTGTTCGTGCCACCGGTGTCCGTGCCACCCGTCGTCGTGCTGCCCGAGGACTGCGACGGCGAGGTCGACGGATCCGTCGGCTGGTCCGTCGGGCCCGTGCTCTGCGACTGCGAGGTCTGCGGGTCCGACGGGGTGTAGCCGGTGCTCCCCGAACCCGAGTCCGAGCCGTTGTCGGTGCTGGGGTCCGACGGCTGGTCGGTGGTGTCGTCCGACGGGCTCGGGGAGTCCGAGTGGTCCTGCGTGGACGTCGACTGCGTGGTCGGCGGCTTGGTGTCCGTGCCGTTGCCGTTGCCGTTGCCGGTGTTCTTGAGGGCGAACGCGACACCCGCCGCGATCGCGATGACCGCGAGGACGGCGAGGATCCACAGCTTGCCGCGGCCGCTGCCCTTGTTGCCGTGCCCCTCGAAGGCGCCGTCGTCGCCGTTGCCGTAGCGCTGCGGCAGGATCGGCTGCGGGATCTGCGCCGTCCCGGCACCGAAGTCGCCCGGGTGCTGCATCGCGGTCGTCCCCGTGAAACCGCCCGCCGGGGTGTGCCGGCCGTCGTGCGCCTCCACCGGGCCGGTGTTCCAGGTGCCGGTGTGCCCGCCCTGCTCGTAGAGCATCTGCAGGCCGTACTGGACCATGCCACGCATCTCCTCGGCCGTCTGGAACCGGTCGTCCGGCTCCTTGGCGAGCGAGCGCATGACCAGGCCGTCCAGTTCCGGCGGGCAGCCGTCGGAGAACTCGGAGGGCGGGGTCGGGATGTCCTGGACGTGCTGGTAGACCACCGACAGCGGGGTCTCACCGGTGAACGGGGGCCGCAGGGCGAGGAGTTCGTACAGCAGGCAGCCGGTCGCGTACAGGTCGGAGCGGTGGTCCACGGCCTTGCCGAGCGCCTGCTCCGGGGAGAGGTACTGCGGCGTGCCCATGACCATGCCGGTCTGTGTCATCGTTGTCGACGCGCCGTGCAGGGCCCGCGCGATGCCGAAGTCCATCACCTTGACGGCGCCGCTGTTCGTGATGATCACGTTGGCGGGCTTGATGTCGCGGTGCACGATGCCGTGCTGATGCGAGTAGGCGAGCGCGTCCAGCACCCCGGAGACGATGATCAGGGCCTGCTCGGGGCCCGGCGCCTCCGCGTTCAGCAGCAGGTCGCGGATGGTGCGGCCCTCGACCAGCTCCATCACGATGTACGGCACGGACTGACCGCCGACGAAGTCCTCGCCGGAGTCGTACACGGCGACGATCGCGTGGTGGTTGAGGCCGGCGACGGACTGCGCCTCGCGCGTGAAGCGGGCCTTGGAGACCGGGTCCTCCGCGAGGTCCGCGCGCAGCAGCTTCACCGCGACGGTACGGCCCAGCCGGACGTCCTCGGCGGCGAACACCTCGGCCATGCCGCCCCGGCCCAGCCGGTGCGTGAGCCGGTACCGGCCGTCGCCGACGAGCCCTCCGTTGCCCCACATCTCCGGCGCGTCCGACGTACCGCCGCCAGTCGCCTCGGGGTCGGACGGGCCCTGGGCGCGCTGCGTCTGGTCCATCAGTCCTCGCCGTCGTTTCTGCCCGCGGTGCGCGCGGTGTTGTTACGGTCTCCGTCGGCCACGCTACAGCCTCGGCGTGAGCCACCGGTTCGGAACCGGAACCGGGACGGGCCGAAGCCTGACCGGCCATGAAACCTGTAGCACGCGCTGTCGTGCAAATTCTGTGGACCGCTCGTACGCCCCCTGTAACGCTTGCGCGACGCTTCTTGCGCGTACGGTCACGGAACGGGCACCGAGCTTGACGTGTCAGTGCCCTGGGGCAGACTTGGCCGGGAATGACGCATTCGATCAAGGGCCCTGCGATCAGCGAAGGCGCCGGACGGCCAGTGGGGGACGGGGAGAGATGAGCCAGGACGGCGCGCACGACCGGCACGCGGGGCAGTCGCTGGCGGGCGGTCGCTACCAGCTGCGGGACCTGCTCGGCCAGGGCGGCATGGCCTCGGTGCACCTGGCGTACGACGCCGTGCTCGACCGCCAGGTCGCGATCAAGACCCTTCACACGGAACTCGGCCGGGAACAGGCGTTCCGCGAGCGCTTTCGCCGCGAGGCCCAGGCCGTGGCGAAGCTCACGCACACCAACATCGTGTCGGTCTTCGACACCGGCGAAGACGATCTCGGTGGCCTGACCACTCCGTACATCGTCATGGAGTACGTCGAGGGCCGCCCGCTGGGCTCGGTCCTCGACGAGGACGTCCGGCAGTACGGCGCGATGCCCGCCGACAAGGCGCTGAAGGTCACCGCGGACGTACTGGCCGCGCTGGAGATCAGCCACGAGATGGGGCTGGTCCACCGCGACATCAAGCCGGGCAACGTGATGGTGACCAAGCGTGGCGTGGTCAAGGTCATGGACTTCGGCATCGCCCGCGCCATGCAGTCCGGTGTGACGTCGATGACGCAGACCGGCATGGTCGTCGGCACCCCGCAGTACCTCTCGCCCGAGCAGGCCCTCGGCCGGGGCGTGGACGCCCGTTCCGACCTGTACTCGGTCGGCATCATGCTGTTCCAGCTGGTCACCGGGCGGCTGCCGTTCGACGCGGACTCCCCGCTGGCGATCGCGTACGCGCATGTGCAGGAGGAGCCGGTCGCGCCGTCCTCGATCAACCGTTCGCTGCCGCCCGCGGTGGACGCGCTGGTCGCCCGGGCCCTGAAGAAGAACCCGAACGAGCGTTTCCCGACCGCCGAGGCCATGCGCGACGAGTGCCTGCGCATCGCCGCGTCCTTCCAGGCGGCCGCGCCGAGCATCGTGCCGGGCGCCGGGCCGGTGCAGAGCGGCGCGGGCGTCGGCTCCGCGGTGTTCCCGCCGGTCGACCGGACCGCCCAGGCGGCCCCCGGCCCGGTCCAGACGCCGTACCAGCCGGGCCCGTACGGCGCCCCGCAGACCCCACCGCAGGCGACCGCCCCGGCCTACGGCTATCCGCAGCAGGGACAGCCGAGCGGCTACCAGACGCCGCCTCCGCTGGGTTACGGCCCGCAGGCCGCGCCGACCCCGCCGCCGTACACGATCTCGCCGCAGACGGCCGCGCAGCCGTCCGCTCCGGGCTCCGGCGGGGGCAAGAGCAACAAGCCGGTGATCATCGGCTCGGTCGCGGTGTCGCTCGTCGCGGTCGTCGCCCTGATCGTCGCTCTGACGCTGAACAGCGGCGGCACCGGCGGCAAGGGTGGCACCGGCGGCGCGAGCGCCTCGGCGAGCGCCTCGGCATCCGCTTCCCACCCGGCGGGCTACCGCGGGCCCGACCGGACCCGGGTGATCGACAAGACCAAGTGCACGGAACCGTACAAGTCCTGGGACGACGAGACCAAGGTCGAGCTGCCCGACTTCCGGTACAAGGACATCAACTCGGTGAAGGCGTGCTTCCAGGCCGCGCAGTGGAAGTACACGATCAAGCAGGTGAACGACAACACCTGGGGTGACGGCACGGTGATCGACCAGTTCCCCTCCGCGGACACGGCGGTCGACCCGAAGAACCCGGGCACCATCGAGCTGAGCGTCTCGAACGGCAGTCCCGCCTGACATCACCAGGCTTCCCGGACAGCTTCCGGGACAAAGGTCGGGCCCGGCACTTCACGTGCCGGGCTCCGGTCGTTTCAGGTGTGGCTTGGGGGTTTTTCAGGTACGGCCCGGGCGTTTCGGATACGGCCTGGGGTGTTACGGGTACGACCTGGGACGTTTACAGGTACGGGCCGCCGGACCGGCCGCCCGCGCGCGGGTCGTCGCCCTCGTGTCCCGTCACGCCGGGCGGAAGCGCGCGGCGCATCTGCTCCAACTGGGCCCGCGCGGCCATCTGCTGGGCGAACAGCGTCGTCTGGATCCCGTGGAAAAGGCCCTCCAGCCAGCCCACCAACTGCGCCTGTGCGATGCGCAGTTCCGCGTCACTCGGGGTGGCGTCGTCGGTGAACGGCAGGGAGAGCCGCTCGAGTTCCTCGACCAGCTCCGGCGCGAGGCCGTCCTCCAGCTCCTTCACCGAGCTGGCATGGATCTCCTTCAGCCGTACCCGGCTCGCCTCGTCCAGAGGGGCCGCGCGCACCTCCTCCAGGAGCTGCTTGATCATGCTGCCGATGCGCATGACCTTGGCCGGCTGTTCCACCTGATCCGTCACCGGGGTCTCACGGGACTCGTCGTTCCCGTTGCCGCCGAGCGCCATCCCGTCCTGGCCCACGACGAGGATCTGGGGGTTCTCCGGCGACCGTTCGTTCCTCGGCATCTCCATGCCGCCATTCTCTCGCACCCGTACACCTCATCACCGTGGTGCCCCCTCATGGGGCTGATCCACCGTTTAGACCCGACGGCCCAATCTGAAATGCCCGTTTTGTCATTGAATGTGAGGCTAATTTCTGTCGGTCAACCATCGATCACGACACCGGGCTCCGGGAGGTCACCGACGTGACTCCATGGCTGCGCATCACCCCCCGCTGCATACGGCTGCTGCTCACCCTCGCGGTGGCCCTGCCCGCGTACGGCATCGGCACCGAACAGGCCACGACCACGTACGCCGCCGAGCTCACCCCGAGAAGCTCGGCCGACCCCGGCCCCGACCCACCGGACCGGCCGGCCCCCGCCGCAGCGGGCCACTCCGCCCCCGGAAACACGGACCACCACGCATCCACGGATCCGGGGCGCCCGCCCCGCACCGGCCGCCCGGAACCCTCGGCGCACGGCGGCCGCCGGCCCACGGACAGTGGCGCTTCAGCACCTCCGAAGTCCACCGGCCCCGGGCACAGTCGGAGTCGGGGTGAGAGTGACGGCCACAGTCACGGGCACAGCCCCGGACACGTCTCTCCCATACCCTCCGATTCCGCCTCGGCCTCGTACCGTCCGGCAGCCGTCGAACCGACGCGTGCGGGCAGCCGGGCCGGCGAGGGGCGGATGCGGCCGGGCCGACCGGACGGCCCCGCGGCCGAGGTCGAGGGCGACGACGACCCCGTGCCGCCCCACACTCCCCGCACCGGCCGGGCGGAGGAACCGGAGACCGCAGACCTTCCGCCCCCGACACCGGCGGCCTCCACCGCCCCCGACGAGGCCGGCCTCGACCACCCCCCGGCCTCGAACGCCGCCACCGAGGGCTCGAACGCCTCCGAGCCGGTCCTGCAGATCCTCCCCCTGGGCAGCGGGCTGATCCTCATAGGCCTGGGCCTCGCCCTGGCCTTCCTGGGCCTCAGACTCCGCAGAGACTGACCCGCCCCGCCGACAGCCGGCCGTGAGCACACCTGCGCAGCTACGGACGATCAGCTGCGGTCATACCCGAGTAGCCGCCGGCACTCGTATCGCTGGCTCGGCGCCCACCCCAGCAACCACAGTCGAACCCGCACATCCTGTTCCGCACAGCCTGCGGGCAGTCGTGCCGCTGGGGCGGCACGGGTGGGCGCAGGCGGCACCCGGCCAGCGCCGGCAAGCGACCCAATCCCCCGCCCGCGCCGGCACCGGGCGCCCATCGACAAACGGCACCCGCAACCCCCTCGCGCCCGGCACCCGCACGCGCGCCCCGCACAGCCGGACCCGCCGCACCGGGCACCCACCAGTCCCCGGCGTTACGACGTGACCAGCAGCACCTTCCCCACGTGCCCGCTGGCCTCCACCACCCGATGCCCCTCGGCCGCCTCCGCCATCGGCACCTCGCGATCCACCACCGGCCGCACATGCCCCCCGGCCAGCAACGGCCACACATGCTCCCGCACAGCCGCCACGATCGCCGCCTTCTCACTCAGCGGCCGCGCCCGCAGTGAGGTCGCACTGATCGCGGCCCGCTTGGTCAGCAGCGTGCCGATGTTCAGCTCCCCCTTCACCCCGCCCTGCATACCGATGATGGCGAGCCGCCCGTTGACCGCGAGCGCCTGGACGTTGCGGTCCAGGTACTTCGCCCCCATGTTGTCGAGGATGACGTCGGCTCCCGCACCTCCGGTGGCCTGCTTGATCTCGGCGACGAAGTCCTGCTCGCGGTAGTTGATGAGGATGTCCGCGCCCAGCTCGGCACACCGCTCCAGCTTCTCCTTCGTGCCGGCCGTCACCGCGACCTTGGCACCGACGGCCTTGGCGAGCTGGATCGCCATGGTGCCGATGCCGCTGGACCCGCCGTGCACGAGCAGCGTCTCACCGGGCCGCAGATGGGCGATCATGAACACGTTGGACCAGACCGTGCAGACGACCTCGGGCAGCGCGGCCGCCCGCTTGAGGTCGACCCCCTCGGGCACGGGCAGCAGCTGCCCGGCCGGTACGACGACCTTCTCGGCGTATCCGCCGCCCGAGAGCAGCGCGCACACCTCGTCGCCGACGGCCCAGCCGGACACGCCGGGTCCGAGCGCGGCGATCCTGCCGGAGCACTCCAGGCCGGGGTAGGGGGAAGCACCGGGCGGTGGGTTGTAGAAGCCCTGCCGCTGCAGGATGTCGGCACGGTTGACGGCGCTGGCCACCACCTCGACCAGCACCTCGCCCTCGCCGGGCGCCGGATCGGGGACCTCCGCCCACACCAGCGCCTCGTGACCACCAGGTTCGGGAATCGTGATCGCATGCATGCCCGTGACGCTACTCCCCGAGGGTGGCGTCTCCGGGGCAGACCCGCTCGCTCGCCGGTCCGTCAGCCGGGCCCGGAGGTTTCACGTGAAACACACCTCGATCCCGGCCGTCGCCCACGGCAGCTCCAGCAGCTCCGCCTCCTCCCCCTGCCGGGCTCCACCGGGCGGTACGACGGCCAGCGCATCCGCGGCGGCGATACCCCGGAGCATGGCCGGACCGTTGTAGTGCAGCGGTACGGCACGGTCACCGCGCAGCATCACGGGGATCAGCCGGGTGTCGTACGGATGCCCCTGGACCGCCTCGCTGAGCGGCAGCGTGTACGGCTCCGGCGCCGGGTGGGCGGCCAGCGTGCGCAACAGCGGCTCGGCGAGTGTGAGCAGCCCTGAGACGGCCGCGAGGGGGTTGCCGGGCAGGCCGACGAGGTACTGGGTGTCCTTGGTGCGGGCGAGCAGCATGGGGTGGCCGGGGCGCACCTTGACGCCGTCGACGAGGAGTTCGGCGTCGATGCGCTCCAGGATGGGGTGCACGTGGTCGACGGGTCCGCCGGCGGTGCCGCCCGTGGTGACGATGAGGTCGGCCTCGGAGCCGGTGACGGCCCGGTGCAGGGCCTTGGCGTCGTCGCCGATCCGCCGCACCCTGATGACCTCGGCGCCGAGCGCCCGCAGCCACGGCGGCAGCATCGGGCCGAGCGCGTCCCGGATCAGCCCGTCGCGGGGCAGTCCCTCGGCCAGCAGTTCGTCGCCGAGCACGAGGACTTCGGCCCGGGGCCGTGGTACGACGCTGACGGTGTCGTATCCGGCCGCCGCCGCGAGCCCCAGCACGGCGGGGGTGATCCGGGTGCCGACGGGCAGCAGCTGGTCGCCGCTGCGGCACTCCTGGCCGCGCGGGCGGATGTCCTGGCCGTGGACGATCTCCCGCGTGGCGTGCAGCCGCCCCTGCGCGTCGCTGCGTCCGTGCTCGCTGCGCAGGACGGCGGTGGTGTCGGCCGGGATGCGGGCACCGGTGGCGATACGGACCGCCTCGCCGTCGGTGAGCGGCTCGGGCTGGGCGTGTCCGGCGAGCACTCCCTCGTCCCGTACCTCCCAGGGCCCGGGTCCGGCGACCGCCCAGCCGTCCATCGCGGAGGTGTCGAAGGAGGGCAGGTCGGTGAGCGCGTCGAGCGGGGCGGCCAGGACCAGACCCAGGGCGTCACCGAGCGGCACGGCGACGGGGACGCGGCGGGGCCGGGCGCGTGCGGCGCGTGCGGCGGTCTCGCGGGCCAGGGTCCACGGGGTGGCCTTGTGCCGCTCGCCGTGTGCTTCCGGCGCCGGAGCGGGGACCTGGCCCGCACGGTCGTCCTTGGCTTCCCTCACGAGGGCCAGAGCCTCCTCGACGTCGAGGTCGTCGCTGTCCTCGGCGGGCGCTTCGGCCCGGGTTCCGGGGGCGGTCATCCGGCGTCCGGGGCGCCCGGGCCCCCGCTGCTCCCGCCCCTGCCGTTCTCTTCCCCGCCTGCGCCGGCTTCTTCCTCCCAGCGCAGCGCGAGCGCGGCCGCCTTGCGGGCGGCCTCGGCGACCGCTTCGGGGCCGCCCTTGCCCTGGGCCGCGGCGTAGCCGACGAGGAAGGTGGTCAGCGGTGCGGCCGGCCGGGCCACGCCGTGCGCGGCGTCACGGGCCAGGTCGAGCAGGACGCCGGTGTCGACGTCCAGGTCGATGCCCAGCTCGGCCTTGACTGCGGAGATCCATTCATCCAACACGTGCCCATGCTCCCTGATGCGTGCCCTGGCGTTGACGAGGTCGTCCCAGGTGTCGCAGTCGAAGGACGCGAGCGGGTCCGGGACGCGGGTGAGACGGAGGGCGCCAGTCAGCCGGCGCAGGGGCAGACCGGTCAGGCCGTCGGGTCCGGCCTGGAGGGCGGCCAGCTCGCGGCGGAGCGCGGCGGTGCGATAGGCGGCCACGAGCGGCTGGTCGCGGCCGTCGCCGTCGGTGAGCAGCGCGCCGTCGGCTCCGGTGTCGCCGAGGGCGGTCAACAGGCGCCGCAGCGTGGCCGGCCGGAGGAAGGGCAGGTCGGCGGAGAGGACGACCGCGTGCTCGGCGGTGGTGAGCCGCAGCCCTGCTTCCAGGGCGGCGACCGGTCCGGCGCCGGCCGGCTCCTCGAGCGCCCAGCGCACCGGCCGCGCGGTGGGCCGCCGGTCGGCCACCACGACCGTCGTCCCCGCGCCCGCGCAGGCCGCGAGCACCCGGTCGAGCAGTGCCCGGCCGCCGACCCGCAGACCGGGCTTGTCGGCCCCGCCGAGCCGCCGGGCGGCGCCGCCGGCCAGCACAACGGCGTCGTACGGCACGGGCGTCCCGGGAGCGGCTGGGGCGTTGTCGGTCACCCCCCGAGTATGTCCCGACAGGCCTCGCTCGTGTCCTGCACGGGGTCCTCTTTCCGGGCCCCGCGTGCGTCACAGGGTGCGCAGGAGCACCGCCGGCTGTTCCACGCAGTCCGCCACGTACCGCAGGAAGCCGCCCGCCGTGCCGCCGTCGCACACCCGGTGGTCGAAGGTGAGCGAGAGCTGGACGACCTGACGCACGGCCAGCTCGCCTTCGTGCACCCACGGTTTGGGGACGATCCGGCCGACGCCGAGCATGGCCGCCTCGGGGTGGTTGATGATCGGCGTGGAGCCGTCGACACCGAAGACACCGTAGTTGTTCAACGTGAAGGTCCCGCCGGTGAGTTCCCCGGGCGTGAGCGTCCCGCTGCGGGCGGCCTCGGTGAGCCGGGCGAACTCGGCGGTCAGGGACTCGGCGTCGCGCCCGTGGGCGTCCCGGACGACCGGCACGACGAGCCCGCGTTCGGTCTGCGCGGCGAACCCGAGGTGGACCTGGTCGAGCCGGACGACCTCACGGGCCTCGGCGTCGACGTAGGAGTTCAGCTCGGGGAACCGGGCGAGGGCGGCCGTGCAGATGCGGGCGAGCAGCGCGAGCAGGGAGATCTTCGGTCCGCCGGCCGCGTTCATCGCGGCACGCGCACGCATGAGCTCGGTCGCGTCGGCGTCGACCCAGCAGGTGGCGTCCGGGATCTCCCGGCGGCTGCGGGAGAGCTTGTCGGCCACCGCGCCGCGCACGCCCTTGAGGGGGATGCGAGTGCTCTCGGCGCGCGTGGCGGAAGCGACGGCGGGAGCCGAAGGGGCGGTGGCGGTGGCGTGTGCCGCCGTGGTGGCCGCCTCGGCCGTACGGCTGCCCACGGCCGCCTTGGCCCGCAGGGCGTCCTCGACGTCCGCGCGCAGGATCAGCCCGTCCGGGCCCGAGCCCGCCAGCAGCCGCAGGTCCACCCCGCCCTCGCGGGCCAGCCGGCGGACCAGGGGGGAGATCACCGGCACCGGTCCCTCGGCGTGGAGCGCGTCCACGCACGCGTGGGCCGTCCCGGTGGGCGCCGTGCCGCCCGGGGCGGCCGTTCCGTCCGGTCGTGCCGCCCCGGAGGCCGCAGCCGGACGCCGGCGGCCGTCCGGGCCCGTGCCGGAGGGCGTGCTCGGGGTCCGTGCGCTGTCCGCGCCGGTGGAGCCGTTCACGGCACCCGTCACCGCCGGAGCCGGCCGCACCCTCCGGCGCCGCGCCGGGGCTTCCGAGGTGCCGTATCCGACCAGGACGTTGCCCGACCCCGCGCTGTCGGCCGCCGGGGCCTGCGGTCCCACCGCCACCGTCAACAGCGGCGCTCCGACCGGCAGTTCGGTGCCCTCCTCGCCGAAGCGGGCGGTGACCACACCGCCGTAGGGGCAGGGCACCTCGACCATCGCCTTGGCCGTCTCGACCTCGACGACCGGCTGGTCGACGGCGACGACGTCACCGACCTGGACCAGCCAGCGGACGATCTCCGCCTCGGTGAGTCCCTCACCGAGGTCGGGGAGCTTGAACTCCAGCACCTGTGCCATCAGCCCTCGGCCTCCCACTGCAGCCGGGCCACGGCGTCGAGGATGCGGTCGACGCCGGGCAGGTGGTGCCGCTCCAGCATGGGCGGCGGGTAGGGGATGTCGAAGCCGGCCACGCGCAGCACCGGCGCCTCCAGGTGGTGGAAGCAGCGCTCGGTGATCCGGGCCGCGATCTCTCCGCCCGGGCCGCCGAACCCGGTGGACTCGTGGACGACGACCGCGCGTCCGGTGCGCCGTACGGCCGCGCACACCGTCTCGTCGTCGAACGGCACCAGCGAGCGCAGGTCGATCACTTCCAGGTCCCAGCCCTCGGCCTCGGCGGCCTCGGCGGCCTCCAGGCAGACCGGCAGGGAAGGGCCGTAGGTGATCAGCGTGGCGCTGCGGCCCGGCCGGCGCACGACCGCGCGGCCGATGGGTTCCACGTCCGTGGGCTGCTCGGGGTTCCAGGAGTCCTTCGACCAGTACAGCCTCTTGGGCTCCAGGAAGACGACCGGGTCGTCGGAGGCGATGGCCCGGCGCAGCAGGCCGTAGGCGTCGGCGACGGTCGCGGGCGTGACCACGTGCAGTCCCGGGGTGGCCATGTAGTAGGCCTCGGAGGAGTCGCTGTGGTGCTCGACGCCGCCGATGCCGCCTCCGTAGGGGACACGGACGGTGATCGGCAGGGGCATCTTCCCGCGCGTGCGGTTGCGCATCCGGCAGACATGGCTGATGAGCTGCTCGAACGCCGGGTAGGCGAACGCGTCGAACTGCATCTCCACCACCGGGCGCAGGCCGTACATGGCCATGCCGACGGCGGCGCCGAGGATGCCGGCCTCGGCGAGCGGGGTGTCGGTGCAGCGGTCCTCGCCGAACTCCTTGGCGAGGCCGTCGGTGACCCGGAAGACACCGCCGAGGGTGCCGACGTCCTCGCCCATGACGTGCACGGTCGGGTCGGCGGCCATGGCGTCGCGCATCGCGCGCGTGAGGGCCTGCGCCATGGTGGCGGGCTTGACGGCCACGGTGGTCATCGCACGCCGCCTTCCTGCTCGCCGTGGTGCTCCTGCTCGGCTTCCAGCTCGGCCCGCAGCAGGGCACGCTGTTCGCGCAGCTGGGCGGTCGTCTCGGCGTAGACGTGGTCGAAGAGGGCCATGGGGTCCAGTTCGGGGTCGCGGTTCATGCGCTCGCGCAAGGAGGCGGCCATCGCCTCGGCTTCCTTCCGTGCGGCCTCGATGCCGGCCTCGTCGAGCAGCCCGCGCTCGGTCAGCTCGTGCTCCAGCAGCTGGATCGGGTCGTGTGCGCGCCAGGCCTCGACCTCGGCGTCACCTCGGTAGCGGGTGGCGTCGTCGGCGTTGGTGTGGGCGTCGATGCGGTACGTCACGGCTTCGACCAGGGTCGGGCCGCCGCCGGCGCGCGCGTGCCGTACGGCGTCGCTGAGGACCTCGTGGACGGCCGCCGCGTCGTTGCCGTCGACCAGGCGGCCCGGCATGCCGTATCCGACGGCCTTGTGGGCCAGGGAGGGCGCGGCGGTCTGCTTGGCGAGCGGGACGGAGATGGCGAAGCCGTTGTTCTGCACGAGGAAGACGACCGGTGCCTGCCAGACGGCGGCGAAGTTCAGCGCCTCGTGGAAGTCGCCCTCGCTGGTGCCGCCGTCGCCGACCATGGCGAGCGCGACCACGTCGTCGCCCTTGAGGCGGGCGGCGTGCGCGAGGCCGACGGCGTGCGGCAGCTGGGTGGCCAGCGGGGTGCTCAGGGGGGCCACGCGGTGGGCGTAGGGGTCGTAGCCGCTGTGCCAGTCGCCGCGCAGCAGGGTGAGGGCCTCCACGGGGTCCACGCCCCTGGCGACCACGGCGAGGGTGTCGCGGTAGCTGGGGAAGAGCCAGTCGCGCTCTTCGAGGGCGAGGGCGGCGGCGACCTCGCAGGCCTCCTGGCCGGTGCTGGAGGGGTAGACGGCGAGGCGCCCCTGCTTGGTGAGCGCGGTGGCCTGCGTGTTGTAGCGGCGGCCGCGCACCAGCTGGGCGTAGAGCCGGCGCAGCACGTCCGGGTCGGTCTTGGCGGCCGCCTCGGTGCCAAGGACGCGGTAGGGCTCGGCGTCGGGCAGCAGCGGCGCGGGGTCCATACGGGGTTGCCAGGCGGGCGGCGGCGATGGCCGGTACGCGCCCCGCTGCTCCATGACCGTCATGACGGCACCTCCTCGTGGGAGCGGCTACGGGAGGCGCGTCGGCTGTGAGGCGCCTCACCAACCGATTGTTCGGTCGTCGGCACATTTTGGCTACAGGCCCCTTCAGGCTGTGGACAAACGGTTCTCCACAGCCTGGAATGAACGCAGGACGTCCACGGCGAGGGAGCGGGGGGCAATGGCAGCTGAACAAATGGCCGACGGGCCGCAGGACGGCACCGCGCTCCCAGCCTCGCGCCCGCCGGACGGCGCCCCGCTGCCGCCGCCTCGTCCGCTCGACGCCATCGATCAGGACATCCTGAAGATTCTCCAGGCGGACGGCCGTGCCTCGATACGGTCCGTCGCCGAACGCGTCCACGTCTCGCGCGCCAACGCCTATGCGCGCATCAACCGCCTGGTCGAGGACGGGGTGATCCGGGGCTTCAGCGCGCGCGTGGACCACGAGCGGGCGGGGCACGGCACATCGGCGTACGTCACGCTGAAGATCGTCCAGAACACCTGGCGGACGGTCCGCGAACAGCTCAGGCAGCTGCCCGGCGCCTCCCACATCGCGCTGGTGGGCGGCGACTTCGATGTTCTGCTGCTGGTGCACACCCCCGACAACCGGGCGCTGCGCGAGCTGGTGCTCACCCGGCTCCAGGCGATCCCCGAGGTGCTCAGCACCCGCACGCTGCTGGTGTTCGAGGAGGAGGACCTGGAGCCGGAGGCGTGAGGAACGGGGTGTGCGGGGGGGTGAGGATGGGGGTGTGCAGGAGGCGTAGGGAAACGGGTGTGCGGGAGGCGTGAGCTAGGCGGCCCTGCGCAGTCCCGCGAAGACCAGCTGGACCACCGCGTCGGCGACCTCGCGTTCGCCTGCGCCCCTCGGGTCCGGCCGGTACCACTCCACGATCGAGTTGATCATTCCGAAGACCAGCCGGGTGGCCAGCCGGACCTCGACGTCGCCGCGTACGTCCCCGTCGGCCGCCGCGGCCTTCAGCAGTTCCGCGACCCGGTGGTCGAAGTCGCGCCGCCGTTCCAGTGCCCACCGCTCGGTGGCGGTGTTGCCGCGCACCCGCAGCAGCAGCGTCACGTACGGCAGCTCGCCTATGAGCACCTCGACCATGCGCCGTACGACGTGCTCCAGCCGGTCGACGGGCCGCCCCACGCGTGCGTGCTCCTCGTCCAGGATGGCGAACAGGCCGTCCAGGGCGCGGCTGACGGCCCGGCGCAGCAGCTCCTCCTTGCCGCTGACGTGGTGGTAGATCGACGACTTGGAGATGCCTGCCGCCTTGGACAGGTGCTCCATGGAGGTGCCGTCGTAGCCGCGCTCGTTGAACACCTGGACGGCCACGGAGAGCAGCGTCTCGGGCGTGTAGGTGTCGCGTTTGGCCGTGGTCATGACGTGCCCTCCCGCTTGTCCTCGATGGCGTACGCGTGGCGGTAGAGCGCGAGGGAGGGCGCGTAGCGTCCGGAGGGATCGCGCTCGTGCATCTCGTCCAGGACGTCGAAGGCGAACTCGCGGCCGAGCCTGCGGTCCCACTCGAAGGGGCCGAGGGGGTAGTTCACCCCGAGGCGCATCGCCGTGTCGATGTCCTCCTCGGTGGCGACGCCCTTGGCGACGGCGTCGTGCGCGAGGTCGATGATCCTCGCGACCGTGCGCGCGACGATCATGCCGGGGACGTCGCCGATGACGCTGACGTCCTTGCCGAGGGCCTGGAAGAGGCCGATGGCCTCGGCGAGGGTCTGCGGCGAGGTGTCCTGGGAGGTGGACAGGGCGATGCGGGTGGCGGTGCGGTAGTCGAGGGCGAGGTCGAAGTAGATGACGTCGCGGAACTCGATGGACGTCTGGCCGTCGGCGAGCACCAGCTGGCCGCCGCTGGGCAGCACCAGGCGGGTGCCGTTGTCCTCGTCCTCCTCGCGGACCTGGATGCCCGCCTCGCGGATCAGGGTGAGCAGCTCGGCCGCGGGGCCGAGGCCGCCCTCGGCGACGACGTGGGCGGGCGGCTGTTCCTTGTCGGCGGTGTGCGGCTCGGGGCCCTCGGCGCCCTCGGCGTGGTCGTACCAGCCGTGGCCGGTCTTGCGGCCCAGGCGGCCGGACTCCACCAGCCGGCGCTGGGCGAGGGAGGGCGTGAAGCGCACGTCCTGGAAGAAGGACTGCCACACCGAGTGGGTGACGGACTCGTTGACGTCCTGTCCGATCAGGTCGGTCAGCTCGAAGGCGCCCATCCTGAAGCCGCCGCACTCGCGCAGGACCGCGTCGATGGTGGCCGGGTCGGCGGCCTGGGCCTCGTAGACCGCGAAGGCCTCGGCGTAGAACGGCCGGGCGATCCGGTTGACGATGAAACCCGGGGTGTCGGCGCAGGCCACCGGGGTCTTGCCCCAGACGCGGGCGGTCTCGTACGCGCGCGTGGCCGACGTGACGTCGGTGGCGAACCCGGAGACGACCTCGACCAGCGGCATGAGCGGTGCCGGGTTGAAGAAGTGCAGGCCCACGAAGCGGCCGGGCCGGCGCAGGGCACCGCCGATGGCCGTCACCGACAGCGAGGACGTGTTGGTGGCGAGCAGGCAGTCCTCGGCGACGATGTCCTCCAGCTCGCGGAAGAGCTGCTGTTTGACGTCCAGCCGTTCCAGGACGGCCTCGACGACCAGCGTGCAGTCAGCCAGCTCCGAGAGCTGCTCCGCGGGCTTGAGACGGGCGCGGGCCGCGTCCCGGTCGGCGGCGGCGAGCCTGCCCTTCTCCACGAGCCGGTCGAGGCGGGCGCCGATCGTCGCCGCCGCGTCCCTGGCCCGCCCGGCGACGGCGTCGTACAGCCGCACGGGATGGCCGGCGACCAGTGCGACCTGGGCGATGCCCTGGCCCATGGTGCCGGTGCCGACGACGGCCACAGGGCTGCTGAGGTCGAGTGCTGTCATGTGCGCGATCCTCCCGCACGGCGTTTTCCACAGATGCGGCAGGCCCCCTTGTCCCGACCGATCGTTCGGTTACTCTAGCTCTGACTGCCCGTTCCTGCCCATGTTTCTGCCCAGGTCATGGACTCGACGAAGAGCCCTGAAACGAGGAGTTGGTCCCGCATGGCCGCCGAACTGACCGCTCACGAGCTGATCGCCAAGCACCGGCCCACGCTCGACCAGGCGCTGGAAGCGATCCGCACGCGCGCGTACTGGTCACCGCACCCCGAGCACCCGAAGGCCTACGGCGAGAACGGCAGCCTGGACGCGGCGGCGGGCAAGGCCGCCTTCGACGCCCTGCTGAACACCCGCCTCGACCTCGGCCAGCCCGGCACCGACGACTGGGTGGGCGGCGAGGTCTCTCCCTACGGCATCGAGCTGGGCATCAGTTACCCGCACGCGGACGTGGACGTGCTGATCCCCGCGATGAGGGCCGGGCAGCGGGCCTGGCGGGACGCGGGCGCGGAGACCCGGGCACTGGTCTGTGTGGAGATCCTCAAGCGGATCAGCGACCGCACGCACGAGTTCGCGCACGCCGTCATGCACACCAGCGGCCAGGCCTTCATGATGGCGTTCCAGGCCGGCGGCCCGCACGCGCAGGACCGCGGCCTGGAGGCGGTGGCGTACGCGTACGCGGAGCAGGTCCGCACGCCCGGGACGGCCGAGTGGACCAAGCCGCAGGGCAAGCGTGACCCGCTGGCCCTCACCAAGCAGTTCACGCCGGTCCCGCGCGGCCTCGCCCTGCTCATCGGCTGCAACACCTTCCCGACGTGGAACGGCTATCCGGGCCTGTTCGCCTCCCTCGCCACGGGCAACGCGGTCCTGGTCAAGCCCCACCCGCGCGCGGTACTGCCGCTCGCGCTCACCGTGCAGATCGCGCGCCAGGTGCTCGCCGAGACGGGCTTCGACCCGAACCTGGTGGCGCTGGCCGCCGAGCGCCCCGGCGAGGGCATCGCCAAGACCCTCGCCACCCGCCCCGAGGTCCGGATCATCGACTACACCGGGTCGACGTCCTTCGGTGACTGGCTGGAGGCCAACGCCCGCCAGGCGCAGGTCTACACCGAGAAGGCCGGCGTCAACACGGTGATCGTGCACTCCACCGACAGCTACAAGGGCATGCTGTCCAACCTGGCGTTCTCGCTGTCGCTGTACAGCGGCCAGATGTGCACCACCCCGCAGAACCTGCTCATCCCCCGGGACGGCATCCGCACCGACGAGGGCCCCAAGACCTTCGACGAGGTCACCGCCGACCTCGCCCGCGCGGTCGACGGCCTGCTCGGCGACGACGCCCGCGCGAACGCGCTGCTGGGCGCGATCGTCAACCCGGACGTCAAGGCCCGCCTGGAGGCCGCCGCCGGCCTCGGCGAAGTGGCCCTCGCCTCCCGGGAGATCAGCAACCCGGAGTTCCCGGGCGCGGTCGTGCGCACCCCGGTCATCGTCAAGCTGGACGGCGCCAAGCCGGACGACGAGGCCGCCTACATGAGCGAGTGCTTCGGCCCCGTCTCCTTCGCCGTGGCGGTCGACTCGGTGAACGACGCGGTGGAGTTGCTGCGCCGCACGGTCCGCGAGAAGGGCGCGATGACGGTCGGTGCCTACACCACCGACAGCGAGGTGGAGCGGTCGATCGAGGAGGTGTGCCTGGAGGAGGCCGCCCAGCTGTCGCTCAACCTGACCGGCGGGGTGTATGTGAACCAGACCGCCGCGTTCTCCGACTTCCACGGCTCGGGCGGCAACCCGGCGGCGAACGCCGCGCTGTGCGACGGGGCGTTCGTCGCGAACCGGTTCCGGGTGGTCGAGGTGCGCCGGGAGGTCTAGGAAGTGCCGGGTCCGCCCCCGGTGGCGCTCCAGTGGTACAGCGTCATCGCCACGCTGGTGGCGAGGTTGTAGCTGGAGACCTGGGGGCGCATCGGCAGGGACAGCAGATGGTCGGCACGCGCGCGTAGCTGCGCAGACAGACCGCTGCGCTCGGAGCCGAAGGCGAGGACGGCGTCGTCCGGGAGCTTCACGCCCCGGATGTCGTCGCCCTCGGGGTCCAGCGCGAACAGCGGCCCCGCCGGCAGCTCCTCTACGCCGAGCCGCTCCACGGCCGTCGCGAAGTGCAGTCCGGCGCCGCCGCGCACCACGGTGGGATGCCAGGGGTCGAGGGTGCCCGTGGTGACCACCCCGGTCGCCCCGAAACCGGCGGCCAGCCGGATCACGGCACCGGCGTTGCCGAGGTTGCGCGGGTTGTCCAGGACCACGACGGGCGCGGTGCGGGGCGTGTGGGCGAGCCTGCGCAGGTTGGCCTCGCGGGACGGCCGTACGGCGAGCGCGGCCACGCCGGTCGGGTGGGGCCGCGGGACCAGCGAGGCGTACGTCTCCGCGGACACCTCGGTGAGCAGCGTGTCCAGCGCGTCCCGTACGTCCCCGGCCAGTTCTCCGGCGAGGGCGAGCGCGGCATCCCGGTCGGTGGTGACGGCCACCGGGACCTCGGCGTCGAAGCGCAGCGCGTGCTTGAGGGCGTGGAAGCCGTCGAGCAGCACGGCGCCATCGGCGTGTTCGCGCCAGCGGGTCAGCGCATCGGTCATGCGGTGAAGCCTCCTCCGCGCTCGGCTGCGCTCGCGCGGGGGGACCCGGATCGGTCCCGCGCGCTGTCCTCGGAGCTCTCCTCGGGCGAACGGGGCGCGGGCACCGTACGGGCGGCCTCATGCCGGACGAGCCGCCCACGCGCGCGTGCGACCAGCGCACCCAGCCGGCGCAGGAACGGCGTCGGCAGGAAGACCGCGTCCGCGGTGATCATCGCCAGCGAGAAGAACGGCAGGCCGAGCACGACCGCGATGACCGCGTGCTCGGTCATCATCAGCACCAGCAGGACGTTCTTGACCCGCCGGTTGACCAGGGTGAACGGGAAGGCGACCTGCACCATGACCGTACCGTAGGCGACGGCCATCATGATCGTCCCGCTGGAGGACATCAGGTCGGCGAGCCCGGGCCAGGGGGAGAAGTAGTCCAGGTGGAGTGGGTAGTAGACGGCGGTGCCGTCCTGCCAGCGCGAGCCCTGGATCTTGTACCAGCCGGCCGTCGCGTAGATCAGGCAGGCCTCCGCCATGATCACGAACAGGGCGCCGTTGTGCAGGACGTTGGCGACGACGTCCAGCAGGATCCGCGGCTGCTGCGACTTCGTCCAGCGGCCGGCGGCCCACCACAGGCCGAGCGTCACCCAGGCCGTCCACAGCAGCGCGGGGATCAGCCAGCCGTTGTCGAACCGGCCGGTGAACGCCGCCATGAGCAGCGCCAGACCGGACACCACCCACAGGACCGGGCCCACCCGGTCGGCCAGGACCCGCTCGCCACGCGCGCGTGCGGCCTGCGCGCGCGCAGCCCGGCGCGCGTCCAGGGACCACACCTGGCCACAGCGTGTGAAGACGAGGTAGAAGGACATCAGGTGCAGGACGTTGTCGCCGCCGTCGCCCACGAAGACGCTGCGGTTCTGCAGCGACAGCACCCCCACCATGAACAGAACGGACGCCGTCCGGGTGCGCCAGCCGAGCAGCAGCGCCGCGCCGGCCAGGATCGCCAGCAGATAGAAGCACTCGAACCACAGTTGCCCGTCGGACCACAGCAGAGCGGTGAAGGCGTGGTTGTCGGCGGTCAGCTCCTTGGCGAGGTTCCAGGCCCAGGGGCCGGCCGGGCCGTACAGCTCCTGGCGGTGCGGGAACTCGCGCAGCAGGAACAGCAGCCAGGTCCCGGCGAACCCGATGCGGATCACGGCGCTCTGGTACGGCCCGAGAGCCGACTCGGTGACCTTGGCGATACCGCGCGAGAGAGTCAGGGAGAGCCTGTTCACCGCACACCTCCCGCTGCCTCGTCCGCCGTCACGGTCCACCAGGGCAGCACGCGGTAGACGGGCTGGTCGGACACGCGCTCACGGCTCCACCCGGGCGGCTGCACATTGGTGGTGCTGGACCGGATCTGCACGCGCTGTATGACGCCGTCGCGGTCGGCCGGATAGGTCCGGTACAGGCGCATGACCACGATCCGGCGCAGGTACTGCTCGGAGAGGGAGCCGCGCATGCCCACCGGGCGGTTGTCGGCGCTGTGCGTGGCGGTGAAGAAGTCCCAGGAGCGGCGCAGCTCGTTCTGCTGGGCGTGGCTCGGCACCAGGTTGCCGTCGATCGCGGCACCGTCCTGGGCGGAGAGGTCGGTCCACCCGGTGGTGCGCAGTCCACCGTCCTTCGCCCGCACCACGGCGCGGACCTGGACGGCGATGTTCTGCTGCAGCGGGTTGGGCGCGAACAGCTTCCAGTTCTGCTCGAACTCCGGGAAGACCCAGTCCTCGACGGCCTTGCCGTGCTGCTTGGTCACCGTGTTCGCGGGGGCGAGGCTGAGGAACACCATCAGCAGATGCACACAGGCGGCGACACCGACGACCGCGAGCGCCAGCGCCGCGGCGACCTGGTAGCGGGGGGAGAGGGCGGCCACACCGGTACGGGGCACGGGGGCGTCGGCTCCGGAGGCTGCGCGCCCCGCACCGCCGGCGGCAGCCGCCCCCGCACGGGAGTCCGTGCCGGCCGAAGACTCCGCGGCCCCGGCCCGGAAGCCGCCACCGGCCGAAGACTCCCTGTCGGCCCGGGAAGCTATGTTGGCCGGGGAGTCCACGTCGGTCGGGGAGTCCTCCGGACGCGCTCGGGCCGACCCGCCGGGGTCGGGTCGGGCCCCCGGGTCCTCGTCGTACGCGTCCATTCCGTCCCGTCCCCCGTCTCGGCTCAGTCGTTCGTTCAGTGGTCCAGCTCAGTGATGCGGTGCCCGCCACGAGCGCCCCACCGTTCACTACGCCACTCCTCGGCGTCAGCACGGAACGGTACTCAGCCCCGGCCGCCGGGCGCAGCCCCGGGTACGAGCCACGGCCGTGGTCCTCGCCACGGTACGGCCGGGCACCCCGCCCCATCCGCCCTCCGCACGTTGTCCACAGGCCGCCCGCAGGAGTTTTCCACAGCGGTTGACACCCCACGGCGGCCCGGCACACCATTGATGACGCACGGACCGAACGATCGGTCGGGACAGTTCCACCGCAGAGCCCGAGGTCAGGGGGACCGCATGGCCACAGCAGCCGCGCAGCGCACGGCCCGCACCGAGGCGGACGGCGCACCGGACACCGCCGACACGGCGGCCTTCCAGCACGCCTTCGACGCGGCCGTGGCCGCCGACGAACGCATCGAACCGCGCGACTGGATGCCCGACGCCTACCGCGCCACCCTGGTCCGGCAGATCGCCCAGCACGCGCACTCCGAGATCATCGGCATGCAGCCGGAGGCCAACTGGATCACCCGCGCGCCCTCCCTGCGCCGCAAGGCCATCCTCATGGCCAAGGTCCAGGACGAAGCCGGCCACGGCCTGTACCTGTACAGCGCGGCCGAGACCCTCGGCACCAGCCGTGACGAACTGCTCGACAAGCTCCACAGCGGCCGCCAGAAGTACTCCTCGATCTTCAACTACCCGACCCTGACCTGGGCCGACGTCGGCGCGATCGGCTGGCTCGTGGACGGCGCCGCGATCACCAACCAGGTCCCGCTCTGCCGCTGCTCCTACGGCCCCTACGCCCGCGCGATGGTGCGGATCTGCAAAGAGGAGTCCTTCCACCAGCGCCAGGGCTACGAGCTGCTGCTCGCCCTCAGCAAGGGCACACCGGAACAGCACGCGATGGCACAGGACGCCGTCGACCGCTGGTGGTGGCCCTCACTGATGATGTTCGGCCCGCCCGATGACGAGTCCCAGCACTCCGCACAGTCCATGGAGTGGAAGATCAAGCGCCACTCCAACGACGAGCTGCGCCAGCGCTTCGTCGACATCTGCGTCCCCCAGGCCGAGTCCCTCGGCCTCACCCTCCCCGACGCCGACCTGCGGTGGAACGAGGAACGCGGGCACTACGACTTCGGCCCGATCGACTGGACGGAGTTCTGGGAGGTCCTCAAGGGCAACGGCCCGTGCAACGAACAGCGGATCGCCCAGCGCAGGCGCGCCCACGACGAGGGAGCGTGGGTGCGGGAAGCGGCCGCCGCCTACGCGGCCAAGCACACCCACGGCACCGGCGGCACCACCGACACCGGTGAGACAGCACACGAGACAGGCCACGAGACAGAAGCGGAGCGAGCATGAGCACCACCGACTGGCCCCTGTGGGAGGTCTTCGTGCGCTCCCGGCGCGGCCTCTCCCACACCCACGCCGGCAGCCTGCACGCCCCCGACGCCGAGCTGGCCCTGCGCAACGCCCGCGATCTGTACACCCGCCGCGGCGAGGGCGTGTCGATCTGGGTCGTCCCCGCCTCCGCGATCACCGCGTCCTCACCGGACGAGAAGGACCCGTTCTTCGAACCGGCCGCCGACAAGCCCTACCGGCACCCGACCTTCTACGAGATCCCGGAAGGGGTGAAGCACCTGTGACCGCCACCGGCCCCGCCACCGTCCCGGTGACCGCCGCCCTCGCCCTCGGCGACGACGCCCTGGTGCTCTCCCACCGGCTGGGCGAGTGGGCCGGACACGCCCCCGTCCTCGAGGAGGAGGTCGCCCTCGCCAACATCGCCCTCGACCTGCTCGGCCAGGCCCGCGTACTGCTGTCCATGGCCGGCGACGAGGACGAACTGGCCTACCTCCGCGAGGAGCGCTCCTTCCGCAACCTCCAGCTGGTCGAGCAGCCGAACGGCGACTTCGCCCACACCATCGCCCGCCAGCTGTACTTCTCCACCTACCAGCACCTGCTCTATGCCGAACTGGCTGCCGGGGACGGCCCGTTCGCCCCGCTCGCCGCGAAGGCGGTGAAGGAGGTCGCCTACCACCGCGACCACGCCGAGCAGTGGACCCTGAGGCTCGGCGACGGCACGCAGACCAGCCACGAGCGGATGCGGCACGCCTGCGATGCGCTGTGGCGGTACACCGGCGAGCTGTTCCAGCCCGTGGAGGGGCTGGACGCCGACTGGCCGGGCCTGGAGACACGCTGGCTCGAGTCCGTCCACGACGTCCTCGGCCGGGCCACGCTCCGCCTCCCCGAGGGACCCCGCACCGGCACCTGGTCGGCCGGCGCCGGCCGACAGGGCCTGCACACCGAACCCTTCGGGCGGATGCTCGCCGAGATGCAGCATCTGCACCGCAGCCACCCGGGGGCGACATGGTGACCGCCACCGCCCTGGAGACGGAGCTGCTGGAGCTGGCCGGCTCGGTGCCCGACCCCGAACTGCCGGTGCTCACCCTCCAGGAGCTGGGCGTTGTGCGCGCCGTGCACCTGCTGGGCCCCGGCACGGTGGAGGTCGACCTGACCCCCACCTACACCGGCTGCCCCGCCATCGAGGCGATGAGCGTGGACATCGAACGGGTACTGCGCGCCCACGGCATGCGCGAGGTCACGGTCCGCACCGTGCTCGACCCCGCCTGGACGACCGACGACATCAGCACCGAAGGCCGACGCAAACTACGGGAGTTCGGCATCGCTCCCCCACGCGTGCGCGCCGCCTCCGGCCCCGTGCCGCTGGCTCTCGGCCCGACGCGGACCACCCCCGGGGCCGCGAGCCGCACCGAGGATGCACTCACCGAGCCCGTCCGCTGCCCGCACTGCGGCTCCGCCGACACCGAGCTGCTCAGCAGGTTCTCCTCCACCGCGTGCAAGGCACTGCGCCGCTGCCTCGCCTGCCGTGAACCGTTCGACCACTTCAAGGAGTTGTGATGGCGCGCTTCCACCCGCTCCCAGTGGCCGAGGTCGACCGGATCACCGACGACTCCGTCGCCCTCACCTTCACCGTCCCGCCCGAGCTGCGCGAGGAATACCGGCACGCTCCCGGCCAGCACCTGGCGCTGCGCCGGCAGGTCGACGGCGCCGAGATACGGCGCACCTACTCGATCTGCTCCCCCGCGCCCGACCCGGCCGGCGCGGGCCCCGACACCCTGCGGGTGGGCGTGCGGCTGGTGGAGGGCGGAGCCTTCTCCGCCTACGCGCTGAAGGAGATCAACGTCGGCGACGTGCTGGAGGTGATGACCCCGGCCGGCCGCTTCACCCTGGACCCGGCACCGGGGCTGTACGCGGCGGTCGTCGGCGGCAGCGGCATCACCCCGGTGCTGTCCATCGTCTCCACCCTGCTGGCCCGCGAGCCGGCGGCCCGGTTCTGCCTGATACGCAGCGACCGCACGGCGGCCTCGACGATGTTCCTGGAGGAGGTCGCCGATCTGAAGGACCGCTGTCCCGAGCGGCTTCAGCTGGTGACCGTGCTCTCCCGCGAGGAACAGCAGGCGGGTCTGCCGTCCGGCCGGCTCGACCGCGAGCGGCTCACCGGGCTGCTGCCCGCGCTGCTGCCGGTCGGCGAGGTCGCGGGCTGGTTCCTGTGCGGACCGTACGGGCTGGTGCGGGGCGCGGAGCAGGCGCTGCGCGAGCTGGGCGTGGACCGCTCCCGCATCCACCAGGAGATCTTCCATGTGGACGCGGGCTCGTCCGAGGCCGCCGCCGTCCAGGCGCCCGCGCACAGCACGGTCACCGCCCGCCTCGACGGACGCGGCGGCACGTGGCCGGTGCGGGACGGCGAGACGCTGCTGGAGACGGTCCTGCGCAACCGCCCCGATGCGCCCTACGCCTGCAAGGGGGGCGTGTGCGGGACGTGCCGTGCCTTCCTGGTCTCCGGCGAGGTCCGCATGGACCGCAACTTCGCCCTGGAGACGGAGGAGACGGAAGCCGGCTATGTGCTGGCCTGCCAGTCGCATCCGCTGACGGAGCAGGTGGAACTGGACTTCGACCGCTGAGGTCGACGTGTGCCGACTCGGCGGGAGCCGACTCGGCGAAGGGGGGTGGGAGGGGGAGGGAGGGGGGAGGGGGAGGGCCCCCCGGAACGCCAGGACTCCACGCCATTCCCTTCTCCTAGAACGTGTTCTATCTTGACGCTCCGTCAGATCACCGACCCCGTCGGAGGGACAGGCCGTGGACTTCACCTTCACCGAGGAGCAGCGGGCGGCGGCCGAGGCGGCGCGCGGGGTGTTCGCCGGCGTGGTACCGGACGCGGTGCCGAGCCCGGCGCTCACCACCGGTGCCGTGGCCGAGGGCTTCGACCGGGAGCTGTGGTCCCGGCTGGCCGACGCGGATCTGCTGAGCCTGCTGCTCGAGGAGGCGCACGGCGGTTCCGGTCTCGACGCGATCGCGCTGTGCCTGGTGCTGCGGGAGTCGGCCAAGGTGCTCGCCCGGATGCCGCTGCTGGAGCACAGCGCGGCGGCGGCGGCCGTACAGGCCTATGGCGGTGCGGAGTTGGCGGACCGGATCCTTGCGCGGGCCGGACGGGGTGAGCTGGTGCTGACCGTAGCGGCGAACGGCCGTACCGGGCACGACCCGGCCGAACTGGCCGTCGGCGCACGGCGGGACGGTCCGGTCTGGGTACTGGACGGGGTGCAGACGGCGGTGCCGTGGGCGTACGACGCGGACCTCGTCGTCGTGCCGGCGCACCTCGAGGGCACGGGTGCCGAGCGGACCGTGCTCGCGCTGGTGCCGCGCGAGCAGGACGGGGTGGCGCTGGCCGAGCAGGTGTCCACCAGCGGAGAGCGGCTGGCCGAGCTGCGGCTCACGTCCGTGCGGATCGCCGCGGGCGACGTCATCGAGGCCGCCGGTGCCTGGGAGTGGCTGCACGCGCTGCTCGCCACCGGCATCTGCGCGCTGGCGCTCGGGCTGGGCGAGCGGGTACTGGCGATGACCGCGGACTACGCGGGAAAACGGGAGCAGTTCGGGTATCCGATCGCGACCTTCCAGGCGGTCGCCGTGCAGGCCGCCGACCGGTACATCGATCTGCGCGCCATGGAGGCCACGCTCTGGCAGGCCGCCTGGCGTATCGCCTCAGGGGCGCCGGGGGCGCTGCCCGCCTCCGGGGATGTCGCGGTGGCGAAGATCTGGGCGGCGGAGGGGGTGCGCCGGGTGGTGCAGACGGCACAGCATCTGCATGGGGGGTTCGGCGCCGACACCGATTACCCGCTGCACCGCTATCACGCCTGGGCCAAGCACCTGGAGCTGGCGCTCGGCCCGGCGGCGGCACACGAGGAGAGGCTCGGGGATCTGCTGGCCGCCCATCCGCTGGGCTGACCGCGCGAACCCCGGAGCAGCGGGGGAGCGGGTTACAGGACGAAGCCGGTCCGGCCGTCGTCGGTGATCACCGGGCGGCCCGCGGCCTGCCAGGCCTGCATGCCGCCGTCGACGTTGACCGCGTCGATGCCCTGCTGGACCAGGTACATGGTGACCTGTGCCGAGCGGCCGCCGGAGCGGCAGATGACGTGGACACGGCCGTCCTGCGGTGCGGCCTCGGTCAGCTCGCCGTAGCGGGCCACGAACTCGCTGATGGGAATGTGCAGCGCTCCCTCGGCGTGGCCCGCCTGCCACTCGTCGTCCTCGCGGACGTCCAGCAGGAAGTCGTCGTCCTTGAGGTCCGTGACCTCGACCGTGGGCACACCAGCTCCGAAACTCATGCCCCCGACGCTACCCGAAGGTCCCCGCGGCCTGCCGGAACGGGCCGCGGCTAGCCCTGCCCCAGCAGGGCCGCCAGCTCCGCCTCCCGCTGGGCGATGTCCGAGCGCAGCTGGGCGGCGATCTCCTCGAGCAGCCCGTCGGGGTCGTCCGGGGCGAGGCGGAGCATGCCGGCGATCGCGCCCTCCTCAAGTTCACGGGCGACGAGGGTGAGCAGTTCCTTGCGCTGGGCGAGCCATTCGAGGCGGGCGTACAGCTCCTCGGCGGGGCTCGGGCGCCGCTCGGGCGGCACCGGTCCGGCCGCCCATTCCTCGGCCAGCTCCTTCAGCAGCGTCTCGTCGCCACGGGCGTAGGCGGCGTTGACGCGGGTGAGGAATTCCTCACGCCGCTGCCGCTCCTCTTCCTCCTGTACCAGGTCGGGGTGTGCCTTGCGGGCCAGCTCGCGGTAGAGCTTGCGGGCCTCCTCGCTGGGCCGCACCCGCTCGGGGGGCCGTACGGCCTGGTCGGTCAGCATGGCGGCGGCTTCCGGGAACAGGCCGTGGCCGTCCATCCAGCCGTGCAGCAGCTCTTCCACGCCGGGGATCGGCAGGACCCGGGCGCGGGCCTCCTCGGCGCGGCGGATGTCCTCCGGGTCACCGGTGCGGGCGGCCCTGGCCTCGGCGATCTCGGCGTCCAGCACCTCGATGCGGGCGTAGAGCGGGCCGAGCCGCTGTTCGTGCAGCCGGGAGAAGTTCTCGACCTCGACGCGGAACGTCTCCACGGCGATCTCGTACTCGATCAAGGCCTGCTCGGCGGCCCGTACGGCCTGCTCGAGCCGTTCCTCGGGCCGCGGCGCCTGGGACTGTTCGGCTTCCGGGGTCGTCACCCGCCCAGCGTAGCCGCTGTGCTCGGCCCGCACCGGGATGCGGTGTCCTGCCGCAGGGCCGGTCGCACTGCGCAGCTGATCCCACCGCGCAGCCGGTCCCACCGCGCAGCCGGTCCCACCGCGCAGCCGGTCCCACCGCGCAGCCGGTCCCACCGCGCAGCCGGTCCCACCGCGCAGCCGGTCCCGCCGTGCAGCCGGTCCCGCCGTAGGACTACCGGTCCCCTGCCTGGTGTGGGCGGGCTGAGCGACCGGATCCCTGGCATGGCGCCGATGCCTGATCAGCCGCCTTCCGGAACGGTGTACCTCGGTCGGCCGCGCCGGGCTCCGGACCCAGGCTGGTGGACGACGGGTGATGACCGCGAGGCCCCGGCCGACGGGGTCGCGCGGGCGCCGGCCACGGCCCGCAGGCCACCTCGTACGCCCCGCCCCGGTCATCCCGCCGGTCATCCCGCGAGAGTCCCCGCCGACGGGCCGGGCCTCACACCCCCCACTCGGCCGCGATCCGGCCCGCCCGGATCCCCGTGACCAGTTCGGCGTGGTCGGCCTCGGTGCGGTCGGCGTAGGTGACGGCGAAGGTGGCTATCGCCTCGTCCAGTTCCTCGTTCTTGCCGCAGTAGCCGGCGATCAGGCGCGGGTCGGCGCTGTGAGAGTGGGCGCGGGCCAGCAGGGCGCCGGTCATGCGGCCGTAGTCGTCGATCTGGTCGGCGGCGAGCGCGGCGGGGTCGACGCTGCCCTTGCGGTTGCGGAACTGGCGGACCTGGAAGGGACGGCCGTCGACGGTGGTCCAGCCGAGGAGGATGTCGCTGACCACCTGCATGCGCTTCTGGCCGAGGACGACCCGGCGGCCCTCGTGTTCCACCGGCGGCGCCTCGAAGCCGGCCGTGACCAGGTGCGGGACGAGTGCGGAGGGGCGGGCCTCCTTCACCTGGAGAACCAGCGGCTGCTCACGGTGGTCCAGGAGCAGCACGACGTAGGACCGGGTGCCGACGCTGCCGGTGCCGACCACCCGGAAGGCCACGTCGTGCACGGCGTGCCGGGCGAGCAGGGGGTGCCGGTCCTCGCTGAGGGTGCCGACGTACGCCTCCAGGGACGCGGCGACCGCCGCGGCCTCGGCGTCCGGGATGCGGCGCAGGACCGGTGAGGCGTCCACGAAGCGGCGTCCGCCGTCCGGCGCCGCCTCGGTCGACTTCGCCGCGAACCGGCCGCTGGTGTTGGCGCGGGCCTTCTCCGAGACCCGTTGCAGGGTGCCGAGCAGATCGTGGGCGTCGGTGTGGGAGACCAGTTCCTCGTCCGCGATGGCGTTCCACGCGTCCAGCACCGGCAGCTTGGCGAGCAGGCGCATGGTGCGGCGGTAGGCGCCGACCGCGTCCTGTGCGGCCGCGCGGCAGGTGTCCTCGTCGGCGCCGGCCTCCCGCCCGGCGAGCACCAGCGAGGCGGCGAGCCGCTTCAGGTCCCACTCCCAGGGGCCGTGCACGGTCTCGTCGAAGTCGTTGAGGTCGATGACGAGGCCGCCGCGGTGGTCGCCGTACAGGCCGAAGTTGGCCGCGTGCGCGTCTCCGCATATCTGGGTGCCGATCCTGGTCATGGGGGTGCGGGCCAGGTCGTACGCCATGAGTCCGGCCGAGCCGCGCAGGAAGGCGAAGGGGGTCGCGGCCATCCGTCCGACGCGTATGGGGGTCAGCTCCTCCATACGGCCGGCGTTGGACTCGATGACCGCGCTCACCGCGTCGGGGCGGGAGGCGTCCAGGTCGAGCGTGCGGTGCGCGCCGCGCGGCACGCTCGTCCGCAGCGCCTTGCCCTCCTCCTTGGGCGAGCCCTGCCGCGGCCACTGGGCGAACCCGCGCACCCACGGCACCCGGCGCGCCTTCAGCTCCGCCGCATCCGCCAGATCCGCCGCATCCGCCGGTACTTCCCGACCGGTTCCGGTCACCGCGACCGCCTCCCCCGAGCACCCTTCGGCGCGAACATCGACACGAACATCAACTCGTGCAGACCGTACAGCCGACGCGCCGAACGCGTCAGACCCTGTGGATGACGCCCTGTGGACAACCCGCGCTGCCGGCGTGTGAGGAAGCTCTCGTCCACCGGCCGGTGCGGGACAGGCGCCCGGCGCACTCCCAGGGGAGCGGTAAGAACGGCAACGCCCAGGGCACTCGGCAGCACGACCGTCGGCATCCGCATCGGCATCCCCACCGGCGTCGGCCCAGCGCAGCGAGGAGGCCGCCGTGAACCTGAGACAGAAGCGAGCATCTACGACCGCACCTGCTCCCCGGCCCGGAGGGCTCCGTCGTGCCTGAGCTGCCGGACGTCGAGGGTTTCCGCCGGGTGCTCGTGTCCTGTGCGAAGGGCAGGGCCGTCCGCCGCGTGGACGTGCGCGACACGGGCGTCCTGCACGGGGTGAGCGCACGGCGGCTGCGCGACGCCCTGGAGGGCCGGCGGTTCACCGAGCCGGAGCGGCACGGCAAGTGGCTGCTCGCCCACACCGGCGGTCCCACGCTCCTGCTGCACTTCGGCATGACCGGCCGTCTGCTCTGTGCCGGACCCGACGACACCGTCGAGGCCCATGACCGCGTCCTGTTCGACCTCAGTGGCGACCGTCAGCTCCGCTACCGCGACCAGCGCAAGCTCCAGGGCCTCTGGCTGGCCGACGACGACTGCGATGTCGCACGGCTGCTGGAGCGTCAGGGTCCCGACGCGCTTGCGGTGGACCGTGAGGACTTCGAGGCCGCGCTCTGCGCACGCCGCGGTCACCTCAAAACCGCGCTGACCGACCAGTCCGTCCTGGCCGGCCTCGGCAATCTGCTCGCCGACGAGATCCTGTGGCGGGCCGGACTGCACCCTCGTACCCGGGCGGGCGACATGACGCAGAGCCAGCGCCGGCACCTGTACACCCACATGCGGCGCACGCTGCGTTCCGCGGTCGCCGCTGGCTGTGTCCCACCGCGCGCCGGGTGGCTCACCGGCCACCGCGACGACCCCGACCCGATCTGCCCCCGCTGCCACACCCACCTGCGGCGCTCCCGGCTGGCCGGCCGCGGCACGGTGTGGTGCCCGAGGTGCCAGCCGTACGAGGCATGAGCCCGACGGCCGGAGCCCGGGCGGCATGCTGGAAGCCGGACGCCCCAACCAGGCACGACCGTCCGGCCGTCCGGACTTCCGGCCGTCCGGACTTCCGGACTCCGTGAGATAGCTCACGGACAGGCGGCCGCCCCGGCCCTCCCCCGTCCGTCCACAGGCTGTGCGATCCCTCACGGCCGAGCCCTCTGAGCACAGCCCCCTAAGCACAGCCGGCACAGCCCCCATGAGCACAACCACCGTGCAGACAACCCCCGTGCGCACAACCCTCATACGCACAACGCGAGACGGGCCCCTGCCGTGACTTCCGTCACTGGCAGAGACCCGTCTCGTCTCTGTGCGCGAGGGGGGAGTTGAACCCCCACGCCCTTGCGGGCACTGGAACCTGAATCCAGCGCGTCTGCCTATTCCGCCACCCGCGCATTGGGTGTGTCTTCCGGTCCCTGCCCTTTCGGGCCGGCCCCTTCCGACACCCAGAACATTAGCACGTCGTACGGGGTGGGTTCACATCCCTTCCCTCCGGCCCGAACCCGCCCGGCAAGCGAGGCACCGCAGGCCCGCCGCGCCCCCGTCACGCCCCGCACGCCCGCACGCCCGCGCCCCGCGCCGGCCACGCACGGCCGCACACCCGCGCCCGCACACCCGCCCCCGCCACGCCACGCCCGGCAACCGCTTTCGCAAGCTTCCCCACCCGCTTACGCAACCGCTCCCGCAGCCGCTCCCGGCCGCCGCCCCGAGGCGGGGCCGCCCTCTCCTACCCACCCCGTCCCTCCCGCACGTATCAAGGAGACCTGCTTCACGTATCAACCTCGTACCGGTCCCCCGCATCTCCCCAGGAGGCGGACCGGGTCCACAGCCAGGTGCGGGACACTGGTCTTCGCCCCCCTCTACGATCCATGGCAGCAAGAGTGCGTACCAGGAGTTCGAAGGGGAGTCGCTGGGGGAACCGGCTGTTTGCCGGGCGCGTAGATACGATCAGTAAGCAGTACCGGCGGAACCAGCAGTACAGGCAGTACAGGCAAGGCAGCGGCCACACAGCAGGGCAAGGCAACGGCAAGGATGGAGGAGGTGCCCCATGGGAGTCCTGAAGAAGTTCGAGCAGCGTCTCGAAGGTCTGGTGAACGGCACCTTCGCCAAGGTCTTCAAGTCCGAGGTCCAGCCCGTGGAGATCGCCGGCGCGCTCCAGCGTGAGTGCGACAACAACGCCACGATCTGGAACCGCGACCGGACCGTCGTACCGAACGACTTCATCGTGGAGCTGAGCGCGCCGGACTACGAGCGTCTCAGCCCCTACTCCGGGCAGCTCGGCGACGAGCTGGCCGGGATGGTGCGCGACTACGCCAAGCAGCAGCGCTACACCTTCATGGGCCCGATCAAGGTCCACCTGGAGAAGGCCGACGACCTGGACACCGGCCTGTACCGGGTGCGCTCGCGCACCCTGGCCTCGTCCAGCAGCCAGGCCCAGCAGGCACCGCAGGCCCCCGGCGCCCCGGCGCCCGGGCGCCCCGGGCAGGGCGCGCAGGGCGGTTACGGCTATCCGCCGGCCACGCCCGCCGGTGCGCCGCCGATGCCGTCCGCGCCGCCGCCCGGCGCCCGCCCCGGCGGCTACGGCTACCCCCAGCCCGCCACCCAGCGGCCCGCGGCCGCCCCGATGAGCGGCGGGCGCACCCGCTACTGGATCGAGATCAACGGCACCCGCCACCAGATCTCCCGCCCGACGCTGGTGCTGGGCCGCAGCACCGACGCCGACGTGCGGATCGACGACCCCGGCGTCTCCCGCCGGCACTGCGAGATCCGGACCGGAACGCCCTCGACGATCCAGGATCTCGGCTCCACCAACGGCATCGTGGTGGACGGGCAGCACACCACCCGCGCTACGCTCCGCGACGGCTCGCGGATCGTCGTGGGCAGTACCACCATCATTTACCGGCAAGCCGAAGGGTGAAGCGGGGGCAATGTCAGAGCTGACCCTCACGGTCATGCGGCTGGGTTTCCTGGCCGTACTGTGGCTGTTCGTGATCGTGGCCGTGCAGGTCATCCGGAGCGACCTGTTCGGTACGCGCGTCACCCAGCGCGGATCGCGTAGGGAGGCCGGGCGCGCCCAGCAGCCGGGCGGCCGGCAGGCGGCCCGGCAGCAGTCCGCGCCCCCGCAGCAGCGGGGGCAGCAGGGCGGCGGCCGGCGCGGCCGCAACGCCCCCACCAAGCTGGTCGTGACCGAGGGCACACTGACCGGCACCACGGTCGCGCTGCAGGGCCAGACGATCACGCTGGGCCGGGCGCACGACTCCACGATCGTGCTGGACGACGACTACGCCTCCAGCCGCCATGCCAGGATCTACCCGGACCGCGACGGCCAGTGGATCGTCGAGGACCTGGGCTCCACCAACGGCACCTACCTGGACCGGTCCCGGCTGACGACCCCCACGCCGATCCCGCTGGGCGCGCCGATCCGCATCGGCAAGACCGTCATCGAGCTGCGGAAGTAGTACGACAATGAGCGAGCGGAGCGAGCACGCAGCGGCAGGCCGCCACCCGGTCTCCGGCGCGCTCCCGACCGGAGGGTGGGCAGTGTGGCTCGACACGACCGGCTGTACCCGGAGCCGACGGGCGAGGTGCGCATGAGTCTGTCACTGCGCTTTGCCGCCGGATCGCACAAAGGCATGATCCGTGAGGGCAACGAGGACTCCGGTTACGCCGGTCCCCGCCTGCTCGCGATCGCCGACGGCATGGGCGGCCAGGCGGCCGGCGAGGTCGCCTCCTCCGAGGTCATCTCCACCCTGGTCACGCTCGACGACGACGTACCCGGCTCCGACCTCCTCACCTCGCTGGGCACGGCCGTACAGCGCGCCAACGACCAGCTGCGCGCCATGGTCGAGGAGGACCCCCAGCTCGAGGGCATGGGGACGACCCTCACCGCGCTGCTGTGGACCGGACAGCGTCTCGGTCTGGTCCACGTCGGCGACTCCCGCGCCTATCTGCTGCGCGACGGCGTCCTCACCCAGATCACCCAGGACCACACCTGGGTGCAGCGGCTCGTCGACGAGGGCCGGATCACCGAGGAAGAGGCCACCACCCACCCGCAGCGCTCCCTGCTGATGCGCGCCCTCGGCAGCGCCGAGCACGTCGAGCCCGATCTGTCGATCCGCGAGGTCCGGGCCGGCGACCGCTATCTGATCTGCTCCGACGGGCTGTCGGGGGTGGTCTCGCACCAGACGCTGGAGGAGACCCTCGCCAGCTACCAGGGCCCGCAGGAGACCGTGCAGGAGCTGATCCAGCTCGCGCTGCGCGGCGGCGGCCCGGACAACATCACCGTCATCGTCGCCGACGTCCTGGACCTGGACACCGGTGACACCCTCGCCGGGCAGCTGTCCGACCAGCCGGTCGTGGTCGGCGCGGTCGCCGAGAACCAGCACCATCTGCACGACAACGGCATCATGCAGACCCCGGCCGGCCGCGCCTCCCACCTGGGCCGCAGGCAGCCCGGGCACGGCGGCGGCGAGTTCGGCCCGCCCGGCTCCGGCGACACCACCGGCTACGTCCCGGCGGGCGGCTTCGACGACTGGGCCGACGGCGACTTCACCAAGCCGCGCGGGCGGCGCAGGTGGCTGAAGAGATCCCTGTACAGCGCGCTCGCCCTGGCCGTCGTGGGCGGCGGCCTCTACGGCGGCTACCGGTGGACGCAGACGCAGTACTACGTCGGCGCCAAGGGCGAGCACGTGGCGCTGTACCGCGGCATCAGCCAGGACCTGGCCTGGGTGTCGCTGTCGAAGGTGGAGAAGGACCACCCCGAGATCGAACTCAAGTACCTGCCGCCCTACCAGCAGAAGCAGGTCAAGAACACGATCACGGCGGGCGGTCTGCAGCAGGCCCAGGCGAAGATCGAGTCGCTGTCGGTGCAGGCCTCCGCGTGCCGGAAGCAGGCGGAGCGCCAGGCCGCCGAGTCCCAGCGGAACGCGAAGACGGGCCAGGGCGAGGCCGGGGGCACCACGGGAACCACTCGTACCGCCTTCACGTCCAAGGCGGCGACGACACCGACACCGCACCCATCCGGTTCGGCGCCCGCTACGAAGACCCCTTCGAAGCCGCCGTCCGCGTCCGCCACTCCGAACCCCGGCCCGAGCCTCTCCGAGGATGAGCAGAAGGTCGTCGATCAGTGCGGCAAGCAGTAGCCGAGCCGCGAGAGGCCCTGTCACACGATGAGCAGTACGACTAACTCGCCGACGCACCACACGTCCACGATCGGCGCGATCGGCGCGCCGAGCCGCCGCAACACCGAGCTGGCCCTGCTGGTCTTCGCCGTGGTCATCCCGGTGTTCGCCTACGCCAACGTGGGCCTGGCCATCAACAACTCGGTGCCCGCCGGGCTGCTGTCCTACGGCCTCGGTCTCGGTCTGCTGGCCGGCGTCGCCCATCTCGCCGTACGGAAGTTCGCGCCGTACGCCGACCCGCTGCTGCTGCCGCTGGCCACGCTGCTCAACGGGCTCGGGCTCGTGGTGATCTGGCGGCTGGACCAGTCGAGGCTGCTGCAGCAGATGCATGCCGCGGGCGGCAAGGCGGCCAACCAGCTGCTCTACACGGCGCTGGGCATCGCGCTCTTCGCCGTGGTGCTGATCTTCCTCAAGGACCACCGCACGCTGCAGCGGTACACCTACATCTCGATGGTCGGCGCGCTGGTCCTGCTGCTCCTGCCGCTGGTCCCGGGCCTCGGCCTGAACGTGTACGGCGCGAAGATCTGGATCCACGTCGGCAGCTTCTCCATCCAGCCCGGTGAGTTCGCCAAGCTCGTGCTGGCGGTGTTCTTCGCCGGCTATCTGATGGTGAAGCGGGACGCGCTGGCCCTGGCCAGCCGCCGTTTCCTGGGGCTGTATCTGCCGCGTGGCCGTGACCTCGGCCCGATCCTCGTCGTCTGGGCGATCTCGATCCTCATCCTCGTCTTCGAGACCGACCTCGGTACGTCGCTGCTGTTCTTCGGCATGTTCGTGATCATGCTGTACGTCGCCACCGAGCGGACCAGCTGGATCGTCTTCGGTCTGCTGATGTCCGCAGTCGGCGCCGTCGGCGTGGCGAGCTTCGAGACGCACGTGCAGCAGCGTGTGCAGGCCTGGCTCGACCCGATGAAGGAGTTCAAGCTCAGCCGTCAGGGCCTGCCGGGCCACTCCGAGCAGCTCATGCAGGCCCAGTGGGCGTTCGGCTCCGGCGGCACTCTCGGCACCGGCTGGGGCCAGGGCCACTCCGAACTGATCGGTTTCGCCGCCAACTCCGACTTCGTCCTCGCCACCTTCGGCGAAGAGCTGGGTCTGGCGGGCATCATGGCGATCCTGCTGATCTACGGCCTGATCGCCGAGCGTGGCATCCGTACCGCCCTCGCCGCCCGCGATCCGTTCGGCAAGCTGCTGGCCATCGGCCTGTCCGGTGGCTTCGCACTCCAGGTCTTCGTCGTGGCCGGCGGTGTGATGGGGCTCATCCCGCTGACCGGTATGACCATGCCGTTCCTGGCGTACGGCGGTTCGTCCGTGATCGCGAACTGGGCGCTGATCGGCATCCTGATCCGCATCAGCGACACCGCCCGCCGCCCGGCGCCCACCCCCGCCACCAACCCCGACGCCGAGATGACCCAGGTGGTCCGCCCGTCATGAACAAGCCCCTGCGCCGGATCGCGATCTTCTGTGGCCTGCTCATCCTGGCCCTGCTGATCCGGGACAACTACCTGCAGTACGTCAAGGCCGACCAGCTGGCGACCGAGAAGGACAACCGCCGGGTCTCCATCGAGCGGTACGCCCACCCGCGCGGCGACATCATCGTCGATGGCAACCCGATAACCGGGTCGGTCCAGGTCACGCACGGCGACTTCAAGTACAAGCGCACCTACAAGGACGGGGCCATGTGGGCCCCGGTCACCGGCTACTCCTCCCAGGTCTACGGCAGCAACTACCTGGAGGGCGTCGAGGACAGCATCCTCACCGGCAACGACGACCGGCTCTTCTTCCGCAACACCCTGGACATGATCACGGGCAAGCAGCGGCAGGGCGGCAACGTGGTCACGACCCTCAACGCGGCGGCGCAGAAGGCGGCGTTCGACGGTCTGAAGCAGCAGGGCAGCAAGGGTGCCGTGGTCGCTCTGGAGCCGTCCACCGGCAAGATCCTCGCGATGGCCTCCTACCCCTCGTACGACCCCTCCACCATCGCCGGTGGGTCGGACGGCAAGGCCTGGACCACCCTGACCAAGGACAAGGCCGAGCCCATGGTGAACCGGGCGCTGCGCCAGACCTACCCGCCGGGCTCCACCTTCAAGGTGGTCACCGCGGCGGCGGCGCTGGAGAACGGGCTGTACAAGTCGGCCGACGAGCAGACGAACTCGCCGCTTCCGTGGATCATGCCGGGCACCCGGCTGCCGCTGAAGAACGAGGGCAACATCCCCTGCAAGAACGCCACGCTGCGCACGGCGCTGCAGTACTCCTGCAACTCGGTCTTCGGCAAGATCGGTTCCGACCTCGGCAACGCCAAGATGCTGGCGGAGGCGAAGAAGTTCGGCTTCGACTCCCCGCAGGACACGCCGGTCCGCGCCTACCCCTCGGTGTTCTCCGACAACATGAACCAGTCGCAGACCGCGCTGTCCTCCATCGGCCAGTACAACACCGCCGCGACGCCGCTGCAGATGGCCATGGTCGCCTCGGCGGTCGCCAATGACGGCAAGCTGATGAAGCCGTACATGGTCGACCAGCTGGAGTCCTCCAACGTCGACCCGGTCGAGAAGACGCAGCCGGAGGAGATGAGCCGGCCGCTGTCGCCGGCCAACGCGCAGATCCTGCAGTCGATGATGCAGACGGTGGTCGAGAAGGGCACCGGTACGAACGCGAAGATCAACGGCGTCACCGTGGGCGGCAAGACCGGTACCGCGCAGCACGGTGTGGCGAACAGCGCCAACCCGTACGCCTGGTTCATCTCCTTCGCCAAGATGCCCGACGGCAGCTCGCCGGTCGCCGTGGCCGTGGTGATCGAGGACGAGAGCGCCAACCGCGACGACATCTCCGGTGGCGGCCTGGCCGCGCCGATCGCGAAGAGCGTCATGGAGGCGGTCATCCAATCCAAGAAGTGATCTGCCCCGGAAGGTGACGCCGCTCACGTCTCCTCCACATCGCCGCACGTTGCGATACCGGTCCTGTATCGGGTTACGGGCTTGGCCAGGTCACACAAAGCGAGCCGGGTACGGTAGGCCCGGACGGCAGCCTCCGGCCGCACACGACTGTGCGGCCGGGACCGACGGAGAGGGCTGGTAGGTAGCTATGGAAGAGCCGCGTCGCCTCGGCGGCCGGTACGAGCTGGGCCAGGTGCTCGGCCGTGGTGGCATGGCCGAGGTCTACCTCGCGCATGACACCCGCCTCGGCCGCACCGTGGCAGTGAAGACCCTGCGCGCCGACCTGGCACGCGACCCTTCCTTCCAGGCCAGGTTCCGCCGGGAGGCCCAGTCGGCCGCCTCGCTCAACCATCCCGCGATCGTCGCGGTCTACGACACGGGCGAGGACTACATCGACGGGGTCTCCATCCCGTACATCGTGATGGAGTACGTCGACGGCTCCACGCTCCGTGAGCTTCTTCACTCCGGCCGCAAGCTCCTGCCCGAGCGCGCGATGGAGATGACCATCGGCATCCTCCAGGGCCTGGAGTACGCACACCGCAACGGCATCGTCCACCGCGACATCAAGCCGGCCAACGTCATGCTGACACGCAACGGCCAGGTCAAGGTGATGGACTTCGGCATCGCCCGCGCCATGGGTGACGCCGGCATGACCATGACCCAGACCGCGGCGGTGATCGGCACGGCCCAGTACCTCTCGCCGGAGCAGGCGAAGGGCGAGCAGGTCGACGCGCGCTCGGACCTCTACTCGACGGGTTGCCTCCTCTACGAGCTGCTGACGGTACGGCCCCCCTTCGTGGGCGACTCCCCGGTGGCCGTGGCCTACCAGCACGTCCGTGAGGAGCCGCAGCCCCCGTCGGTCTTCGACCCCGAGATCACCCCCGAGATGGACGCGATCGTCCTCAAGGCGCTGGTCAAGGACCCGAACTACCGCTACCAGTCGGCCGACGAGATGCGCGCCGACATCGAGGCCTGCCTGGACGGCCAGCCGGTCGCCGCGACGGCCGCGCTGGGTGCCGTGGGCTACGGCGGCTACCCCGACGACCAGCCGACGACGGCCCTGCGCGCCGACGCCGGCGCGGGCGCCACCAGCATGCTCCCGCCGATGAACCCGGACGACGGCGGCTACGGCTACGACGAAGGCCCCGGCCGCCGGGGCCGCCAGCAGAAGAAGTCCAACACCTCCACGATCCTCCTGGTGGTCGCCGGCATCCTGGTCCTGATCGGCGCGATCCTGATCGGCAAGTGGGTCGCCAGCAACAACAACGGCAACGGCAAGGTGCCGGTGCCGGCGTTCATCGGCCAGAGCGAGGGCACGGCCCGGAAGATGGCCGAGAACGTCGACCTGAAGGTGTCGGTCACGAAGAAGCCCTGCGACGACCAGCCGAAGGGCAATGTCTGCGACCAGGACCCGCAGGCCAAGAAGGAAGTGGACAAGGGCACCACGGTCAACCTGACGGTGTCGACCGGCGCGCCGAAGGTGAACGTGCCGGACGTCCGCGGGCTCCAGTTCGACCAGGCCCAGTCCCAGCTGACGGACAAGGGCTTCAAGGTCGAGAAGCAGACCCAGGTCTCGGCCCAGACGCCCGGAGTGGTCATCAGCCAGGACCCGCCGGGCGGCACGAGCAAGCAGAAGGGCACCACGATCACCCTCACGGTCGCCAAGGCCGAGGACAAGGTGACGATCCCCGACAACATCGTCGGTCAGTCCTGCGACGCCGCGAAGGCCACGCTCCAGCAGTTGGGTCTGGTGCCGACCTGCAACGACAGCCCGACCACCGACCCCAACCAGGACGGCAAGGTCATCTCGACCAACCCCCCGGCGGGCCAGCCGGTCTCCAAGAACACGCCGGTCACCATCAACGTCGGCAAGCTCCAGAACAACCAGCAGACGCAGGTGCCGGACGTCCGTGGTCGTACGGTGGCCGTGGCCAAGCAGATGCTGACGGCGGCAGGCTTCACCAACATCCAGTTCGCCCCCGGCAGTGACGGCAGCGACACCGCGATCGTCTCGTCCCAGGATCCGAAGCCGAACCAGCAGGTGGACAACCCCGGTGGCACCCCGGTCACGCTGACGACCATCAGCTTCGGCGGCAACAACGGCGGCAACGGCGGCAACGGCAACGGCGGCTTCATCGGCGGCAACGCCGGCTGACGCTCCCCGGCATCCGACAATGGGCCCCACCGTCTTGGTGGGGCCCATTCTTCTGGCCCCCCACAAGGGGCCCCGTCACCTCATCGCAGTTCTTCGGGCGGAGTCCGCTTGCTGTCGACCTTCTGCACCCGGACCAGCTCCCCCCACACCACATACCGGTACTCCGAGGTGTACACCGGAGTGCAGGTCGTCAGGGTGATGTAGTGGCCCGGCTTCTTCTTGCCGGACTCCTTCGGGAGCTGGTCGATGACCTTGACGTTGTACTTCGAGGTCTCCGGCAGGATCGAGAAGACCTTGTAGACGTACCAGTCGTCCCGCGTCTCGAAGACGATCGGGTCGCCCTTCTTCACCTTGTCGATGTTGTGGAACTTGGCGCCGTGGCCGTCGCGGTGGGCCGCGAGGGTGAAGTTGCCGGTCTTGCCGGTCATGGGGAGGGTCGCCTTGACGGGGTCCGTGTAGTAGCCGGCCACACCGTCGTTCAGGACGTCCGTGCTCGTGCCCTTCTCGACCAGGACCACGCCGTTCTTCATCGACGGCACGTGCAGGAAGCCGATGCCGTCCTTGGTGTCGAGGGCACCCGGAGCGGAGTCCGTGGAGTGCGCCCAGTGCTGGCGGACCTTTTCAGACTGTTTGTCCGCCTTGCGGTCCGCTATCACGTTCGTCCACCAGAGGGAGTAGACGACGAAGAGGGCGAGCAACAGACCGGCGGTGATGAGGATTTCGCCCACCACGCTGACCGTCATGGCGATCCGCCCGGGACGCCGACGGCGCGCGGCGGGCTCCGGGTCGGACGCGTCCGTGTGTTCTTCGGTGTCGTCGGCGGTCGCTGCCACAGTTTCCTTAGCCCCTACTCGATGAGCGCATCCGGCTTGCCCTTGCTGCGCGGGCGTTCCTCGACCATCTTGCCCCAGACGACCAGCCGGTACTTGCTGGTGAACTCCGGTGTGCATGTGGTGAGGGTGATGTAGCGGCCGGGTCCGGTGAAGCCCGAGCCCCGCGGAACGGGGTCCAGCACGCTGGTGTTTGACGGCGAGGTCACCGGCAGCGTGCTGGTCACCTTGTACACGAAGTACTCGTCCTGCGTCTCGACCACGACCGCGTCACCGGGCTTGAGCTTGTTGATGTAGCGGAACGGTTCGCCGTGCGTGTTGCGGTGCGCCGCGAGACCGAAGTTACCGGTCTTGGCATCGGGCATCGCGGTCTTCAGCGGGGGCTCGCCGTAGTGCCCGACCATGCCCTTGTCGAGGACCTTCTCCTTGCTGACGCCCTCCGCTATCGGCGCGACCACGTCCAGCTTGGGAATGTGCAGGATGGCGAAACCCTGCCCCGGCTCGAAGACCCCCGGGTTGCGCTTGCCGCTCGCCCAGTCGTCCTGGAGCTGGTGCGTCTCGCTGCCCGCCTGCGCGTGCGCGCGGATGTTGGTCCACCACAGCTGATAGGTGACGAACAGCAGCATCAGCACGCCGGTGGTGATGAACACCTCGCCGATCGCCCGGCTCGCGATGACGCCCGGGCTCGGCTTGCGCAGGCGCGCCTGCCGCCGTGCCTCCACCCGGGACAGCGGCCGGCCGGGCTCCGCCGAGTCCGCCGGCTCCGAGGGTGCCGCCTCCCGTCGGCCGCCATGGCGCCCGCCACGGCGCTTGGCGGCCTTTCTGCGGGCCGCGCGGCCACCGGCGGCGGGTCCGGCGCCGGAGGAGGCTGAAGAGGCTGCAGAGGCCCTGGAGGCGGTGGGGGTGGCTGTGACCTCGCTGCCGCTGCCCGAGGGCGGATCACCGGCGATCCGCAGCGCCATCGTCTCGTCGTCGAGGACGGGACGGGCGTCATCCCGGTACGGATACGGGGCGCCGTACGTGCCACCGTACGGATCAGGGGACGAGGACGCGCCCTGCGACTCGCCGTGCGGTCCGCCGTGCGGTCCGCCGTACGGCCGGCTGTACCGCTCCTGGTACGCCGCGCCCGCCGCGTCCCAGTCCTCAAGCGCACCGGAAGCCTCGTACGACTGATCCCCGTACGAGGCATCGGTCTCGCGTTCCGGGCGCAGCGCGGTCACGCCGTGGCCCTGCCCACCACCGGGGCCAGCCCCGTCGACCTCGCCACGGCGCCCGCGTCGCCGCACTCCACCAGCCAGTTGGCCAGCATCCGGTGCCCGTGCTCGGTCAGCACCGACTCGGGGTGGAACTGCACACCCTCGACCCGGAGTTCACGGTGCCGCAGGCCCATGATGATGCCGTCGTGGGTGCGGGCGGTCACCTCCAGCTCGGCCGGGACCGTCGCCGGCTCGGCGGCGAGAGAGTGGTAGCGGGTCGCGGTGAAGGGCGAGGGCAGACCCGCGAAGACGCCCTTGCCCTCGTGCTCCACCAGCGAGGTCTTGCCGTGCAGCAGCTCCGGCGCCCGGTCCACCACACCGCCGTACGCCACCTGCATCGACTGCATGCCGAGGCACACCCCGAAGACCGGCACGCCGGTGGACGCGCAGTGCCGGACCATGTCCACGCACACGCCCGCCTCCTCCGGCGTCCCCGGTCCGGGCGAGAGCAGCACCCCGTCGAATCCGTCCTGGGCATGCGCCGTCGACACCTCGTCGTTCCGCAGCACCTCGCACTCGGCACCCAGCTGATACAGGTACTGGACGAGGTTGAAGACGAAGCTGTCGTAGTTGTCGACGACGAGAATCCGCGCACTCACTGGTTGTCCACCGTCACATCGTTGAAGGGCAGCAGTGGTTCGGCCCAGGGGAAGACGTACTGGAAGAGGATGTAGATCACGGCCAGGACCAGGACGAAGGAGATCAGCGCCTTGATCCACGCGTTGCCCGGCAGATGCCGCCAGATCCAGCCGTACATGCCGTTCCTTCCGTATCCCCACGGCACCTGACTCACGCCGTACGCCACCAGACTAACGGCGCAGAGCCTCCGGTTCGCCTGCCTCCACAGACTGTGTGGAGTCCAGGTGCGCCCAGACGATCAGCCGATGACTGTGCCCCCATTCCGGATCGCACGTCGTCAGGGTCAGATACCGGCCCGGTCGCGTATACCCGGACTTACGTGGCACAGGGTCGATCACCTCAACGTCGGTCGGCACCGTTTTGTAGGGCCCTTTGTCGATCCGATACGTGAACCAGGTCGTCCCGTCCGTGAGGACCACGGCGTCCCCCGGCCGCAGCTCCGGGAAGTCCTTGAACGGATCACCGTACGTGCGCCGGTGACCGGCCACCGCGAAGTTCCCCTCCTGGCCGAGCTGTGCGGTGCCCGCGTAGTGGGCGAGCCCCTTCGCCAGGACGTCCCGGCCGGTGCCCTCCAGGACCGGCTTGTTCCACGTGAAACCGAGCCGCGGGATGTACATGATCGCGAAGGCCTTGCCGTAGTGGTACGGATCCGGCCGCGTCGCCTTGATCGTCTGCTCGCCCGGAGCGGTCGCCGTCGGCTGCACGCTCCCCTTCGCCCACTGCCGGTGCAACTGGTCGATCTGGTCGTTCATGGCGCCGTCGGCCCGCACGCCCGTCCAGAACAGCACGTAGGCGACGAAGAGCACGATCAGGGCGCCGACGGTGATGCACAGCTCGCTGACGGTCCGGACGATCACGCGCACCGGCGCCTCCGGGACGGATGGCTGGCGTACGGCTGACGGATGGCTACTGCACGGGCTTCGCGTAGTGCAGATCCACTGTGCCCGAGTAGCCCGGAAGAGTCACCGTCCCGTCGTCGGTCACTTTCCAGCCGAGGCCGTAGACATTGACGTACACCATGTACGTCTGGATCGCCTTGCTCGCCGCGAGCGCCTGCTGCAGCCTGTCCGGATCACCGACCGCAGTGATCTTGTACGGCGGTGAGTAGACCCGGCCCTGCAGGATCAGCGTGTTGCCGACGCAGCGCACGGCGCTGGTGGAGATCAGCCGCTGGTCCATGACCTTGATGCCCCGGGCGCCGCCCTGCCACAGCGCGTTCACCACGGCCTGCAGATCCTGCTGGTGGATGACCAGGTAGTCGGGCTGCGGCTCGGGATAGCCGGGAAGCTTGGCGGTGGCGTTGGGCGGGGCGTCATTGAGGGTGACGGTGATGGCACGGCCGGTGAGCTTCTGGGTGCCGGCGCTCTGCTCCAGCCCGCTGAGCCTGCGGTCCTGCGCCTTGCTGCTGCCGTCGTCGCTCTCCGCGAGGGACTCCACGCTCCCGCGCAGCGCCGCGTTGGACTCGTCCAGCCCCTTGTTCTTGCGGCTGCGCTGCTGGATCAGGTCCGACAGCTTCAGCAGAGACCCGTCCTGACGGATGTCGGTGCCCTTGGCCGTGTCGAAGCTGGTGAAGAAGATCAGTCCCGCGAGGGCGAAGACCGCCGCCGTGAGTACCCGCACGGGGCGGAAACGCAGGCGGCCGCCAGGGCCGGAGCCCGTTGATTGCGTCCCGGGGGAGTCGGCAGAATTGCTCAACGTACCCTTATCTCCTTCGGCGCCACGGAAGCACTACGCTAACGGACGCCCGGGGGAGCACACAGAGTCGCCATCATGGCCCCTTGTACGCTGCCCCGAGCCCCGAACCGGTTTACCTGCGCGGCCACGCAGCGCATCGACAGGAGAGACCCTCGTGCCGAAGTCACGTATCCGCAAGAAGGCCGACTACACGCCGCCGCCGGCGAAGCAGGCACAGGCGATCAAGCTGAACAGCCGCGGCTGGGTCGCGCCTGTCATGCTGGCCATGTTCATCATCGGCCTGGCCTGGATCGTCGTCTTCTACGTGACCGACGGCTCGCTTCCCATCAACGCGCTGAACAACTGGAACATCGTGGTCGGCTTCGGCTTCATCGCCGCCGGCTTCGGGGTCTCCACGCAGTGGAAGTAGCTCTGCCCAGGGCTATCCGCCGAGTTATCCACAGGCCAGGGGTGCTGTCCACAATCTCCCTGGGGAAAAGAAACTACGATCTGTGGATAACTCATCGGGCGTTGACGCCGGTGTGACTGGCCAAGCGGCCGCCATACACCTGTTCGCCCCCTGTCCGACCTGCGAAAACGCATCCGAGCGACAGGGGGCACAGTTGTGCCCGCACGCGGTGCACAAGATCCGCCACAGCCTGTGGACAACGGTTCGGTATCAGGTGAGCTGAGCGGTCCTGACCAGCGTGAGCACCACCACGACGGCGAGTACGACCGCGCAGGCGCCGTACTGGACCAGCGTCCGCTTCTCGCGCGGCGCGTGGATCATCGCGTAGCCGACGGCGACACCGGCGACGAGACCGCCGATGTGGGCCTGCCAGGCGATGTTGAAGCCCGGGATGAAGGTGATGATCAGGTTGACCACCAGCAGGGCGATCAGGGGGCGCAGGTCGTAGTTGAGCCGGCGCATCAGTACGCCGGTCGCGCCGAAGAGGCCGAAGATCGCTCCGGAGGCGCCGAGCGAGGCGGAGGCGGGCGCGGCGAGCAGATAGGTGAGCGCGCTGCCGGCCAGGCCGGAGACGAAGTACAGCGAGAGGTAGCGGGCGCGGCCGAGAGCCGCTTCCAGGGGGCCGCCGATCCACCACAGGCTGAGCATGTTGAACAGGATGTGGCTGAAGTTGGTCGGCGAGTGCAGGAACATCGCGGTGAACAGGCGGTAGTACTGCCCCTCCGCGACGCCCTCGGGCAGGCCGAACGGAGCCCGGCCGATCAGCTCGAACCGGTCGGTGAAGCTGTAGCCCACGGCCTGCTGCAGCAGGAAGACCGCGATGTTGATGCCGATCAGCACCTTGGTGAACAGCCGTGGGTCGGCCGTGACCGAGCCGCCGGCGATCGTGCGGGGCCGGGATGCCGTGGGTGCGGGTCCGCTGCCGCTGCCGCCGCGCACGCATTCGGGGCACTGGAAGCCGACCGAGGCGCTGACCATGCACTCGGGGCAGATGGGGCGCTCGCAGCGGGTACAGCGCACGCCGGTCTCGCGGTCCGGGTGCCGGTAGCACACGGGCACGCGGTGGGCGGCGTTCTGCGTGCTGCCTTCGGCGTGGTCCATCGGTTCCCCTTGTTCGTCGTGGGACTGCCCCCGGCAATGCCCCGCCCCGCTCATCCTTGGTACGGACGAGCGGGGCGTTTGGTTCCCTGCGGGATGTTCCGGTGTGTCCCTGCGGGACGTCCCGGCGTCTTCCCGCGGGGTTGTCCGGGGAGAGGCGGGCTCAGCCCTCGCGCTTCTCGACGACGACCTCGTTGATCACGACGTCCTCCGCCGGGCGGTCGTTGCGGCCGGTGGGCACGCCGGCGATGGCGTCGACGACCTTCTGGCTGGCCGGGTCGGTGACCTCGCCGAAGATGGTGTGCTTGCGGTTCAGCCACGTCGTCGGGGCGACGGTGATGAAGAACTGCGAGCCGTTGGTGCCCGGGCCGGCGTTGGCCATGGCCAGCAGGTAGGGCTTGTTGAAGGACAGGTCCGGGTGGAACTCGTCCCCGAACTTGTAGCCCGGGCCGCCGATACCGCTGCCCAGCGGGTCGCCGCCCTGGATCATGAAGCCGCTGATGACACGGTGGAAGATCGTGCCGTTGTAGAGCGGCTTCTTGCTCTTCTCACCCGTACCGGGGTGAGTCCACTCCCGCTCGCCCTGGGCCAGCTCGACGAAGTTCCGGACCGTTTCCGGTGCGTGGTTCGGGAAAAGCTGGACCACGATGTCGCCGTGGTTGGTCTTCAGGGTGGCGTAAAGCTGCTCAGCCACGATCTGCCTTCCGTTGTCTTCCTGTGACTCTCCGATCCTCGCACGGTCGGGCCCGTACGTCGCCCGGCAGCCACGAGTTCCGCCCGGAAGGCAGCGCTCGGCGGCGATTCGTGGCAGTGTCGACGGCAGGATCGGATTGCCCGGGATTCACCCGGATTCCCGTCGAAGGGAGCAATCGGCACCCATATGCCTGCGCTCGCATGCCGCACCGACGGTTGGCAGGCATGATCCGTAAAAGGGTGGAAAGTCGAAATACCGTACGCCACCGAGGAGGAGGAACCCGTGACCCGCATCGACAGCGTGCGCGCCGCGACCGGCTCGGCGAAGGACAGCGTGCTGCACGCCGCGGAAGTGGTGGCGCCTTACGCCGACACGGCCAAGGAGCGTGCCGCGCTCTACGCGCAAGAGGCACGCGTACGGCTGGCGCCCGTGGTGTCGCAGGCCGCAGAACAGGCCCGCGTGCAGTACGACGCCCGGCTCGCCCCGCGCCTGGAGCAGGCTCGTGCGCATGTGCCGCAGAAGGTGGACCTGGCGGCGCAGGAGGCAGCGATCCGCGCGCGTAAGGCTGCCCGGCAGGCCGCCGAGTACTCGCGCCCGAGGATCGAGCAGGCCGTGGCCGCGACCGCCCCGGTCCGCGAGGAGGCCGCCGCGCGTGGCGCAGCGGCCCTGGCCGCATTGCGTGGCCAGGTCCCGGCGGAGGAGATCCAGAAGCTGGCCCGGCGGCACGAGCGTCGGTCCAGGGCCGGCCGGACCGTGAAGGCGCTGGCGCTGCTGGCCGTGCTGGCCGGTGGGGCCTTCGCCGCCTGGAAGTGGTGGGACAAGCAGGCCAACCCCGACTGGCTGGTCGAGCCGCCGGCCGCGACGGAGGTACCGGAGTCCGGCGCCCGGATCAGCTCGGTGGACGGCACCTCGCCTCTGGATCCCGAGGTCCAGGCGAAGCAGGCCGAGGAGGACGCCGCGAACGAGGACGACCAGCAGTAGCCCGGGACACGATCACGTGACGTCGGCCGCCAATCGGGCCGTGGGTCAGTCGAGTTGATGCTCGCCTCCCCGCGGCCCGTTTCACGTGAAACACCCGAGGTCCAACGGCCCATCGGACAAATGGACTTCGTCCTTGGGGAACGGGGCCGCTGAACGGGGAACACCGAATCGGATCCGTCCGGTGTTCGACGGGGCTGGTGTCCGACGGGACCGGCGTTCACCGCCGCCGCCCTGTACCTCACCGGTCGAGCGTCGGCCCCGCTTCTTTCTGTCACCACGGCGCCACCGTGCGTACCGGCAGCGGTCCCTCATACGAAAAATGCCTCCCGCCCTGTGTTTCCGCAGGTCGGGAGGCATTTTGACGTGGAGCCTAGGGGAGTCGAACCCCTGACATCCGCCATGCAAAGACGGCGCTCTACCAACTGAGCTAAGGCCCCGGGTAGCAGCGGCCGACCGGAGGAACCGCGTTCCGGTGGGCGCCGCAGACCAGAGTACCGGGTCACCCCGGGTATCCCGCAAAAAGATTGGGGGTCCCCGCGAATGACCACGCTCCGTAAGATGCTCGACGTGGTTCGCTACAGCGAACCGCGCGGTTTTTTAGGGGAAGCGATGGGGAGACGCAATGGACGCCGCACAGCAGGAAGCCACCGCGAGAGCGCGGGAGCTGCAGCGGAACTGGTACGGGGAGCCGTTGGGGGCGCTCTTCCGTAAGCTCATCGACGATCTCGGGCTCAACCAGGCCCGTCTCGCGGCGGTCCTCGGGCTGTCCGCTCCCATGCTCTCGCAGTTGATGAGCGGCCAGCGCGCGAAGATCGGCAATCCTGCCGTGGTCCAGCGGGTGCAGCTGCTGCAGGAGCTGGCGGCGCAGGTCGCGGACGGCAGTGTGAGCGCGGCCGAGGCGACCGAGCGCATGGACGAGATCAAGAAGTCCCAGGGGGGCTCTGTGCTCAACAACACCACCCAGACCACCAGCGGTTCGGGGGCGCCGACGGTCAAGCGGGTGGTCCGCGAGATCCAGTCGCTGCTGCGCTCGGTGGCCGCCGCGGGCGACATCATCGACGCCGCGGACAGCCTCGCGCCGACCCATCCCGAGCTGGCGGAGTTCCTCCGCGTCTACGGCGCCGGCCGCACCTCCGACGCCGTCGCGCACTACCAGTCCCACCAGAACTAGGACCGTGGTCCGGTCCCCGGAGGGGGTCCGGGGACCGGGCCGGGCCGAGTCCGGTGAGGGACGACTGAGCGAGGGGTGGGCGGTCCATGGGGGTGGACCGGTCCTCGGACGTGGAGCGGGGTCGTATCACTCGTCACAGGGGTACCGGGGGAGCCCAGGGGGAAGCGGGGAAACGAGGGGCAGGGGGACCGGCGTGGGTTCCCGGGGGAGGAGCGATGGGCTGCCATGGGTGAGGTGTTCGCCGGCCGGTACGAGCTGGCCGACCCGATCGGGCGCGGGGGCGTGGGCGCGGTATGGCGTGCCTGGGACCACCGCCGACGGCGCTATGTGGCGGCCAAGGTGCTCCAGCAGCGCGACGCCCACTCCCTGCTGCGCTTCGTACGGGAGCAGGCCCTGCGGATCGATCACCCCCATGTCCTCGCGCCGGCCAGCTGGGCCGCCGACGACGACAAGGTGCTCTTCACCATGGACCTGGTGGCCGGCGGCTCCCTGGTCCACCTCGTCGGCGACTACGGCCCCCTGCCGCCGGCGTTCGTGTGCACCCTGCTCGACCAGCTCCTGTCGGGTCTGGCCGCCGTGCACGCCGAGGGCGTCATCCACCGGGACATCAAGCCCGCCAACGTCCTGCTGGAGGCCACCGGGACCGGCAGGCCGCGGCTGCGGCTGTCCGACTTCGGCATCGCCATGCGGCTCGGCGAGCCCCGTCTGACGGAGACCAACCTCGTGGTGGGGACGCCGGGTTATCTCGCCCCCGAGCAGATACTCGGCGCCGAACCCGACTTTCCCGCCGACCTGTTCGCCGTGGGCCTGGTCGCCCTGTATCTGCTCGAGGGCGCCAAGCCTGACGCCAAGGCGCTCGTGCAGTACTTCCTGGACAACGGGACACCCGACCCGCCCAAGGGCATCCCGGAACCGCTCTGGCAGGTCGTGGCCACACTGCTCCAGCCCGACCCGGCCGCGCGCTTCCGCACCGCCACGGGTGCCCGCAAGGCGCTCGCCGCCGCGGCGGAGCTGCTGCCGGCGCCCGAACCGGACGACGAGCTGATCGAGATCTTCGACCAACTCGGCCCGCTGCCGCCGGGGTTCGGCCCCGAAGGTCCCCTCAGGAGGGCCTCGGGAGTCGCCGTGGAACTGGCCGAGGACACGGACACGAGCCCCGGCGCCGCGGGGGGTGCCGGTGCCGCGGGGGGCGCCGGTGCCGCCGGCGGGGGCGTCGGCGGTACGGATTCGGGCGCCGACACGGGCACCGGCTCCCTCTCGGACACCGGCAGTTTCCGTCTGCCGCCGCCGCTGGATTCCCCCGCCTCCGCCCAGGATCCGCAGGCCCCCGCCCAGGATCCGCGGTCCTTCGAGCCGTACTCCCCGCAGGCCGCACAGCTCCAGACCCCCTCACTCCCTTCTCCCCCCTCTCACCTTCCCTTTCACGGGCCGTACGCGGGCCCCCCGAGCAGCAGCACCCGCGCTCGGCACGATCCCCAAGCCCCGCACGCGCCGTGGGCGTCCGTGCCGTCTCCCGGTGCGACGGCGGGGCAGCGGGGTGATGCCTCCACCGCTTCGTACACCGCTCAGGACGCGCAGGTTCCCGCTCCGGCTCAGCCGGTCCCGGGCGGGCCAGGGCGCGCGGCGCGCCGGTCCAGACGGGCACGGCGGCCCGGGCCGCCGGCCAGGGTCGCGGTCCCGATGCTGTTGCTGGCGCTGGCCTGCTACGCCGTGGGTTTCTGGGCGTTGACCCGCGTCTGAATCCGCTGGGTCCGCCGATGCCGCTCGGTCCGCCGCGCCGTCACCGTCCAGCCGGCGAGCACCATCAGCAGTACCGTCCCGAGGCCGATCCCGCCGATCGCGACCAGTGTCATCACGGGATCGTCCCCGCCCCCGGTGGTCCCGGTGAGCGCCGCCTCCCGGTCCTGCGCCGAGACCGCGAACACCTCCCCCGGCACGGACCGCCCGGCGTACCCGGGGCCGGCGTGCGCCCGCCCCGTCACCCGGACCCGCAGGGTCACCCCGAAGGGCCCGCGCCCGAACGGGCCGGCCATCTGTTCGCTGAGATGCAGCACCAGGTAGTAGGCGCCGGCGAAGCGGACGGAGGTCACCCCGGCGGGAGCGGCGTAGCGGTTGGCGTACTCCACCGGCGGGAGCGGGCCGAGCACGGCGGGCTTCTGCGTGCCGGTGTAGCCGAGGGCGGCGTCCTCGACGTAGCCGCGGACGGGGTTGTAGAGGGAGAGGTCCAGGGCACCGCCGACATAGCCGTGGCCGGTGGCGCTGCCCAGTTCGGCGGAGGCGTGGAGCTGTCGGCCCCAGTCGACCGGGACCTTGTAGAACCGGGTCTCGCCGGGCACGAGGGAGGTCCCCCAGACCCCTTGGCCCAGCGGGCTCGCGGAGGCGAAACCGGCGCCGCCGGGGCGGTCGCGGGGCTCACCGGTGAGCGGCTCGGGGGTGGCGGAGTCCCAAGCCTGCGGCGCGGTGGTGGCCCCGGCCCGCGCCGTACGCGGTTCCGTGACGGGCGCGATCTCCAGGTCCCAGCGCTGCCCCGTGGCGGCCGTACCGGACCCCTGGGTGTCGAGGCGCCGGACGACCAGGTAGTACGTCCCCCTGCCCTGGCACAGGGCCTTGCCGGTCTCCCGCCGGCCCAGCGCGGTGACCGGGCGCGGGCTGAGCCCGGCGCCGAAGCGGGCGCCGGCGAAGGAGCAGGGTGTGCCGGTGGCGTCCTGGACCGACACGCCGATGCCATCGGTGGCGGAGACGGTGGCGCTCGCCGGGGGTACGGCGGTGACGGGGACGTAGGCCGTGTCCGTGGCCCCGAATTCGAGCCGGTAGTAGAGCTTGCCGTTTCTCGGCAGGGAGCTGCGGTAGGTGCGGCCCGCCTCCAGCCGCGGTGCCGTCGCGGGGCCCGTCGTGCCCACGACGGGCCGCACACCGGGCGCGAAGGCGTACGCCTCCGGCGCCCCGGTCCCGGCGGCGGTCGCCTGCCCGTACGCGGACGCCGCACCGCCCGGCAGGACGAGCAGCGCGCACAGCGCGGTCAGCACCGCCGTCCGCGGGGCGCCGGAGCCCGCCCGGCGCCCGTACCGCCACCACCTCGCCGTACACTCCCGCACGCCGCCCTCCCCAGTCGTACCGGACCGCGCTCCATCCTGCCCCGTACACCCTTGCGTCATCCGGGCAACGCGTACGGCCGTCCGAAACACCCGGCACCACCGGGCAACGCCCGGTCGGGCGAGGCCCGGCGACTACAGCACCCGGCGAGTTGCCGCAACACACGGGCGGGGCCGTGGACAACACAAAGCCCCGACCGCGCGGGGCGGTCGGGGCCAGGTTCAGATTCTGGTATCGGCACTCACGAACCCGTGGGCACGGAGTCAGTCGCCTCCGTCCACAGATCCTGCTCGGCGCGATCCGCCTGGATCTGGCGGTACACGAGGAGCCCGCCGATGGCGGCCAGTGCGACCAGGAGCAGCTTCTTCACCGCGCGACCTCGTCTTTCCTTGACGTAGGGGACCTCTGGCGCCCGACTATACACACCGACCGATATCGATCGGTGACCTACGTCGGGCCCCAACTCCCGCCTCCGGCAGCGCAATAGGCCAGGTCCGGCGCTGTTCCGATCGGAGGGTGATCACACCCCCACGGACGGTTACTTTGCTCCCCCTTCGCTCACCCTCACCAGGTTTTGGGGGTTTTCCGGCCCCCTTGGGGCCATCCGGGTGGTGTTCATCGGAACATCGACGCGCCACGGGCGTCGGTCCACCACTTCGCGGCGCTCATACACATCATGAGGAAAGTACGCAAATCGCCCAACCCGAAAGTGAGGGGCCATGGCCCAGAACAAGGTCATGAAGATGTGGACCGCAATCGTCACCGCCTTCCTCGCGCTGTGCACGGCGCTCGGACTCGTCACCACGACGACCGCCACGACCGCGGCGGCCGCTCCCAAGAACGAGGGCCCCAGCACCGGCACCGCGCACCGGACCATCCCGACGGTCCCGACGATCCCAGCGCCACGTCACTGGTCACGTTCCCACGCCAGTGCCCTGCCCCCCACGATGAAGCAGCGCATCCGGGCCGAGGCCCACGGAAAGTCCCCCCGTTGCCGGCACCGCCCCCTCACCGACACCCAGTCGGACACCGCGACCACTCCTGAAGGTCCCTCGGCGGCCACGCTCGACTGCTGACGGTCGGCCTCACGCAGTACCGCAACGTCTCGACCACATGGCGACTTGCGTACGCACCAGTCGACACGGAAGACCCCCGGCCGGGTTCGGCCGGGGGTCTCGCGCTTTTCCCGCCCGGAACCATGACCGACGCACCTGGAACCATGGCCGGCAGACCGACGATGCCTCCCACGATCCCGGAAAGGGGTGAGTGCTGCCGTGACCCGGCGCGTCACCGTTGTCACCGCTGTCCACGGCCCGTCCGCGCGGTTCCTGCCGGACGCCTACGCGTCCCTGTGCGAGCAGCGGCTTCCCGGTGGCTGGGAGTGGGAGTGGGTGATCCAGCAGGACGGCACGACGGACGAGGTCCGCCCGTACGTCCCCGACGACACGCGGGTGAGCTTCGGCCAGGGCCGGCCCGGCGGGCCCGGAGTGGCCCGCACGATCGCGCTCGCGCGCGCCGGGGGCGCGTATGTGAAGGTCCTGGACGCCGACGACCGGCTCACGCCGGGCGCGCTGTCCCGCGACATGGCCGTGCTGGAGGCACACCGCACCGTCGGCTGGACGACCTCCCGGGCCCTCGACCTGCTGCCGGACGGTTCGACGGTGGGCTTCCCCGGCGATCCGGACGACGGCCCGCTGGAGCGCGGCGTCGTGCTCGACCACTGGAAGCGGAACGACTTCCGCGCCCCGGTCCACCCGGCGACCCTGTGCGTCCGGCGCGAGCTGCTCGTCGCGCTCGGCGGCTGGATGGCCCTGCCGGCGTCCGAGGACACGGGCCTGCTGCTGGCGCTGGACGCGGTGAGCCGCGGCTGGTTCTCGGCGGAGGTCGGCCTGCTGTACCGCAAGTGGGAGGGCCAGGTCACGGGCCAGGCGTCCCACGTCGACCCCGTCGAGCGCACGGCCCGGATGGCGGTCGCCGAGGCCCGGGCTCGCGCGCTGGCCGACTTCAAGTGGTCCTACCCGGCCGGGCCCGCCGGCACGTCGTCCACCGCGTGAGTGGCTCCATGGGGGCGCACCGGGTCCCTACTCCGTGAGCCTGATCGCCTGCGAGGGGCACTTCTCGGCCGCCTCCTGGACCTGCGGGTCGCCGGCGGCCCCCTCCCGGCCGGGCCGTACGACGCCGTAGCCGTCCTCGAACGCGAACACGGCCGGCACCCGGTGCGCGCACTCGGCGGAGCCGTAGCACAGGGAGCGGTCGACGGAGACCTTCATGCGTCCTCCAGTCCTGGACGGTGGCTTTCTGGACGTCACTGCCCGTCGCACCGCTCGCCGAACCGGCCCGGTTCGAGCCAACGTTCGCGGTACCGTCCGCTCGCCGAACCGGCATGCCCCCTGCAGGTCGCCGAACCGAACCGGCCCCCTTCGCCCTACCGCTCCCGGCCCGCGACCGACAGCCAGTGGGCCACGCGGCGGACCGTGGGCTCGTCGAGCAGGTCGGCCATCGTCCGGACCGCCTCGCCGTCCTCGGCGCTCAGGTCGTACAGGCCCGCCTTGCTCAGTCCGGCCATGAGCACCTGGTGCCGGCGGTCCGTCATGCGTTCCGCGAGCCTGGCCGGTTCACCGGCACCGGGCACGGGCCGGTCGGCCGAGTCGGCCGGGGCGGGAGCGGGCGCCCTGCCGGCCGGGGCGTCGAAGAGGTGCCAGGCGCCGTCCCTGGGCCCCCACAGCGCGACCACCGCCTCCTCGTCGCGCGCCCGCAGGGTCTGGGTCATGTCGCCGACGGCGTACAGCACGCAATCCCGGTCGGGGGACTCGGCGCCCACCGTCCAGGAGTCCTGTGCGGGCTGGTGGAACATCGCGACCCAGCGCGGAACACCGTGCGGTCGCGGGCACGGGGGACGCTTGTGCATGACACTCACCCCTTCGGGAGCGGGACTCTCACCTCGGGAACAGCCGTCGGTGGGCACCGTATCTGACGGTTCGTCAGATATCCAGGGCCGCCCCGGCATCCCAGCCGCGCTTCTGGCCTCTTCAAGGCCGACGTGGCACCCTGCCCGCACCCAGGACCAGAGTGCGGTGTCGTCCCGGACGAGGGAGGCCGAGGATGAGCGGACGGGAAGAAGCGGGGGCCGGAGCGGTCACGGAGGAGGCCGAGGCGCTGCGCAGGCTCCACGGGGCCCGCGCGCACAGCGCCTACGCCCGTGCGGTCGCCGCGTGCCGGTACGCCGGTGTCGGCCAGGACGCGGCCGAGGTCGTCCCGACGGACCCCGTCGGCCGCGCCGCCAACGCGCTGCGCCTGTCGGCCGAGTCCCTCGCCGCGCTCACCGCGTCCACCCCTGACCCCGCCGCGGACGCACGATGCGCCCGCAACGCCGCCGCCACCGCGGCACTGGCCGCCCAGGTGGCCGCGGCACGGGACGGCTGCGGCACAGCCGCGGCCACGGGCTCCCTCGCATCCCGCACCACCTCCACGGCCTCCGCCGCCGCCCTGCGCGCGGCGCTGGCGGCGTCCCAGGCCGCCGCTCTCGCGGCCGGTGGCAGCGCGCGAGGACAGGACGCGGCCCTGAACGCCTCCGCCCAGGAGGCCGAACACCACGCCGTGGCCATGGCCCGAGCGGCGGGGTGGCTCGAGGCGAGCACGACGATCCGCTGAGGCGTTCCACACATACCGAGTGTTCCGGTTATACGGCCATGTGCCCGGCATCGCACGGTGGTTCACCTGAGCGGTGTTTCACGTGAAACATCACCCGGCCCACCGGTCGTCCAGCCCGCCCGGAACACACCATCCCCTGCCCGTCCGGCGCCGGTCCCTCCCCTCGTGGGGACCGGTGCCGGACGGGGCGAGGTCTCGACCCGTGCCGCGTCGGCTCGACACGGGCCGAAGAAGGGAGCCGATCCGGAGGTTCACGGGCTGATCGAAATTGGCCGAGATCCTTCGCCGCCAGGGGCTGTCTGCACGAGCACGGGGCCGTGGCCTGTCCGGACGGTGTGTGATGGGTCCGCTACCGGGTCCGGATCCTGCCATCTGCCGCCCACGACGAGGAGACCGCGATCTCCGGTCCGGCGCTTATCCGCAGGTCAGCCGTATAGGGTGAGTTTTCCGGTCCGGACGTCCAGATGCGGGGGGAAGTAAGGGGTGGGACCTTGAGTTCCGACTCAGGGGCACGCACAGCTTTCGCCGAGCGCCTTGCGCTGCTGTACAAGGAGGCTGGAAACCCTCCCCTCAAGAGCGTCGCCGAGGCGGTCGTACGGCTGCAGCGGGTCGACGAGCGCGGCCGGCCCGTGCGGGTGTCCGCGCAGCGGATCAGCGACTGGCGCCGGGCCAAGAACGTGCCGGCCCAGTTCACGGCCCTCGCGGCGGTGCTGCACATCCTGATACCGGAGGCACGTCGGCTGCGGCCCGCGCCGGTGTCCACGGGCCTGTACGACCTCGCGCACTGGCAGCGGCTGTGGGAGCGGGCGCTGGCCGACCCGGTGGGCGACCGGCCGATGCCGCCCGCCGAGGAGAACCGGGAGCCCCCCGTCCAGGCCCCGCCCGTCACCGGAGGCGTCTGCCCGTACCGGGGCCTCGCGCCCTACCGGCAGGAGGACGCCCGGTGGTTCTTCGGCCGGGAACGGAGCACGAGCGCGCTCATCGCCCAGCTCCGCGCCGCCGAGCGGACCGGCGGTCTGGTGATGCTGGTCGGCGCCTCAGGAGCGGGGAAGTCCTCCCTGCTGAACGCCGGCCTGGTGCCCGCCGTACGCGGCGGCGCGCTGCGCGACGGACGCGGCACCGGTATGCCGCACACGAGCGCCCGGACTCTGCAGGAAACCGCCGACTGCGTCCTGCACCTCGTCCCCGGCGCCGACCCCCTCGGTGAGCTGGTTCGCCGTATCCCCGATCTCGGAACGGTCGCCGCCGACGCGCGCCGGGCCGAGCAGGAGGCCACGCGGAATCCGGTGGTTCCCGGCTCCGACTCCCCCCAGGTGGCCCGGGCGGTCCACGAGGCCGTGTCCGAGTGGGCCCGCCGCGAGGCGTCCCAGGAGTGCCGCACCGTCATCGTCGTGGACCAGTTCGAGGAAGCCTTCACCCTCTGCTCCGACGAGGCGGACCGGCGTACGTTCATCCAGCTGCTGCACGCCGCCTGCACCCCGCCCGCCGGCTCGGACGAGCCCGCCCCGGTGCTCGTCGTCCTCGGTATCCGCGCCGACTTCTACGAGCAGTGCCTCGGCTACCCGGAACTGGCCGACGCCCTCCAGCACCGCCACATGGTGCTCGGCCCGCTGACCAGCACCGAGCTGCGCGAGGCCGTGACCGGCCCGGCCAAGGCGGTGGGTCTGGAACTGGAGGCGGGGCTCGCCGAGCTGATCGTCCGCGAGGTCAGCGCCGACGGGCCGCGCGGGGCACACGACGCGGGCGTGCTGCCGCTGCTCTCGCACGCCCTGCTCGCCACCTGGCAGCGTCGCAAGGCCGGACGGCTGACGCTGGCCGGCTACCGCGCGGCGGGCGGGATCCAGGGAGCGGTCGCGGCGACCGCCGAGCGTGCCTGGTCGGGGCTGGACCCCGCGGCCCGCAGCGCCGCGCGGCTGCTCCTGCTGCGCCTGGTCAGGCTCGGCGAGGACACCCAGGCAACGCGGCGGCGCGGCACCCGGCGGCAGCTGGCGGAGGAGTCGGCGGACCCCGGCAAGACCGAGGAGTCCTTGGAGGCCCTCGTACAAGCCCGGCTGGTGACGCTGGACGCGGACACCGTGGAGATCACCCATGAGGCGCTGCTCCACGCCTGGCCCCGGCTGCGGAACTGGATCGACGACGACCGGGGTGACCAGCTGCTGCGCCAGCGGCTGGAGGAGGACGGCCGGGCCTGGGAGGACTCAGGCCGGGACAGCTCGCTGCTCTACCGGGGCTCCCGGCTGGAGCAGGCCCGCACCTGGGCGCGGTCGGCCGGGGACACGTATCTGACCCGCAGCGCGGTGGAGTTCCTGGCCGCGGCGGTCCGGCTGCGCAAGCGCTCGGTGTGGCTGAGCCGGGCCGCGGTGGCGGCGCTGGTGGTGCTGGCCCTGGTCGCGGGCGGGTCGGCCGTGATCGCCTGGCAGCAGCGGGACGACGCGGTCTTCGAGCAGGTGCTCGCCGAGGCCGACCGGGTCCAGAGCACGGATCCGTCCCTGGCCGCCGAGATCGACCTGGTCGCCCACCATCTGCGCCCGGACGACGAGGGCACCTACAGCAGGCTGATCTCGATCGTGAACGCGCCGCTGGCCATCCCCCTGTCCGGCCACACCGGGGCGGTCTACCTCACCTCCTTCAGCCCCGACGGCAGAACGCTGGCCACGGCCAGCTACGACCGCACCGTCCGGCTGTGGAACGTGGCCGACCCGCGCCGGCCCACGCCGCTCGGCAGGCCGCTGACCGGCCACACCAGCTGGGTGAGCAGCGCGGTCTTCAGCCCGGACGGGCACATCCTCGCCAGCGCGGGGGACGACGGGACGATCCGTTTGTGGGACGTCACCGACCCCGCTCAGCCGAAGCGGCTCGGCAAGCCGCTCGCCGGCCACCTGGGCACGATCTACCTGATCGCCTTCAGCCCGGACGGACGCACACTGGCCTCGGCCGGCGAGGACCACACGATACGGCTGTGGAACGTGGCCGACCCGCACCGGCCGAGTGCGCTCGGCGCCCTGCGCGGGCACAGCGCCGCGGTGCGCAGCGTCGCGTTCAGCCCCGACGGGCGCACCCTCGCGGCGGGCGGTGACGACGACACGATCCTGCTGTGGAACGTGGCCGACCCGCGCCGGCCGAGGCCGTACCGCACCGTGCTGAAGGGCCACACGGACCTCGTGCACTCGGTGGCGTTCAGCCCCGACGGGCACACCCTCGCCTCCGGCAGCGCCGACGACACGGTCCGGCTGTGGAACGTCACCGACCCCGCCCACCCTTCCGCGCTCGGCACACCGCTGGCCGGGCACACCGGGCCGATCTGGTCGGTGGCCTTCAGCCCGGACGGCAGCAATCTGGCCGCCGCGAGCGCGGACAGCACGGCGAGCCTGTGGAACGTCAGCGACCCCTCGTCCCCGTCGCAGGTCGGAGAGCCGTTCGCCGGCAGCAGCGGGGAGATGTACGCGCTGGGCTTCAGCCCCGACGGGCGCACCCTCGCCACCGGCAGCGGCGACGGCAAGGTACGCCTGTGGTCGCTGCCGACCTCGGACATCGTCGGCCGCACCGGCGCGTTCCGGCCGGACGGGCGGGTACTGGGCACGGCGGCGCGGGACGGCAGGCTCCGGCTGTGGAACGTAACGCGGCCCGACCGGCCGGTGCTGCTGAGCAAGCCGTTCATGCGGGGAGACGCCGGCCATCGCTCGCTGCGGTTCTCCCCCGACGGCCGCCTCCTCGCCGTCCTCACCTACGACCACACGGTGTATCTGTGGAAGGTCGGCGATCCGTCGCACCCGGTGGTCGCCGGATCGCCCATCGCCCTGCGGACGCGCTTCGCGGGGCCGGCCACGCTCGCCTTCAGCCCGGACGGCCGTACCCTGGCCACCGCCTACGACGACACCACCGTCCAGTTGTGGGACGTCACCGACCCCGCGCACCCCGCCGCGCTCGGCAAGCCGCTCACGGGCCACCGGGGCTACGTCAACGCGATCACCTTCAGCCCTGACGGGCGGACCCTCGCCTCCGGCAGCGCGGACAGCACGGTCCGCCTCTGGAACGTCACCGACCCGGCCCACCCGTCCGCGCTCGGTCGGCTCACGGACCACTCCGGACCGGTCAACGCGCTCGCTTTCAGCCCGGACGGGCATGTTCTGGCCAGCGGCAGCGACGACGACACGGTCCGGCTGTGGAACGTCACCGACCCCGCCTCGGCGACCGCGCTCGGTGCGCCGCTCACCGGCCACACCGAGGCCGTCAAGCTGTTGACGTTCAGCCCGGACGGGCACGTTCTGGCCAGCGGCGGCAACGACAACACCGTCCGGCTGTGGAACGTCACCGACCCCGCCGCGGCGACCCCCATCGGCCAGTCGATGAGCCCCAACGCCAGGTCGGGCACCTTCCTGTCGTTCAGCCGCACGAGCAACGTCCTCGGCCTCTCCAGCGGCACGGACACGGTCCGCCTGTGGAACCTGGACCCCGCCGCGGCGATCGAGCACATCTGCTCGGTCACCCGGGGCGTGCTGACCCCGCAGAAGTGGCACGAGTACCTGCCCCGCCTCTCCTACGACCCCCCGTGCGGTAACTGATCGGCCAACCTGACTCATTCTCGATCGACTTGCCCCCACGAGGCGCCCGGGCTTGTTACCCTTGGCCACAGCCCGATCGCTGGTGCATCCCCCGTCGCCAGCGGTCGGGCCTTTTCATGCCCGCCACTCGCCGGCACTCCGCGCACGAGGAAGCCCCCCGATGCACATGAAGAAGACCCCCGATCCATCCGGACCGGGGGTCTTCGTGCTGTGGGGCTAACAGGATTTGAACCTGTGGCCTCATCCTTATCAGGGATGCGCTCTAACCAACTGAGCTATAGCCCCGCCGCGCTCTGCGGTGTGTGTCCCGCGCGCTGACTCCTGAAGATTAGCGCACGACCACGTCAGTCCCAAAATCGGTTGTCGCAGGCCCGTCACCGGCGCGCGGGAAGGCGGTTCACTCGTCCTCCGCCAGGGTCAGCTCGATACCGCCCACGAAGCCCGCGGAGAGGTTGTAGATGAACGCGCCGAGTGTCGCCAGGGCCGTGGCCAGGACCACGTCGATGACCGCGATGATCGTCGTGAACGTCAGGACGTGGGGGAGCGACAGGAACGCCTGGAGATCGAAGCCGTTCCCCTCGTTCGAGCCGGTCGCCTCCGAGATGGTGCCGCCCACCGACGAGAACACGCCCATCGCGTCCAGGACCATCCACAGCACCGCCGAGGCGACGATCGTGCAGATGCCGAGCGCGATGGAGAGCAGGAAGCTGACCTTCATCACCGACCACGGGTCGGCCTTGGCCACCCGCAGCCGGGCCTTGCGGGTGCGCGGTGCCGTACGCGCGCCGGTGCGCGGACGGCGTACGGCGCCGGCGGGCGGCTGGGCCGGATAGGCCTGCGGCGGGTGGTACGGCCCGGAGGGCTGCTCCGGGCGCCGCTCCCCGGGGAGCGGAGACGACGACTGCGCCTCGCCGGCCGCGGCGGCCGGGCCTCGGGTGTCCGTCACAGTTCCCCCCTGGGGTCCAGACGCGCCGGCGGCGTCCTTCGCAGGCACCTGTACCGGCTTCAGGTTGGTCGTGTGCGGGTCGGTCGTACTCCCCGCACCCGCCCCGTGCGCGGCGGAGCCACGGCCGCCTCCGTCCGCTTCCGTACCCGTGGGGGTACCGGCCGATCCGGCGCCCGTGGCTCCGCTCACGATGACTCTCTCCTCGTGCTACTCGGCCGAGGGCGCCTCACCCTCGTCCGTGCCGATGGCCTGAGCCCCCTCGGCGGCGTCGACGGACTCCTCGCCGTCGACCTCCTCCGCCTCGCGCCCCGCCTCGGCGTTTCGTGCGATACCGACCACGGCATCGCGCTTGCCCAGGTTGATCAGTTGGACGCCCATGGTGTCACGGCCCGTCTCCCTGACTTCGTTGACTCGCGTACGAATCACACCGCCGGAGAGGGTGATCGCGAGGATCTCGTCGGTCTCCTCGACGACCAGCGCCCCGACGAGCGAACCACGGTCCTCCACGATCTTGGCGGCCTTGATACCGAGGCCGCCGCGGCCCTGGACGCGGTACTCGTCGACAGCGGTCCGCTTCGCGTACCCGCCGTCGGTGGCAGTGAACACGAACGTACCGGGTCGAACAACATTCATCGACAGAAGTTCATCGCCTTCACGGAAACTCATGCCCTTCACGCCGGAGGTGGCGCGGCCCATCGGGCGCAGGGAGTCGTCCGTGGCGGTGAACCTGATCGACTGTGCCTTCTTGCTGATCAGAAGCAGGTCGTCGTCGGCCGAGACCAGCTCCGCACCGATCAGCTCGTCGTCGCTGCCGTCCTCGCGCTCACGCAGGTTGATCGCGATCACACCGCCGGAGCGGGGCGAATCGTAATCCTTCAGAGGCGTCTTCTTGACCAGACCGGACTTGGTGGCCAGCACCAGGTACGGCGCCGCCTCGTAGTCCCGGATGGCCAGGATCTCGGCGATCGCCTCGTCGGGCTGGAAGGCGAGCAGGTTCGCCACGTGCTGCCCGCGCGCGTCGCGGCCGGCCTCGGGCAGTTCGTACGCCTTCGCCCGGTACACCCGGCCCTTGTTGGTGAAGAACAGCAGCCAGTGGTGCGTGGTGGAGACGAAGAAGTGGTCGACGATGTCGTCTTCCTTCAGCTTCGTTCCGCGCACGCCCTTGCCGCCGCGCTTCTGCGCCCGGTAGTCGTCCGTCTTGGTCCGCTTGACGTAGCCGCCGCGGGTGACCGTGACGACGATGTCCTCCTCGGCGATCAGGTCCTCGATGGACATGTCGCCCTCGTACGGGATCAGCTTGGTCGCGCGGTCGTCGCCGTACTTCTCGACGATCGCGGCCAGCTCCTCGCTGACGATCCCGCGCTGGCGGACCGGGGAGGCGAGGATCTCGTTGTACTCGTTGATCTTCGCCTGGAGTTCGTCGTGCTCCTGGACGATCTTCTGCCGCTCCAGGGCCGCCAGTCGCCGCAGCTGCATCTCGAGGATCGCGTTGGCCTGGATCTCGTCGATCTCCAGCAGGTCCATCAGGCCGCTGCGCGCGACATCGACGGTCTCGCTGCGCCGGATCAGCGCGATGACCTCGTCGATGGCGTCCAGGGCCTTCAGCAGACCGCGCAGGATGTGCGCGCGCTCCTCGGCCTTGCGCAGCCGGAAGCGGGTACGGCGGACGATGACCTCGATCTGGTGCGTCACCCAGTGGCGGATGAACGCGTCCAGCGAGAGGGTGCGCGGCACGCCGTCGACCAGCGCCAGCATGTTCGCGCCGAAGTTCGTCTGCAGGTCGGTGTGCTTGTACAGGTTGTTCAGCACGACCTTGGCGACCGCGTCGCGCTTCAGCACGATGACGAGGCGCTGGCCCGTACGGGAGCTGGTCTCGTCACGGACGTCCGCGATGCCGCCGATCTTGCCGTCCTTCACCAGGTCGGCGATCTTCTGCGCCAGGTTGTCCGGGTTCACCTGGTACGGCAGCTCGGTCACCACCAGGCACTGCCGGCCCTGGATCTCCTCGACCTCGACGACCGCGCGCATCGTGATGGAGCCGCGCCCGGTGCGGTACGCCTCCTCGATGCCCTTGCGGCCCACCACCAGGGCGCCCGTCGGGAAGTCCGGGCCCTTGATGCGCTCCATGAGCGCGTCCAGCAGTTCCTCGTGCGAGACCTCGGGGTTCTCCAGGTACCACTGGGCGCCGGCCGCGACCTCGCGCAGGTTGTGCGGCGGGATGTTGGTCGCCATGCCGACCGCGATCCCGGCCGAGCCGTTGATCAGCAGGTTCGGGAAGCGGGCCGGCAGGACGGTCGGCTCCTGGGAACGGCCGTCGTAGTTGTCCGTGAAGTCGACGGTCTCCTCGTCGATGTCGCGGACCATCTCCATCGACAGCGGCGCCATCTTGCACTCGGTGTACCGCATGGCGGCCGCCGGGTCGTTGCCCGGGGAGCCGAAGTTGCCGTTGGAGTCCACCAGCGGCATCCGCATCGACCACGGCTGCGCGAGGCGCACCAGGGCGTCGTAGATCGAACTGTCGCCGTGCGGGTGGTAGTTGCCCATGACGTCGCCGACGACACGGGCGCACTTGTAGAAGCCGCGGTCGGGGCGGTAGCCGCCGTCGTACATCGCGTACAGCACGCGCCGGTGGACGGGCTTGAGGCCGTCCCGGACGTCGGGCAGCGCACGGGACACGATGACGGACATCGCGTAGTCCAGGTACGAGCGCTGCATCTCCGTCTCGAGCCCGACGGGCTCGACGCGCATCACGAGCTCGCCGCCCTCGGTGTCAGGGGTTTCCGGAGTGTTCTCGTCGGCCATTGCTGGTGAAGTTCCTTCCTGGTGCGGTCAGCTGAGACCGACTCAGATGTCGAGGAAGCGGACGTCCTTGGCGTTGCGCTGGATGAACTGGCGGCGGGCCTCGACGTCCTCGCCCATGAGGACCGAGAACAGGTCGTCGGCCTGCGCGGCGTCGTCCAGGGTGACCTGGCCGAGGACCCGGTGCTCCTGGTCCATCGTGGTCACGCGCAGCTCCTCGGCGTTCATCTCGCCGAGGCCCTTGAAGCGCTGGATCGAGTCCTCGCGGACGCGCTTGCCGCGCTGGCGGCCCATCTCGATCAGGGCGTCGCGCTCGCGGTCGGAGTAGGCGTACTCCACGTCGTCCCGGCCCCATTTGATCTTGTACAGCGGGGGGCGGGACAGGTACACGTGACCGGCCTCGACCAGCGGCCGCATGAAGCGGAACAGGAAGGTGAGCAGCAGCGTGCTGATGTGCTGGCCGTCGACATCGGCGTCCGCCATCAGGATGATCTTGTGATAGCGGAGCTTCTCGATGTCGAAGTCCTCGTGCACACCCGTGCCGAAGGCCGAGATCAGCGCCTGGATCTCCTGGTTCTGCAGGATCTTGTCGATCCTGGCCTTCTCCACGTTGAGGATCTTGCCGCGGATCGGGAGGATCGCCTGGTACTGCGGGTTCCGGCCGGACTTGGCCGAGCCGCCGGCGGAGTCACCCTCGACGATGAAGATCTCGCACTTGGTGGGGTCGTTCGACTGGCAGTCGGAGAGCTTGCCCGGCAGGGACGCCGACTCCAGCAGGCCCTTGCGGCGGGTCAGATCGCGCGCCTTGCGGGCCGCCACGCGCGCGGTGGCCGCCTGGATGCCCTTGCGGACGATGTCCGCGGCCTCGACCGGGTTGCGGTCCAGCCAGTCGTTGAGGTGCTCGTAGACCGCCTTCTGCACGAAGGTCTTGGCCTCCGTGTTGCCCAGCTTGGTCTTCGTCTGGCCCTCGAACTGCGGCTCGCTCAGCTTGACCGAGATGATCGCGGTCAGACCCTCGCGGATGTCGTCACCGGTGAGGTTGTCGTCCTTCTCACGCAGCAGCTTCTTGTCGCGCGCGTACTTGTTGATCAGCGAGGTCAGCGCGGCCCGGAAACCCTCTTCGTGCGTACCGCCCTCATGGGTGTGGATGATGTTCGCGAAGGAGTACACGCCCTCGCTGTAGCCGCTGTTCCACTGCATCGCGACCTCGAGGGACAGGCTCTTGTCCTTGTCCTCGGCCTCCAGGTCGATGATCGTGGGGTGCACGACCTCTCCCTTGCGGGAGTTGAGGTACTTCACGAAGTCGACGATGCCGCCCTCGTAGTAGTACGTGACGGTCTTGACCTCGGCCTTCTCGTCCGCGCCCGCCTCGTCCGCGCCGCTCGTGGCCTTCGCCGACTCGCGCTCGTCGGTGAGTTTGATCGTCAAACCCTTGTTGAGGAACGCCATCTCCTGGAAACGCCGCGACAGCGTCTCGAAGGAGTACTCGGTGGTCTCGAAGATGTCCGGGTCGGCCCAGAAGGTGACCGACGTACCGGTCTCGTCCGTGGCCTCGTGCTTGTCGAGCGGGGCCGTCGGGACGCCGAGCTTGTAGTCCTGCGTCCAGCGGTGGCCGTCGGTCTTGATCTCGACGGCGACCTTCGTGGACAGGGCGTTCACGACGGACACCCCCACACCGTGCAGACCGCCGGAGACGGCGTAACCGCCGCCGCCGAACTTGCCGCCCGCGTGCAGCACGGTCAGCACGACCTCGACGGCCGGCTTGCCCTCGGAGGGCACGATGCCGACCGGGATGCCGCGGCCGTTGTCGACGACCCGGACGCCGCCGTCGGCGAGGATCGTGACGTCGATCGTGTCCGCGTAACCGGCCAGCGCCTCGTCGACCGAGTTGTCGACGACCTCGTACACCAGGTGGTGCAGACCGCGCTCGCCCGTGGAACCGATGTACATGCCGGGCCGCTTGCGGACCGCGTCCAGCCCTTCGAGCACGGTAATGGCGCTGGCGTCGTACGAAGCCGAGGCGGTGGCCTCGGCGGGCTCGCCGTTCACGCCGGCGTCGGTGGACGGGATGTTCTCGTTGGGGTTGCCGGAATCGGCCACGAAGCGCCCTTTCTGGCACAGCACGAGCCGGGCTCGTCGGCGGTTTGCCGGAGCGGCTGCGGCATGTTGCGGTGGTAAGCCTTGATCAGCGTTGCTCAGCTTTTCCCGGGCGGTCCCCACAGTGGGGCGGGATTGTCTCCCAGTCTACCGGTAGCTCTGACATCGATGGGGGTTTGCCGGTACCTGAGTCCCCATGTGCCGCCCTGAACCGGCCTCGATCGGGTCCCGATATACGGAAGGGGGCTCCAAGGGGCTCACAGCGGCACTCAGCGCTTCGAGCCGTCAACCCTTGGCTACCGGGGGGTCAGATGGCGATCCGCCACTGCTGCGGCGGCTCTCCACACCGTGGGCACGGCGCCGCACCGACACCTCGGTCCCCCTTTTCGACGTGATGTACGTCACCCGTACGTATCGCCGGGCCCCGAGCTCCCGGGAGCGCGCAGCGGTCCGTAGCGGCGGGCCGGACCGCCGGGATTGAGCACCTTGATCATCCGTACGGTGCCGTGCCCGAGATCCTCGTTGAGACGGGCGACCAGCGCGGGCGCGAGGTGGCGCAGCTGGGTCGCCCAGGCCGTCGAGTCGCAACTCACGATCAGCACGCGCTCGTCCTCGTCGTAACGCTGCGGCACGCAGTGCTTCGCCAGGTCCTCACCGACGATCTGCGGCCAGCGGCCCATCACACCGCCCACCGCCGCCGGCGTCTCCCAGCCCCGCTCGGTCAGCAGCCGGTTGATCGCGGCGCCCAGCGCCATCGGATCGCGGCCGTCGGCGCGCGCGCCGGAGCGCAGCCCGCCGCCTCGCCGGGCCTGCTTCTTCTGCCGCGCCGCGTCACCACGCGCGCGTGCCTGTTCCTTCGCCGCGCGGAGCGCCACGCGCGCGAGGTCCACACCGGAGGGTTCGTTCCCGCTCTTCTGCGGGCTCGCAGGGGTGGGTTCGTCGGTGCTCATACGCGTTCCACCGTCCCGCCGGACACGGCGAACCGCGCCCCGGCCAGTACCTGCGGTACGTCGTCGTCCACGGCGGCGGTGACCAGCACCTGCTCGCCGGGCGCGACCAGTTCGGCCAGCCGCTCCCGCCGGCGCGTGTCCAGCTCGGCGAAGACGTCGTCCAGGACCAGCACCGGCTCGTTGCCCTCGGCCCGCAGCAGGTCGTAGGAGGCCAGGCGCAGGGCGAGCGCGTAGGACCAGGACTCGCCGTGGGAGGCGTACCCCTTGGCGGGCAGCTGACCGAGTTTGAGAATCAAATCATCACGATGAGGGCCCACGAGGGTGACGCCGCGCTCGATCTCCTGCTTGCGCGCCTCCGCCAGGGCCGCCATCAGCTGGGCGTAGAGCTCCTCGCGCGCGTGGGCCTCACCGGGCGCGGACGGCTTGTACTCCAGCGCCAGCGGCCCGCCGCCCGGGGCCAGCTGCTCGTAGGCCTTGTCGGCCAGCGGCTGCAGCGCTGCGATCAGGTCCAGCCGCTGGGCGAGCAGCTCGGCGCCCGCGCGCGCCAGATGCTGGTCCCACACGTCGAGCGTGGACAGGTCCATGGAGCGCCCGCCGTGCCGGCGCGCCAGGGCGGCCGTCTTGAGCAGGGTGTTCCGCTGCTTGAGGACCCGCTCGTAGTCGGAGCGCACCCCGGCCATGCGCGGCGACCGGGCCGTGATCAGCTCGTCGAGGAACCGCCGCCGCTCGCCCGGGTCGCCCTTGACGAGGGCGAGATCCTCCGGCGCGAACAGCACCGTCCGTACGATCCCCAGCACGTCCCTCGGTCTGACCTGCGAGGACCGGTTGATGCGGGCCCGGTTGGCCTTGCCCGGGTTCAGCTCCAGCTCGACCAGTTGCTGGCGCTCGCCCTGCCGGACCTGCGCCCGGATGACGGCCCGCTCGGCGCCCATCCGAACCAGGGGCGCGTCGGAGGCCACACGGTGGCTGCCGAGGGTGGCGAGGTATCCGACCGCCTCCACGAGGTTGGTCTTGCCCTGCCCGTTGGGGCCGACGAAGGCGGTGACGCCCGGGTCCAGCGGCACCTCGGCCCGGGCGTACGAGCGGAAGTCGGCCAGCGAAAGGTGCGTGACGTGCATGGTCGTTTCGCCGGCCTTCCCCAGAGTGCTGATCGACTGTGGATCACGGGGCTCGCGGGAGCGGCCCCGTGGATCTCTGTGGATCCCTAGGGATCCCTGTGGATTACTTCTTCTCCACGGCGTGACCGCCGAACTGGTTGCGCAGCGCGGCGATCATCTTCATCTGCGGCGAGTCCTCCTGGCGGGAGGAGAACCGCGCGAACAGCGACGCGGTGATCGCCGGCAGCGGCACCGCGTTGTCGATCGCGGCCTCCACAGTCCAGCGTCCCTCACCGGAGTCCTGTGCATGACCGCGCAGACCCTCCAGGTGCTCGTCGTCGTCCAGCGCGTTGACCGCGAGGTCGAGCAGCCAGGAGCGGATGACGGTGCCCTCCTGCCAGGAGCGGAAGACCTCGCGGACGTTGTCCACGGAGTCGACCTTCTCCAGCAGCTCCCAGCCCTCGGCGTAGGCCTGCATCATCGCGTACTCGATACCGTTGTGGACCATCTTCGCGAAGTGGCCCGCGCCGACCTTGCCGGCGTGCACCGAGCCGAAGTCGCCCTCCGGCTTCAGCGCGTCGAAGACCGGCTGCACCTTGGCGACGTTCTCGGCGTCGCCGCCGTACATCAGCGCGTACCCGTTCTCCAGGCCCCAGACGCCGCCGGAGACACCGCAGTCGACGAAGCCTATGCCCTTGGCGGCCAGCTCCCGGGCGTGCCTCTCGTCATCGGTCCACCGGGAGTTGCCGCCGTCCACGACCACGTCACCGGGCTCCAGCAGCTCGGCCAGCTGGTCGATGGTCGTCTGGGTGGGCTCGCCCGCCGGGACCATCACCCAGACCACGCGCGGCCCGCTGAGCTTGCCCACAAGCTCTTCCAGGCTGTGGACATCCGCGAGGTCCGCGTTGCGGTCGTATCCGATGACGGTGTGGCCCGCGCGGCGGATCCGCTCGCGCATGTTGCCGCCCATCTTGCCGAGGCCGACGAGACCGAGCTCCATCAGTTGTGTTCCTTAGGTCGCTGTGTGGCGTGACAGGCACCTTGGTGCCGGGCCGAGCCTAGTCGCGACCCTTCGTGCACAGCTGTGGGCATACGCGCTCACCTGCGGAAACTCGCGCGCCGCAACCCCGCCGTCCACCAGCACCGGGGGCTCCACAGGAGCACCCGGCACCATGCACAGCTGTGGAAAACCGTCAGCCGCTGAGCCGCACCGGCATGATCAGGTACTTGTACGCGTCGTCGGCCTCGGCATCCACCGCCGGCTTCCCGCTGAGCAGCGCCGGCTTCGTGGACGTCGTGAACGACAGCTGGGCCACCGGGGAGTCGATCGCGCTCAGACCGTCGAGCAGGAACGTCGGGTTGAAGGCGATGGAGATGTCGTCGCCGTCCAGCTGGGCGTCGACCCTTTCCACAGCCTGTGCGTCGTCGCTGGACCCGGCCTCCAGGATCAGCACACCCTGCTCGAAGCTCAGCCGCACCGGGGTGTTCCGCTCGGCCACCAGCGCCACACGCTTGACGGCCTCCACGAAGGGCGCGGTCTCGATCACGGCGACCGTGTTGAACTCGGTCGGGAACAGCGTGCGGTACTTCGGCAGGTCGCCCTCGAGCAGACGCGTGGTCGTACGACGCCCGGCGCCCTCGAAACCGATCAGGCCCTCGCCCGCGCCCGAGCCGGACAGCGCCAGCGTCACGCTGTCACCGGCACCGAGCGACTTGGCGGTGTCCAGGAGGGTCTTGGCAGGCACCAGGGCGACCGCGGAAGCGTCCGGGTTCTCCGGCTTCCACAGGAACTCGCGGACGGCGAAGCGGTAGCGGTCGGTGGAGGCCAGGGTGACCGTGTCGCCCTCGATCTCGATGCGCACACCGGTGAGGACGGGCAGCGTGTCGTCACGGCCGGCGGCGATGGCCACCTGGGACACGGCGGCCGCGAAGACCTCGCCGGGGACGGTGCCGGTCGCGTTCGGCATCTGCGGCAGCGCCGGGTACTCCTCCACAGGCAGGGTGTGCAGGGTGAACCGGGAGGACCCACAGACCACGGTCGCCCGTACACCGTCTGTGGAAATCTCCACCGGCCGGTTGGGCAGAGCGCGGGAGATGTCGGCGAGCAGCCGGCCGGAGACGAGGACGGTGCCCTCCTCCTCGACTTCGGCTTCCACGGACACGCGCGCCGAGACCTCGTAGTCGAAGCTCGACAGGCTCAGCTGGCCGTCCTCGGCCTTGAGGAGGAGGCCGGCGAGGACAGGCGCCGGCGGACGGGCCGGGAGGCTGCGTGCCGCCCACGCCACTGCCTCCGCGAGTACGTCGCGTTCCACCCGGATCTTCACCGTAAGCCGCCTCCTGCTGTTGCTACTGAGTCCTCCGACTCGGTGTCACCGCCCACTGCGGAGGGAAGGACACCGGGGACCAGTCTGACGCACCGCACTGACAGTAGGTGCCTGTCGGGGTCAAGTCGCTCCGGGAGGCAGCCGGGCGCGAGACAGCGAGTTGTGCACAGGCCCCGCTTCAAAACGATTGCCGAGCTTTCTCTAGTCGGGAGTAGTAGTAGGGCCTGTGGATACCGTGGATAACCCCGTTTGCCCAGCTCAGGGCCAAGATTTTGTCCACCGGGCCTGTGGGTGGTGGCGGTGGACAACCGGGGGCATCTGTGGAGAACGGAAAGTTCTGCACACCCCGCCCACAGCCTGAAGGCAGTTCTCCCCAGCTGTGTCCCCAGGTTTACCCACGTTTCCCACACCCCAATCCGGCACCTTCGTGTGACGCCTTTCACTCGAGGAGGTGAGCGGGTGGGGCGCGTTGCCGAACAGTGGACAGCCATGTGGAGAAGCCGGGGTTCACTGGGGACAACCGCCGTGGGCCTGTGGGTCGTCAGTGGAAAACTTCATGCACAGCCTGTGGATCTTGCCTTCGTCCACAGTCTGTGGAGATCGTTCGTCCACGATTCCACAGGCGACTGAGCTGGGCGGACGCCGTATGAACGGGCTCCCTGTGGACGCCGTTCGGGACAACTCCACAGTCCCCAGGATGTGGACGGAAGAAACCCAGCGAATCTGTGGAGAGTGGCCGTAACCAGGCGCGGAATCGAACAGTCGGTGACAGCCGTCGTGGCCGCGGACCGAGCACCGCGGGCAGCCCATGACGAAGGGCGCCCCCGGGACACGTGTCCCGAAGGCGCCCTCTGCGCAGGCGTACGACCGGCGTCAGCCGCCGTCAGCCGTTCTTGATCCGGTTCGTCAGCTCGGTCACCTGGTTGTAGATCGACCGGCGCTCGGCCATGAGCGCACGGATCTTGCGGTCGGCGTGCATGACGGTCGTATGGTCGCGCCCGCCGAACTGCGCCCCGATCTTCGGCAGCGACAGGTCCGTCAGCTCCCGGCACAGATACATGGCGATCTGCCGGGCCGTGACCAGCGCGCGGCCGCGCGAGGTGCCGCACAGGTCGTCCACCGTCAGCCCGAAGTAGTCGGCGGTGGCCGCCATGATCGCCGTGGCCGTGATCTCCGGCGCGCTGTCCTCGCCACCGGGGATCAGGTCCTTCAGCACGATCTCGGTCAGGCCGAGGTCGACCGGCTGGCGGTTGAGCGAGGCGAACGCGGTCACCCGGATCAGCGCGCCCTCCAGCTCACGGATGTTCCGCGAGATCCGCGAGGCGATGAACTCCAGTACCTCCGGCGGAGCGTTGAGCTGCTCCTGAACCGCCTTCTTGCGCAGGATCGCGATGCGCGTCTCCAGCTCGGGCGGCTGGACGTCGGTGATCAGACCCCACTCGAAACGGTTCCGCAGGCGGTCCTCCAGGGTGACCAGCTGCTTGGGCGGCCGGTCGCTGGACAGCACGATCTGCTTGTTCGCGTTGTGGAGCGTGTTGAAGGTGTGGAAGAACTCCTCCTGCGTCGACTCCTTGTCCGCGAGGAACTGGATGTCGTCGACGAGCAGGATGTCCATCTCCCGGTAGCGCTTGCGGAAGCTGTCGCCCTTGCCGTCGCGGATGGAGTTGATGAACTCGTTGGTGAACTCCTCCGAGCTCACGTACCGCACGCGCGTGCCCGGGTAGAGGCTGCGCGCGTAGTGCCCGATGGCGTGCAACAGATGCGTCTTGCCGAGCCCCGACTCGCCGTAGATGAAAAGGGGGTTGTAGGCCTTCGCCGGTGCCTCGGCGACGGCGACCGCGGCCGCGTGCGCGAAGCGGTTGGAGGCCCCGATGACGAAGGTGTCGAAGAGGTACTTCGGGTTCAGCCGTGCCGTCGGCTCGCCGGGACCGCTGGCCGGCGCGGGCTGTGCGGCCAGCGGGCCGGGAGCGCCGGTCGAGGGCAGGTCCGGCCGGCCGGGGCCGCCGCGGTGTGCCGGGCCGCCGACCGCCGGCTGCTCGGGCAGCTCACGGCGGACGGGGTCGCGCTGGTCGTACTCGGTGCGGGACGGGTCGTACTCGGAGCGCGCGGAGTCGTAGTCGGCGCGCGGGCCGTCGTACTCGCCGCGCTGCTGCTCGTACGACGGACGGTCCATGCCCTGCGAGCGGTAGTCCGGGGACGGCGAGCCGTAGCTGTCGGGGCCGGAGCCGTAACCCTCGGGTCCGGAGCCGTAGGCGTCCTGGGACGACGGCGACGCGTACGGGTCGCGCTCGGGGAAGCCGAGCCGCGGCTGCTGCCAGCCGTACTCGTCCTGCGTGGGCCGCGGCCAGGTGCCGGGCTCGCGGCGCTGGTACTCGGAGGGGTACGCCGGGCGTACGACGGGGAGCTGGTCCGCGCGGCCGGTGGGCAACTGGTCGGCGCGGTGCTGCTGCTCGACCGGCGGCTGCTCGACAGCGCGGTGGCGGCCGTAGCCCTCGTACGACCGTTCCTCGTACGAACGTTCCTCGTACGACGGGCCGGACGGCAGCTCGGGCTCCTCGTAGCGCGGTTTGGGCGGCTGCGGCACCGGCGCCGCCGGAGCCGGCGGCTCGCCCGCGGAGTCGTCCACGGTGATCGCGATACGGATGGGGCGGCCGCACTCGCGGCTCAGCGTCTCGCTGACGACCGGTGCGAGACGGCCCTCCAGTACGCCCTTCGCGAATTCGTTCGGTACGGCGAGCAGAGCGGTGTCCGCGACCAGCGCGAGCGGCTGGCAGCGGCGGATCCAGTGCTCGTCCTTCGCCTCGACACCCTGTCCGCGGCCCTCACCGAGGAGCTGTTCGAGTACTCGCGGCCACACTGCGGCAAGATCGGCGGGTACGTCAGCCACAGGGCACGCTCTCTCACAGGTCCCACGAACGTGTGATCGCGGGACGGGTCGGGGGGTACTTCGGGTGGTCGGTGGGTCAAACCCGCCGGGGCGGGGGACAAAAGAACGAATCGGAGTTCAGCCACGGTAGTCAGCGCGGCGGGTGCGGTTCAAGTTGTTGTCCCCAGCCTGTGGATAGTGTCTCTCCGCGCCCCCCGGTTTGACCGGATGCCGCAGCCCCGCGTACCGTAACCAGGTCGAGTTGTCGATGGCTGCTGCCGCCTGCCTCCGATGGGCACAGGTCACGTCAGGTGATCGGGAAGCGGTGCACTCGGGCGTGACGCGAGCTACTCGTGGGCGCACGGTGACAGCCAAGACGGCACCCGCCACTACCGATTTCTTTCTGGAGCCCCCGAGTGAGCAAGCGCACCTTCCAGCCGAACAACCGTCGTCGCGCGAAGACCCACGGCTTCCGGCTGCGTATGCGCACCCGTGCCGGCCGCGCGATTCTCGCGTCCCGCCGCAGCAAGGGTCGCGCCCGCCTGTCCGCCTGATCCCGATCAGGTCATGACGTCGTGCTGCCCACCGAGAACCGGCTGAGGCGGCGCGAGGACTTCGCGACCGCGGTCCGACGAGGTCGCCGGGCAGGACGCCCGACCCTCGTCGTCCACCTTCGTAGCGGTGCCACGGACCCGCACGCGCCTGGGGAGAGCGCTCCCCCGACGCGTGCGGGTTTCGTCGTGAGCAAGGCCGTGGGTGGAGCGGTCGTGCGCAACAAAGTGAAGCGCAGACTGCGTCATCTGATGCGTGACCGAGTCGCCCTGTTCCCCCCCGGTAGCCTGGTAGTCGTACGAGCGCTGCCCGGAGCGGGCGACGCAGACCACGCACAGCTGGCCCGAGACCTGGATGCCGCCGTTCAGCGGCTGCTGGGAGGGGGCGCGCGATGAAGTACCCGCTGCTGGCTCTGATCAAGCTGTACCAGTGGACGATCAGTCCACTGCTGGGGCCGGTGTGCAAGTACTACCCGTCGTGCTCCCACTACGGCTACACGGCCATCGACCGGCACGGTGCGATCAAGGGAACGGCGCTCACCGCCTGGCGCATCCTCCGGTGCAATCCGTGGTCGCTGGGTGGTGTGGACCATGTTCCGCCGCGCAAGCGCCCGCGGTGGCACGAAATGCTGCGCAACGCTTGGCGCGCACGCAAGGCGGGGCCCTCCGCCGCCGAACCGGCCACCGAAGCGAAGCCCGAGAGTCCTTCTTCCGAGCTTCCTCCGAGCCCGGCCGCAGAGACCTCGTCCCATGCCCAAGGAGCATGATTAGTGGACACGATTGCCAGCCTCTTCAGCTTCATCACGACACCCGTCTCATGGGTCATCGTCCAGTTCCACAAGATGTACGGCGCCATCTTCGGCCCCGACACCGGGTGGGCCTGGGGCCTGTCGATCGTGTCCCTGGTGATCCTGATCCGTATCTGCCTGATCCCGCTCTTCGTGAAGCAGATCAAGTCGACGCGGGCCATGCAGACGCTCCAGCCGGAGATGAAGAAGATCCAGGAGCGCTACAAGAACGACAAACAGCGTCAGTCCGAAGAGATGATGAAGCTGTACAAGGACGCGGGCACCAACCCGCTCTCCTCGTGCCTTCCCATCCTGGCGCAGTCCCCGTTCTTCTTCGCCCTGTACCACGTGCTCAACGGCATCGCGTCGGGCAAGACCATCGGCGTCATCAACCAGAGCCTCCTGGCGAGCGCCCAGAAGGCCCACATCTTCGGCGCCCCGCTGGCCGCGAAGTTCCTGGACAGCGCCGACACGGTGGCGAAGCTCGGTGCGTCGCTGACCGACGTCCGGGTCGTCACCGCGATCATGATCGTCCTGATGTCGGGGTCGCAGTTCTACACACAGCGCCAGCTGATGACGAAGAACGTCGACACCACGGTGAAGACGCCGTTCATGCAGCAGCAGAAGATGCTGATGTACGTCTTCCCGGTCATGTTCGCCTTCTTCGGTATCCGGTTCCCCGTCGGCGTCCTCATCTACTGGCTGACCACCAACGTGTGGACCATGGGCCAGCAGATGTACGTCATCCACAACAACCCGACCCCGGGTTCTAAGGCCCAGGCCGCCTACCTGGAGCGCCTGACCAAGCACGTCACGCACCACGGCAAGGTCCGCCGGCGCAGCGAGAAGGCCATCGTCAAGGCGATCGTCGCCAAGGGCCGCGACCGCAACGAGTTCGAGCGCAAGTTCGTCAACGCCCTGAACAAGGCCGGGCTCGCCGCCCAGACCGACGGCACCGTGGTGAAGAGCGTGGCCCAGGCCACGGCGCAGACCGCTGACGGTGTGGAGACCACCTCGGAGGCCGGCACCGGCACCGCCGCCCGGCGCCAGCAGCCCAAGCGCCAGTCGAAGGCACAGCGTCAGTCCGGCGGGCCCAAGCAGGCCGGCGGGTCCACCTCGCTGGAGAAGTCCGACGAGCCGCAGGACGCCAAGCCCACCGCTGCCCAGCAGGCCCCGAAGCCCAGCTCCGGCACCCGCAGCAAGGCCCAGTCCGGCCAGCGCAAGGGTGGCCCGCAGCGGCCCAAGTCCCCGTCCAAGAAGTAAGAAGGAGTCCATCCCGTGACGGAAGGCACCACCTCCGCCGCTGCCGAGGGTGCAGACGCCCTGACCCGCCTGGAGCAGGAGGGTGAGATCGCGGCGGACTACCTGGAGGGTCTGCTGGACATCGCCGACCTCGACGGCGACATCGACATGGACGTCGAGGCCGACCGCGCCTCCGTGTCGATCATCAGCGACACCGGCACCCGTGACCTGCAGAAGCTGGTCGGCCGGGACGGCGAGGTACTGGAGGCCCTGCAGGAGCTGACGCGCCTGGCGGTGCACCGGGAGACCGGCGACCGGAGCCGGCTGATGCTGGACGTCGCGGGTTACCGGGCCAAGAAGCGGTCCGAGCTGTCCGAGATCGGCGCCAAGGCCGCTGCCGAGGCAAAGAACACCGGCGAGCCCGTCAAGCTCAAGCCGATGACCCCGTTCGAGCGCAAGGTCGTGCACGACGCGGTCAAGGCCGCGGGGCTGCGCAGCGAGTCCGAGGGCGAGGAGCCGCAGCGGTTCGTCGTCGTGCTGCCCGCCTGATCGGCCCCACGTTTCACCGGCCCCGTCTGTTGAGCAGACGGGGCCGAACTTTGTCAGCCTGGTAGTTCTGGTGGCCGGTGCGTGAAGCGCCGGCGCGGTACGGAAGGACGGTCCCCGTGACGGAGGCAGCGGAGCTTCCCCCCGCGCCCGAGCAGGCGCGGGAAGTGTTTGGTGATCGCTTCGCCGATGCGGTCCGCTACGCGGAGCTGCTTGCCGAGGCGGGCGTGCAGCGCGGCCTGATCGGCCCGCGGGAAGTGCCCCGCCTGTGGGAGCGGCATCTGCTGAACTGCGCGGTGCTCTCCGAGGCCGTCCCCGAGGGAGTGACGGTCTGCGATGTCGGCTCCGGCGCCGGCCTGCCCGGCATCCCGCTGGCCCTGGTCCGGGAAGACCTGAACATCACCCTGCTGGAGCCGCTGCTGCGACGCACCAACTTCCTCACCGAGGTCGTCGAGCTGCTCGGCCTGGACCACGTCACGGTGGTGCGGGGCCGTGCCGAGGAGGTCCTGGGCAAGCTGCCGCCGGTCCATGTGGTGACCGCGCGGGCCGTGGCCCCGCTGGACCGTCTGGCCGCCTGGGGCATCCCGCTGCTGCGCCCCTACGGCGAGATGCTCGCGCTGAAGGGAGACACCGCCGAGGAGGAGCTGAAGGCCGCGGGCACAGCGCTGAGCAAGCTCGGCGCGGTCGAGACGTCGATCCTGCATGTGGGTGAGGGCATCGTGGACCCGATGTCCACGGTGGTGCGGGTCGAGGTCGGGGAGAGCCCGGGCGGTGTGCGGTTCGCGGCGAAGCGGGCGAAGGCGGCGCGAACGGGCCGGACACGTCGCCGTCGCTGATCCGTTCTGGCCAGGAGACGTACTCCACACAAGCTGCCAAACCTACGCAGGACGGAGTGTCGCAAAGGTCCGGTCGGTGTCGCTGTGCATCGTGTTTCACGTGAAACGTCGCTCACTGCTGCACGGGATCATCAGTCGAGGCCGCGCTGCCGCCGAACCTCGCGACCGAAAGCCTCTCGGTTCACTCGGAGGGGCAACGGAGTTGTCCACAGAGGTGGATTTCTCCACAGAACACCAGGCCTCACTGGTTCACGACCCCGAAGACATGGGAGGCTCTGTTCATTGCGAGCCTGAAGTCGAGGAGAGTGAATCCTTGCGGTCCGACGCCAACATCGCGGGACCGATGACCGATCCGGTCCCCGGTCCCCGTACCGAGTCGATGGGGGCGGATGTTTCACGTGAAACACCGCCTCCGATGGACGACACTCCGATCGGTCGTGCGGCCCAACTGGCGGTAGAGGCTCTGGGCCGCGCCGGCGAAGGCCTGCCACGGCCGGAGCAGACCAGAGTCATCGTGGTCGCCAACCAGAAGGGCGGCGTGGGCAAGACGACGACCACCGTCAACCTTGCTGCGTCGCTCGCTCTGCACGGCGGCCGGGTCCTCGTGATCGACCTCGACCCGCAGGGCAACGCGTCCACCGCCCTGGGGATCGACCACCACGCCGAAGTTCCTTCCATCTACGACGTGTTGGTGGAGAGCAAGCCCCTCGCCGAGGTCGTCCAGCCGGTCCCCGACGTGGAAGGTCTCTTCTGTGCCCCCGCCACCATCGATCTCGCCGGTGCGGAGATCGAGCTGGTGTCCCTGGTGGCCCGTGAGAGCCGACTGCAGAGGGCGATCCAGGCGTATGAACAGCCGTTGGACTACATCCTCATCGACTGCCCGCCCTCGCTCGGCCTGTTGACGGTCAACGCGCTGGTGGCGGGCCAGGAGGTCCTGATCCCGATCCAGTGCGAGTACTACGCACTCGAGGGCCTGGGCCAGCTGCTGCGCAACGTCGACTTGGTGCGGGGGCACCTCAACCCCACGCTGCATGTGTCGACCATCCTGCTCACCATGTACGACGGCCGGACGCGTCTCGCCTCCCAGGTCGCGGAAGAGGTGCGCACCCACTTCGGTGACGAGGTGCTGCGGACAAGCATTCCCCGCTCGGTCCGTATCTCCGAGGCGCCGAGTTACGGGCAGACGGTGCTGACCTACGATCCTGGATCGAGCGGTGCCCTCTCGTATCTCGAGGCGGCCCGAGAAATCGCGCTGAAGGGCATCGGCATCAGCTATGACGCGAGCCAGGCCCACAGCGCCGTCCAGAACGACCCAAGCATGGTGGAGGGGATCCAGTGAGTGAGCGACGGAGGGGGCTGGGCCGTGGTCTCGGCGCACTGATCCCCGCTGCCCCGACGGAGAAGAATCCGGCTCCGGCCGCCTTGGGAGGCGGGGCCTCCGCCTCCCCCGCGGCAGTCCCGGTACTGACGACCGACCGCGGGGTCGCCGCGGCGAAGGTGGCCACGCTGCCGCCGGTTTCACATGAAACCGACGAGCCCCCAGCAGGCCCCGCCATGGAGACGCCGGCCCCTCCGATGGGCGCGCACTTCGCCGAGATCCCCCTCGACGCGATCTCACCCAACCCGCGCCAGCCGCGTGATGTCTTCGACGAGGACGCCCTCCAGGAGCTGGTCACCTCCATCAAGGAGGTCGGTCTGCTGCAGCCCGTCGTCGTAAGGCAGCTGGGGCCCGCCCGCTATGAACTGATCATGGGCGAGCGTCGTTGGCGGGCCTGCCGCGAGGCCGGCCTGGAGGCCATCCCGGCGATCGTCCGGGCCACGGAGGACGAGAAGCTCCTTCTGGACGCGCTGCTGGAGAACCTGCACCGCGCACAGCTGAACCCGCTGGAAGAGGCGGCCGCCTACGACCAGCTGCTGAAGGACTTCAACTGCACGCATGATCAGCTGGCCGACCGGATCGGGCGCTCCCGGCCCCAGGTCTCCAACACGCTGCGGCTGCTGAAGCTCTCGCCGGCTGTGCAGAAGCGGGTGGCTGCCGGTGTCCTCTCTGCCGGGCACGCCCGGGCACTGTTGTCCATCGAGGACTCCGAGGAGCAGGACCGGCTGGCTCACCGCATCGTGGCCGAGGGGCTGTCGGTGCGAGCCGTCGAGGAGATCGTGACCCTCATGGGCTCGCGGCCGCAGAAGCCCCAGCGTCCCAAGGGGCCGCGTGCCGGCTCCCGGCTGTCCCCGGCCCTGAACGAGCTGGCGACCCGCCTGTCGGACCGCTTCGAGACACGGGTGAAGGTCGACCTCGGTCAGAAGAAGGGCAAGATCACCGTCGAGTTCGCCTCGGTCGACGATCTTCAGCGGATTCTGAGCACGCTCGCTCCCGGCGAGGGGCCGGTACTGCCGCAGGAGCTGCAGAACACGGACGAGCAGGACGACTGACCCTGGTCCGACCCACTCGGCCGTATAGAGAGCGGGCTGTGTCCGGTGTGTACCGGAACACCGCCCGCTCTTTGCTTTGAGGCGGTATCGAACGAATCGCATCGTGGATACGATGCGAAAGGGTATGGCACATCCACCGGACAGCATCTGCATCTCTGAGTGGGGAGACGGGGGCCATGCGATCGATGAGCCGCACCGGACTGGTGAGCGCCGGCCTGAGCCTTGGAGCGGTCGGCGGATTCGTCGGCAGCCTGCTCAGGGAGCGGAGCGCTCTGGCAGCCGCGCGTGATGCGGCGAGCGAGGAAAGCGAGGAACAGCCTTCATGGGGCGTCGGCTCGTGCCGCTCACGCTGGACAACCTTCAGGACCTTCCCCAACGCTGTCGGTCGTGTGTCTTCTGGGAACTGGATCCCGTCAGCGGCGAAGCGGCGGTGAGGGCCGGTACCTCGGCCCTGGAGAAGGAAGCCTGGATCTCCGCTGTCCTGCTGGACTGGGGATCATGCGGCCGGGTGGCCTACGTCGATGACGTGCCGGTGGGTTTCGTTCTCTACGCCCCTCCGGCCTATGTCCCGCGCTCGACGGCTTTCCCCACAAGCCCTGTCTCGCCGGATGCCGTGCAGTTGATGACGGCGTTCATCATGCCCGGATATCAGGGGCAAGGGCTGGGGCGAGTGCTCGTGCAGACGGTCGCCAAGGATCTCCTGCGTCGAGGCTTCAGGGCGATCGAGGCCTTCGGAGACGCTCGCTGGAAGGAGCCCGCCTGCCTGCTGCCGGCGGATCATCTTCTGGCCGTCGGTTTCAAAACGGTCCGGCAGCACCCCACGCATCCCCGCTTGCGGCTGGAGCTGCGGTCGACGCTCTCCTGGAAGGAAGACGTGGAGATGGCACTCGACCGGCTTCTCGGAGCGGTCCAGAAGGAACCGGCGTTGAGGCCGCTGTAGCGTCAGCGAAGTGCCAGAGACGGAATGGGCCAACCCCGCGGGGTTGGCCCATTCGTGTTTCACGTGAAACATGAACCGTCACTCGGACGGCCCCGTTCTCCGCCTTACTCGGCGATGAACTCCTCGAGGTCGCGAACGATCGCGGCCTTCGGCTTGGCACCGACGATGGTCTTGGCGACCTCGCCACCCTGGTAGACGTTCAGGGTCGGGATCGACATGACGCCGTACTTGGCAGCCGTACCCGGGTTCTCGTCGATGTTCAGCTTGACGACCTCGATCTTGTCGCCGTACTCGGCAGCGATCGCCTCGAGGGACGGGGCGATCTGGCGGCAGGGACCGCACCAGGCAGCCCAGAAGTCCACAAGAACGGGCTTGTCGCTCTTGAGGACCTCCTGCTCGAAGGAGTCGTCGGTCACGTTCTTCAGGTCGGCCACAGCGGGCTCCTTAACTTGATCGCGCGGGGGCGGGGAGGGGGGAGGTCAGACGACGGCGGTCTTCTCGGGCTCAGCCTTGTCCTCGTCCGCGAGGGCGGAGAGGAAGCGCTCGGCGTCCAGGGCGGCGGAGCAGCCGGTGCCGGCTGCGGTGATCGCCTGCCGGTAGGTGTGGTCCACCACGTCACCGGCGGCGAAGACACCGGTCACATTGGTGCGGGTGGACGGGGAGGCGACCTTCAGGTAGCCCTCCTCGTCCAGGTCCAGCTGGCCCTTGAACAGCTCGGTGCGCGGGTCGTGGCCGATCGCGATGAACAGACCGGTCACGGGCAGCTCGGACAGTTCGCCGGTCTTGACATTGCGCAGCTTCAGACCGGAGAGCTTCTGCTCGCCCTGGATCTCGGCGACCTCGCTGTCCCACACAAACTTGATCTTCGGGTCACCGAAGGCGCGCTCCTGCATCGCCTTGGAGGCGCGCAGCGTGTCCCGGCGGTGGACGATCGTCACGGACTTGGCGAACCGCGAGAGGAAGGTGGCCTCCTCCATCGCGGTGTCACCGCCGCCGATCACGGCGATGTCCTGGTCCTTGAAGAAGAAGCCGTCGCAGGTGGCGCACCATGAGACACCGCGGCCGGACAGGGCGTCCTCGTTCGGCAGGCCCAGCTTGCGGTGCTGCGAACCGGTGGTGACGATGACAGCCTTCGCCTGGTGGACCGTGCCTGCCGTGTCCGTGACGGTCTTGATCTCACCGCTGAGGTCGACGGAGACGACGTCGTCCGGGACGAGCTCGGCGCCGAAGCGTTCGGCCTGCGCCCGCATGTTGTCCATCAGTTCGGGGCCCATGATGCCGTCGCGGAAGCCCGGGAAGTTCTCGACCTCGGTGGTGTTCATCAGCGCGCCACCGGCGGTGACGGCGCCCTCGAACACCAGGGGCTTCAGCGACGCGCGCGCGGTGTAGAGCGCCGCCGTGTAGCCTGCGGGCCCGGAGCCGATGATGATCACGTTACGGACGTCGCTCACGGCTTGTTTCCTCGTCTCTGGTCTGCGTCAGTCGACCGGTGGGAGACCCTTTCGGGACTCTCACACCACCCAACGGATCCTACGGGGCGCGCATTCCCGGTGTGTCGGGGCGCACGCATACGGCGGGCCGCAGACAGCAAGACCACCTTCAGAGCGGCGTCTGCGGCTCCTGCGCCGCGGGGGAGCGGGGTCGCTGCCGCCAAGATCTGCCACCTTCTGATCTTGCGGCGTCTGATCTCGCGGCGTCGTTGAGGTGGCCTGCTGAACATTCATGCAAGTGGGTGACGTGGAAGGCCACGAGTTCGGTGCTCGTGGCCTTCCCTTCACCACAGCCTCGGCCGAGTCGTTTCAGGGCGTGGGGTAGGACTCTTTGAAGAGGACGGTGCCCGAAGCCGTGGGCGGTTGACGCATGCAGGCCGCGTCGACGATATAAGCCGTGACCCGGGCACTGTCATGGGTATCGGGCACGACGAGGAGGTAGGCGCTCTTCCCGGCGTAGGTGCCCACCTTCGAGGCCAGCGCGTGGTCACCCCGGAGGATGGCCCGCTGGATACAGCCCGGTACCGGGACCTCGGTCTGAAGCAGGGTGTGGGCGCTCTCTGTGCCCCCTGGCGTGCCCTGTCCGGAGTCGGTGCCGGAGCGCGGCCGCTGACCGGTGGTTCCGTGTGCGGTGTTCTTGTCCGAGGCCAACAGGTCCCGCACCTGGTTCTGCACACTGACACCGGAGAAGGCGCTGCTGGACGGACTCGGCTTGCCGTGAGCCGTCGTCGATGACGTCCCGTTGCCGAACACCTGGACCACCAGGGCCCCGGCTCCCAGCACGGCCGCGGTCAGAACACCCCCGAGAACGACGGCCCGGCGGCGGCTGCGGCCGGTCTTCTTCCGCCCTGGTCCGGTTGCCCCCTGCGGGCGCCCGGCAGGGCGAGAGGCCGTAACCGGTGTTTCACGTGAAACATGGTCGGCGATGTCCTCCCCGGAGGGGCTGTTGTCCTCCCCGGAGGCGCTGAGGAGTGCCTCGGCGGCGAGTGCCGCGTCGATACGGTCGGCCACGTCGGCCGGCATGCGCACAGTCTCCGATACGGACCCCAGCAGCCCCCGGATCTCCTCCAGTGAGGCATGGACGTCCGCGCATGGCTCGCACGAGTCGAGGTGGTGACGTATGGCGCTGCTGCGGTCCGGAGGGAGAAGGCCTTCGGTGAGGTCGGAGATCTCCGCGACGTCCGGGTGCCCGGCCGTGTCTGTCGTGGAAGTCACGCTCGCCCACCTCCGCCCTTCACTGCGGCTGAATCGCTCGGTCCGGCGTTCTTGAGGCCTTCGCTCGGAGACCCCGTTGCAGGTGGGACGGATGTCCCCTCCACCCGGTTCCGTCCCGTGCCGGGTTCTTTCCCGCTTCCGGAACCTTCGGGCCGTAGATGAGCCAGCAGAGGAAGCAGCCGGGCCCTGCCCCGGGCGCACCGGCTCTTCACCGTGCCCGTCGGTACATCGAGGATCCGGGCGGCCTCGGCCACGGGGTAGCCCTGCATGTCCACGAGGACCAGGGCGGCCCGCTGGTCGTGCGGGAGGGTACCGAGCGCTTCGAGGAGCTGGCGGTGCACGTCGTTGCGCTCGGCCGGTGCCGAAGCCGACTCGTGCGGCTCCAGCAGCTGTTCCAGCCGCTCGGTGTCGTCGACCGGCGAGGTCTTCCGTGAGGCGACCTTGCGGGCACGGTCCAGGCAGGCGTTCACCGTGATCCGGTGCAGCCATGTGGTGACGGCCGACTGGCCCCGGAAGGTGTGGGCGGCCCGGTAGGCCGACACCAGGGCGTCCTGGACCGCGTCGGCGGCCTCCTCACGGTCCCCCAGCGTCCGCAGCGCGACCGCCCAGAGCCGATCCCGATGCCGCCGGACGATCTCGCCGAAGGCATGGGAGTCGCCTTTTACATGGCGGGCGAGCAGATCCTTGTCGCTCACTCCGTCGTATCCGGCGTCCTCCGCCATCTGCCCCCTCCGGTCCGGGTGCGACGTCAGCCTGTGAACTTCACTTCGCCGATGGCCTGCTTCCAGCCGGCCGTGGAGTACAGGGTGGAGTCGTACCCCGAGTTCGGCACGGCCGTCAGCCAGACGAGGACGTACTGCGTCTTGACCGACTTGGTGACCTTCACCGTGGCGGCGGTGCCTGTGGTCGTGACGCTGCCGATATTCGTCATGGAGCCCAGCGACGCCGGCGTCAGCGAATCCGCAGCGTACAGCTCGACCGTCGTGTGGTTGCCGCCGTAGCGCATCTCGAGGGTGGCGGTGCTGAGGTTCTTCGCCGAGCCGAGGTCGTACACGATGCCGACACCCGGCTTGTACGGCGCGATCGACGGACCCTCGAGGAAGCTCTTGGTCTTCCAGTACGTCGACGGGTTGCCGTCGTAGGTCTTGGGTTCGGCACCGGAGTTCTGGGTGGGGCCGTCGGCGGTGAACTCCCGGGCGTTCTGGATCTTTATTGGCTGTGGCTTCGGCTTTGCCGCGCCTTTGTCGCCGTCACCCGTGGTCTGGCTCTTGTTGGTGTCGCCGGACTTGCCGCCCCGGTCCATCAAGGCGTCCGCCAACTGCCAGCTGCCCAGGCCGAGGGCGGCGATGAGGAGCGCGGACACCGCCCACTTCAGCGCCTTGCCGGTACGGCTCTGCAACGGGGGCGGCGGACTGGTGATCGGCTGGGTGGCTCCGGGGTGCGGCGCAGGGCGGCCGTACGTCCCCTGCTGGTAGGTCGTGCGCTGGTACTCCGGCGGGGCCGTGAACGCCGGCTCCGGCGGGCGGATGCGCGGCATCTCGCCGATCGCCTTCACCAGCTCTTCCGGCGTGGTGCACGGGGCCTCGTGACGGGAAGCGGTGGCACCGTCGTTCGCGAGCGCACGCATGGCCAGTTCGGACAGGCCCCGGTGCACACCGGCCCGCACCTGGTCCGGTGCGATCAGGCCGACGCCCTTGGGAAGCCCGGACAGGCCGTACGCGTCGCTCTCGTACGGCCAGCGCTGGGTCAGCGCCGCGTACAGCAGGGCGCCGATGGCCTCGGTGTCGGTGCGCTGCGGGGTGTCGGAGCTGATGCCGCGCAGCGCGGCGTTCACGGCGAGGCCCCGGATGCGCCACTGGCCGGTCGAGGCGCGCAGGACGGCGTTGGGGTTGAGCCGGAGATGGGCGAGGCCCTCGCGGTGCGCGGCCGCCATGGCGGACGCGACCTGACTGACCATCTGGTAGGCGTCGTGCGGTTCCAGCGGGCCGTTGGCGAGGAGTGTGGTCAGCTCGGTGGCGTCGGGCAGCCACTCGTGCACGACGTAGACGAGGTCGTTCTCCTCTACGGCGTCGAGGACCTGGACGAAACGGGGGTCGCCGAGCAGCGCGGAGGAACGGGCGGCGGCAAGCACGGAACGGGCTCGTACGTGCTCCGCGGGAAGGATGTGGACGCCGACCGCGCGGCGCAGTTTCTCGTCGACCGCACGCCAGCTGCTGAATCCGTCCAGACGGGTGACGCACTCCTCCAGGCGGTAGCGTCTGGCGAGCTTGTGACCGCTGTGCAGTTCGGGAGGCGAGGCCTTCTGCCCGGAACCTTCCGTACCGTTCCCCTGTGTCTGGTCGCTGTCCGTGTCCCGCTCCGGGTTCTTGGCCACCCCGTCGGCCGTGGACTGGTCCGCCTTGGCGGTCAGCGGTTGCTCACCGCTGTTGTCTGCCACGTCGACGGCAGCCGTGCTCCGTTCCGCCACCGTCGTCCCTGCCTCCCCATCCGTTGCACGCTGTCCGACGCCGAAACCAATTGTGCCCACAGTCCGCCGCTATGCACGACACACGGCGGCGGACGATGGTTGTGCGCCTACCCCCGCCTCAGCGGCCCAGACGCCCGCGGACCATGCCCACGAGCGAATTGAGTTCCTCGATGCGCATCCGGCGGGCGGCCCCGAAGAAGACGCCGAGCAGGACGGCACCACCGGCGATCAGCGCGGCGAAGGAACCGACGACGCCCTGGCCGAGGGTGTGTCCGATGCCGTAGCAGGCCGCGCCGCTGAGCAGGGCCGCCGGCACCGAGGCGATGCACAGGCGCGCGTACGTCCGCATCACCCGGGTGCCGTCCAGGTCACCGCCGAGCCGCTTGCGCAGCCGCCGCCAGGCGACGCCCACACCGATCGCGTAGGCGAGGCCGTACGCGGCCGCCATGCCGGCCACGGCCCAGCGGGCGGGCAGCAGGACGTAGCAGAGCGCTGAGGCGCCCGCGTTGACGGCGGCGACGATGACGGTGTTGTAGAAGGGCGTGCGGGTGTCTTCGTACGCATAGAAGGCGCGCAGGACGACGTACTGCACCGAGTACGGGATCAGGCCGAGGCCGAAGGCCATCAGCATGTATCCCATTTTGGTGGCCTCGCCGGTGCCCGAGGGGCCGAAGATCAGCGTGCACATCGGGATGCCGAGCGCGAGGAAGCCGAAGGCGATCGGCACGATGGCGACCGCGGTGGTCCGCAGGCCCTGGGAGATGTCGTCGCGGACCGCCCCGCCGTCGTCCTCGGCGGCGGAGCGCGAGATGCGCGGCAGCAGGGCGGCCATGAGGGACACCGTGATGATGGCCTGCGGAAGGCCCCAGATCAGCTGGGCGTTGGCGTAGGCGGCGAAGCCGGTGCCGGCGACACCGGAGTCCTTGCCGGCCGCCGTGGACAGCTGGGTGACGATCATGGCGCCGGCCTGGTTGGCGAGGACGAACAGGACCGTCCACTTGGCGAGCATCGCGGCCTTGCCCAGGCCGTGGCCGCGCCAGTCGAACCGCAGCCGGATCCGGAAGCCCGTCTCGCGCAGGTAAGGGATCATCGCCAGCGCCTGGACGACCAGACCGAGCAGCACACCGATGCCGAGTAGGCGCTGGCCCTCCGGCGGGATGTTCGTGACCTTCATGTGGGAGTCGGCGGCGGTGCCGTAGACCCAGATGAACATGCCGAGCGTCACGATGATGACGATGTTGTTCAGGACCGGGGTCCACATCATCGCGCCGAACTTGCCGCGGGCGTTGAGGATCTGACCCATCACCACATGGATGCCCATGAAGAAGATCGAGGGCAGGAAGTAGCGAGTGAAGGTGACCGCCACATCGTTGGCCGCCGGGTTGGTCGCGATCGGGTTGGACAGCAGCCGTACCAGCAGCGGGGCCCCGAACATCGCGAGACCGGTCAGTGCGGCCAGGGCCACCATCACCAGGGTCAGCAGACGGTTGGCGAAGGCCTCGCCGCCGTCGTCGTCCTCCTTCATCGCGCGCACCAGCTGTGGCACGAAGACGGAGTTGAGACCGCCGCCGACGGTGAGGATGTAGATCATCGTCGGCAGCTGGTAGGCGACCTGGAAGGAGTCACCGAGAACGTCGAGGCCGAGCGCCGAGACGATCAGCGCCGAGCGGACGAAGCCGGTGAGGCGGGAGACCATCGTGCCCGCCGCCATCACGGCACTGGACTTCAGCAGGCCGGCGGCCTTGCCGCCCTTCTTCGCGGGTGCGGCGGGGGCCGCTGGAGCCGCTGCTGGCTCGGGTTCCGCCTCCTGGTACGGGCCGACCGGATCCAGCGCCGTGGCCGGGGCGGGCACGGGCGGCTGCACCGGGTTCCCCGGGGCGGCCGGGTAGGAGGCCGCGGCGTACGGGTTGCCCTGCTGGGGGCCCTGGCCGGGTGCCGGCGGGTACGGGCCGGCGGAACCGTACCCGGTACCTGGAGCGGTGGCCGGCTGGGAGTAGCCGGGCGGATCCATGGGCGCGTGCCCACCGCCCTGCTGCTGGTCCTTGAAGAGATGGGCGAAGGCGTCCGGTTCGTGGCGCTCCTCGCCCGAGTGCGTGACCAGGTCGTCCACGCCCACGAACTCGGTCGTGCGCGGGTCGTCGCCGTACGGCAGGTACGGGGCCGGGCCCTCCGGTTCCGGCGCCGGCGTCTGGGCCCACACCCGGGGGTCGGGCGCGTACGGCGACTGGGCGGGCTGTCCGTAGAGCGGCTGCTGTCCGTAGCCGTCCTGAGTGGGCGGCGGGTGCGCGGCGCGGTCGTAGAGCGCCTCGGCGACCGGGTCCTGGGCGGCGAGGTCGTGCCCCCGGTAGGGGTCCTGGTCGTAGGCGTCCTGGAGGTACATGTCCGCTGCTTGCTGCGGTACCTGACCGGGCTCCGGCGGTGTCTCGGGGTAGCCCGAGCCGGCCGCGCCCTGGCCGCGATCACCGTCGTACGGCGCGTTCATGCTTACCCCACCTCATCGTCCCTGGCCCCACCGGCCACGACATCGCTCAACGGTCCACTCTCTCACCCGTCCCGGAGGGGTCGGGGCTTTCCGGTGCGGTGTCCGGCGCAGGGTCACTCGGGTGCTCCCGGTCGTCTGCCCCGGCGGGAGAGGCGGAATCCTCCGGTTCTTCCGGGAGACGGTCGGCGGGGGCGTCGGGGTTCCCGGACCCGTCGGCGGCCTGCTCCGCCGCGTCGGGACCGTTCTCCTCCGGCCGGCGGGCGGATGCCCGTTTGCGCTGGGTGTACATCCGGAAACCGGCGAGGACGAGGAGGAGCACGCCACCGCCGATGACCAGCATCACAGTGGGGGTGATCTCGGTGACCTTCACGTCGAAGCTCACGGGGTCGCCGTACTTCTGGCCGTCCTCGGTGTACAGCTGGGCGATCACCGTGACCCGGCCGTTGGCGTTGGCCGAGGTGGTGAACTTCACGGACTGGCTGTGCCCCCCGGAGATCTCCACCGGCTGCTCGGAGTAGGCCTTGCCGCCGATCTTCAGCCGGGTCGGCATGGTCGAGGTGAGGCGCAGGACCAGATGGCCGACCGGCTGGACGAGGTTGTTCTGGACGGTCACCGGGATGGTCGCGCTGCGTCCGGAGAGCTTGGTCTCCGACTTGTCGATGAGCTTGACCTGGTCGGCCAGCTCGTCGAGCCACCCCTCCACACCGTCGCGGTAGCTCTGCGCGTGCCAGCTCCCGCCGCGCCACGACGTGGACATCTCACGGTTTATGGCCCGTCCGAACGGTGTGACGACGCGGGACTGGTCGGAGAGGATCACCTGGAAGCTGTCGAGCTTGTCCTGGGTGCGTGCGATCTGCTCGAAGGCCGTCCGCGGCAGTTCCTGCCCGCGCAGGGAGGAGGGGTAGGCGGACCCCGACGGGATGCGCGTGGTGGCGTTCGGGTCGGGCCTGTCCTTGGCCGCTGCGGAGAGGTCCTGGGACTCGGACCAGTTCCCCTCCTGGAGCGCCTTCAGCGCCGCCGCCATCGCCTGTGCCTGGCTCCCGGTGGGCATGCGCTGCGGGGCGACGACGATGCTGCGCTGCTTGTCCGTCTGCGCGTTCACCTCGAGGCTCTGCGCCAGGAACTGCTGCACGGCGAGCGTGGCCGAGTCCGCCTTCGTGAGGTCGCCCTCGAAGGCCGTGGAGAGCCGGGCGTCGGAGACCACCGCCGTGGTGCCGCCGCCGACCGGGCGGGCGGCGGAGGGCGTGTACGGCAGCCCGGCGGTCTCCTGGAGGCTGTCGCTGCGGGCGATGACACGATCGGCCCCTGCGGAGGTGGCGACCTTCATGATCGCCGGGTCCACGGCCCCCTCCACCGGCCAGGCGAAGTCCGTGCTCGGTGTGACGTGGAGCACGGTCTTGACGGTGATGGCGGCGACGTCGGTGGCGTCCTTGAGGTGGCTGAGGGAGCCGGTGACGCTGGTGCCGTTGTGTGCCAGGGAGGCGAGGTCCGGGTCGGCGAACGGCAGCGCGACGACCTCCTTGCCCGCCACCGCGTCCTGCAGGTTCGCCAGCCACTGCTTGGCGAGGGCCTGGTGGTCCTTCGGGCCGGGCTTGGTGGTGTGGTTGTCCCCCGGCAGCCGGTAGTTGCCGGTCGCCATCCTGTCCACCGAGGCCAGCAGGTCCGGGTCGATCACCCAGGTGACGTCCAGGTCCTTGCCCAGCTCCACCATCTGGGCCAGCCGGCCGCCCGGCGTCAGTTCCTTGGCCAGGTCGTCGTTGAGGAACACCGGCGTCTGGAGCTCACCGGCGCCCGTCTTGGCCGTCATGTGGACCGTGGAGATCAGCGGCCACAGGTAGGTCGTCTTCGTCTTGGTGTCGGCCTCGGACGGCTGCCACGGCAGGAACGTCCGCTGGATGCCGAGCATCTGGTCCCAGGGCTGGGCGGCCGTCCTGCCGGAGAGGGAGACACCGAACTCGTACACGCCGTCGCCGCCGAGGTCGAGCTTGTCCACGGGGACGGAGATGCTGAAGTGCTCCGCGACACCGGGGGCCAGCTTGGCGAACTTCTCCACGTACTTGCCGCCGACCTCGGAGCCGGTGTCGCCGGTCAGGTCGTCGGAGTGCTGCGCGACGGAGTCGATGCCCGAGCGGGTGTCCAGCATGGGGCCCACCCGCAGGTCCACGTGGGCGCCGGTGACGGTCTGCCTGCCGTTGTTGGTCACGGTGCCGGACACGGTCAGCGTGTCCCCGTCGGTGGGGGCGCTGGGGGTCAGTGAGTCCAGGGCGACGGACACCGTGTCCGAGGAAGCGGCCTGGGCGGGCGCCGCGGAGGGCAGCTGCAGCAGCCCGGCCAGCAGCGGCGCACCAGCGAGCAGCGCGCCGGCGCGTCGCAGCCACCGGCGGGCAGGTGAGGCACTGGTCCCCTGGAATTCAGCCGCCTCGGCCACGCGCTCGCCCGTCCCTCGTCGTCGTCAGTGGTCGTCGGAATGTGCGTCCACGCATGGTAACGATGCGCGCCGAGGGGAAGTGCCGCGGTCTCCGTCACAAGATCGAGAAACACAGGCGTCCCGTCCTCTATATCCAGTATCGAGGGGAGAGCTTCCGTACGCCTCGAGGGCAGTGCTTGTGACGGGTATGCCAGGAGCTGTCCGCGCCCCTGCCGGCAGGCTGCCATCTGGATCACCTGGAGGGCGCCCCTGGTCACAAATGGAGGGCGTCCCAGGTCGCCGCGGCACGTACCCTCTTCTGTTGTGCCGAACCCGAACGAAGACACTTCCTCTGCCCTGAGCCAGGCGCAGCAGCGCGCGGTCGCCGAGCTGCTGCGGGTGGCGCCCGTCGCCGACGATCTCGCCCGCCGATTCCAGGCGGCCGGGTTCTCCCTCGCCCTGGTCGGCGGGTCGGTGCGTGACGCGCTGCTCGGCCGGCTCGGCAACGACCTGGACTTCACGACCGACGCCCGCCCCGAGGACGTTCTGAAGATCGTCCGCCCCTGGGCGGACGCCGTCTGGGAGGTCGGTATCGCCTTCGGCACCGTCGGCGCGCAGAAGGACGGCTACCAGATCGAGATCACCACCTACCGGTCGGAGGCCTACGACCGCACCTCGCGCAAGCCCGAGGTGTCGTACGGGGACTCCATCGAGGAGGATCTGGTCCGCCGGGACTTCACGGTCAACGCGATGGCCGTGGCACTGCCGGAGAAGGATTTCATCGACCCGCACGGAGGCCTTGAGGATCTCGCGGTGCGCGTGCTGCGGACGCCGGGCACGCCGGAGGAGTCCTTCTCGGACGATCCGCTGCGGATGATGCGGGCCGCTCGGTTCGCCGCCCAGCTGGACTTCGCGGTCGCCCCCGAGGTCGTCACCGCGATGACGGACATGGCCGGGCGTATCGAGATCGTCTCGGCCGAGCGGGTCCGGGACGAGCTGAACAAGCTGATCCTCTCCGCGCACCCGCGCAAGGGGCTGGGCCTCCTCGTCGAGTCCGGGCTCGCCGACCATGTGTTGCCCGAACTGCCGGCGCTGCGCCTGGAGCGGGACGAGCACCACCGGCACAAGGACGTCTACGAGCACACGCTGATCGTCCTGGAGCAGGCCATCGCCCTGGAGGAGGACGGTCCCGACCTCACCCTGCGGCTGGCCGCACTGCTGCACGACATCGGCAAGCCGCGCACGCGCCGCTTCGAGAAGGACGGTCGGGTCTCGTTCCACCACCACGAGGTGGTCGGCGCCAAGATGACCAAGAAGCGCATGACCGCCTTGAAGTACTCCAACGAGCTGGTGAAGGACGTCTCACGGCTGGTCGAACTGCACCTGCGGTTCCATGGCTACGGCACCGGGGAGTGGACGGACTCGGCGGTGCGCCGCTACGTCCGTGACGCGGGCCCGCTGCTGGACCGCCTGCACAAGCTGACCCGCTCGGACTGCACCACGCGCAACAAGCGCAAGGCAGCCGCACTGTCCCGGGCCTACGACGGCCTGGAGGAGCGCATCGCCGAGCTGCAGGAGCAGGAAGAGCTGGACGCGATCCGCCCGGACCTCGACGGCAACCAGATCATGGAGATCCTGGGGGTCGGCCCGGGCCCTGTCGTCGGCAAGGCGTACAAGCACATGCTGGAGCTGCGGCTGGAGAACGGGCCGATGGAACACGACGCGGCGGTGGCGGCCCTCAAGGAGTGGTGGGCCGAGCAGAGCTGATCTCTGCCGGGCCGGACGGAGCGATGTTTCACGTGAAACACCCCGCCCGGATCAGAACGCCGTAGGGGCGATGTTTCACGTGAAACATCGCCCCTACGCATGTTCAAGCGCTACTTCTTGTTGTCTCCGAGGCAGAGGACAAAGGAGTCGCTGCCTTCCTTCCACTCGATGGCAGCGGTCGTTCCCTGGACCGACTGGCAGGCGAGCATGGAGAGGCTGGTGCTGCCGTCCTTCTTGAGCACCTTGTAGTCCGCCTTGGCATCGCTGCAGTCCAGCTGCTCGATGTTCGGTTCCTTGTCGGTTCCCTTGTTCGTCAGGCAGTCGCCCACAGCCAGCTTCTGGGTGTCGTCGTTGTGGCTGTTGAGGTAGCCGCCGGCCGCCGCGATAAGGCCGACGACGATGATGCCTATGCGCACGTACAGCTTGACGTTGCGCTTCGGCCGCTGAGGAGGCACCGGTGCGTACGGTGCCGTGCCCTGCTGGGGGAAGCCGGGCTGGCCCGGCTGCTGCGGGTAGCCGCCCTGCGGAGGGTACGGAGCCTGGGGCTGGCCGTACGCCTGCTGGCCCTGTGCGAATGGGTTCTGGCCCTGGGGCGGCGGAGTCGTCACTTGGGTGTCCCCCTAAGAGAGTTGGTGAGCAGCGCACATAAGCGGCGCGTAAGACGCACGTAAGTTACCGGGCTCCACTGACACTTCTGTGACCGAGGGGGGCTCTGTGGCTTTGATGTGACACTCACCGGTGTTCAAAGCGGGCCATAGCCCCAGCAACTGCCCCGTAGATGACGGCGACTGTGATGACCAGCGTTGGCGAGCGTCCGTCCGGCGGCAGCATCAGGGCCGCCACTCCGGCCGCTCCGACGAAGGCCACGTTGAACAGCACGTCGTACACGGAGAAGATCCGGCCGCGGAAGCCGTCGTCCACGGAGGCCTGGACGATCGTGTCCGTGGCGATCTTCGCGCCCTGGGTGATCAGACCGAGGACGAAGGCCGCCACCAAGAGGGGGCCGGTGGCGAACGGGAGGCCGAGGGCGGGCTCCAGCACGGCCGCGGCGCCGGAGCACACCACGATCCAGCGCCCGGGCCTGAGGCGTCCCGCCGCCCACGGCGTCACCGCGGCAGCGGCGAAGAATCCCGCACCCGACAGCGCCAGCGCGAGCCCGAGCAGCCGGAGCCCGTCCTCCGGACTCGCGGAGAGGGCGTACCGGCACAGCATCAGCAGAAGGACAAGGAGCGCGCCGTAGCAGAAGCGCATCAGCGTCATCGCTGCCAGCGCCCATGCCGCTTCCCTGCGCCGCGGCGCGGCCAGATGACGGACGGCCGCCATGAGTTCGCGTGCCGTCGCGGCGAGGGCGGTGGCCATGTGCGGCCGTACCTGCTGCCGGTCGGGACCGAGGAGCGCGGGAGGCATGGTCAGGGAGGCCAGGCTTGCGCACAGATAGAGGAAGGCGCCGAGGAGTACCACCGCCGCGTCGGAGCCGGACGCCACGAGCCGTACGGCGAAGGCGAGACCGCCGCCCGCGGTCGCGGCGAGTGTTCCGGCTGTCGGCGACAGCGAGTTGGCGAGCAGAAGACGCTCGGCGTCCACCACGCGCGGCAGGGACGCGGACAGCCCGGCGAGGACGAAGCGATTGACGGCCGTGATGCAGAGCGCGGAGACGTAGAAGAGCCAGTCGGGGACCTGGCCGGCCATCAGTGCGGCGGTGATCGCGGCCAGCAGAGCGCGCAGCAGGTTGCCGTAGAGGAAGACCTGCCGGCGGCGCCAGCGGTCCAGCAGGACGCCCGCGAACGGGCCGACCAGCGAATAGGGGAGCAGCAGGACGGCCATCGCCGAGGCGATGGCGGTGGCCGAGGTCTGTTTCTCCGGGGAGAAGACGACGTAGGCGGCGAGTGCGACCTGGTAGACACCGTCGGCGCCCTGGGACAGGAGGCGGATGGAGAGCAGGCGTCGGTAGTACCGCAGGCGCAACAGGACGCGCAGGTCACGGACGACGGGCATGGAGCACAGCCTCACACATGCGGAAGGTCCCCGGGTCGGGGAACCCGGGGACCTTCACAGCCCTGGCAGGAGCGTTCTGGAGCGAGCGGTCGCCCTTGGGCGGCAGTGCTCAGCGCCGTGTCGAGCTAGCGCTCGACCTCGCCGCGGATGAACTTCTCGACGTTCTCGCGGGCCTCGTCGTCGAAGTACTGGACCGGCGGGGACTTCATGAAGTAGGAGGACGCCGACAGGATCGGGCCGCCGATGCCGCGGTCCTTGGCGATCTTCGCGGCGCGCAGGGCGTCGATGATGACACCCGCGGAGTTCGGGGAGTCCCAGACCTCGAGCTTGTACTCCAGGTTCAGCGGGACGTCACCGAAGGCGCGGCCCTCGAGGCGGACGTAGGCCCACTTGCGGTCGTCCAGCCAGGCCACGTAGTCGGACGGGCCGATGTGCACGTTCTTCTCGCCGAGGTCCCGGTCGGGGATCTGGGAGGTGACGGCCTGCGTCTTGGAGATCTTCTTGGACTCCAGGCGCTCGCGCTCGAGCATGTTCTTGAAGTCCATGTTGCCGCCGACGTTCAGCTGCATCGTGCGGTCCAGGATCACACCGCGGTCCTCGAACAGCTTCGCCATGACGCGGTGCGTGATGGTGGCGCCGACCTGGGACTTGATGTCGTCACCGACGATCGGCACACCGGCCTCGGTGAACTTGTCCGCCCACTCCTTGGTGCCGGCGATGAAGACCGGGAGGGCGTTGACGAAGGCGACCTTGGCGTCGATCGCACACTGGGCGTAGAACTTCGCCGCGTCCTCGGAGCCGACCGGCAGGTAGCAGACCAGGACGTCGACCTGCTTGTCCTTGAGGACCTGGACGACGTCGACCGGCTCGGCGTCGGACTCCTCGATGGTCTGGCGGTAGTACTTGCCGAGGCCGTCGAGGGTGTGGCCGCGCTGCACGGTGACACCGGTGGAGGGCACGTCGCAGATCTTGATGGTGTTGTTCTCGGAGGCGCCGATCGCGTCCGCCAGGTCGAGGCCGACCTTCTTGGCGTCGACGTCGAACGCGGCGACGAACTCGATGTCGCGCACGTGGTAGTCACCGAACTGCACGTGCATCAGGCCGGGGACCTTCGACGCCGGGTCGGCGTCCTTGTAGTACTCGACTCCCTGCACCAGCGACGCGGCGCAGTTGCCCACGCCGACGATGGCTACGCGAACCGAACCCATTCCGGTTGCTCCCTGTGTGTACGAGTGAGGCCCTGAGTGGGTCTCACGTGGCGGTGTCGCCGGGCGTATCCGTGCGGGGGGTGTCCCCGCGACGGGGCAGGCCGCCCGTCGATCCAGTGGTGGTGTCCTGCTGAGCGGGCCCCCCGGACGCGGAACGCTTGAGATCCCGCCCGGCCCGCTCGCTCTCGATGAGCTCGTTCAGCCAGCGCACTTCGCGCTCCACGGACTCCATTCCGTGGCGCTGGAGCTCAAGTGTGTAGTCGTCGAGGCGCTCCCGCGTGCGCGCCAGGGAGGCACGCATCTTCTCCAGGCGCTCCTCCAGGCGGCTGCGCCGGCCCTCCAGCACGCGCATGCGCACATCGCGCGACGTCTGCCCGAAGAAGGCGAAGCGTGCCGCGAAGTGCTCGTCCTCGTACGCGTCGGGGCCGGTCTGCGAGAGCAGCTGCTCGAAGTGCTCCTTACCTTCTGCCGTCAATCGGTACACGATCTTCGCTCGGCGTCCGGCGAGAGGAGCGGGGTCCTCATGGGCGCTGCCCGGTTCCTCGATCAACCAGCCGTTGGCGACCAGCGTCTTGAGGCAGGGATACAGCGTTCCGTAGCTGAACGCCCGGAACACACCCAGGGACGTGTTGAGTCGTTTGCGCAGCTCATAGCCGTGCATCGGGGACTCGCGCAGCAGGCCGAGCACGGCGAACTCGAGGATGCCGGAACGTCGGCTCATCGTCGCCTCCTCTCGGTCCCGCTGATCGCTCATGCGGGTCTCGCAGTGCCTCTCAGCGTCTTTATCTCGCGCTGATGTATCGACTCGATACATCAAGACGATAGAACGGCCGTCCGCAGGCGACAAGAGGGACGGTGGTGAACGGGATCACATCACCGATTCATACGGTGCGGGTTGCCTGTTTTGGGGTGAACTTCGGGGCTCGGCTGGTTTTGGTGGTGCGTAGTCTGTGCGGCATGCAATCCACCGGGAACCAAGTGACGCCCGGGGAGCGTCGTCGTCCCCGGTGCAGTACGGGTGAATGCGGGACCGACCACATCCGTACTTCGGGGGGACCGGAAACCAGCCGCCGTTCCAGGCGCGCACGGGTGCGCCTGCCCGAGGAGTAATCGTTCGATGAGCGAGCACCGTCGCAAACCGCCGCAGCCGCAGGGAGGCGGACGTGCCGCGGCCCGACGCGGCCAGTCCGGTTCGTCCTCCGGTCGCCGTGCGGCACCGCGAGGCGCCACCGGGTCTCCTGCCGACTCCTATGGGTCCAGTTCCTATGGGTCGGGTGCCAGCGGTCCGGGAGGTGAAGAGCGTGCCTACGGCGGCCGTGCCGAGGCCCGCCGAGCGGCACAGAGAGGCAGCCGCCGCAGAGGCGCGGACAACGCCGGTCCGGGTGGCCGGCGCGACGCTCCCGGCGGCCCGAACGGTCCCGGGCGCGGCAGAGGCCGCGCGTCGACCGCTCCCGGCAAGAAGCGGCTGATCGACTATCCCCGAGCCGGAAAGTACGGCTGGCGCCGCTGGGTGCCGTCCTGGAAGCTCGTCTCCGGGCTGTTCATCGGCTTCATCGGCAGCCTGGTCGCGCTGGTCGGTGTGGGCTACGCGATGGTCTCGATCCCCAACGAGAACGACGCCGCCAAGTCCCAGAACAACGTCTACTACTGGGCCGACGGCAAGCAGATGGTGGCCACCGGCACCGGCGTCAACCGCCAGAACGTCGACATCTCCCAGATTCCCGACGCCATGCAGTGGGCCGTGATCTCGGCCGAGAACAAGAGCTTCTACCAGGACTCGGGTGTGGACCCCCAGGGGCTGCTGCGCGCCGTGGTCAACATGGCGCGAGGTGGTCAGACCCAGGGTGGTTCGACGATCACCCAGCAGTACGTGAAGAACACGTACCTGAGCCAGCAGCAGACCCTCACGCGTAAGTTGAGGGAGATGTTCATCTCCATCAAGGTGGGGACGAAGCTCGACAAGAAGCAGATCCTGCAGGGCTACCTGAACACCTCGTACTTCGGCCGGGGCGCGTACGGCATCCAGGCGGCCGCGCAGACGTACTACGGCAAGAACGCCGTGGACCTCACGCCGAGCCAGTGCGCCGTGCTCGCGGCACTGCTCAAGGGCCCGACGTACTTCGACCCGGCGGGCAACGCGGACCTCGACCAGTCGGCGACCGCGGATGCCAACAAGAAGCGCTCGATGGATCGCTGGGCGTGGATCCTCGAGCAGATGCACAACGATCACCACCTGACTGACGACCAGTACCAGAAGGCCAAAGCGCAGTACCCCATGCCCGACGGCCGCAAGGCGACCAGGGGCATGACCGGCCAGATCAGCTACCTGGTCGACACGGCGAAGAAGTACGTCCTCGCGCACTCCGACATCACGGAGGCGCAGTTCGACCGCGGTGGCTACCAGATCTACACGACCTTCCAGAAGGACAAGGTCAACGAGCTGACCGCGGCCGTGAAGAAGGTCCAGGCGACACGCCTCGATCCGAAGCATCGCAGCCTGGACAAGTACGTGCAGTTCGGCGCCGCCTCGGTGAAGCCCAAGGACGGTGCGATCGTCGCCCTCTACGGCGGTGACGGCTACGAGAACGGCCACTTCACCAACAACGCCGACACCTCGGGTGTCCCCGTCGGTTCGACGTGGAAGCCGTTCGTGCTGGCCGCGGCCATGAAGTACGGCACGTACAACTCGGACGGCGTCGGTATCTCGCCACTGAGCAAGTACAACGGCGACGACCACCTCAAGGTCCGCAAACCGGATGGGTCGTATTACCTCAACAAGGACAACTCGATCTTCTATCAGAACAACGAGTCTCCTCACCCGTGGGGGTACATCACCCTTCGCAAGGCGATGGAGCAGTCCATCAACACGCCGTTCGTGCAGCTCGGTGTCGATGTGGGCATGACGCACGTCCGGGATGTGGCGAAGGCGGCCGGCATACTCCCCCAGAGCATGTCGGTGGACCTCAACCCGTCGTTCGCGATCGGTACGTCGACTCCGAGCGCGATCCGCATGGCCGACGCCTACGCCACGTTCGCCGCGTCCGGTGAGCAGACGGACCCGTACTCGGTGACGGCCGTGAAGACCAACGGCGCGGACGCGCCCAGCTTCGTCAAGCCCAAGCCGGCCCTCAAGGAGGCGATCGACCCGGACATCGCCAACAACGTCACGGACGTCCTGCAGAACGTGATCCAGAACGGTACGGGTCAGAAGGCCAAGGCTCTCGGGCGTACGGCGGCGGGCAAGACCGGTACCACCGACAGCAACAAGTCGGCCTGGTTCGTCGGCTACACCCAGCAGCTGTCCACCTCGGTGGCGATGTTCCGCGAGAACCCGAAGGACCACAGGCTGCTGTCCATGAACGGTACGGCCGGTGTCCCGTCGATCCACGGTGGTGACATCCCGACGCTGGTGTGGACCGAGTACATGCAGGCCGCGCTCAAGGGAGCCAATGACCTCGGCTTCCCGAACGCCACCGAGATCGGCAAGGTCCAGGACGAGCCCGGTGCCCCGTCCCCGACCCCGACGGTCAGCATTACGCCGAGCCAGACGCCGAGCGACTCGCCGAGCCCGTCGGCCAGCGAGCCGTCCACGACGCCCTCGCCGTCGGCGAGCCAGACGTGCAACGGCTGGAGCTGGAAGTGCGACACCACCGGAGGCACGAACACGGGCGGCACCGATGGAGGCCCGTCGCCGGCACCCAGCGTCTCGGATACGTCCGGGACCGGAGGTAACACCCGGGGTAACGGCAACGGCAACGGAGGCATCTTCGGTGGTCCCACCGGTTAGCCGCCTGGCCTGACCGGTTGGCGGCCAAATGGTCCGCCAAGGGTGTTTCACGTGAAACATGGGCCGTCGCACCCCCCGGGTGCGGCGGCCCTCGGCGCTTTCCTAGACAGGTACGGCAGGATGTGCCCCATGCCCAGTGCAGAGATGACGCCCGCGAGCATGCACGAGCCCGAGCCCGTGCGGCCCGCCATGGCAGAACCGGTGCGGCCGACCAGTGAGGACGAGCTCGCCCGGGCCGGCAGTGAGCTGATCGGCGGCCCCCTGGGGCGACGCGCGCTGCTCGGCACCTCCTGGTGGACCCCCGTTCGGGTGGTCGCGCTCGTGGCGATCGGCATGTTCGCCCTCGGCCTGGTCCAGAAGGCGCCCTGCTACAACAGCGCCTGGTTCTTCGGCGCGAGCAGCCAGTACACGAAGGCCTGCTACTCGGACATCCCGCACCTCTACCAGGGCCGCGGTTTCGCCGACCATCTCGTGCCGTACTTCGACAGACTCCCGGACGACATGTCCGGCGGCATGAGCTACCTCGAATACCCGGTGCTGACCGGTGTGTTCATGGAGGTGGCGTCCTGGCTGACCCCGCACAGCGGCACCCTCCAGTACCAGGAGCAGTGGTACTGGTTCGTCAACGCCGGGATGCTGTTGGTGTGTGCGGCTGTCCTCGCCGTCTGTGTGGCCCGCACCCACCGTCGGCGCCCCTGGGACGGCCTGCTGGTCGCCCTGGCGCCCGCCCTCCTGCTCACCGCGACCATCAACTGGGACCTGCTGGCGGTGGCGCTCACGGCCGCCGCGATGCTGATGTGGTCCCGGAGCCGTCCGGTCGCCTTCGGCGTCCTCCTGGGCCTCGCCACGGCCGCCAAGCTCTACCCCGTGTTCCTGCTGGGACCGCTCTTCGTGCTGTGCTGGCGGGCCGGCAAGTGGCGGGAGTACGCCCAGGCCGTGGGCGGCGCGGCGATCGCCTGGCTCCTGGTGAACGCGCCGGTCATGCTCTTCGCCTTCCAGGGCTGGTCGAAGTTCTACACGTTCAGCCAGGAACGGGGCGTCGACTTCGGCTCGTTCTGGCTGATCTGGGCGCAGAACTCCAGCAGTCCGCCGAGTACGGGCTTTGTGAACGCCGCCGCGATGGTGCTGGTGGTGCTGTGCTTCCTCGGCATCGCCGCGCTGGCGTTCACCGCACCGCGCCGGCCGCGCTTCGCCCAGCTGGCCTTTCTGATGGTGGCGGCCTTCATCCTCACCAACAAGGTCTACTCCCCGCAGTACGTCCTGTGGCTGGTGCCGCTGGCGGTCCTCGCCCGGCCCAAGTGGCGTGACTTCCTGATCTGGCAGGCCGGCGAGGTGGCGTACTTCCTGGGCATCTGGATGTACCTCGCCTACACGACCAGCGGCGATGCCCACAAGGGTCTGCCGACGCACGGCTACCACTGGTCGATCGTGCTGCACCTGGCGGGCACGCTCTACCTGTGCGCCGTCGTCGTACGGGACATCCTCATGCCGGAGCGGGACGTGGTGCGCCGGTCCGGCGACGACGATCCGTCGGGCGGGGTGCTCGACGGCGCGCAGGACGTCTTCGTGCTCGGCGCGGCAGCCCATCCGCCGCGGCACGCCGCCCACTTCGAGGGACCTCAGGTGGACTGGGGGATGCCGGAACCACCGTCTCCCGAGCGTCGTTCACTCTGAGCGAACGCGCCGTAGGAAGGGCATGAAGAAGGCCGTACACGCGGGGTGCGTGTACGGCCTTCTCGCTGACCTGGGCGGGATTCAGCGGTCCACGAGCCGGTCGAACTGCGTGGTGGTGTGCCGCAGATGGGCCACCAGCTCGTCGCCGACCTTCGGCTCCGGGGCGTCCGAGGGGACGAACAGAATCGACACCTGCATGTGCGGCGGCTCGGCGAACCAGCGCTGCTTGCCGCCCCAGACGAACGGAGAAAGGTTCCGGTTGACCGTGGCGAGGCCGGCCCGTGCGACGCCCTTGGCGCGCGGCATGACGCCGTGGAGGGCCTTCGGGGCCTCCAGGCCCACCCCGTGCGACGTACCGCCCGCCACGACCACCAGGAAGCCGTCGGAGGCGGCCTTCTGCTGCCGGTAGCCGAACCGGTCGCCCTTGGCCACGCGCGTCACGTCCAGTACGGCACCGCGGTACTCGGTGGCCTCGTGGTCCCCCAGCCACAGCCGTGTGCCGATGCGGGCACGGAACCGGGTCTGCGGGAACTGCTGCTGGAGCCGGATGAGTTCATCGGCCTTGAGGTGGCTGACGAACATCGTGTGCAGCGGCAGCCGGGCCGCGCGCAGCCGGTCCATCCAGCCGATGACCTCCTCGACCGCGTCCGAGCCGTCGGTGCGGTCCAGCGGCAGATGGATGGCGAAGCCCTCCAGCCGGACGTTCTCTATGGCCTGGTGCAGCTGGGGCAGGTCCTGCTCGCTGATGCCGTGCCGCTTCATCGAGGACATCACCTCGATGACGACACGAGCGCCGACGAGGCCGTACACGCCGTCGATCGACGACACCGAGCGCACCACCCGGTCGGGCAGCGGAACGGGCTCCTCGCCGCGCCGGTACGGCGTCAGCACCAGCAGGTCACCGCCGAAGAAGTCCTTGATGCGCGCGGCCTCGTAGGTCGTGCCGACGGCGAGCAGGTCCGCGCCCAGCCGCGTGGCCTCCTCCGCCAGCCGTTCGTGCCCGAAGCCGTAGCCGTTGCCCTTGCAGACCGGGACGAGTCCCGGGAACTGCTCCTGCACGTGCTTGTGGTGCGCCCGCCAGCGCGCGGTGTCGACGTAGAGCGTGAGCGCCATGGCCGGACCCGGAACCTTTCTCGTGGCTGCGGTGTGTCAGAGGTGGGAGAGCTGTGAACCCTATGGAATCAAACGCCCGCGGCTCAGCGGCGCGACATGTAGATGTCGAGCGCCTTGTGGAGCAGCTTGTTGAGCGGGAAGTCCCACTCGCCGAGGTACTCGGCGGCCTGCCCGCCGGTGCCGACCTTGAACTGGATCAGGCCGAACAGGTGGTCCGTCTCGTCCAGCGAGTCGGAGATGCCGCGCAGGTCGTAGACGGTGGCGCCGAGCGCGTAGGCGTCGCGCAGCATCCGCCACTGCATCGCGTTCGAGGGCCGGACCTCACGGCCGATGTTGTCGGAGGCGCCGTAGGAGTACCACACGTGCCCACCGACGATCAGCATCGTCGCCGCCGAAAGGTTCACGCCGTTGTGGCGGGCGAAGTACAGCCGCATGCGGTTGGGGTCCTCGGTGTTGAGGGCCGTCCACATGCGCTGGAAGTACGACAGCGGGCGGGGCCGGAAGTGGTCGCGCACAGCGGTGATCTCGTACAGCCGCTGCCACTCGGCCAGGTCCTGGTAGCCGCCCTGGACGACCTCGACGCCGGCCTTCTCGGCCTTCTTGATGTTGCGGCGCCACAGCTGGTTGAAGTTCTTGTGCACCTCTTCCAGGGAGCGATTGGCCAGCGGCACCTGGAAGACATAGCGCGGCTGTACGTCGCCGAAGCCGGCGCCGCCGTCTTCGCCCTGCTGCCAGCCCATGCGGCGCAGCTTGTCGGCCACCTCGAAGGCGCGCGGCTCGATGAAGTCGGCCTCCATGTCACGCAGGCGCTTGACGTCCTGGTCCTGGATGCCCTTCTTGATGGTCTCCGCGTTCCAGCGCCGGATGATCACCGGCGGGCCCATCTTCACGGAGAAGGCGCCCTGCTGCTTCAGGTGCGCCAGCATCGGCTGGATCCAGTCGTCCAGATTCGGCGCGAACCAGTTGATGACCGGGCCCTCGGGAAGATAGGCGAGATAGCGCTTGATCTTGGGCAGCTGGCGGTAGAGGACCAGGCCCGCACCGACCATCTCGCCGGTGCGCTCGTCGAACCAGCCGAGGTTCTCCGAGCGCCACTCCGCCTTCACATCGGCCCAGGCCGGGACCTGCATGTGGCTCGCCGCCGGCAGGCTCTGGATGTACGCCAGATGTTGCTCGCGGCTGATGGTCCTCAGGGTCAGGCTCATGTCGGGGCGCTCCTCGGGCTGGTGTGTCCCCATGGGTACAGGGGCTCCGGCTCTCGCGCCGAAGCCTACTGCGCCGTCCGAGCGCCCCGACTGGGCGTACGGCTTAGAAGAGGCCGCCGAACAATCCGCCGTTCGCCATGCTGATGAGGAAACCGACTCCCGAGGCGCCCATACCGATCACCAGCCCGAAGCGCTCTCGCGTGGTCACCGAGATCCACTGTCCGTAGATGCCGACGGCCAGTCCCACCAGCCCCGTCCACGAGGACAGCAGGTGCAGGCCGTGGAAGAAGGACGTGATGAAGGACAGGACGCCGAGCACGAGCGTCGCCGCCGTCAGGGCGTCCTGCAGCGGACGGCGCTTGCCGTCCGTGGCGAAGAGGGAACCGGCGATATTGGGATGCAATGCCTGTGCCATGGGCACCTCCTGCGGAAGACGGCGCACAGTAGCGCCGTACACACCCGACGTGTACAGGGTGACGGTCCTCACGGGCGGATTTCAACCGGAAGCGGGTGTGCGGGTAGTCTGTACCGTCTGCACTGGTGTCTGCCCACGCCTGCCCAGGTAACACTGCGGGATCCCTCAGAGGCCCCCGATTGTCAGTGGTGGCCGATACCGTTGCGTACGCATCACAACCCTCCTGCCACGGAACGACCGTGGCCGCTGAGTCCAAAGGAGGTGGGTTCCACATGCGTCACTACGAGGTGATGGTCATCCTCGACCCCGATCTCGAGGAGCGTGCGGTCTCCCCGCTGATCGAGAACTTCCTGTCCGTCGTCCGTGACGGTGGCGGCAAGGTTGAGAAGGTCGACACCTGGGGCCGTCGTCGTCTCGCCTACGAGATCAAGAAGAAGCCCGAGGGCATCTACTCGGTCATCGACCTGCAGGCCGAGCCTGGGGTCGTCAAGGAGCTCGACCGCCAGATGAACCTGAACGAGTCGGTCCTCCGGACCAAGGTCCTCCGCCCCGAGATGCACTGAGCCTTCGCGCTCAGCTGATCTCGGGATTCGAGTAGCAAGCAAGCAGCCAGAGCAAACCCGCCGAGAGGTTCCCCATGGCAGGCGAGACCGTTATCACGGTCATCGGCAATCTTGTCGATGACCCCGAGCTGCGCTTCACCCCGTCCGGTGCGGCGGTCGCGAAGTTCCGCGTCGCGTCCACTCCCCGCACCTTCGACCGCCAGACGAACGAGTGGAAGGACGGCGAGAGCCTGTTCCTGACCTGCTCGGTCTGGCGGCAGGCGGCGGAGAACGTCGCCGAGTCGCTCCAGCGAGGCATGCGCGTCATCGTGCAGGGCCGGCTGAAGCAGCGGTCCTACGAGGACCGTGAGGGCGTCAAGCGCACGGTCTACGAGCTGGACGTCGAGGAAGTCGGCCCCAGCCTGCGCAACGCCACGGCCAAGGTCACCAAGACCGCCGGTGGCGCTCGCGGTGGCCAGGGCGGTTACGGCGGCGGTGGCGGCCAGGGTGGCGGTGGCTGGGGCGGAGGCCCCGGCGGCGGCCAGCAGGGCGGCGGCGCTCCGGCCGACGACCCGTGGGCGACCGGCGCTCCCGCCGGTGGCCAGCAGGGTGGCGGCGGCTGGGGCGGAGGCTCCGGCGGCGGTGGCGGCTACTCGGACGAGCCCCCCTTCTAGGTCCTCGGACCAAGGGCGGGGCCGTACCCCAAACTTCTTGATCACACAGGAGAAACACCATGGCGAAGCCGCCTGTGCGCAAGCCGAAGAAGAAGGTCTGCGCTTTCTGCAAGGACAAGGTCACGTACGTGGACTACAAGGACACGAACATGCTGCGGAAGTTCATTTCCGACCGCGGCAAGATCCGTGCCCGCCGCGTGACCGGCAACTGCACGCAGCACCAGCGTGACGTCGCCACGGCCGTCAAGAACAGCCGTGAGATGGCGCTGCTGCCCTACACCTCCACCGCGCGATAAGGGAAGGGTGACCGACTCATGAAGATCATCCTCACCCACGAGGTCACCGGCCTCGGTGCCGCGGGCGACGTCGTCGACGTCAAGGACGGTTACGCTCGCAACTACCTGATCCCGCGGAAGTTCGCCATCCGCTGGACCAAGGGCGGCGAGAAGGACGTCGAGCAGATCCGCCGCGCCCGCAAGATCCACGAGATCCAGACCATCGAGCAGGCCAACCAGGTGAAGGCCCAGCTCGAGGGCGTCAAGGTCCGCCTGGCCGTCCGCTCCGGCGACTCCGGCCGTCTCTTCGGTTCCGTCACCCCGGCCGACATCGCGTCCGCGATCAAGGCTTCCGGTGGCCCCGAGGTCGACAAGCGCCGCATCGAGCTGTCCGCCCCGATCAAGACCCTGGGCGCCCACGAGACGTCCGTGCGTCTGCACCCCGAGGTTGCCGCCAAGGTCAACATCGAGGTCATCGCGGCGTGACGCTGCGCTCGGTTTGAGCAGCTGAGAGAGGGGCCGTCCCTGGCGGGGCGGCCCCTCTTCGCAGCTGGCGTCGGCATTCTCTATGCGCGGACGCGGCATGTTTCACGTGAAACCGGGACGGGGTGGCCCCGCCGATCCGTTCAGCGGGTGGCGCCCGTGACGATCCAGCGACCCGAGCGCGTGCGCAGCCACAGGGTCAGCATGCGGATGGTCATCATCAGTGTCATGGCGGCCCACAGCGCGGTGAGGCCGCCGCCGAGGGTGGGGACGAGCAGGGCGACCGGAGCGAACACTGCGAGGGTGACGACCATGGCCCCGGCCAGGTACGGCCCGTCACCGGCGCCCATCAGGACTCCGTCCAGCACGAAGACGATCCCGCAGATGGGTTGGGACACCGCCACCATCAGCAGCGCGGGCAGCGCCGCGTCCCTGACCCCGGAGTCACTGGTGAACAGCGGCAGGAACAGCGGACGGGCGGCCACCACGAGCAGACCGAGGACCACACCGGTCACGATGCCCCACTGCACCATGCGCCGGCAGGCCTCACGCGCTCCTTGTGCGTCGTTCGCACCGAGATGGCGGCCGATGATGGCCTGTCCTGCGATCGCTATCGCGTCGAGAGCGAAGGCGAGCAGGCTCCACAGGGACAGGATGATCTGGTGAGCGGCGATTTCGGCGTCACCCAGACGCGCCGCGACCGCGGTTGCGATCATCAGGATGGCCCGCAGTGACAGCGTGCGGACCAGGAGTGGAACGCCTGCCTGTGCCGAGGCCCGGATTCCGGGGGCGTCCGGGCGCAGGGAAGCTCCGTGCCGACGGGCCCCACGTACGACCACGGTCAGATAGACGGCCGCCATGGCGCACTGGGTGATGACCGTGCCCCAGGCCGAACCGGCGATGCCGAGCCCGGCGCCGTAGACGAGTCCCGCATTGAGGGCTCCGTTGGCGACGAAGCCCGCGACGGCGACATAGAGCGGGGTTCTGGTGTCCTGCAGTCCGCGGAGGACTCCCGTTGCGGCCAGGACGATCAGCATGGCCGGGATCCCCAGAGAGGAGACGCGCAGATACGTCGTGGCGTAGGGGGCCGCGGTCGTGGAGGCGCCGAACAGATCCACGATGACGGGAGCCAGCGGAAGGACGACGGTGATGACGGCGATGCCGAGCAGCAGCGCCAGCCAGATGCCGTCCATGCCCTGGCGGATCGCAGCCCGCAGATCGCCGGCGCCGACGCGCCGGGCCACCGCGGCGGTGGTGGCGTAGGCGAGAAAGACGAAGACACTCACTGCGGTGGTGAGCAGGGCCGAGGCGACGCCGAGACCGGCGAGTTGGGCGGTCCCGAGATGGCCGACGATGGCACTGTCCGCCATGACGAAGAGAGGCTCGGCGACGAGTGCGCCGAAGGCCGGGACGGCCAGCGTGACGATCTCTCTGTCGTGCTGTCGTCGGGTGGCCTTGGGTATCGCTGGAGCCTGTGTCATGAGCACTAATCTAATCGTCCACAGGTAAGCGATGCAATTGCCGACTGACCCTTACTTCTTCTCTTGTGGTGTGTCCTTTCGCGCACCGTTCGAAGCGATCTTGGCCCGACTGGGGAAGTTTTTCTTCTGCACAGCCGGTGGACGGTAAAGGTGCAGGTCAGAGCGATCTTGTGAGCGGAAGCGAGGGCTTGTTCACAGGGCTGTCCACCGGGTCGTGCACAGGTTTCGGTGAGTTCTCCACAGCATCCGGGCCGTCGTCCACATGGCCTGTGGATAACCAGATTGGCTGACGGTGCCGACGGGCCTACCGTTGTCCGGCGCCCGCTCCTTCCCTCGGCCCGGAAAGCGTCCCTTCCGCGGCCCGGGAACCGTCACAGATCCGACGCGTCGGAACCGGAGTTGGGCCTCTCATTTGTCAGTGTCGTGCCGTACAAAAGAGGACACGGCGAGGTCCGCCATGCGGACGGGAGGAGGTGGCTCGGTGAGCATTTCCGAGCCCTTGGACGATCCGTGGGCCGATGCCGGACCCAGTGATCGTCTGCCCGCCTCCCGTCGACGCGGTGAAGGCGGCCGGGGTCGTGACGAACAGCACGACCGGGGCCGGGAGAACGCCTCCTGGGACGGCGGGAGTCCCTCCTTCGAGCGCGTGCCACCGCAGGACCTGGACGCCGAACAGTCGGTGCTGGGCGGCATGCTGCTGTCCAAGGACGCCATCGCCGACGTCGTCGAGATCCTCAAGGGCCACGACTTCTACAAGCCCGCGCACGAGACGATCTACCAGGCGATCCTGGACGTCTATGCCAAGGGCGAGCCGGCCGACCCCATCACCATCGCCGCCGAACTGACCAAGCGCGGCGAGATCAACAAGGTCGGTGGGGCGGCGTATCTGCACGGCCTCGTCCAGACCGTGCCCACGGCCGCCAACGCCGAGTACTACGCGGAGATCGTCCACGAGCGGGCGGTGCTGCGCCGCCTGGTCGAAGCGGGTACTCGCATCACGCAGATGGGATACGCGGCCGACGGCGACGTGGACGAGATCGTCAACCGCGCCCAGGCCGAGATCTACGCCGTCACCGAGCAGCGCACCAGCGAGGACTATCTGCCGCTCGGCGACATCATGGAAGGGGCCCTCGACGAGATCGAGGCGATCGGCTCGCGCAGCGGCGAGATGACCGGTGTGCCGACCGGCTTCACGGACTTCGACTCGCTGACGAACGGTCTGCACCCGGGCCAGATGATCGTCATCGCCGCCCGGCCCGCCATGGGTAAGTCGACGCTCGCACTGGACTTCGCGCGGGCCGCCTCGATCAAGCACAACCTGCCGAGCGTCATCTTCTCCCTCGAGATGGGCCGCAACGAGATCGCCATGCGGCTGCTGTCCGCCGAGGCCCGGGTCGCGCTGCACCACATGCGGTCCGGCACGATGACCGACGAGGACTGGACCAGGCTCGCCCGCCGTATGCCGGACGTCTCGGCCGCGCCGCTCTACATCGACGACTCCCCCAACCTGTCGATGATGGAGATCCGCGCCAAGTGCCGGCGCCTGAAGCAGCGCAACGACCTGAAGCTGGTCGTCATCGACTACCTCCAGCTGATGCAGTCCGGCGGCTCCAAGCGCGCCGAGAGCCGTCAGCAGGAGGTCTCGGACATGTCCCGTAACCTCAAGCTGCTGGCCAAGGAACTGGAGATCCCGGTCATCGCGCTCTCCCAGCTCAACCGTGGCCCCGAGCAGCGCACGGACAAAAAACCGATGGTCTCCGACCTGCGTGAGTCGGGGTCCATCGAGCAGGACGCCGACATGGTCATCCTGCTGCATCGCGAGGACGCCTACGAGAAGGAGTCCCCGCGCGCGGGCGAGGCCGACCTGATCGTGGCCAAGCACCGTAACGGCCCCACGGCCACCATCACGGTCGCCTTCCAGGGTCACTACTCGCGCTTCGTGGACATGGCCCAGACCTGATCCGGAAGCCGGCCCGGGGAGGATGCAGTCCCCTCGGCAAATGAACTCGACGTCCGCCGCCCCAGCAGCTGAACTGGGCGCATGACTTCACCTCAGGAAGAGCTGCTCCCCGAAACGCGCCGTGCCCTGCTGCACCGGATCGCCGTCGCCCAGGCCGAGGGGCGGGCGCCGTCCCTGGTCGCGACCGTGGTGCGGGGCGGGCAGGCCGTGTGGCACGGGGCGCGGACCTCGGTGGACGGGCACGGGCCGGACGAGAACGTGCAGTACAGGATCGGGTCCATCACCAAGACCTTCACCGCCGTCCTGGTGATGCGGCTGCGCGACGAGGGCCTGCTCGACCTCGGTGACCCGCTGGAGAAGCATCTGCCCGGCACCGGCGCGGGCGAGGCGACGATCGCCGAACTGCTCGCCCACACCGCGGGGTTGGCTGCGGAGTCGCCCGGTCCCTGGTGGGAGCGGACTCCGGGCACCCTGCGCCCGGAACTGAGCGATGTGCTCGGCGAGCAGCCCCTTCTGTATCCGGTCGGCCGGCGGCACCACTACTCCAACCCCGGCTACACGGTGCTCGGCGCGCTGGTGGAGGAGCTGCGAGGCGCTCCGTGGGAGGAGGTGCTGCGCAGCGAGATCCTCGAACCGCTCGGGCTGCACCGTACGAGCACGCAGCCCCAGGCCCCGCATGCCGGTGGATGGGCCGTCCATCCGTGGGCGGACGCGCTGCTGCCGGAGCCGCTTGAGGACTTGGGCAGGATGGCACCAGCCGGTCAACTGTGGTCGACCACCGGCGACCTGGCGCGGTTCGCCGCGTTTCTGGCCACGGGTGACGACCGGGTGCTGGGTGCGGAGTCGGTGCGGGAGATGCGCACGCCTGCGGCGCCCGCCGAGGCGGCGGATGTGCTGGACGGGGCCACGTACGGACTCGGTCTGCAGATCCAGCGCCGTGACGGCCGGCTGCTGGTCGGCCACTCCGGTTCGCTGCCGGGCTTCCTGGCGAACCTCACCCTCAGCGTGGAGGACGACGTGGCCGCGGTGGTGCTCGCCAACTGCACCAGTGGCCCGCTGCTGGGAGGGGTGGGGGCCGACCTGGTACGGGTCGTCGCCGAGGCCGAGCCGCGGATTCCTGAGCCGTGGCGGCCGCTGCGCGAGGTCGATCCTGCGGTCCTGGAGCTGGCGGGGCAGTGGTACTGGGGGACCAACGCCTTCGGTCTTCGGGTGACCGCGGACGGCCTTCTCGCGCTCGGCCCGCTGACCGGCAGCGGCCGACGCTCTCGCTTCAGCTCCAACAGTGACGGTACCTGGACGGGACTGGAGGGTTACTTCGCCGGGGAGCTGCTGCGGCCGGTACGGCGCCCGGACGGGTCCCTGACCCATCTCGACCTCGGCTCGTTCGTGTTCACGCGGCAGCCCTACGACCCCGAGGCGCCGGTCCCCGGCGGTGTGGACCCGAAGGGGTGGCGGGGCATCGGCTAGGCCTTGACGGCACAGGGGGTGTGTTTCACGTGAAACACACCCCCTGTGGTGTTCCTCGTGTCCGGGGCCGCGTCAGAGCGGCAGTTTGAATCCCTCGTGCGTGGCGCTGAAGCCGAGGCGTTCGTAGAAGCGGTGGGCGTCGGTGCGTGTCTTGTCGGACGTCAGCTGCACCATCCGGCAATCCAGCCGACGGGCGGTGTCGATCGCCCACTCGATCAGCCTGGTGCCCAGCCCGCTGCCCCGTTCATCCGGGTGGATGCGGACGGCCTCGATGAGAGCGCGGGTCGCGCCCTTGTGGGAGAGCCCCGGGATGACCGTGAGCTGAAGCGTCCCGATCACGCGGTCTTCGCGGACGGCCACGACGAGGTGCTGGTTCGGGTCGGCTTCCAGACGTTCCAGCGCGGCCCGGTACGGGGCCATGTCGTCGGGGGACTCGCGCCGGGCGCCGAGCGGATCGTCGGCGAGCATCGCGACGATCGCCGGAAGGTCATCGTCGGTCGCTCGCCGTATTTCAAGATCTCCCATGCGTGCACCCTACGCCGGTGCGTTCAGTGACTCCACGACCCGTACCAGTGGGGCCAGTTCGGGGTTGCGGGAGGCGTCGTCCAGGGCCTCACGCAGGGCGGCGTCATTGGTGGGGCGCGCCTCCTCCAGCAGTCGCAGGCCCGCCTCGGTGACGTTGGTGTAGATGCCGCGCCGGTCGGTGGGGCACAGGTAGCGCTCCAGGAGGCCGCGGTCCTCCAGCCGGGTCACCAGGCGGGTGGTGGCGCTCTGGCTGAGGACGACCGCGTCGGCGACCTGCTTCATCTGCAGATGGCCCCCTTCGCCGTCGTGCTGGCGGCTCAGCACATCGAGCAGCGAGTACTCGCGCACGCTCAGGTCGTGCTTCGCCTGCAGGGCGCGCTCGATGTGTGCCTCGATCCTTCCATGCAGGGCAGAGAGGGCGCACCAGCCCTGGGCGAGGGCAGTGAGCGCGGGGTCCGTCGCTGTCATTGGCGTTCTCCTCCGTCCCGGAGCGGCTGCATCAAGGGTAGAGCAAGTCCGCAATAGTGCGCGTTTGCATTTAGCCCGCGTCTGCAACTATTGTGGACGCACGCAAAGCGCACCTGCAATCGTCTGGAAGGTGTACCCCTCCATGCCTCTCGCGCTCCTGGCCCTCGCGATCGGGGCCTTCGGAATCGGAACCACAGAGTTCGTGATCATGGGCTTGCTGCCCGAGGTCGCGGGCGACTTCGGGGTCTCCATCCCCACGGCGGGCCTGCTCGTGACGGGCTACGCGCTCGGTGTGGTCGTCGGCGCCCCGCTGATGACCGTGCTCGGCACGAAGGTCGCGCGCAAGCGCATGCTGATGCTGCTGATGGGCCTGTTCATCGCCGGAAACCTGCTCTCTGCGGTCGCCCCCGCCTTCGCGATCATGCTGATCGGACGCGTGATCGCCTCGCTCGCGCACGGCGCCTTCTTCGGTATCGGCTCCGTCGTGGCGGCCGAGCTGGTGGCGCCGCACAAGAAGGCCGGCGCCATCGCCATGATGTTCACCGGTCTGACCGTCGCCAATGTCGTCGGCGTCCCGCTGGGCACGCTCATCGGCCAGCACGTCGGCTGGCGCGTCACCTTCGGCATCGTCGCCGCCCTCGGGCTCGTCGGCCTCGCCGGTATCGCCAAGCTGGTGCCCGAGATGCCGAGGCCCGAGGGTGTGCACCTGCGGCACGAGCTGGCCGCCTTCAAGAACGCCCAGGTCCTGCTCGCCATGGCGATGACCGTCCTCGGCTTCGGCGGCGTCTTCGCGGCCATCACCTACATCGCGCCGATGATGACCCACGTCGCGGGCTTCGCCGACGGCTCCGTGACCTGGCTGCTGGTCCTGTTCGGCCTCGGCATGGTCGGTGGCAACCTCATCGGGGGCAAGTTCGCCGACCGCGCCCTGATGCCGATGCTGTACGTGTCGCTGGGCGCCCTGGCCCTCGTCCTGGCACTCTTCACGCTCACCGCGCACAACAAGATCGCCGCTGCCGTGACCATCGCCCTGATCGGTGCCCTGGGTTTCGCGACCGTACCGCCGCTGCAGAAGCGCGTACTCGACCAGGCGCACGGCGCCCCGACGCTGGCGTCGGCCGTGAACATCGGCGCTTTCAACCTGGGCAACGCGCTGTCCGCCTGGCTCGGCGGCATCGTGATCGAGGCCGGCTTCGGCTACACGTCCCCCAACTGGGTCGGCGCCGCCCTCGCCGCGGCCGCCCTGGTCCTCGCCGTCCTGTCGGCGGCGCTGGAGCGCCGTGACGGCGCCCGGAGCACCGTGGTCGCCTCCGGGGCGCCCGTCGGCCGGCAGACACCGGTGCACCACTGAGTCCCTTGCGCCACGGGCCTCGCCTGGCATCCACAAGGCCCCCGTCCCCGCGGCTCTCGTCCCCGGGTACGGCAAGTACCCCCAGCAACACCAAGGAGAGAACCTCCATGAGCACCACCGCAGTCGCCCCGCTGTCCATCGAGGACGCCGAATTGCTCGTCGCCACGGCGCGCCGGGCGGCCGAGGACGCCGGAATCACCGTCAGCGTCACCGTCCTGGACGCGGGCGGCCACCTGCTCGCCTTCCGCCGGGACGACCGGGCGGTGCTGATCTCGGGCGAGACCAGCACCCGCAAGGCCTACACGGCACTCCAGCTGAACACCCCGACCGCAGACCTGGTCGACGCCGTGCAGCCGGGCGGCCTCTTCCACACACTGCCCACGGCCCTCGACCGGCCCCTGCTGTTCATCGCCGGTGGGATGCCCGTCCACCGGGAGGGACGCCTGATCGGCGCGATCGGCGTCGGCGGCGGTGCGCCGGAGCAGGACCACGGCTTCGCCGCCGCGGCCGTGCGGGCACTCGTCTGAGCCGCGACCCCCACAGGGACAACGTCGGTCCCGCCGCACGACGCGGCGGGACCGACGTTCGCCGTACGACCGCTCAGCCCGCGGCCACGGTCAGCGGTGCGAACCGGCGGGTCCAGTCCCCCGGGAGATCCGCGATGCCGTACGTCATCACGGCGTTGAAGGCCACGGAAGCCAGTCCCCGGGCCTTCGCCCAGGTCAGCAGTTCCTCATGGCGTACATCGATGTCCGTGCGCAGGGGACGGTCCGTGTGGGCCGCCAGCGAGCCGATCAGGGCCTTGGCCGTCTCCGCGTCCCGGGCCACCAAGGGACCGACCACATGGGTGTCCATGTTGGGCCACGCGGCGGCGTAGCCGATGATCCGGCCGTCCTCCTCGGCCACTCGCAACTGGTCGGCGAAGGCGGGCAGGCGGGTGATCAGGGGAGTGCGGTCGGCGCCGAACACCTCCTCGTCGAGACGGAGGATCGCGGGCAGATCCTCCGCCGTGGCGGCACGGGTGGACACACCGGCTTCCGACCCACCGGGGATGAAGCGCCCACTCAGCATCTCCGCCCGGCCCGTGACCTTGAAGCCCAGTTCCTCGTACAGGGGACGGCCGTTGGGTGTCGCGTGCAGGGTGAGCGGCGTGGTGCCCATGGTCGACACCACATGGCGCATCAAGCGGCGCCCGACGCCCTGGCGGGCATGGCGTCCGGCGACCAGGACCATGCCGACGGCCCCGAGAGCCGGACGTCCCCACGGACCGTACTCCGTGACGACGCATGCGGCGACGAGACCACCCTCAGGGTCGTCGATGCCCAGGCCCTTTCCGGCGGTGAGGAGCAAACCCCACTTGTGTTCCTCGCGTGGCCACCCCCGGTCCTCGGACAAGTCGGCGCAGGCGGTGAGATCGCGAAGCGTCAGACGGCGGATGGGCAGAGCGGCGAGGGAAGGAGTCGACACGCAGGTCAGGCTGTCCGACCGGCCCCCTCGCCGTCCACCCGTTTCCCTGCGGCCACACGTGCTTTTGGTCATGCCATGGCCCTATGCACAGCCTGCGGACAGCAGGGAGGGTTTCACGTGAAACATCGGCAGACGGTTAGCCTCGGGGGCCATGGCGAGACTTCATCTCTTCGATCTTGACGGCACCTTGCTGCACGGCAGTACCGCTCCGGTGGAGATTTCCCGCCAGTTGGGGCTGGAGGCGGAGGCCGTGGCGCTGGACCGGGCGATCGCGGAGGGGCGGATCGGTTCGCCGGAGTACGCCGCGCAGGTGTACGACCTGTGGTCCGAGCTGACCGAGGCGCATGTCAGCGCCGCATTCGAGGCGGCTCCCTGGCTGGCCCGTATCCGAGAGGTCTGGGCAGAGATCAGAGACGCGGGCGAATACTGTGCGGTCGTGTCGCTCTCACCTTCGTTCTTCGTGGAGCGCCTTCTTGACTGGGGCGCTCACGCGGCGCATGGATCCCGCTTCCCGGCCGTGCCGTTCACCGAGCCCGTGGATCCGGCCGGAGTGCTCAGTGCCGCGGCCAAGGTGGACATCGCGGACAGGCTCTGCGAGAAGTTCGGTGTGACACGGGCCGACTGTGTGGCGTACGGCGACTCGATGTCGGACAAGGAACTGTTCGCTGCCGTACCGGTTTCTGTGGCGGTCAATGCGGATGCCCATCTGACAGGACTCGCGACGCACTCCTATACGGGACGAAATCTATGGGATGCCTATGAATTGGTGCGTCCTGCCCGGTAGTTGCCGGACTTCACGGTTCGCACCCCTGCCTGATTTGTGAGGAAGGGAGGGGGGACTTGTGTGCGTGGCGACGCCCGGTAGGGTCGACTCCGGTTCACGTCCGGGATGGAGTCCACATGTCCCGTGCGGGCCGAGAGCAGGGCGAGCAGCCTAACGGGACGGAGAGCGCGAGACCCGCGTCTCCAGGTATGCGTCCGCGGCACCCGATCGGGATGCAAGGCTGCGGGGTGCTACGGCAGACCGCCCGCCGGGGGAAAGCATGCACCTTCTCCGGGGAGAAGGTGCGCAGACCGACCGCGAGATGTTCGAGGCGAGGCACACCATGGACGCTCCGACCACCACGTCGGGGGAGAACGGCATGTCGGGCGGAGCCGACTGGTTCACGCCGCGCACGGAACCGTCGGCTCCGCCGCCGGACAGCCCAGAGCGCGTGCCGGTTCAGCAGTCTGCGCCGGCCGTCGAGGAGGGGTCCGCGGACGCCATCCTCATACGCCGCACGATGGCCGAGATAGGACCGGTCGCCGACAAGGTCACTTCTTACTTCTACGCGCTGCTCTTCGTCCGCCATCCGGAGCTGCGGGCCCTGTTCCCGGCCGCGATGGACACCCAGCGAGAGCGCCTGCTGAAGGCGCTGCTCACCGCGGCCGAGCATCTGGACGACACCTCGGTCCTCGTCGACTATCTGCAGAACCTGGGCCGTGGACACCGCAAGTACGGAACGCGGCCCGAGCACTATCCGGCCGTCGGGGAATGCCTGATCGGCGCGTTGAGCAGGTACGCCGCCACCATCTGGAGTCCGGAGACCGAGGCGGCGTGGGTGCGGGCGTACACGACGATGTCCCAGGTCATGATCGACGCCGCGGCGGCGGACGAACTGCGGTCTCCGCCCTGGTGGCACGCCGAGATCGTCACCCACGACCTCAGAACCCCCGACATCGCCATCCTCACCATCCGCCCCGACCAGCCCTATCCCTTCCTCGCAGGCCAGTACACGAGCGTGGAGACGCCCTGGTGGCCACGGACGTGGCGGTACTACTCGTTCGCTTCCGCCCCCCGTTCGGACGGCCTGCTGACGTTCCATGTGAAGGCCGTACCGGCCGGCTGGGTCTCCAATGCTCTGGTGCACCGCGCCCGGCCCGGAGACGTCATACGACTCGGGCCGCCGACCGGCTCCATGACCGTCGACCATACGACCGACAGTGGACTGCTCTGTCTGGGCGGCGGCACCGGCATAGCGCCCATCAAGGCCCTGATCGAGGACGTCGCCGAGCGTGGAGCGCGTCGGCCTGTCGAGGTGTTCTACGGCGCCCGCACCGACCACGACCTCTACGACATCGACACCATGCTCAGGCTCCAGCAGAGCCACTCCTGGCTGTCGGTCAGGGCGTTCATCGACCAGCAGGCCCATGTCCAGCTCCCCGATGCCCTGCGTGACTACGGCCCCTGGAACGAGTACGACGCCTATCTCTCGGGCCCGCCCGGGATGATCCGCAGCGGCATCGACACGCTCCGGGACATCGGGGTCCCAACGAGCCGCATACGGCACGACGCGGTGGAGGAACTGCTGGTCGTCGGGGACTGAGCGCGCTAACCGAGGTCCGGAGCGTGCATGGCGCGCACCCCCTCGATGTTGCCGTCCAGATAGTGGCGCAGCGACAGCGGGACCAGGTGGACGGAGGCGATGCCGACCCGGGTGAAGGGGACGCGGACGATCTCGTACTCACCGGCCGGCTCGTCCACTTCGGGGCCGTGCCGCCGGGTCGGGTCCATGGACTCCAGTCGGCAGACGAAGAAGTGCTGCACCTTTACGCCGGTCGCGCCGCCGTCCTCGCCGATGTGCTCGACGGTGTCCACGAAGCACGGCACCACATCAGTGATCTTGGCGCCGAGCTCCTCGGACACCTCCCGATGCAGGGCGTCCACGACGGTCGGGTCCCCGGGCTCGACGCCGCCACCGGGAGTGACCCAGTAGGGGTCGACACCAGGCTTGGTGCGCTTGATCAGGATCAGGTCGTCACCGTCGAGAAGAATGGCACGGGCGGTGCGCTTGACCACGGGTCGCACGGTCATGGGAGAAATGTGGCCCGGCTGGTTCCACGTGAAACATCGCGAGAAGTCACCTTGTGATTGCCTTCCGTGGGCGCTGTACCGGAAGGCCTCAGCACCAGGCCGTGGCCGCCCGCTGAAGCCACTCATGAGCCCGCGCGATGTGGGGCATGGCGAGGGTGCCGGTGCGCACCACCAGGAAGTACGTGCGCAGCGGAGGCACGGCCGGATCGTGGAGCATCGCGATCGTGCCGTCGTCGAGGGCGGAGGCGCACAGATAGCGGGGCAGCACGGCGAGTCCGGCACCCGCCATCGCGCAGGCGAGCACCGCACGTAGATCCGGAACGATGACCGTGCCCGAGGTGGCCGGGCGTGAGTCGAAGACGGAGGCCCAGTAGCGCGAGACAAAGGGCAGCGACTCGTGGACCTCGACGACGGGAAGATCCTCCAGTGCGGGCGCCCCCTTCAGGCGCAGCGCCTCCGCGCCGATTCGTTCCACCCAGCGCGGGGCGGCGACCAACACGTGTTCCTCGTCGCAGAGCGGAGTCGCGGTGAGCAGAGCGCCGCGAGGACGTGCCGTGCTGATGGCCAGATCATGGTGTCCGGAGGCCAGTCCTTCGAGCGTTTCCTCCGCCGTCCCGAAGGAGGCGCGCAGCGCGAATCCCTGGCCGTCGTCGCCGGTCAGCTCTGTCAGGGCGGGCAGGGCACGTTCGGCGGTGAACTCGGGCGGGCCGGCGAGGTGCAGGGTTCTGAGCGAGGACTCGTCGTCCAGGCCGCTCTCGGCTATCTCCACCAGGGCGTCGAGATGCGGAGCGGCCTTGTGCGCGAGTTCGTCACCGATGGTCGTCGGGGTCACCCCGCGCGCCTGGCGGAGGAAGAGAGGCTTGCCCAGCTGTCGTTCCAGCGTACGGATCTGCGAGGTGACGGCGGGCTGGGAGAGGCCGAGCAGGGCGGCGGCGCGGGTGAAGGAACCAGCCCGGTGCACAGTGACGAAAGTGCGCAGCAAGGCCAGGTCCATGGCGTGCCCTCCCCTATCCCTGCCCTCCTCCGGCCCCCAGGCAGGCCCCAACTATAAATAAGTCGATAGGTCTCTGTCGCTAGCGTGATTGGACACTGACAGAGAGTCAACTAGCCTTGTTCGCGCGGTTCTTCGGCGCGCAGGAACCGAAGACGGTCCGAGCCACGAGGGGGGAGGCTCGGACCGTCGTGCGCCGTCGGCCGGACGGCCGCCGGCTCACTCGGCGGACGAGCCGGACTCGTCCAGGGCCCGCAGCACGTCGGCGATCAGATCCTCGGGGTCCTCGGCGCCGACGGACATACGGATGAATCCTTCCGGCACCGCGTCCCCGCCCCAGCGGCGGCGCCGCTCGGCCGTGGAACGCACACCGCCGAAGCTCGTGGCGTCCTCCACCAGACGGAGGGCTTCGAGGAAACGCTCGGCACGCGCGCGCGTGGGCAGCGTGAAGGAGACCACGCAGCCGTAGCGGCGCATCTGCTGCGAGGCGGTCCTGTGCGAGGGATCGTCGGGCAGTCCGGGATAGCGCAGGCCGGACACCTCGGGCCGCTGCTTCAGCGCCTCGGCGACCGCGAGGGCGGTGGCGTTCTGCCGGTCGACGCGCAGCTGGAGTGTGGCGATGGACCGGTGCGCGAGCCAGGCCTCCATGGGTCCGGAGATCGCCCCGACGATCTTGCGCCAGCGTCGTACGGCAGCCATCGCCTCGGTGTCGCGGCCGGCGACATAGCCCAGCAGCACGTCACCGTGGCCGGTGAGCTGCTTGGTGCCGCTGGCCACGGAGAAGTCGGCGCCCAGTTCCAGCGGGCGCTGCCCGAGCGGGGTGGCGAGGGTGTTGTCGACGGCCACCAGAGCGTCCTGCGCGTGGGCCGCCGTCACCAGCCGCCGGATGTCGCACACGTCGAGCCCCGGGTTCGACGGGGACTCGATCCACAGCAGCCGGGCGCCGTCGAGAACCTCCAGCTGGGCATCGCCGCCGGTGGGGGCGGTGCGCACCTCGACGCCGTACGCCTCCAGCTGGGCGCGGACCAGTGGCAGCACCTGGTAGCCGTCGGAGGGCAGCACGACCACGTCGCCGACGCGCAGCTGGGAGAACAGCACGGAGGAGATCGCCGCCATGCCGGAGGCGAAGACCAGCGTCTCGACGTCGTCCCGCCCGGGCGCCTCCAGCTCGCCGATGGCGCGCTCCAGCAGCGTCCAGGTCGGGTTCTCGTCACGGCCGTAGAGATACGGACCCGTCGCCTCGCCGGGCAGGTGGAAATGCGCCGCGAACACCGGTCCGGGCAGGGTCGGCTCGTGCTTGACCGGTTCGGGCAGTCCGGCGCGTACCGCGCGCGTGCCGTCGCCGGTACGGCCCCGGTCCTCGGGGATGTCGCTCATGCGGCCCGGCCTTCCAGCTGCTCGCGTACGGCGGCGAGCAGACCGACGCTCGCCGCCTCCACCATCGCCAGGCACTCCTCGAAGCCGTCCCGATGTCCGTAGTACGGATCCGGAACGTCGAGGTCGTCACCGGCGGCGGGATCGTACGAGCGCAGCAGGCGGACCTTGCGGGCGTCCTCCTCGGTGGGCGCGAGGCGACGCAGGGCCTTGAGATGACCGGCGTCGAGGGCGATCACCAGGTCGAGACGGGAGAACCACGACGGCTGGAACTGGCGCGCGACATGATCGCTGTCGTAGGCGTGCTCTTCGAGGACCGAGATGGCCCGCGGGTCGGCGGGCTCGCCCTCGTGCCAGCCGCCGGTTCCGGCGCTGTCGACCTCCACCCGGTCCTCCAGGCCGGCCTCCGCCACACGCGCGCGGAAGACGGATTCGGCCATCGGGGAGCGGCAGATGTTGCCGGTGCACACGAAACAGACGCGGAAGGTCATGGCGCGCTCAGTCCTTGTCGGGGAGGACGACGTGCAGTGCCCAGGAGACGACGGAGACGATCAGACCGCCGACGACGGCCGTCCAGAACCCCTGCACGTGGAAGCTCAGGTCGAGCTTGCCGCAGACCCAGGAGGTCAGCAGCAGCATCAGGGCGTTCACGACCAGGGTGATCAGGCCCAGGGTGAGGATGAACAGCGGGAAGGTGAGGACCTTCAGGGTCGGCTTGACCAGCCAGTTCACCAGGCCGAAGATCAGCGCGACGACGATCAGCGTGGCGGCCTTCTTGGCCGTGCTGTCACCCGTCAGAGTGATCTTGTCCAACAGCCACACGGCGACCGCGAGGGCGCCCGCGTTGGCGATCGTCTTGACTACGAAATTCTTCATGTGTCTGATCGTGGCAGACAGGATCGGAACAGAGCAGAGGCGAGGGCGACAGCGGCGATGAAGGCATTCCGGCTGGACGAACTGGAGGCGGAGCGCGCCGCCAACGAGGGGGCCTACCTTCAGTTCCTGCGGGAGCGGAACATGTCCGTCGGTCTGTACGCCCTGAACGCGGGCGAGCACGACCCCCAGAAGCCGCACAACCAGGACGAGGTGTACTTCGTCGTCAGCGGCCGGGCCTCGATCACGGTGGGACTGGAGACGACCGAGGTGGCGCGGGGCAGCGTCGTGTACGTGCCGGCCGGGGTCGCCCACAAGTTCCATCACATCAGCGAGGACCTGAGAGTTCTGGTCGTCTTCTCTCCGCCCGAGGCGTGAGCCGGTACCCCCGGGTTCCCTAGGGGACGGGTCAGGGGAGGACAAGGGGCGCGGGGCCCCCGCGGGACCCCTCGTCGGCCCTAGCATCGAGTGCAGAACATCCAGGCCGTACGTGAAAAGGCGTGCGAGCACTCAGACGTACGAGAACGCAAAGGACGAGGGCATGCGAGAGATCTTCGCGGGACTGCCGTGGTGGGTGAAGTGGGTCGCGGTGCCGGTCATCGCCCTGGTCGTGTTCGGTGGCCTGATAGCCACGGTGCTCACCATCGTGATCGGCCTTCTCTTCAAGGCACTGGTCTTCGTCGCTCTGGTCGGCGGACTCATTTACGTCGTGCGCAAGTTCATGTCGAACTCCTCGTCACGCGGCGACTGGTGACGAACCCGGGGACAGGTGCTCGGCAACGGGCAGCACCGGTTCCCGGCAAGGCGATCGCCGGTTTCCCTCGGGCGAGGGAAGTTTCCCCGTGAGGCCGTCTGTGTGCGGCGGCGGACGATTAGAGTCCGGAAATCCCGCGGGGACCGGCCCCGCGGGCGGCGCAGACCCCCTCCGTGCTCTTCCCCTCCGCACGGGCTGCCCCTCGCGCTCCCGGGAGTGACCCTTGGCCACGGTTGACACCGCACCGGCAGAACCGCATCCACCGCGCTCCTGCGCACCCCCCACCCAGCGGCCGCCCTCCGTCGCCGTCCCCGGGCAACCGCGCACGATCGACATCCCGACGGCACCCCGCCCCACGGACACCTCCGGGCCACCGCACCCCGCCGAAGCCCCCGGCTCGCCGGCCGCCGCGACGCTCATCGGATCCGTCCAGCGCGCCATGCGCCTGCTGGAGACCGTGGCCACGCATGTGTACGGCGCTCCCGCCAAACAACTCGCCCGTGAGACCGGACTCGCCCTTCCGACGGCTTACCACCTGCTGCGCACCCTCGTGCACGAGGGCTATCTACGGCGCGAGAAGGGGCTCTTCTTCCTCGGCGAGGCGGCCGAACGGCTGGGCAGCAGCGGAGCACAGCAGAAACGTCGCAGCGCGGTGGCGGACACGCTCGCGCACTGGCGTGATTCGATCGGTGTGCCGGTGTACTACGCGATGTACCGGGACGGCGAGATCGAGGTCATGTGTGTCTCTGACTCACCCGAGGCGCCGGCGGTCGAGGAGTGGGCCGACTTCCGCGAGACCGGACACGCGCACGCCATCGGGCAGTGCCTGCTCTCCCAGCTGGACGAGGACGCCCGTCGCGACCATCTCGCGCGCTATCCCGTGCAGTCCATCACGCCGTACACGGTGCGTGACAACGATGCCCTGTTGCGGCGGCTTGCCCGGATGCCGCGCATGGAGCCGGTGGTGGAGCGTCAGGAGTACGCGCTCGGGACGGTCTGTGCGGCGGTACCGATCACGGTCGGCACCACCGTGGCCACGATGGCCATGTCGCTGCCCGTGCACCAGGCCGACCGTCTGCTGCCAGCGGCGTGGCGGCTGCAGACGGAGATCGGGCGGCATCTGGGCACGCTCAGCCTCTCTATCAGTATCTGAAAACTTACTCCTTGTGATCTGCCGTGTACTTTCAGCAAGATTTGACCACGGTTAGAGGGATTGATCCGGCCAGTCGACGTCCATACGACGGGGTAGACGATGCGCGAGTCCGTACAGGCAGAAGTCATGATGAGCTTTCTCGTGTCGGAGGAGCTCTCCTTCCGCATCCCGGTGGAGTTGCGCTACGAGACCTGTGATCCCTATGCCGTCCGGCTCACCTTCCATCTGCCCGGTGACGCGCCGGTGACCTGGGCGTTCGGGCGTGAGCTGCTGATCGACGGCGTCGGCCGGCCGTGCGGGGAAGGGGATGTCCACATCGCTCCCGCCGAATCCGAGGTGTTGGGCGAGGTGCTGATCAGGCTTCAGGTCGGCAGCGACCAGGCCCTGTTCCGTGCCTCCGCGCCGCCGCTGGTGGCCTTCCTGGACCGCACGGACAAGCTCGTGCCGCTCGGTCAGGAGGGTGCGCTGGCCGACTTCGACGCCCATCTGGAAGAGGCCCTGGACCGCATCCTGGCGGAGGAGCAGAGCGCCGGCTGAAGCGTTGGCACGGGGCGTAGAGCGGTCCGCCCTGCCGTGCGGGATTGTGCAGGAACGCTTCTGCGTGGGGAGCGCCGAGAGTCGAGGATCAGGCGGCTCACCTTGTGCAGGGCTCGGCCCTACCGCTTCCGCCGTCACCCCCGGCCGCCGCGTGCCGACGCCGACCGTGCCCCGGCCGGGGCCGCGGTGCCCGGTCCGGGGCGGTCGGTGGAGACGACGAGGGCGGCGAGGGCGGTGGTGAGGGGGACGGAGGCGACGAGTCCGATGGAGCCTACGAGGGTGCGGATGATTTCTTCGGCGACGAGTTCGCTGTTGGCGACGGTGGTGATGCTGCTCTGGGCGATGGTGAAGAGGAGCAGGAGGGGGAGTGCGGCGCCGGCGTAGGCGAGGACGAGGGTGTTGACCACGGAGGCGATGTGGTCGCGGCCGATGCGGATGCCTGTCCGGTACAGGGCGCGTCGGCCGAGGGTGGGGTTGGCGTCGTGCAGTTCCCAGACGGCCGATGTCTGCGTCACGGTGACATCGTCGAGCACGCCGAGGGAGCCGATGATGACGTCGGCGAGGAGGTGGCCGTGACCGTCGTCCCGGCGGCCTTCCCGCTCGGGCGCGTGGTCGTCGCCCGGCCCTGAACGCGGTCGGTGGGGCGGCTCGGGCGGCGGATACGGGTACTGCTCCATCCGGGTCACCGCCCGATCATCGCAACAGCGGAAGGGGGCCTACTGTTCACGGCGCCACAAATGACGCTAGCGTGGAGGCACCTTTGCACACGCGGGAGCTCGGAGCACCGGGCTGAGAGGGCGCTGATCTCCGTAGGCGCGATGTTTCACGTGGAACAACCGATGTTCCGCGCGGAATGCCGTCAGACGGAAGCCGCTGCGTCGACCGCCGAACCTGTTACCGGGTAATGCCGGCGTAGGGAGTAGGTCTCATGACCAACAAGGACGCACGCACGCCTGCCTCCGTTCAGGACGAGAAGTCCCAGGAGGCCGGGAAGTCCATCGGCTGGCACAAGGCGTACGTCGAGGGTTCGCGCCCCGACCTGCGCGTGCCGGTCCGCCAGGTGCACCTCACCAACGGGCAGTCGGTCACGCTGTACGACACGTCGGGCCCGTACACCGATCCACTCGTCGACACCGATGTCCGCAGGGGCCTGCCGCCGTTGCGGGAGAATTGGATCATCGCCCGCGGTGACACCGAGGATTACGCAGGCCGTCCCGTCCGTCCCGAGGACGACGGAATCAAGCACACCTCGCCGCGCGGTGGGCTGCGCAACCTGGACGCGGTCTTCCCGGGACGGCCGCGCCAGCCGCGCCGGGGCCGGGGCGGCGAGGCGGTGACGCAGCTCGCGTACGCCCGCCGGGGCGAGATCACCCCGGAGATGGAGTACGTGGCCATCCGCGAGAACGTCTCTCCCGAGGTGGTCCGCGAGGAGATCGCGGCGGGCCGGGCGGTGCTGCCGGCCAACGTCAACCACCCGGAGATCGAGCCGATGATCATCGGCAAGCGGTTCCTGGTGAAGGTCAACGCCAACATCGGCAACTCGGCGGTGACCTCCTCCATCGAGGAGGAGGTGGAGAAGATGACCTGGGCGACCCGTTGGGGTGCCGACACGGTCATGGACCTGTCCACCGGCCGCAACATCCACACCACTCGCGAGTGGGTGCTGCGCAACTCCCCTGTCCCCATCGGCACGGTGCCGCTGTACCAGGCCCTGGAGAAGGTCGACGGCAAGGCCGAGGAACTGACCTGGGAGATCTACAAGGACACGGTCATCGAGCAGGCCGAGCAGGGCGTGGACTACATGACCGTCCACGCGGGCGTCCGGCTGCCGTACGTGCCGCTCACCGCCAACCGCAAGACGGGGATCGTCTCGCGCGGCGGCTCGATCATGGCCGCGTGGTGCCTGGCGCACCACAAGGAATCGTTCCTGTACGAGAACTTCGAGGAGCTCTGCGAGATCCTCGCCGCCTACGACGTCACGTACTCGCTGGGCGACGGCCTGCGGCCGGGTTCGATCGCGGACGCCAACGACGAGGCGCAGTTCGCCGAGTTGAGGACGCTCGGGGAACTCAACCGGATCGCCAGGCGTTTCAACGTACAGACGATGATCGAGGGCCCGGGACACGTCCCGATGCACAAGATCAAGGAGAACATCGACCTTCAGCAGGAGATCTGCGATGAAGCTCCGTTCTATACGCTCGGCCCGCTGACCACCGACATCGCGCCGGCCTACGACCACATCACCTCCGGCATCGGCGCCGCGATGATCGCCTGGTGGGGCACGGCGATGCTCTGCTACGTCACGCCCAAGGAGCACCTGGGCCTGCCCAACCGTGACGACGTCAAGACCGGCGTCATCACCTACAAGATCGCCGCGCACGCGGCCGACCTCGCCAAGGGCCACCCGGGCGCCCAGGCGTGGGACGACGCACTGTCCGACGCCCGCTTCGAATTCCGGTGGGAGGACCAGTTCAACCTCGCCCTGGACCCGGACACGGCACGGGAGTTCCACGACGAGACCCTGCCGGCCGAGCCCGCCAAGACCGCCCACTTCTGCTCCATGTGCGGGCCGAAGTTCTGCAGCATGAAGATCTCGCAGGACATTCGCCGCGAACACGGTGGCAGCCGGGCCGAGATCGAGGAGGGCATGGCCCAGAAGTCGAAGGAGTTCGCGGCGAGCGGGAACAGGGTGTACTTGCCGATCGCCGACTGACGGCTCGCCTCTGGGCGGTGCTCGAGCGTAGCGCGTCATGAGTACCGTCCAAGGGCACGCTCACAGGTGCTCCGATGCGGTTGGTCTCGGCCTGCCTTGGCCCCGGCGCCGTTGTCAGAGGCGGGCGTTACGGTTCGCTGTGACACGGGAACTGTCGGAACGGTCGTATGTGATGGTCCACCGGATGGAGGGCCGCTCCACACCGATCCAGATGCATCTGGAGGCCTGGGCCACTGCGGGGCTCGCCCATGCCGGCAGAGCGGCGCGCGGCGTGCCATGGTGCTGAGCCTGATCGGCGCCTGGATGACGGCATGACGCCGACCCGGCCGGCCGGACGGGACGACGGCACACCGTTGGCCTCCCGGGCGGGCCCACGACGGCGTCGGCGTGAGCCGTGTCCGGGCTGCCGCGGGCTATTCGGGCTGGTGCTCCGGGCCGCCGAAGTCCGGGCTCGTGTAGTCCGGGCTGGTGAAGCCCGTCCGGCCGGACCGGGTGCCGTCGTCGGGGCTGCTGAAACCCGGGCGGTCGTATCCCAGGCGGGGCATACGGCCGCTCGGGGCGGGCGGGGTCGTACGGTGCACGGGGGCCCGTCCGGGCTCGGCGAGCGCCTCGGCGAGGAACGGCAGGATGCCGCGCTCCAGCAAGGCGCCCCGCCAGGCCTCTCTGGCGCTGTCCAGTTCCCGGTGCGCCGCGTCCAGTGCCTGGGCCTGCTCAGAACTTCCGTTGCGCAGGGCGGTGAGGAGCAGCCCGACGGCGGCGACGAGGATCGCGGCCGCGGTCACCGCGCCGAACACCCACCCGGCGGTGAGCATGGTCTGGGCGAAGGCCTGTCCGGGGCTCAGGGACTTCAGGATGTATCCGACGAGCAGGAAGATCGCCGCGGCGGTTCCGGAGAGGACGGGAGCCAGTACGGCGATGACCGCGACGGCGCCCGCGCCGGTGGTCTCGGCCGCGTCGCCGAAGGCGGTGACGAGCCCGGTGCCGGCCGAACTCTGGTCGGCGGGAGCGGAGTCGCCGGAGGCCGAGGGAGTCATCGCCGGCTGACGCAGTTCCTGGCGGACCTTCACATAGTGCTGGTATTCGGCCGCGGCGGCGGCCGTTATCAGTGCGGTGGCGTTGAGTGCCATGGTGCGCAGTTGTTCGGGATTGAGCCGCTGTCCGACAGCGGCCAGTTCCGGCCGCTGTGGTGCGGAGCGCAGCGCCTCATCGAGGAGCCGCTCGAATTCCTGGCGGTCCTCGCTCTGCAGGTGCTGCGGAACGCTGTTCATGTGCATCCCCCGATGCTCCGTAGGGCTTGGGGCTCGCACGCCGGCGAGCCGTCGGGCAGAAACGGAGGGGAGCCTGCTACGGATAAGTCGATGGTAGAGCCGTGACGGCACACGGTGACAGGGGGTTGCCGGAAATTGCCCTCCGGCCTGCGGTACGGAAGCCCGGGAAGCCCGCCCGCGAAGGGTCAGGTGGCCAGGGGAAGTTGCCGGACCAGTAGCTTTCCGGCCATGGTCACTCCGCCGTCCATCGCGATGGCGAGCCCGTCGGCGTAGACGTGCGGTCCCTCCACGACCGGGCCGGTGCCCTCCTCGCCGTCCTCGGAGCCGACCTCACCGAGGAGGTAGGGGATCGGACTGTGACCGTGAACGATGCGGGTGCCGCCGTACGTATCGAGGAGGGAGCGCACGGCGTCGGCGCCGCCCTCGTCGCGGAAGGAGAAGCGCTTGGTGAACTTGCGGAACAGATCCCAGCACTCGTCCGCGTCGTTGCGGGTGAGGGTCTCGCGGACGGTGTCGTTGACCGCCTCGATCGAGTCGCCGTAGTCGAGGTAGGCGGTGGTGTCCGAGTGCACGAGGAGATAGCCGTCGACCTCCTCTACGGCGTCGAGGCGGGCCATCCACTGCAGATGGTGGTCCTGGAGACGGTCCATGTCGGTCTTCTGTCCGCCGTTGAGGAGCCAGGCGGCCTGGAAGGTCGCGGTTCCCGCGCCGGAGTTGACGGGTGTGTCGCCGAACCGCTTGGCGCCGAGCAGCAGCAGCTCGTGGTTGCCCATGAGGGCCTTGCAGTAGCCGCCGGCCGCCGCGGCCTCGGCGGACAGCCGCATCACCAGGTCGATGACGCCGATGCCGTCGGGTCCGCGGTCGGTGAAGTCGCCGAGGAACCACAGCCGGGTGGTGCCGGCGCACCACTGGCCGGAGGCGTCGATCAGCCCCTGCTCCTGCAGTGCGGCCACCAGTTCGTCGAGGTACCCGTGGACGTCTCCGACGACGAACAGCGGTCCGGGCCCGGTCGCGGGCTGCGGAGCCGGGGCCGCGGGTGCCGTCTCGACGGAGACCTGGAGCGTCTCCGCCCGGTTGACGACGGGAAGGTCGCGCTGGGTGGGGGTGTAGCCGTCGGGGTACGCCTCGTCGGCGGGCGACGCGTTCTCGCCCGGGGGGACGGTGCGGACGTACGGACCGGTCTCGTGGACGTACGCAGGTACCCGGAAGTCGCGCAGCGTTGCCGTCCGCTCCACTTCGGGTCCCTGACCGGCCCCCTGAGTCATCAGACCCCTCCACCATCGCGCCGCATCTGCACCGCTTCGGACTGCCTGGTCGCAGCGGTCCGCGGTGTCGTGGGCCCATCATAGGAATGCGCGTCGCGCCGTGTGATGACCCAGGGGCGGTGAATCGGAACAAGACTCCAGTTCACCGCGGCTTTCGCCCCGTTTGGGCAGGTGTTCGGCCGGCTCCGCGCCGACCGGACCCCGGCCCTCCGGTCGCAGGCCCGCCGAGCCCCGTCCCTCGGCCGGTGCGGGCACGGGGCGAGCGCCCCGCTTTTGGCGCTACTTCTCGTCCGGCGTCCGTGGCGGGCTGACCGTCGTGCGCGGCGGACGCCGCTGTGAGGAGGTGCGCACGATCAGCTCGGTCGGTATCACCTGCTCGACCGGCTGGTCCGACTCCACGCCCTCGATGGCGTCGATGAGGAGCTGGACCACCGCGGTGCCGATGCGGCGGGGCTTCAGGGAGAGCGTGGTGATGGGCGGCTCGGTGCTGGCGTACACCATGGACTCGCTGCAGCACACGAGCAGCAGGTCCTCGGGGACGCGGAGCCCGTAGCGCCGGGCGGCGGCCAGCAGGTCGGTGCCGTTGGGATCGAACAGGCCGTAGACCGCGTCGGGCCGGTCGGGACGGGCGAGCAGCCGGTCGGCGGCGACGGCGCCCGCGCACGGGTCGTGCGCCGGGTAGGCCTCGTAGACCGGGTCCTGGCCGACCCGCTCGCACCAGCGCAGGTAGGCGGTGGTGGACAGGTGGGTGTACGTGTCCGTCGTGGTGCCCGTGAGCAGGCCGATGCGCCGGGCGCCGGCGTCGGCGAGGTGGTCGAGGATGCCGAGGACGGCAGCCTCGTGGTCGTTGTCGACCCAGGCGGTGACCGGCAGCGAGCCGGCCGGGCGGCCGTCGGAGACGACCGGCAGGCCCTGGCGGACGAGCTCGCTGACCACCGGGTCCTGATCGGAGGGGTCGATGACGACCGTGCCGTCCAGGGCGACGTTGGACCACACGTCGTGGCGGGAGGTCGCGGGGAGGATCACGAGGGCGTAGCCGCGGGCGAGCGCGGCCGAGGTGGCGGCTCGTGCCATCTCGGCGAAGTACGCGAACTCGGTGAAGGTGAAAGGTTCATCCCCGTAGGTCGTCACGGTCAGGCCGATCAGGCCCGACTTGCCGGTACGGAGGGTGCGGGCGGCGGCGGAGGGGCGGTATCCCAGCCGGTCGGCGACCTCTCGGACATGGCGCCGGGTGGCATCCGGGAGCCGGCCCTTGCCGTTGAGGGCGTCGGAGACGGTCGTGATGGAGACTCCGGCGGCGGCGGCCACGTCTCTGATGCCCGCCCGGCCCGGCCGGCTGCCTCGACGGGAGGTTTCCGCGCGGCTCACCTGGTGCTTCCCTGCTGCTGTCATGGCGAGCCGATAGTAGGGCTCATGTGGTGGGGTAGTGCGGACGCATATGCACGCGTTGACAGGCACGTTTCTGCATGGTCACGCTGCACCAACTGCATTAGAAACAAAGGTAGTTGAACGATCCTGCAGTAAGACGTGACGTGGCGACGCGTATGGACCTGCCAAGTGCTCGATGTCTCGAAGAGGTCTCAACTCACCTGCACGAGGGATGCGCGCCACGGCGCAAGCCACCGGCGCATAGATATATGTACGGCGCGCCCCCTGATACGTACGCCTTCGTACGGCGATGCCCCGGGATAGCGCCGGGGCGGATCGCGGTTCACGTTTTCCCCGGCCGCCACCTGTACGCACCGGGGCCGAATCCTCATAAGGTGAGGAGTATTGGAAGCCGGCGGCGTCGACGGTCCGCCGGTGGTCGCGAGGAGGACTGCGGTGAGCGAGACGAGCCCGAAGCTGCGCGCCGAGCTGGAGGGTATCCCCACCTACAAGCCGGGCAAGCCTGCCGCGGCCGGCGGGCCGGTCGCCTACAAGCTGTCCTCGAACGAGAATCCGTACCCGCCGCTGCCCGGCGTGATGGAGAGCGTGACGGCGGCCGCCTGTGACTTCAACCGCTACCCCGACATGGGATGCACCGGGTTGATGGCCGAGCTGTCGGAACGCTTCGGCGTCCCGGTCTCTCACCTGGCCACCGGCACCGGCTCGGTGGGCGTCGCCCAGCAGCTCATCCAGGCCACCAGCGGTCCCGGCGACGAGGTGATCTACGCCTGGCGGTCCTTCGAGGCGTACCCGATCATCACGCAGATCAGTGGCGCCCGGTCGGTGCAGGTGCCGCTCACGCCCGGCGATGTGCACGACCTGGACGCGATGGCGGACGCGATCACCGACCGGACGCGTCTGATTTTCGTATGCAACCCCAACAACCCGACCGGAACGGTGGTGCGGCGGGCCGAGCTGGAGCGATTCCTCGACCGGGTGCCCGGCGATGTCCTGGTGGTGCTGGACGAGGCCTACCGCGAGTTCATTCGCGATCCCGAGGTGCCCGACGGCGTCGAGCTGTACCGGAACCGGCCCAACGTCTGCGTTCTGCGCACGTTCTCCAAGGCCTACGGGCTCGCCGGGCTTCGCGTCGGCTTCGCGATCGCCCATGAGCCGGTCGCGGCGGCGCTGCGCAAGACGGCGGTGCCCTTCGGCGTCAGCCAGCTCGCGCAGGAAGCGGCGATCGCCTCACTGCGGGCGGAGGACGAGCTGCTCGGGCGGGTCGGCTCGTTGGTGTGCGAGCGCAAGCGCGTGGTCGACGCGCTGCGCGCCCAGGGCTGGACGGTGCCGGAGACGCAGGCGAACTTCGTCTGGCTGCGGCTGGGGGAGCGTACGGTCGCGTTCGCTCAGGCCTGTGAGCAGCACGGTGTGGTGATCCGGCCGTTCCCGGGCGAGGGTGTGCGGGTGACGGTCGGAGAGACCGAGGCGAACGACATCTTCGTGAAGGTGGCGGAGGCGTTCCGCAAGGAGCTGTAGCCCGAGGCGGGCTTTACTCGTCGATCAGTTCCACCCGGACGGGGTCGCCGTCTCGTACGGTCGCCAGCGCGCGGGCGTCCCCGTCCAGGCTTCCCAGGATGTTGCACGGACTCGCGAGGCGGCACTCCTCGCCTCGCGAGATCGGTGTCGGGCCATAGGGGAGGGCGAGCGCGTCGCCATCCGTCCAGAAGGCCACCGTGCCCGGCTCCACCACCTGCCGGGCGTCCGTTTCACATGAAACAGAGACTCCTGTGTCGAAATACACCTCCTCGCCCCATGTGCAGGCGCTGGAGGTGAGCGGCAGTGCCTTGGCGAGAGCCTGTGCGGTCGGGCTGTCTGCGTCGAGGGTCGCGGTGATGTTGCCCGCAGGCCAGGAAATACGTATCTGCATGACGCGCAATTCAACAAGATGTTGAAGTTGATGCCAAGGTCTTGACGCGAAGGCAGAGGGGGGACCCCCCGTTGGTTGCCGAAAATCAGTGAGTCATAATGGCTTGTGAATGTGAACGCGTTCACAAGCGCGTCCCGATTGCCCTGTCTGTGCGCGATAAGCGGGGCAAACCGCCGCTGTACCACGCCGTAGTAAGGAGAGTGACGACGTGGACCTGGCTCTGGCGCCGGAGACACTGGCGCGCTGGCAGTTCGGCATCACCACCGTCTACCACTTCCTGTTCGTCCCCCTGACCATCTCCCTGGCCGCTCTCACGGCCGGGCTGCAGACGGCCTGGGTGCGCACGGAGAAGGAGAAGTACCTCAGGGCCACCAAGTTCTGGGGCAAGCTCTTCCTGATCAACATCGCCATGGGCGTGGTCACGGGCATCGTCCAGGAGTTCCAGTTCGGCATGAACTGGTCCGACTACTCGCGCTTCGTCGGTGACATCTTCGGTGCGCCGCTCGCCTTCGAGGCGCTGATCGCGTTCTTCTTCGAGTCCACGTTCATCGGCCTGTGGATCTTCGGCTGGGACAAGCTGCCCAAGAGGATCCACCTGGCCTGCATCTGGATGGTCTCGATCGGCACGATCCTGTCGGCCTACTTCATCCTCGCGGCCAACTCCTGGATGCAGCACCCGGTCGGCTACAAGATCGACAAGGCCAAGGGCCGGGCCGAGCTGACCGACTTCTGGGCCGTGCTGACCCAGAACACCGCCCTCAGCCAGGCCTTCCACACCCTGTCCGCGGCCTTCCTGACCGGCGGCGCCTTCATGGTGGGCATCGCCGCCTACCACCTGGCCCGCAAGAAGCACATACGCGAGATGAAGACCTCGCTGCGGCTCGGCCTGGTTACCGTCGTCATCGCCGGTCTGCTCACCGCGGTCAGCGGCGACACCCTCGGCAAGGTCATGTTCAAGCAGCAGCCGATGAAGATGGCGGCGGCCGAGGCGCTGTGGGACGGCCAGAAGCCGGCACCATTCTCGATCTTCGCCTACGGCGATGTGGAGAAGGGCCACAACACGGTGGCCATCGAGGTCCCCGGGCTGCTGTCCTTCCTCGCCGACGACTCCTTCACCTCGTACGTCCCCGGCATCAACGACATCAACAAGGCCGAGCAGCAGAAGTTCGGCCCGGGCGACTACCGGCCCAACATCCCGGTCGCCTTCTGGGGCTTCCGCTGGATGATCGGCTTCGGCATGGCCTCCTTCGCCATCGGCCTGGCCGGGCTGTGGCTGACCCGCAAGAAGTTCATGCTGCCGCAGCATCTGCGGGTCGGCGAGGACGAGGTGCCGCATCTGGTGCTCTTCAAGAACAAGGCGCTCAGCCCCAAGCTCACGCCCTGGTGCTGGCGCATCGCGACCTGGACCCTGGCCTTCCCGCTGATCGCCAACTCCTGGGGCTGGATCTTCACCGAGATGGGCCGCCAGCCGTGGGTCGTCTACGGCGTCCTGCAGACCCGGCACGCGGTCTCCCCCGGTGTCTCGCAGGCCGAGGTCCTCACCTCGATGGTCGTCTTTACTTCGCTGTACGCGATCCTCGCCGTGGTCGAGGTCAAGCTGCTCGCGAAGTACGTCAAGGCCGGCCCGCCCGAGCTGACCGAGGCCGACCTCAACCCGCCCATGAAGATCGGCGGCGACACCCGTGACGCCGACAAGCCGATGGCCTTCTCGTACTAGGCCGGGGGAACAGTCATGCAACTTCACGACGTCTGGTTCGTCCTGATCGCCGTCCTGTGGACCGGCTACTTCTTCCTGGAGGGCTTCGACTTCGGGGTCGGCATCCTCACCAAGCTGCTGGCCCGCAACCGGCCCGAGCGGCGAGTGCTGATCAACACCATCGGGCCCGTCTGGGACGGAAACGAGGTGTGGCTGCTCACGGCCGGCGGCGCGACCTTCGCCGCGTTCCCCGAGTGGTATGCCACCCTCTTCTCCGGCTTCTACCTGCCGCTGCTGGTCATCCTGGTCTGCCTGATCGTCCGGGGTGTCGCCTTCGAGTACCGGGCCAAGCGAACAGAGGACAACTGGCAGCGCAACTGGGAGACGGCCATCTTCTGGACCTCGCTGATCCCGGCGTTCCTGTGGGGCGTGGCCTTCGGGAACATCGTGCGGGGCGTGAAGATCGACCAGCACTTCGAGTACGTCGGCAGTGTCGGGGACCTGCTCAACCCCTACGCCCTGCTCGGCGGCCTGGTCACGCTCACGCTGTTCACCTTCCACGGAGCGGTCTTCACCGCGCTCAAGACCGTGGGGGACATCCGGGTGCGGGCACGGAAGCTGGCTCTGTGGGTCGGCCTCGGCACGGCAGTCGTGACGCTCGGCTTCCTGCTGTGGACGCAGGCCGACAGCGGTGACGGCAAGAGCCTGGTGGCGCTCGTCGTGTCGGTCGCCGCCCTGGTGGCCGCGCTGGTGGCCAACCAGTTCGGACGTGAGGGCTGGGCCTTCACGCTGTCCGGCGTCACCATCGTGGCCGCGGTGGCGATGCTCTTCCTGTCGCTCTTCCCGGACGTGATGCCGTCCACGCTCAACCGGGACTGGAGCCTGACGGTCACCAACGCCTCGTCGAGTCCCTACACCCTGAAGATCATGACCTGGTTGGCGGCCATCGCCACGCCCATGGTGGTGCTCTATCAGGGCTGGACCTACTGGGTCTTCCGCAAGCGGATCGGCACGCAGCACATCGCTCCCGATGCTGCGGCCGGCGCCGCGCACTGAGTCCGTCGAGGGTGTGTTTCACGTGAAACACACCCTCTGGGCCGAAGGGCACGTTTCACGTGAAACCAATCGATCCACGTCTGCTGCGGTACGCCCGCGCCACGCGCTTCTTCCTCGTGGCGGTCGTCGGGCTGGGAGCCGTCGGTGCGGGGCTGGTCATCGCTCAGGCGATGCTCATCGCCGGGGTCGTCGTCGGTGCGTTCCAGCACGGGCGGTCCGTCGCTGAGCTGCGCACTCCCCTGCTGCTCTTGGTCGCCGTAGCCGGGGGCCGGTCGGTTGTCGCGTGGCTCACCGAACTCGCCGCCCATCGGGCGAGTGCGGCGGTGAAGTCCGAATTGCGGGGGCGTCTTCTCGACCGGGCGGTGGCGCTCGGTCCCGGGTGGCTGGCGGGGCAGCGCACCGGTTCACTGGTCACGCTGGCCACGCGCGGGGTCGACGCCCTGGACGACTATTTCTCGCGCTATCTGCCGCAGCTGGGGCTCGCCGTGGTGGTTCCGGTGGCGGTGCTGGCGCGGATCGTCACCGAGGACTGGGTTTCGGCGGCGATCATCGTCGGCACCCTGCCTCTCATTCCGCTGTTCATGATGTTGATCGGCTGGGCCACCCAGTCCCGGATGGACCGTCAGTGGCGGCTCCTGTCCCGGTTGTCGGGGCACTTCCTGGACGTGGTCGCCGGACTGCCCACGCTGAAGGTGTTCGGCCGGGCCAAGGCACAGGCGGATTCCATCCGGCGGATCACCGGCGAGTACCGGCAGGCCACCCTGCGGACCCTGCGGATCGCCTTCCTCTCCTCCTTCGCGCTGGAGTTGCTCGCCACGCTGTCGGTCGCCCTGGTCGCGGTGACGATCGGCATGCGGCTGGTGCACGGGGACATGGATCTGTACATCGGCCTGGTGATCCTTGTGCTGGCGCCCGAGGCGTACCTTCCGTTGCGGCAGGTCGGTGCGCAGTACCACGCGGCGGCGGAGGGGCTGGCCGCGGCGGAGGAGATTTTCAGCGTGCTGCAGACGCCGGTTCCGGCGTCCGGTACCGGTGAAGTGCCTTCCGGTGCGGTGGCGTTCGAGGGGGTCACCGTTCGCTACCCCGGTCGTTCGGCGGACGCCGTGACGGAGGTGTCGTTCAGCGTCGAGCCCGGTGAGACGGTCGCGCTGGTGGGGCCCAGCGGGGTGGGCAAGTCGACGTTGCTCAATGTGCTGCTCGGGTTCGTCTCGCCCAGCGAGGGGCGGGTCCGGGTCGGGGGAGCGGATCTCGCGGAACTCGATCTGGAGGAGTGGCGGTCGCGGATCGCGTGGGTGCCGCAGCGGCCGCATCTGTATGCCGGGACCATCGCGGAGAACGTACGGCTGGCGCGGCCCGAGGCGGACGACCGTGCCGTACGGCAGGCGCTGCGGGATGCCGGTGCGCTGGAGTTCGTGGATGCGTTGCCCGACGGGGCGGAGACCGTGCTCGGGGAGGACGGGGCCGGGCTGTCGGCGGGGCAGCGGCAGCGGCTGGCCCTTGCTCGCGCGTTTCTCGCCGACCGGCCCGTGCTGTTGTTGGACGAGCCGACGGCCTCGCTGGACGGGGGGACGGAGGCGGAGGTCGTGGCGGCGGTGCGGAGGTTGGCTGCCGGGCGGACGGTGCTGCTCGTGGTGCATCGGCCGGCGTTGCTGGGGGTTGCCGGTCGGGTCGTGCGGCTGGAGAGCGCGGAGGCGTCCGGCGCGGGGTTGTCCGGCGCCGAGTTGCTGAGTGCCCGGAGTTGCAGCCGGCCTGCCAGGGGGCTCCGCCCCCTGGACCCCCGTCCTCGCCCACCCGCCACCCGACTCGGTGGGCTGGAAGGTGACCCGACGGTGTCACGGCTCGGTGGGCTGGAGGGTGGCCCGACGGTGTCACGGCTCGGTGGGCTGGAGGGTGGCCCGTTGGTGTCACGGCTCGGTGGGCTGGGGGGTGACCCGGCCGCGTCCGGGGCCGACGGGGTGGAGGGTCGTCCGTCGGTGTCCGGGCTCGGTGGGCTGGAGGGTGGCCCGGCCGCGTCCGGGGGCGGTCGGTTGGAAGGGGGCTCGTCGGTGTCTGGGCTCGGGTCGATGGAAAGCGGCTCGAGTGGGGTGGGCTCGGCGCGGGGGCGGCGGGTGCTTGCACGGGTGCGGGCGCTTGCCGGGCCGCGGCGCGGGCGGCTTGTGTGGGCGTTGGTGCTGGGCAGCCTCGCGCTCGGGAGTGCCGTCGGGCTGATGGCGACCTCGGGATGGCTCATCTCGCGGGCATCGCAGCAGCCTCCGGTGCTGTATCTGATGGTGGCCGTGACGGCCACGCGGGCCTTCGGGATCGGGCGGGCGGTGTTCCGGTACGCCGAGCGGTTGGTGTCGCACGACGCCGTGCTGCGGATGCTGGCCGACACCCGGGTCGCCGTGTACCGGCGGCTGGAGCGGCTGGCGCCGGCGGGACTGCGGAGCGCCCGGCGCGGCGATCTGCTGACCCGGCTGGTCGCGGACGTGGACGAGCTCCAGGACTACTGGCTGCGCTGGCTGTTGCCCGCGTCGGTCGCCGTCGCCGTCTCCGCCGCCTCCGTCGGCTTCACGGTCTGGCTGCTCCCCGAGGCCGGCGCCGCCCTGGCGGGGGGTCTCGTGGCGGCCGGCGCCGGCGTCCCCCTCGTCACCGCGGCCGTGGCCCGGCGGACCGAGCGGCGGCTGGCCCCGGCCCGGGGTGCCCTCGCCACCCGCGTCACCGACCTGCTCTCCGGCACCGCCGAGCTGACCGTCGCCGGTGCGCTCCCCGCCCGTACGGACGCTGCCCGGCGAGCTGACGGCGCCCTGACCCGGATCGCCTCGCGTGCCGCCGCCGTGACCGCGCTCGGTGACGGGCTCACCGCGCTGATCTCCGGCCTGACGGTCACGGCGGCCGCGCTGTTCGGCGCCCAGGCGGTGGCCGCGGGCCGGCTCGACGGCGTGACGATGGCCGTGGTCGTCCTCACTCCCCTGGCCGCCTTCGAGGCCGTACAGGGGCTGCCGCTCGCCGTACGCCACCGGCAGCGGGTGCGGCACAGCGCGGAGCGCGTCCACGAGGTGCTGGACGCTCCGGAGCCCGTCCGGGAGCCCGAGCGGCCCCGGCAGGCGCCCGCCTCGCCGTTCCCGGTGGTGGTCAAGGGGGTGGGCGCGCGGTACGAAGGGCAGCGGCGGGACGCGCTGGCGGACTTCGATCTCACCCTGGAAGAGGGGCGGCGGATCGCGGTGGTCGGGGCATCCGGTGCCGGTAAGACGACCCTCGCCCAGGTGCTGCTGCGCTTCCTCGACCCGCGGGAGGGCTCGTACACGCTCGCCGGTGTGGACGCGTACGCGCTGGCCGGTGACGACGTACGGCGGCTCGTCGGGTTGTGTGCGCAGGACGCGCATCTCTTCGACAGCTCGGTGCGCGAGAACCTCCTGCTGGCCAGGAAGGGCGCCACCGAGGCCGAGCTGCGCCGGGTGCTGGACCGGGCCCGGCTGCTGGACTGGGTGGACGGGCTGCCCCACGGTCTGGACACGCTGGTCGGCGAGCACGGGGCCCGGCTGTCCGGCGGTCAGCGGCAGCGCCTGGCGCTGGCCCGCGCCCTGCTGGCCGACTTCCCCGTCCTGGTCCTCGACGAGCCCGCCGAACATCTGGACCTGCCGACGGCCGACGCGCTGACCGCCGATCTGCTGGCGGCCACTCAGGGCCGTACGACGCTGCTGATCACGCACCGGCTGGCGGGGCTGGAGGCGGTGGACGAGGTGATCGTGCTCGACGCCGGCCGGGTGGTGCAGCGGGGAAGCCACGCGGAGCTTCTCGCGGTGGACGGGCCGCTGCGGGCGCTCGCACGGCGGGAGGCCGAGGTGGATTCGCCGGCCGGAGCGCGGTGACCGTCACTCCGGTCACCGGCTTCTGCCGGCCCAGGGAGTGTGTCAGAAGCAGTCGGCGAGCAGCTGCTCGATCACCACTGCGACGCCGTCCTCGTTGTTGGCGACCGTACGGCCCGACGCTGCGGCGATGACGTCCGGGTGGGCGTTGCCCATCGCGTACGACTGGCCGGCCCAGGTCAGCATCTCGACGTCGTTGGGCATGTCGCCGAACGCGACGACCTCCTCGTGCGAGATACCGCGCTCGGCGCAGCACAGGGCGAGCGTGCTGGCCTTGGAGACGTCCGGGCCGCTCAGTTCCAGCAGGGCGCTGGGGCTGGAGCGGGTGACGTTGGCGCGGTCGCCGATCGCGAGCCGGGCCAGGGTGAGGAAGGCGTCCGGGTCGAGATCCGGGTGGTAGGCCAGGATCTTGAGCACGGGCTGGTCGGCGTCGGGGCCGTCGGGGGCGAGGAGGTGCTCGGCGGGCAGGAGGTTGTCCGGTATCTCCATGTGCAGCTTGGGATAGTCCGGCTCCTGGTGGAAGCCGTACGTCTGCTCCACCGCGAACACCGTGCCGGGCGCCGCCGCGCGCAGCAGACGTACGGCGTCCAGGGCGTTCTTGCGCGCCAGTTCGCGCACCTTCACGAAGCGGTGGGCGCCGGGGCCGCCGTGCAGGTCGACCACGGCGGCGCCGTTGCCGCAGATCGCCAGGCCGTGGCCGTGGACGTGGTCGGCGACGACGCCCATCCAGCGGGCCGGACGGCCGGTGACGAAGAAGACCTCGATACCTGCCTCTTCGGCGGCGGCCAGCGCGGCCACGGTGCGCGGGGACACCGACTTGTCGTCGCGCAGCAGGGTGCCGTCGAGGTCGGTGGCGATCAGCCGCGGCCGTAGGGCGGCGGACGGGGTCCCGGGCTGTCTGGTCGCTGAGGTCACCCGGTCATTCTCGCGCATATGCCCGCACGGTCGTGCGGAACTCCGCACAGATGAGACACAGATGACGCCCGGCCGCGCCGCCGCACCGGTCGGTCCGGCGGGGCGGTCGTCGCATCGGTCAGTCCAGCTGGGCGGTGGCCTCCATGGCGATCTGCTCGAAGACCTTCTCGTCCGCGGCGAAGTCGGAGTTCGGGATGGGCCAGTGGATCACGATCTCGGTGAAGCCCAGTTCCCGGTGGCGGCCGGCGAAGTCCACGAAGGCGTCCAGGGACCGCAGCGGCCGGGCGCGGTCCGGGGTGAAGCCCGTGAGCAGGATCCTGTCCAGGCCGGCCATGTCCCGCCCGGCGTCCGCGCAGGCCTCGGACAGCTTGGCGATCTGCCCGCGCAGGGCCTCGACGGACTGCTCCGGGGTGCCGTTCTCGTACAGCTTCGGGTCGCCGGTGGTCACCCACGCCTGGCCGTGCCGCGCGGCGAGCTTGAGACCGCGCGGTCCGGTGGCCGCCACCGCGAACGGCAGCCGCGGCCGCTGCACGCAACCCGGGATGTTCCGGGCCTCGTGCGCCGAGTAGAAGCGGCCCTCGTGGGTCACCGCGTCCTCGGTGAGGAGCCGGTCCAGCAGTGGCACGAACTCGGCGAACCGGTCGGCGCGCTCGCGCGGGCTCCACGGCTCCTGGCCCAGCGCGGTGGCGTCGAAGCCGGTGCCGCCGGCGCCGATGCCGAGGGTGATCCGGCCGCCGGAGATGTCGTCGAGGGAGATCAGCTCCTTGGCGAGGGTCACCGGGTGCCGGAAGTTCGGCGAGGTGACCAGTGTGCCGAGGCGCAGCCGCCCGGTGGCGGCAGCGGCGGCCGTCAGGGTCGGGACCGCGCCGAACCACGGGCCGTCACGGAAGCTGCGCCAGGACAGGTGGTCGTAGGTGTACGCGGTGTGGAAGCCGAGCTGTTCGGCCCGCACCCAGGCCGAACGGCCGCCCTCGTTCCAGCGGCGGTACGGCAGGATCACGGTGCTCAGACGCAGACTCATGCGTCCGAGAGTAAGCGGCCCCACCGACAACCGGCCAAAACGTCACCGTACGCGGCCGCTCAGCCACGGACTGGGCAGGACCAGGTGGACCTGCTCCTTGTGCGTGCGCTGATCACGACGGGAGCGCGCGTTCAGTGCGGTCCCGGAAAGCGCAGGTAGCGCGGGGGTACGGCCCTCGTCAGCCAGACACCGTTGGCGCTGACGTGGAAGACGTGGCCGTCGCGGTGCATGGCTCCGGCGTCGACGGTGAGCACCACGGGGCGGCCGCGCCGGGCACCGACCCGGGTGGCGGTCTCGCGGTCGGCGGAGAGGTGGACGTCGTGCCGGCTCATGGGCCTGAGGCCGTCCGCCCGGATCGCGTCCAGACTGCGGGCGACGGTTCCGTGGTAGAGGTACGGCGGCGGGGTCGCCGGGGGCAGGCCGAGGTCGACCTCGATGCTGTGGCCCTGGCTGGCGCGGATTCGGCTGCCGTCGATCGCGAAGCGCTGTTTGTCGTTGGCCGCCACCACGTGGTCCAGTTCCTCGCGCGTGAACCGGAAGCCGTGGGCGGCGGCCGCGGCGATCAGCGTGTCGATCTCCACCCAGCCGCCCGGATCCGGGGTGAGCCCGATGCGCTCCGGTTGGTGGCGCAGGTGTTTCGAGAGGTACTTCGACACCTTCACGGTACGTCTTTCGTCCATGTCTCCAGCGTGCGGGAGCGACGCGGATCACGCAGGTTTTTTTGGCGCGTAGGTTTGATCCACAACCAACTCGGTTTATCCACAGGCAAATTGACTGACCTGTGGACAATCACCTTGTGGAGTACGGTGATTCGCGAAATCCCTTATGACATAGGCTGTGTGAGGCACGACGGCCCAAGGGGCGTGCAGCGGCCTCGCGTTCGGCGGAGGGAGCCCCGGCATCCAGCCGTCCGCGCAGACGCCGGGTCGGCAAGCTCCGTACATAACATGCGAGTTCGGCGGGCCCTCACAACTTCGGTTCCACACGCGCCAGTCGACGCAGCAATCCAGGCAACGCCCGTGACAGCACATGCGCGCCCCGTGCTTCCGGTGTCACCGGCACCACCGCCCTGTTGCGGGCCACGGCCTCCAGGATGGCCTCGGCGACCTTCTCCGGCGGGTAGTTGCGCAGGCCGTACAGGCGGGCCGAGTTCTTCTGGCGGCGGCGCTCCTCCGCCTCGTCCACACCGGCGAAGCGGGCCGTGGAGGTGATGTTCGTGTTGACGATGCCGGGGCAGATCGCGCTCACCCCGATGCCCTGCCCGGCGAGTTCGGCGCGCAGGCACTCCGAGAGCATCAGCACCGCGGCCTTGGAGGTGCTGTAGGCGGGCAGGGCCCGGGAGGGCTGAAAGGCGGCCGCGGAAGCGGTGTTGACGATGTGACCGCCCTGGCCGCGCTCGGCCATCCGCGCGCCGAAGAGCCGGCAACCGTGGATCACACCCCAGAGATTGACGTCCAGCACCTTGCGCCAGTCCTCGGTCGTGGTGGCGAAGAAGGAGCCCGACAGGCCGATGCCCGCGTTGTTGACCAGCACGTCCAGCACGCCGTACTCGCGGTGCACCTTCTCCGCGAGCTTCTCCATCGCCTGCTCGTCGGAGACGTCTGCCGTCTCCGCCCAGGCCTCGGACGCGCCGATCAGACGGGACAGTTCGGCGGTGCGGGCGGCGGCCTCGGCGTCCCGGTCGACGGCCACCACACGCGCGCCGGCCTCCGCGAACGCGAACGCCGTGGCCCGGCCGATACCGCTGCCCGCCCCGGTGATCAGGACCAACTGGCCGCCGAACCGGTCGGCATGGCGGCCGGTGGCCTTCGGCTCGGGTCGGCCGCCGTCCACGGACATGACGAAGTCCTCTATCCATGAAGCGAGTTGGTCGGGTCGGGTACGCGGGACCCAGTGTTTGGCGGGGAGTGTCCGGCGGGTCAGCTGGGGCACCCACCGCTCCAGGTCGTCGTACAGGCGCTCCGAGAGGAACGCGTCCGCCTGGGGCGTGATGAGCTGCACGGGCGCGTGCGCGTACGCGTCCGGGCGCGGCCTGAGCAGCCGGGCGCGGACGTTGTCCCGGTACAGCCAGGCGCCGTGCGCCGCGTCGGAGGGCAGCGAGGAGGTCGGATAGTCGCCGCCGGGGACCTTCTCCACCCGCTCGAGGATCTTCGGCCAGCGCTTGCCGAGCGGGCCGCGCCAGGCCAGCTCGGGCAGGGCCGGAGTGTGCAGCAGGTACACGTACCAGGACTTGGCGCCCTGGCCGAGGAGCTGGCCCACCCGGCGGGGCGTCGGACGCTGCACGCGCGCGTTGATCCAGTGCCCGAAGTGGTCGAGGGACGGACCGGAGATGGAGGTGAAGGAGGCGATGCGGCCCTCGGTGCGGCCGACCGTGACGAACTCCCAGGACTGCACCGAGCCCCAGTCGTGCCCGACCAGGTGGACCGGGCGGTCCGGGCTCACCGCGTCGATGACGGCCAGGAAGTCGTCGGTGAGCTTGGCGAGGGTGAAGCCGCCGCGCAGGGGCTTGGGCGCCGTCGAGCGGCCGTGGCCCCGGACGTCGTACAGGACCACGTGGAAGCGGTCGGCCAGGCGGACGGCGACCTGGGACCAGACCTCCTTGCTGTCCGGGTAGCCGTGCACCAGCACCACCGTGGGCCGCTGCGGATCGCCCAGCTCGGCCACGCACAGCTCGACCCCGCCGGTCGCCACCCGGCGCTCCCGCGCACCCTTCAGCGCCATGTCCGCCGTCACCTCTCCCGTGCCGTCCGCCGTCACTTCTCCTCCGCCCAGCGCCGCACGTGCGGCAGATCGTCGTCCAGCCAGAACGCGCTCTGCTCGGGGTCCTTCGAGTCGGTGACCACGAGGATCTCCTCGAACTTCGCGCCCGTACCCCGGAAACCGAGGTGCGGTTCGACCGCCCACAGGCCCGGTTGCGGCGGATGGTCGGAGAAGCGGTACGGCGACCACAGCGGCGACCAGCCCTCGCGGTGGCCGTGCAGCGCGTCGGCGGCCAGACCCTTCAGGGACTGCGTGCCGAACCCGAACAGGTGGGGGGAGAAGCGGCGTTGCTTGACGCGGTCCACCTTGTGGGCGATCACGCCGAAGGGGTACGCGCGGTGCCGGTTGGCATAGCCCTGGCGGACCATGAGCCGGTCCACGTCCTCGTAGATCTCGCGCAGCGGGCGCCGTTCGCGCACCTCGCGCAGGATCAGCTCGCGGTGTGCCTCCAGGTCGGCCATCAGCCGGTCCTGCACCGGATTGACCCCGAGCGAGCCCGCGTAGCCGATGTCCGCCGTGTATCCCTCGAAGACCGGCGCCATGTCGAGGATGAACGGCATGCCGGGCGCCAGGGCGCGGTCGGTGGGGAAGAACTGCAGGGGGATGCGGAAGTTCACGAACGCCGTGCGGTCGCCGAACCAGGCGAAGGGCAGGTGGAACCAGTCCCGCACCCCGCGCTCGCGCAGCCACTCCCGCTGCATCCGCGCCGCCTCGCGCTCGGTCACGCCCGGCTCCAGCCGCGCCGCGACCGCCTCCGCGCACTCGTAGGCGAGGCGCTGCACCCGCCTGAACCCCCGCAACTCCACGGAGAGTTCGCTGCTCACTGCCGTCGTCATGCCGCCCCGTCCTGTCGCGGTGTCGACTCGTCCCGTCGCTGCGCCGACTCGTCCACGGACCGCCTACTCGTCCGTAACTTGACACTGGTGAATGTGGCAGTTGTTAGAGGCGGCGTCAATAGGAGGGTGGCAGGCTGTGGAAAACCCGGGGTAACCCTGAGGCAGGGCATCCCCTAGGGCCCCGTAATACTTGGGTCTGACGCCAAGACGGCTCTGAGGTCTGACGACCGGCGTGGCCCGCGTCACTACCGTCGTATGCGTGACTGTGATCGCGACCGAAAGCCTGAGCAAGCGGTTCCCCCGGGTGACCGCGCTCGACCGGCTGTCCGTGGACATCGGGCCCGGTGTGACCGGACTCGTCGGGGCCAACGGCGCCGGCAAGTCCACCCTGATCAAGATCCTGCTGGGTCTGTCCCCCGCCACGGAGGGCCGCGCCGAGGTGCTCGGCCTCGACGTCGCCACCAAGGGCGGCGCCATCCGCGAGCGCGTCGGCTACATGCCGGAGCACGACTGCCTGCCGCCCGACGTCTCGGCCACCGAGTTCGTCGTCCACATGGCACGCATGTCCGGCCTGCCGCCCACCGCCGCGCGTGAGCGCACCGCGGACACCCTGCGCCACGTCGGGCTGTACGAGGAGCGCTACCGCCCCATCGGCGGTTACTCGACCGGCATGAAGCAGCGCGTGAAGCTCGCCCAGGCGCTGGTGCACGACCCGAAGCTGGTCTTCCTGGACGAACCGACCAACGGCCTGGACCCGGTCGGCCGGGACGAGATGCTCGGCCTGATCCGCCGCATCCACACCGAGTTCGGCATCTCGGTCCTGGTCACCTCCCACCTCCTCGGCGAACTGGAGCGCACCTGCGACCACGTCGTCGTCATCGACGGCGGCAAGCTCCTGCGCTCCAGCTCCACCACCGACTTCACCCAGACCACGACCACCCTCGCGATCGAGGTCACCGACAGCGACACCCACCCCGACGGCACCCGCGCGGTCCGCGAGGCGCTGCACGCACGCGGGGTGGAGATCGAGAGCGAGGGCGCCGGACTGCCCGGCGCCGGACACATCCTGCTGCTGACCGCCCAGGGCGACGAGACGTACGACCTGGTCCGGGACGTCGTCGCCGACCTCGGCCTCGGCCTGGTGCGCATGGAGCAGCGCCGGCACCACATCTCCGAGGTGTTCACCAGCAGCGCCGAGCACAGCGGCGACGAGCAGCGGAAGGAGGCCGTCGGCCATGGCGGTTGAGCACCCCGTGCAGCCCCTGACCTCGCCCACGGGCGACCAGACCCGCATCCACGACATCGGCTACCGCGGCTACGACGGCCCGCGCCTCGGCCGCGCCTACGCCCGCCGCTCGCTGTACGCACAGTCCCTGCGCGGCGCCTACGGCCTCGGCCGCTCGGCCAAGACCAAGGTGCTGCCGATGCTGCTGTTCGCGGTGATGTGCGTGCCCGCGGCCATCATGGTGGCCGTCGCGGTCTTCACCAAGGCGCACGAACTGCCGGTGGCCTACACCCGCTACGCGATCATGCTGCAGGCCGTGATCAGCCTGTACGTCGCCTCGCAGGCACCCCAGGCCGTCTCCCGCGACCTGCGCTTCAAGACCGTACCGCTGTACTTCTCGCGGCCCATCGAGACCGCCGACTACGTACGTGCCAAGTTCGCCGCGCTCGCCTCGGCGATCTTCATCCTGACCGCCGCTCCCCTGCTCGTGATGTACGTGGGCTCCCTGCTGGCCAAGCTGGGCTTCGCCCACCAGACGAAGGAATTCGCCGAGGGACTGGTCTCCGTGGCCCTGCTCTCCCTGCTCTTCGCCGGCATCGGCCTGGTCATCGCCGCCGTCACCCCGCGCCGCGGCTTCGGCATCGCCGCCGTGATCGCCGTGCTGATCATCTCCTACGGCGCGGTCAGCACGCTCCAGGCCATCGCCAATGTGCAGAACCACTCCGAGGCCATCCCGTGGATCGGCCTGTTCTCGCCCATCACGCTCATCGACGGCGTCCAGTCCGCCTTCCTGGGCGCGACCGCCCGCAACCCCGGGGCGGTCGATCCCTCGGCCGGTCAGGGCGTGGTCTACGTCCTGGTCGTGCTCGCTCTGATCGCCGGCAGCTACGGCCTCCTGATGCGCCGCTACAAGAAGGTGGGCCTGTGACCACGCTCTCCATCGACCACGTCTCCCGCTGGTTCGGCAACGTGGTCGCCGTCAACGACATCACCATGACCATCGGCCCCGGCGTCACCGGCCTGCTCGGCCCCAACGGCGCCGGGAAGTCCACCCTGATCAACATGATGGGCGGCTTCCTCGCCCCCTCCACCGGCACGGTCACCCTCGACGGACAGCCGGTGTGGCGCAACGAGCAGATCTACCGGCACATCGGCATCGTCCCCGAGCGCGAGGCGATGTACGACTTCCTCACCGGCCGCGAATTCGTCGTCGCCAACGCCGAGTTGCACGGCCTGGGCGACAAAGCCGCCAGGCGGGCCCTCGCCACGGTCGAGATGGAGTACGCGCAGGACCGGAGGATCTCCACGTACTCCAAGGGCATGCGGCAGCGCGTGAAGATGGCGAGCGCCCTGGTCCACGACCCGTCGCTGCTGCTGCTGGACGAGCCGTTCAACGGCATGGACCCGCGCCAGCGCATGCAACTGATGGATCTGCTGCGGAAGATGGGCGACGAGGGCCGCACGGTGCTGTTCTCCTCGCACATCCTCGAAGAGGTCGAACAGCTCGCCCGGCACATCGAGGTCGTCGTCGCGGGGAGGCACGCGGCCAGCGGCGACTTCCGCAAGATCCGCCGGCTGATGACCGACCGCCCGCACCGCTATCTGGTCCGCTCCAGCGACGACCGCGCCCTCGCGGCCGCGCTGATCGCCGACCCCTCGACGGCCGGCATCGAGGTCGACCTGACCGAGGGCGCGCTGCGCGTCCAGGCCGTCGACTTCGGCCGCTTCACCGCCCTGCTGCCGCGGGTCGCCCGGGACCACGGCATCCGGCTCCTCACGGTCTCGCCGTCCGACGAGTCCCTGGAGTCCGTCTTCTCGTATCTGGTCGCGGCGTAGGAGGCCGAAGATGTACGACCCCACCGTCGCCCGGCTCACCTACCGGGCCCTGCTCGGCCGCCGCCGGGCCCTCATCCTCGGCGCGCTGCCGCTGCTGCTGATCGTGATCTCCGTGGCCGTACGCGGTCTGACCGGAGCCGACGACCAGACGGCCGCCGATGTGCTCAGCGGCTTCGCGATCGCCACCATGGTGCCGATCATCGGCGTCATCGCGGGCACGGGCGCGATCGGACCGGAGATCGACGACGGCTCCGTCGTCTATCTGCTGTCCAAGCCGCTGAAACGGCCCGCGATCATCTTCACCAAGCTGATCGTCGCCATCGCCGTCACCATGGTCTTCTCGGCGGTGCCGACCCTGATCGCGGGCCTGATCCTCAACGGCAACGGCCAGCAGGTCGCCGTCGCCTACACGGTCGCCGCACTGGTCTCCTCCATCGCCTACTCGGCGCTGTTCCTGCTGCTCGGCACGGTCTCCCGGCACGCGGTGGTCTTCGGACTCGTCTACGCCCTGGTCTGGGAGGCGCTGTTCGGCTCGCTGGTGCCCGGCGCGCGCACGCTCAGCGTCCAGCAGTGGTCGCTGGCCGTCGCTCACAAGGTCGCCGGCGGTGACCTGGTGACCTCGGACGTGGGCCTGCCGACGGCCACGGTGCTGCTGGTCGCGGTGACCGTGCTGGCCACCTGGTACGCCGGGCAGAAGCTGCGGACGCTGAAGCTGGCGGGCGAGGAGTAGGCCTGTGGCGCCTTGACGCGGGCTTGACCTCGTCCCCGGCAAACTGGGCGAACCGGATGTACGGCTAGGAGGCCGGTGATGGCGGAGGAGATGCCGCGGAACGACGAGCGCGGGCGGTCCGAGGCCGACGTCTGGGACGGCCTGGTCCTCGACGAGGGCTTCATACAGGGTGCCGAGGCCTCGGAGCCGTCCGCGCGGGCCCGGATGCTCGCCGCCCGCTGGCGGGCCGAGGAACCGGAGCCGCAGCCGTGGCGCTCCGACGAGCCGCCGGCGGGCTGGTTCTTCAGCAGGGCGCGGCGCCGCAGGTGGCGCCGCCGGTAATTCGGTGGCGCCCAACTCGGCGGTGGGGCAGTGTGGTTGTGCCCCTTCCGCCGGGAACGTCCCGGCGCCGTGTTCTGGGAGTGGAGGTGGGCGGTGTCCATGCACGGCAGTACGCCCAGCTCCCGACAGGGCAGCCCGAGGCCGGCTCCGGTGTAGTTACCCCACCGTGGAGCCCAAGGGGGCAGCCCGGGGCGGCCGCTTCGAGCACGCGATGTCGCTCTCGCGTGGGCCGCCCACCCGGAGGATTGGCCGAGTGGTAAGGCACCGGCTTGCTAAGCCGTGGTCGGGGGACAACCCCGCGCACGTTCGATCCGTGCATCCTCCGCGAGACGTTGTCACTGGGACTTGGCCGACCTGTCGGCCGACGGCGCCAGGAGTGGGGCACGACTGCCCGCAGCTGCGGCGACTTCGCAGACAACGGCACGGTAACCCCCTGGGGGCGCGGGGAACTGCGCGACCGGCCAGGCACGGACCGCACCCGGCGACGGGCCGCAAGCCCTACGGCGGACCCAGCTGCTAAGACAGCAACCGCTCCAGCACCACCGCGATCCCGTCCTCCTCGTGGGAGGAGGTAACCTCGTCGGCCACCGCGCGGAGATCCTCATGGGCGTTGGCCATGGCTACGCCCCGGGCCGCCCAGGCGAACATCGGGATGTCGTTGGGCATGTCGCCGAAGGCGATCGTGTCCGTGGCCTTCAGGCCGAGACGGCGGGCGGCGAGAGACAGCCCCGTGGCCTTGGACAGGCCCAGCGGGAGGAGTTCCACGATGCCCTCGCCCGCCATGGCCACGGTGACGAAACCGCCGGCGGCCTGCCGGGCGGCCTCCGCCAGCTCGTCGTCGCCCAGCGTCGGATGCTGTATGTAGATCTTGCCCAGCGGAGCAGCCCAGAGGTCGGACGCGTCCGTGAACGGGGTCGCCGGCAGCGTGCCCGTGACCGCGTAACCGGGTCCCACCAGTACCTCGCCGTCGAGCCCGTCCCGGCTGGCCGCCAGGTACAGCGGACCCACCTCGGCCTCGATCTTGGCCAGGGCCACGCCCGCCAGCTGCCGGTCCAGGGTGACCGAGGTCAGCAGGCGGTGCGCCCCGGCGTCGTAGACCTGCGCGCCCTGGCCGCAGACGGCGAGGCCCTTGTAGCCGAGGTCGTCCAGGATGGGCCGGGTCCACGGGGCCGCGCGGCCGGTGACGACGATGTGGGCCGCGCCCGCCGCGGTGGCCGCGGCGAGCGCGTCACGGGTGCGCTGCGAGACCGACCCGTCGGAGCGCAGGAGCGTTCCATCGAGGTCGGTCGCGATCAGCCGGTAGGGAAAGCCGGTCACTTGGCGACCGGCTCCAGGACCTCCCGGCCGCCCAGGTACGGGCGCAGCACCTCGGGGACCCGGACCGAGCCGTCGGCCTGCTGGTGGTTCTCCAGGATCGCCACGATCGTGCGCGGGACGGCGCACAGCGTGCCGTTGAGCGTGGCGAGCGGCTTGACCTGCTTGCCGTCGCGGACCCGGATGGACAGCCGGCGGGACTGGAACTCGGTGCAGTCCGAGGTGGAGGTCAGCTCGCGGTACTTGCCCTGGGTCGGGATCCAGGCCTCGCAGTCGAACTTGCGGGAGGCCGAGGCGCCGAGGTCACCGGAGGCGACGTCGATGACGCGGAACGGCAGCTCCAGCGAGGTCAGCCACTGCTTCTCCCACTCCAGCAGCCGCTGGTGCTCGGCCTGGGAGTCCTCGGGCGCGACGTACGAGAACATCTCGACCTTGTCGAACTGGTGCACGCGGAAGATGCCCCGCGTGTCCTTGCCGTGCGAGCCGGCCTCGCGGCGGAAGCAGGGCGAGAAGCCCGCGTACCGCAGCGGCAGCCTGTCCGCGTCGATGATCTCGTCCATGTGGTAGGCCGCCAGCGGGACCTCGGAAGTGCCGACCAGGTACAGGTCGTCCTTGTCGAGGTGGTAGACGTCCTGGGCGGCCTGGCCGAGGAAGCCGGTGCCGGCCATGGACTGCGGGCGGACCAGCGCCGGGGTGAGCATCGGGGTGAAGCCGGCCGCGGTGGCCTGGGCGATGGCCGCGTTCACCAGGGCCAGCTCCAGCAGGGCGCCGACACCGGTGAGGAAGTAGAAGCGGGAGCCGGAGACCTTGGCGCCGCGCTCGACGTCGATGGCGCCGAGCAGCTGGCCGAGCTCCAGGTGGTCCCTGGGCTCGAAGCCCTCGGCGCCGAAGTCGCGGATCGTGCCGTGCGTCTCCAGCGTGGCGAAGTCCTCCTCGCCGCCGACGGGCACGTCGGGGTGGACGAGGTTGCCGAGCTGGAGCAGCAGCTCCTGAGTCTCGGCGTCGGCCGCGTCGCGCTCGGCGTCGGCGGCCTTGACGTCGGCGGCGAGCTGGCTCGCCCGCTTCAGCAGCTCGGCCTTCTCGTCGCCGGTGGCCTTGGGGATGAGCTTGCCGAGCTGCTTCTGCTCGGCGCGCAACTCGTCGAAGCGGACGCCGGAGGACCTGCGCCGCTCGTCGGCAGACAGGAGGGAGTCGACGAGCGCGACGTCCTCTCCACGGGCGCGCTGGGACGCGCGCACACGGTCGGGGTCCTCACGGAGCAGGCGAAGGTCAATCACGAGGCCAAGGCTACCGGTGCGGGCTTGCCGCTCACGAATCACTATTACGCCGAGTTCGTATTCGCCATACTTTGTCGCTTACGTTCCGTTATGAGCGAATTGCACAACGTGTCGGAACTTATCGGTACCCGTCAAGGAAAAGTGTCTCACTCCCTGGGACGGGGCAGCGCTCCGGCGCCGGGTTGACCGGATTCCCTTGTGGAGAACGGGACTTCGCAAGCGTGCTGTCCACAGGGATCCACACCCCCGGGAGAGTTATCCACAGGCTGTGTGGAAGGTCTGTGGATTTCGGAATTGATCACTCCGGATCCTTGTGGCGGACCGAAGAATTCCCAGGGCAAACCCGGTTCACACCCACTTTTGAGTGGAAAGCGGTCGCTCCAAAAGATGAATCAATGGAAACGAGTGGACGAAGGGTGAGCTGCGGGGCAGTGGCCGCATCGGGGGCGTCGGGGGCGATTTGTCGACCGACTCACGCACCCTTGTCGACTTGTCCCCAGGTCGAGAAGCGGACCTGTGGATAACTTCTGTGGATAACGAAGATATGCAGGTAGTACTGGCTGGAAGCAGTCTACGGTCGGCTCAGAACCGGCCGTCCTGGCAGCGCGCCACCCAGTCCGCCGCCGCCATGAACTCCTCGTCCGAGGTCCCCGCCCGGGTCGCCGGAGCCTCCGCCGGCCCGATGTCCGCACGCGGGTAGGAGCCGAGGAAACGCACCTGCAGGCAGATCCGCTTCAGGCCCATCAGCGCCTCCGCCATCCGCCGGTCGGAGATATGGCCCTCGGCGTCGATGCAGAAGCAGTAGTTGCCGATGCCGGCGCCGGTCGGCCGGGACTGCAGCAGCATGAGGTTGATCCCTCGGGAGGCGAACTCCCCCAGCAGGTCGCGCAGCGCGCCGGGGTGGTCGTCGCGCTGCCACAGCACGACCGAGGTCTTGTCGGCGCCGGTCGGTGCGGCGGGCCGGGCCGGACGGCCGACCAGCACGAACCGGGTCTGCGCGGTCTCCGGGAAGTCGTGGATCCCGGTCTCCAGGGCATCGAGACCGTACCGAGAGGCGGCGAACTCGCCCGCGAAGGCGGCGTCGTACCGGCCCTCCTGGACCAGCCGGGCCGCGTCCGCGTTGGAGGCGGCCGACTCCCAGGCGGCGTCGGGAAGGTTCTTGCGCAGCCAGTTGCGCACCTGCGACTGGGCCGCCGGGTGGGCGGAGACGGTCTTGATGTCCGACAGCTTGGTGCCGGGCCGGACCAGCAGCGCGAAGGTGATCGACAGCAGCACCTCGCGGTAGATCATCAGCGGCTCGCCGGCGACCAGTTCGTCCAGGGTGGTGGTGATGCCGCCCTCGACCGAGTTCTCGATCGGCACGAACGCCGCCTCGGCCTCCCCGGCCCGCACCGCGTCCAGCGCGGACTGCACCGACACATACGGGACGAGTTCCCGGGTGGCCGCTTCCGGGAGCGTCCGCAGGGCCACCTCGGTGAAGGTGCCCTCCGGGCCGAGATACGCATAGCTCGCTGGCATGTCCTCACCCTAATGGCCGCAGCGGAAAGCGGCTTCCGTGTCTCAGGAACACCACTCGACCGGGTGGTTTGAAACCCCGATCGCCACTGAAAGGAGGTCAGCCCTCCAGCAGCCGCTGCCCCACGTACTCGCCCTTCGCGGCCCCGCCCGGCACCGCGAACAGCCCGCTCGTCTCGTGCCGGATGTACTGCGACAGCGCGTCGCCCCGGTCGAGCTTGCGCTGCACCGGGACGAAGCCGCGCAGCGGGTCCGCCTGCCAGCAGACGAAGAGCAGACCGGCGTCGGGCGTGCCGTCCGCGTCGAAGCCGTCGTGGTAGGAGAAGGGGCGCCGCAGCATGGCCGCGCCGCCGTTCTTGTCGGGCCGGGTGATCCGGGCGTGGGCGTTGAGGGGGACGACGTACTCGCCCTTGGCGTCGGTCTTCTCCAGGTCCATCGGGGTCGTCTCGTCGCCCCCGGACAGCGGCGCCCCGTTGGACTTCCGGCGACCGATGACCGCCTCCTGTGCCGGCACCGACAGCTTCTCCCAGTCGTCGAGGAGCATGCGGATACGGCGTACGACGGCGTAGGAGCCGTTCGCCATCCAGGCCGGCTCGCCCGAGGCGGGCACGAAGATCCGCCGGTCGAAGTCCGGGTCGGCCGGCTTGGGATTGCGGGTGCCGTCGAGCTGGCCCATGAGGTTGCGGGCCGTCATGGGGTGCGCCGTGGCGCCCGGGGTGCGGTTGAAGCCGTTCATCTGCCAGCGCAGCCGGGCCGCGCCGCCCGCGTCCTTCTGGATCGCGCGCAGGGCGTGGAAGGCGACCAGGGCGTCGTTCGCGCCGATCTGCACCCACAGGTCGCCGTCGCTGCGCGCCTTGTCGAGGTGGTCGGAGGAGAAGTCCGGCAGCGGGTCGAGCGCGGTCGGCCGTTGTTTCTCCAGACCCGTCCTGCCGAAGAAGGAGCGCCCGAAGCCGAAGGTGACCGTCAGCGAGGAGGGCCCGGCGTCGCGGGCCACATCGGTGTCGTCGTGCGGCGCGGCCTCGCCCGCCATCAGCCGCTCGGCCGTCGTGGACCAGCGGCGCAGCAGGGCTGCGGCCTCCCTGCGGCCGGCGCCCGCCACGAGGTCGAAGGCGACGAGATGGCCGCGCGCCTGGAGGCCCTCGGTGATGCCGGGCTGATGTTTCCCGTGAAACATCGCCCGGTCGGAGCCGACCGAGGTCAGCGGGGTGGCCGGGGCGGGTGCGGCGGCGTAGCCCACGGCCCCGCCGGCGGCGCCGAGCACGAGCCCGGTGGCGCCCGCGGTGCCGAGCAGCGCACGCCGGGAGAGGCCGTGGCCGCCCGCGGGCTCGGACGCCTCGGGCACCTCGGCGGAGGTAGGGGCCTGGGGGAGGGACTGGTCGGGCATGGTGTCGTTCAGCCGATCTGCGCGTTCTTGGAGACGGTCACCTGGTTGATGTCGGAGGTCCGCACGGTGACGGCGATCTTCCAGTCGCCGGCCATGGGGATCTGCACGCCGCTCGCTGCCCAGTGGCCGGTGGTGATGTGGTCGGGGGTCACGGGAAGCGGGCCGATCTTCTTCGCCTCCAGGGTGAACTCGACCTTCACCTCGGGGATGTCGAAGGCCCGGCCGCCCAGCCGCTGGACGTACACATGCATCTCGTTGCCGCCCACGCGCGCGGGGTCGAGGTCGACGCTGACGACGCCCTTGCCGTCGGCGCCGCCGGTGTCGAAGGGCATGTCCAGGGTCAGCGCGCCGTTCGAGGGTGCCGTGGCCGAGGCGGAGGAGGACGAGGAGGCGGCCTTGGCGTCCAGTTCGGTGCGGCCCGGCTCGGTCTGGGTCAGCCAGGTGGTGACGGCGAGCAGCACGACTGCGACACCGGCCTCGGCGAGCACCGTACGGCGCAGCCCGAAGCGGTTCGTGTCGCCGTCCCGCAGCCGCTTCTGCCGGGCGGCGTCCATCGCGGCCCGCTGCCGGGCGAGCTCGGCGGCGCGCCGGGGATCTCCGCTGCTCTTGCCCTTGTTGGACTGTTTGGCCGCACCCGAGGTGACCCGTTCCTTCGCGGGATTCTCGGCTGTGACGCCGGCCGTGTCGGCCAGCCGGCCCGTCCACCGCCGCGAGACCGACGCGATGCCGACCATGACCGCCACCAGCCCGATCTTGACCAGGAGCAGCTGTCCGTACCGGGTGTCGGTGAACGCCGACCAGGAGCCCAGCTGCCGCCAGGACTGGTAGGTGCCGGTCGCGACGAGCGCGACGACGGAGCCGAAGGCCAGGCGGGAGAAGCGGCGGACGGCGGCGGCCTCCACCGGCGTCTCGGCGGGCGCCCGGTACAGGGCGACCAGCAGCGCGGTGAGCCCGCCCAGCCACGCGGCGACGGCCAGCAGATGGACGACGTCGACGGGCATGGCGATGCCCGGCTGGAGCCCGACCGAGGCATGCTCGGCCATGGCCCAGCTGCTCGCGAGCCCCGCCGCGACGACCACACCGCCGACGGCGAGCCCGAAGGTCAGATCGCGTTTCTCCGCACCCTCCTCGCGCTTGGTGTAGGCGCCGAAGAGGACGGCGATGAACAGCGCGGCGGCGGCGAGCAGCAGCAGCCGGGAGACCAGCGCCGCGCCGGTCTTGGTCTGCAGCACCTGGCCCAGCAGACCGAGGTCGAAGACGTCGGCGAGCTTCCCGGAGGTGGTGTAGGAGCCGCGCAGGAGCAGCAGCCACAGGGTGGCCGCGGTGAGCGTGAGCCAGCCGCCGACGACCAGCCGCTGCAGGGGCCGTACGCCCGCACCGCGCTGCCAGCAGGCGAGCACGAAGGCCGCGCCGCCGGCGAGCACGATGAAACCGGCGTACGACGCGTAGCGCCCGAAGGCGTAGAGCGCGCCCACGACCCCGCCGCCCGCGACCGGCCCGGTGCCGGAGACCACGGTCTGCGAGGGCGCCCCGATGGAGAAGGTGTAGGCGCCGGAGACGGGATGGCTGTCGGCGGAGACGACCTGGTAGGTCACCGTGTAGGTGCCCTTGCCCAGGCCGCTCCTGAGCTTCACGGCGTACGTCGTCCCGCTCAGGTTGGCCGGTGCGCCGGTCTGGACCGGCTTGCCCCGGGGGTCGAGGACGCGCAGGGAGTCGTCGTTCATCGCCACCTTCTCGGAGAAGGTGAGCGCGACCTGGCTCGGTGCCTGCTTGACCACCACCCCCTGCGCGGGGTCGCTGCCGGTCAGCGCCGCGTGCGCGGAGGCCGGTGCGGCCCCCGCGAGCAGTGCGCCGATGACGGCGAGGAGCAGCAGCACCAGGGTGCGCAGGCTGCCCTTGTGTCGCGTGGGGGTGATGGTCCGCGTCACGGTGTCGGTCCCTCCCTCAGTGGCCGGTCGACGGGTTGTACGTGGCGGACTTCACCGGCATCTCGACGGTGAGGGGCCCGGACTGGGCGAAGGTGAGCTTCACGGTGACCGTCTGGCCCTTTTTCGGCTGATGCCTCAGCTTCTCGAACATCAGATGGTTGCCCCCGCTTTTGAAGACGAGTTGACCGTGGGCGGGTATCGCGAAGGAGCTCTTCTCCTGCATGGCGCCGCCCATGGTGCTGTGCATGGTGATCTGGCCGGCGGCGTCGCTGGTCACCCCGGTCAGCTCGTCCTGGGTGCCGCCGTTGTTGGTGATCGTCAGAAAGCCGGCCGCCATGTCGGCGGAGACCGGCTGCGGTATGTACGGCCCGCTCACCGACAGTTCGGCCTTCGATGAGCCGGAGGCGGAGCCGGAGTCCGAGCAGCCCGTGAGGGCCAGCGCACCCGCGAGCGCGGCGGCCGCGGTCAGGACGGCGGGGCGGTGCCTCACGGGTTCGCCCCCTTGACGAGCTTCGGCAGGTCCTTGGTGTAGTCGTCGACCGTGGCGTCCTCGCCGTAGAGGACGTAACCGCCGTTCGTCTTCGGGGAGAAGACGATGACCTGGGTGCCGTGGACGGAGACGAGCTTGCCGTTCTTGTCCTTCGTGGTCGGCTCCACGGAGATGCCGACGGAGCGGGCACCGGCCTGGACGGTGGCGAAGTCCCCGGTCAGCCCGATGAACTGCGGGTCGATGCCCTTGAGCCACTTGCCCAGTTCGGCGGGGGTGTCGCGGCCGGGGTCGGTGGTGACGAACACGACCCTCAGATCGTTCTGCTCGGCCTTGGGCAGCGCCTTCTTGGCGACGGCGATGTTGCTCATCGTCGTCGGGCAGATGTCGGGGCAGTGCGTGTAGCCGAAGTACAGCAGGGTCGGACGGCCCTTGGTCTCCTGGCGCAGGTCGTACTTCTTGCCATGCGTGTCGGTGAGGACCAGGTCCGGCTTCTGGAAGGGCTGGTCGAGGACGGTGGCGGCCTTGCCCGAGCCGGACTCCTCCGAGACCGCGGTGACCGGCGACTTGCCGTCGTTCCCGCTGCCGCAGGCGGAGAGGGTCAGGGTGGCGGCGGCGAGCAGCGCGGCCGCGGCGAACGTCTTCTTGCGCATAGAAAAATGTCCCAGATGTGAGTGCTCCGGCGCGCACCGGGGTCGTACGGCGGCCACGACAGCGTCGCACGCCTCGCACGACCCCCGTGCGCGGTCCGGAAGGGCTTAGGCGGTCCGGCGACGGCCCGCGAGGACGCCGTAGGCGACGCCCCCGATGCCGGCGGCGATGCCGATCACGCCGAGCACGCGCGCGGTGGTGTCGGTGTCGTGGGAGCCGGAATCGGCGGCGGCCGTGTCCGCGGTCTTGTCGGAGGCGTCCTCGGTGGCGCCCGCCGTGCCGTGGTGGTCGTCGGTCGCGGCGGACAGCTGCAGCACCGGCGCCGGGTTCTCCGGCTCGTCCTGACCGGCCTGCGGCACCTCGATCCAGCGCACGACCTCCTTGTTGGAGTACGTCTGGATCGCCTTGAAGACGAGCTGGTCGGTGTTCTCGGGCAGGGCGCCGAGGGACAGCGGGAACTTCTGGAAGTAGCCGGGCCGGATGCCCTTGCCGTCGGCGGCGGTCCAGGTGACCTTGGTGACGGCCTCGTCGATCTTCTCGCCGTGCATGGTCAGCGGCTTGTCCAGCCTGGACTTGGTGACCTGCACGTTCCAGCCGGCGACGGACTCGGGCATGACCGAGGCGAGCGGGTGGTCGGCCGGGAAGTTGACCTCGACCTTGGTGGTCGAGGCGTTGTCGCGCTCGTTGGGGACCTTGAAGTCGACTACCGCGTAGCCGCCCTTGGCCGCGGCCCCCTCCGGCTGCACGGTGACGTGCGCGAAGGCGGGGACGGACAGCGCCAGGACGGCCGTGCCCGCGACGGCGCCGGCGGCGGCGACACGAGCGGCGGTGCGACGAGAGGCGACACGGGGGGCGATATGAGAAGCCTGCATGGCAGGAGCACTCCACTCCGAGAGTTCCGATGGCGAAGAGAGGTACGCGCACGCGCGCGTACCGCGCGACGGCGGCAGCCCTCTTCCCGGATCGGTGGAGCGGTGCGCGCGTCGCGTCAGGCGGCGAGAGGGAAGCGGGCGGCGGGCGGACCGCGCCGGATCACCGTGTGCTGGAGTGCGGTGGTGTGCGGGTCGGGCGCCTCGTCCCGGGCGGTACGACGGCCGCGCGGGAGGGGCTCGGAGACGGGCAGCAGCCCGGCACACAGGGCGCGCGCCAGCGCGAGCGCGGCGCGCAGAGAACGTACGAGCACTCCCTCTGTGACTCCGTGCGCCGACAGCTCGATCAGCCGCAACAGCGCCAGGTCACCGCGGCGCAGCAGCCAGCCCGCTGCGACGGCCGCGAGGACGTGGCCGAGCAGCATCGGCAGCGAGGGCAGCAGCGCGGCGGAGGAGCCGGTGACGTCGTACGCGTGGTGCATGCCGCCCATGACCGCCACGGGCCGGCCCGAGCGGTCGACGAGGTGCGCGGCGAGCAGCAGGTGGAAGGCGCGCCCCGGGGTCAGGGCGGCCGGGCTCGCCCCGCACAGCAGCCTCGTGGCCTGCTCGACCAGCGCGGTGTCGCTGAGCGAGGAGACCGCCGTACCGGCCGAAGGGGAGCCCGTCGAGCCGGCGGAGCTCATCGAGCCCGTCGCCGTCCCGCCGGCGGCCATGGCGGCCCCGTGCTGGCCCAGCCCGAACAGCGTGTGCAGCGCGCTCTGGCCGAGCGCGAGGAGCGCGGCGATGCCCGGAAGCGAGCGGGCGCGCCCGGCAAGCGGCACCACGAGCAGCAGACAGCCGAGGAAGCCCGCGCCCAGCGTCCACAGGGGCACGCTCGCGCAGGAGGCGAGGGTGTGACCACACGCGGCCAGCGCGACGCAGACCGCGGCGAACACCGCGGCCCGCAGGATCCGGAGCCCCGCTCCGGGACGCGCCGTGGGCGGGTGGGGGGCAGTCATGGCGGCCTCATCATCGCACTGCGTGTACAGGCGCCCTACGACGGGGCCGGGGGAACGTCCCTCATACACCGATTCCTCCCTTGGCGCATCGGCCGTATGGGCGGAGTCACGTCAACTGTGTGCTTACGGCCCCCTACGGGCGGCAATACGTATCGGTATGTCGAGCCGCGGCCAGGAGGCTGGAGCATGAGCATCTGGTGGTCACTCCATCTGCGCCGCGAGGCCGCGAGCGTGCCGCTCGCCCGGCGCCTGCTGATCGGCACCATGGAGACGGCGGGCGTCGACCCCGAGATCTCCTACGACCTGTCCGTCGCCCTGACCGAGGCCTGCGCGAACGCCGTCGAGCACGGCGGGAGTGCCTCGCACGGCGGCACCTCGGAGGCGTACCGGGTGACGGCGTATCTCGACGGCGAGAAGTGCCGTATCGAAGTGGCCGATTCCGGACCGGGGTTCTTTCGCTCCCAGGAGATCCGGGCCGCCCGGGCGGACGCCGAGCACGGCCGCGGGCTCTGTCTCATCAAGGAACTCGCCGATCACGTGCACATCGGCGCCAAGCCCGGCCGGGGCGGCACGGTGGTGAGCTTCGACAAGATCCTCAAGTGGCGGAAGGACACCCCTCTCCTGGTGGTGTGACGACACCCGCTCCCGTGTGTTCCGCCGAAGGTGGCACTGGCAGTGACAGCCTCCGCAGGACTGCCGTCAAGTCAGCACAGCACCTTCGCCAGCGCCTCCAGCGCCTTCGGATACACCCGCTCACGCGGGGTGCCGTAGCCGACGACCAGGCCCTGCGGCCGGTCCCCGCCCGGCGCGTGCCAGTGGGTGCCGAGGGCACCGAGGGCCAGCCCGCGCGCCTCCGCCTGTGCCAGCACCTCCGCCTCGTCGGGCACGTCGATCAGGGCGTGCAGTCCGGCAGCGATGCCGTGCACGCTCCGGCCCGCGCCCAGCCGGTCCAGCAACTGGTCCCGGCGGCGCCGGTAGCGCAGCCGGCACGCGCGCACGTGCCGGTCGTACGCGTGGCTGTCGATCAGCTCGGCCAGGGCCAGCTGGCCGATGGTCTCGGTGTGGTGGTCGCTGTGCAGCTTGGCGTCGGCGACCGCGTCGACCAGATGCGCCGGCAGCACCATCCAGCCCAGGCGGAGTGCGGGGCCCAGCGTCTTGGAGGCGGTGCCGAGATACACCACCTGTCCGGGTGCCATGCCCTGCAGCGCGCCCACCGGCTGGCGGTCGTAGCGGAACTCGCCGTCGTAGTCGTCCTCGACGATCAGCCCGCCACGCGCGCGTGCCCAGTCGCCGAGCGCCCGCCGCCGCTCCGGGTGCAGGGTCACCCCGGTCGGGTACTGGTGCGCCGGTGTGACCACCACGGCGGCGGCCTCGCCCAGTTCCTCGGGACGCACCCCGTGCGCGTCGACCGGTGCCGGCAGGACCGTTCCGCCACCCCGCCGCACGACCTCCCGGTGGAACGGCAGCCCGGGGTCCTCCATGGCGACGGCGGCGCCGTCCAGCACGCGCGTGAGCAGCGCGAGGCCCTGGACGTACCCGGAGGTGATGACGATCCGCTCCGGCGGCGCCAGCACTCCGCGCGCCCGGCCCAGATAGCCGGAGAGCGCCGTGCGCAGCTCGATCCGGCCGCGCGGGTCGCCGTAGTCGTACGCCAGTGAGGGCGCCGTCGCCATGGCCCGGCGCAGCGCGCGCAGCCAGGCCGCCGCCGGGAACGCGCCGACGTCCGGGCTGCCGGGGCGCAGATCGAAACGCGGGGCACGCGTGCGTGCCGCCGTGCCGGGTTCGGCGGAGGCGACGGGCGGCAGCTCGGCGACCCGGGTGCCCGAGCCCTGGCGCGCCGTCAGATACCCCTCGGCGACGAGCTGGTCGTAGGCCGCCTTGGTGGTGCCGCGTGAGATGCCGAGCTCGGTGGCGAGCCGCCGGGTGGCCGGCAGCCGGGTCCCGGGCACGAGCCGCCCGTCGCGTACGGCGTCCCGCAGGGCCCGCTCCAGTCCGGCACGGCGGCCGGCCGCCGAGTCCGGCTCCAGATGCAGATCGACACCGACACCGGACCAGAAGTCGTCCACGAGACCTTCCCCCCAGGCACGCGAATGGCCGGGCACCTGCCCGGTACCCGGCCATTGAATCTCAGGTCAGCCCTTGAGCGCGGCCATCCACGCCTCGACCTCGTCGGAGCGGCGCGGCAGACCGGCCGAAAGGTTTCGGTTGCCGTCCTCGGTGACGAGGATGTCGTCCTCGATCCGGACGCCGATGCCCCGGTACTCCTCCGGCACGGTCAGGTCGTCGGCCTGGAAGTACAGGCCCGGCTCGACGGTGAGCACCATGCCCGGCTCCAGGGTGCCGTCCACGTACGTCTCGGTCCGCGCGGCGGCGCAGTCGTGGACGTCCATGCCGAGCATGTGGCCGGTGCCGTGCAGGGTCCAGCGGCGCTGCAGGCCCAGCTCCAGGACGCGCTCGACCGGGCCCTCGACCAGGCCCCACTCGACGAGCTTCTCGGCGAGCACGCGCTGGGCGGCGTCGTGGAAGTCGCGGTACTTGGCGCCCGGCTTGACCGCCGCGATACCGGCCTCCTGGGCCTCGTACACGGCGTCGTAGATCTTCTTCTGGATCTCGCTGTACGTGCCGTTGACCGGCAGCGTGCGCGTCACGTCCGCGGTGTACAGGGTGTGGGTCTCCACGCCCGCGTCCAGCAGGAGCAGGTCGCCGGAGCGGACCGGGCCGTCGTTGCGGACCCAGTGCAGGGTGCAGGCGTGCGGGCCGGACGCGCAGATGGAGCCGTAGCCGACGTCGTTGCCCTCCACACGCGCGCGGAGGAAGAACGTGCCCTCGATGTAGCGCTCGGACGTGGCCTCGGCCCTGTCGAGGACCTTCACGACGTCCTCGAAGCCGCGGACCGTGGAGTCGACGGCCTTCTGCAGCTCGCCGATCTCGAACTCGTCCTTGATCAGCCGGGCCTCGGAGAGGAAGACGCGCAGCTCCTCGTCGCGCTCGGCGGTGACCTTGTCGGTCAGGGCGGCCTCGATGCCGGCGTCGTGGCCGCGCACCACGCGCACCGGGCCGGTGGCCTCGCGCAGCTTGTCGGCCAGCTCGCGCACGTCGGCGGCCGGGATGCCGTACAGCGCCTCCGACTCGGCGAGGGAGTGGCGGCGGCCGACCCACAGCTCGCCCTGGCCGGAGAGCCAGAACTCGCCGTTCTCCCGGTTGGAGCGGGGCAGGAGGTAGATCGTCTCCTGGTGGCCGTCGGCGGTGGGCTCCAGGACCAGGACGCCGTCCTCGGTCTGGTTGCCGGTGAGGTACGCGTACTCGACGGAGGCGCGGAAGGGATACTCGGTGTCGTTCGAGCGGGTCTTCAGGTTGCCCGCCGGGATCACCAGGCGCTCGCCCGGGAAGCGGGCGGAGAGCGCGGCGCGGCGGCGGGCGGTCTCGGCGGCCTGCGGGATCGGCTGCAGGTCGCGCAGCTCCGTGTCGGCCCAGCCGGACTGCATGTTCTCGGCCAGCTCGTCGGAGACGCCCGGGTACAGGCCGTTCTTCCGCTGCTTGATGGGCTCCTCGGACTCGGCCTCCGGGCCCTCCGCGGTAGCGGAGTCGGGGACAGCCGGGTTGAGCTCCTCGGACACGTGATCCTCCTCGATACGCCTTGTGATCTCCCCCGGGGCCCGCGACGCTCCTGCTTGTGGCCGAGCGGGGACCACCATCATCGTACGGTCGTACCGTGGCCGGACCGGGACCGGATGACCTGTTATGCCCGGTCATGCCGTCCTCTGGGGCGGTGCTCAGTCGAAGCGGGCCGCCAGCAGCACCACGTCCTCCTCGCTGTCGGCCGCGTCCAGAGCGTCCGGCAGGACGGTGCGCAGGACGTGGTCGGCGACGGCGCCGGGGTCGTGGCGCAACGTGCGCGGGATGCTCGCGGCGGCCGCGTGCAGGCGGGCGAAGGCGCGGTCCGTCGGGTCGCCGGTACGGTGCAGCAGCCCGTCGGTGTAGAGCAGCATCGTCTCCCCGGCCTCGGCCTGGATCTCCACGCTGGGCGCCTCCCAGCAGGCGAGCATGCCGAGCGGGGCGGAGACGGAGGTCTCGGCGAACTCGGTGCGCCGCTCGCCGATCAGCAGCGGCGGGCTGTGCCCGGCACCGGCCAGGGTGATCTTGCGCAGCGCGGGCTCGCAGTAGGCGAACAGCGCGGTGGCCGAGCGGGCGGGCTCGGTAAGCCGCAGCAGCAGCTCCAGGTCGGACAGGACGGCGACCGGGTCCTCGCCCTCCATCACGGCGTAGGCGCGCAGGGAGGCGCGCAGCCGGCCCATGGCGGCCACCGCGCTGGGGCCGGAGCCGGTGACCGAGCCGACGGACAGGCCGAGGGCGGCGTCCGGCAGCGGCAGCGCGTCGTACCAGTCGCCGCCGCCGCGCGGGCCGGTGCGGTGCCGGGCGGCGAGCTGGACGCCGGGCACCCGGGGCAGCCGGGCGGGCAGCAGTTCCTCGGTGATGGTCGCCACGCGCGCGCGTGCGCTTTCCACCTCCAGCAGCCGGGCGAGGTGCTCGGTGGCGTGCCGGACGTAGAGCCCGGCGAGGTGGCGCTGCCGCTCGTGGGGCTGGGCAGGTTCGTCGTAGAACCAGACGGCGGCGCCGAGGCGGCCCGCGGAGTCGGTGGCGAGGGGCAGGGCGTAGCTGGCGGCGTAGCCGAGACGGACGGCCACCTCGCGGTGCCGGGGGTCGAGACCGTCCTCGGCGAGCAGGTCGGGGTGGAGGACCTCGGTGGCCGTGCCGGTGTCGTACGGCAGCGCGCCGCGCGGGACGGTCTCGATGTGGCCGAGATCGGCCCGGCCGAGGCCGAGGCCGAGAGTGGTGCGGGGGCCGAGCCCGTCGCCGGGTTCCAGGGCGACCAGGCCGCGGCGGGCGCCGACGAGGGCGGCTCCGGCGCGCAGGAGCTCATGGAGGGCCGGTTCCAGCGCGTTCGTGCGGGACAGGCGCTCGGTGAGCTCGTGGAGGGTCGTGAGATCCGAGACCCACCCGGCCAGCCGGTCCTGGAGGAGGGCGCCGGGCGCGGGGGTGTTGGGGGCGGGAACGGCGGCGGTCTCCGGGGAGGGTCCGGCGCCGGCGGCGGGGGGAGCGGGCGCAGTGTGTGCGGGCGCCGGAACGGCTGGATCGATTCCAGCCACTTTCGGAGGGTGCGGGGCGTTCATGGCGTCCGGCCTTCAGACCGGTGCGTATTGCTGAAAAGCATCGCAAACCCCCATGTCATTCTGCGCCGCTAGCAGTGTCTCCACATGTACACGCACTCGTGAGGGGATGTCCAGCATTGTCCTGCGGGGATTCCTGGTGTCCATGAGTCTCACGAGGTTTCCCTCGAACCCCTTGCCTTACTGCCAAGTTGGCTGAAAACTGCACCAGGTATCGGTCCATTGCGGTCGACTGGCCTTGCTCCACGGAGCGTCACAGCGGTCGTGATGGGTACGTACTCGGTGAAGGCCAGGGGTGGTTGGGGACCACCCGGAACCTGGCGACGGACCCGGGCGTCATAGCCACCGACGGCCGAGCCCCATCCTCCCTGGCGGAGGCGGAGAGAACCACGCGCGACGGCAAAACGCCAGACTTCGCCACCCCCGCGCCGCACCCGCGCTTTATGGACGCACTATGGACGCGGACGCGGCCCATGCTCGACCCCCTGGGGTTCCCCCTGCCGTGCGCGGGGGTGTGATGCGCCAACAGGTACGCACAGTGAAGTGATCGACACATGTTGTGATGTGGACCACGGTGTTGCCAGCGGTGCAACGGAAAGGAACGAGCGCTCATGCGCGAGATCCTCGGAAGGCGACGCAGGCTCCTGTCCAGGCGGAACGACGGGAGGCCCCGGCGTGAGGAGAGGCCTGAGCTGATCAGCGCGGCCCTGACCTTCGCGACCGAATGGCAGTGGCCGGTACTCCCGGGCGTGGCCCCGGACCCGCAGGGGCGTGCCCGGTGCGCCTGCCCCGACCCGGAGTGCACGGTGCCCGGTGCGCACCCCTTCGATCCCGGCCTGCTCGCCGCCACGACCGACGCCCGCATGGTGCGCTGGTGGTGGGCCAACCGGCCGAGCGCGCCGATCGTCCTGGCCACCGGGGGCAAGGCGCCCTGTGCGGTCAGCCTGCCGGCGCTCGCCGCCTCCCGCGCCCTCGCCCTGCTCGACCGGCGGGGCATGCGCCTCGGTCCGGTGATCGCCGCCCCGGCACGCTGGGCGCTGCTGGTGAAGCCGTACTCCCTGGAGCAGTTGGGCGAACTGCTCTACGCCAAGGACTTCGTCCCCGGCTCCCTGCGGTTCCACGGCGAGGGCGGTTACCTCGCCCTGCCCCCGTCGGAGACCGGCCAGGGCGCCGTCCGCTGGGAGCGTGCCCCGCTACCGGGCTCGGCCTCACCCTGGGTGCCCGATGTGGAGGCCGTGGTGGACGCCGTGGTCGACGCCCTCACTCGTACGGGTGTGAGCGCGCCCGAGTTGTAGCGGCGTGCGGCGCGGGCGCGGTCGCGAGCACCGCCGGGTCGTTATCTTCCGCACATGCTGCATATGTCTGGGGGACATGGCCGTCGGGCCTCTGGGGGGCCTTCTGGGCGGCACGGCCGCCGATCGACACGGGGCGCGGCGCGGCCGCCGAGAGTACGGCCGGCCGGGGCGCGCGAGCCGGACTCCCGGAAGCTGCGGTTGCTCGCGCTCGTGGGTGTCGTGACGGCCGCGGTCGTGCTGCCGCTCGCCGTGGCGTCCGCCGGGCAGGTGGGCGGGTCGATCCGGCACACGGTGGCCGAGAAGGCACGGGACGCCGTACGGGCCACCGCGGGTGAGGGCGCTTCGGGGCGCGCCCTCGCGAGCGACAAGGGCGCCGGGAGCGAGCCGGGTTCCGGGCGGAGTGAGCGGGGTTCCCGCCGGAAGGGGGGCTCCGGGCAGGGTGACGCGGGCTCTGGGCAAGGTGATGCGGGTGCCGGGCGGGAGGACGCCAAGCTGCCCTCGCTCGACGGGTCCCCTCGACTGCTCGGGCTGGGTCTGGCCACCGCCGCGCGGTGCGGCGCCCAGCTCACCTCTCCCGACGGCATCGAGGCGCAGACCTGCGTCCTGGCCCAGGGCGGCGACACCTGGGCCCGCACCTACTACCGCAACTCCACCGGCGAGCGGCTGGATGCCGTGCTCAGTCTGATGGGTCCGGCTGGTCACAGTGTGCAGATGCACTGTGTCACGGGCGGCGACGACGAGCCCGCCACCTGCGAGACGCCCCGGGAACGCAGCAGGGGCGGCATGGACGGCTACACGGCCGTCACCGAGTTCGCCAGGCGCGGGGCCGACGGCGCGCTGCTGCTGCGCTCGAGCAGCGACTCGGCGGACGGCGACGGCAAGTACGGTTCCGACAACGGCAGTTGATGCTCCGCGGCGCGCTGTGGGCGGCGTACGCGGACATGGAAAGACCCGGTTGCTGGCGACGGGGGATGCACCAGCAACCGGGCTACTGGAACGGTAACAAGAGATCGGCGGTTCGCAAATTCCGTCTGGGGCATTCGGCCACCGATTTCCCTGTCAGCAGGGCGAGTTGTGACAGGAGTCACCTGCTTTGCGGGCTGTGCGCGCGCCTTACCGACCGTTCAGTCGTCAGGCGCGCGCGGCGGCGTCAGCTGAGCGTGACCTGCCGGTTGGTCAGTCCGCCACGGGCCCGGCGCTCGTCCGCGGTGAGCGGCTCGGTGGCGGCCAGGGCGGCGCCCAGGCGCTCGGCGAACTCGGCGGCCGGCTTCTCCACGTCGTCCGCCGTGACCCCGCTCGGCAGGTCCCAGACCGGCACGGTGAGGCCGTGAGCACGGAAGGAGCCCACGAGGCGGGTGCCCTCGCCCAGCTGGGAACGGCCCGCCGCGTGCAGTCGCGCCAGAGCGTCCAGAAGCTGCTCCTCCGGATGCGGCATCACCCAGCGCAGGTGGTTCTTCTCGGGGGTCTCGCACCAGTACGCGGCGTCCACACCGGTCAGTCTCGCCGTCGGGATGGCGGCCGCGTTGGCCCGCTCCAGGGAGGCGGTCACCTCGGGCGTGGCGTTCTCCGCGTCCGGCACCCAGAACTCGAAGCCGCTGTGCACGACCGGCTCGAACGGCGCCTGGAGGTCGAGCACGTCCTGCAGCCGCGGGCCGCCGGCCGGGGCGCGGCGGCCCTGCACCGGGGTGCCGGCCTCGGCCGTCAGGGCGCGCTGGAGGGTGTCGGCGAGGTCGCGGCTGAGGTCACCGGACGCCGTGTCGTTCTGCAGGCCCAGCAGGACCGAGCCGTCGTCACGCCGCAGTGCGGGCCAGGCCATCGGCAGCACCGTGGCCAGCGTGACGGACGGGACGCCCTCGGGCAGGCCGTCCTTGAGGGTCAGCTCGACCGTCGCGGCCGGCACCAGCTCGCGCAGCGCCACCCAGTCGCACTCGCCGGGCAGCCCCTCGAACGGGCGGTGCACCAGCTCCGTCGCCGCGTGCGCCGCGGCCCGGCCGTGGCACGCCTTGTAGCGCCGGCCGCTGCCGCAGGGGCAGGGCTCGCGCGCGCCGACGACCGGGATCTCCTCATCGGTCAGCTGTGGCTTGGCCTTCGTCTGGGGTCGCTTCTTGGCCATCGTGGGTGTCTCCCGGTTACGGCGCTTCTCGTACGGGCGGGAGCCTAGCCGTTCAGGCCATGACCGGCGGGAACCTGTGGACAACGCACGCCCGCTCGACGCCAACGGTGTGAACCTGTGGAGAACTTCGGGGCGTCCCCGACTCGCCGCAGCGTCTTCCGAGGAGGGGTCCTGGCTCACCGGCCCGGCTCTCGACCGCCGGTCCGGTCCAGGTCGGGTGGTGCCGGCTTTCGTCCGGTGGTTCTGGCTTTCGGGCGCCGTGCGGTCTGTCGGGCCGACGTCGGGTGGTGCCGGCCCTCGTCCGCCCGTCCCGCCCTCGGGCACCGACCGGCCTGTCCGGCCGACGTCCGGTGGTCCTGGCCCTCGTCCGCCGGTCCCGCCTCGGGCTCCGTCTGCCGGGACCGGCTTCAGGCCTCCGTCCGGCGGCGCGGGTCACGGTGCGCGTCCGCCGGTCCAGGATCTCGCGCTCCGTCCGCCGGTCCTGGATCTGGCGCTCCGCTTGCCAGGCTCGGCTCTCAGGCTCCGTTCAGCTGGTCCGGTTCCTCGACCGCGTCCTTCGGACCGGTGTCGTTCACCGCGTGACCCAGGTCCTCGAAAATGACCGTCGGTCCGGTGTCCCGGGTCGCGCGGTGCCAGGGCCTCGATCAGGCCCGGCGCGTCCAACTCGCCGACCGTGTCCGTCAGTCGAGGTCCTTGAAGGCGTCCGCGAAGTCCAGCTCGGGCAGGTCCGGGAGTGCGGGGGACGTGACGCGCGTAGCGAAGCCGTTCCGGCGGCAGCCTGCATCGGGATCGTGCACGTCCTCGTGGACCACCACCCAGACCGTCACCTCGCCGTGGACGTCGTCCCGGACGCCCCAGTCGTCGGCGAGGGCCGTGATGATGTTCAGCCCACGGCCGCCGTGTGCGGTCACCGACGGGGTGGCCGGCGCCGGGCGGGTCGGACCGCCACCGTCCGTCACCTCGACGATGAGCCGTCCCCGCGCGTCCACTCGCCACGCGGCGCGCACGTCACCGTCGCCGGCCGGCGCGTCGCCGAGGGGCCGCCCGTGTTTGCACGCATTGCTCAGCAGTTCGGAAAGGATCAGTACGGCATCGTCGATGACCGATTCGGCCACGCCACCGCTGCGCAACTGCGAACGCATCCGGTGTCTCGCCTTCCCCACGCCCGCAGGGCCATGGGGTACGGCCATGCTCGACGACGTGGGCACCTCCTGTGCCACCACCAACGCCACCCCCGAGACCTCCTTTGCCCCACGCCACGGTGTGGATGCCCCATTGGCCTGTACCGGAAACCGGCCAATCCTCTTCCGGTGACGCATTCGCAACGGCCCTGCACGGAGCGAACGCGCCGGAGCACTCCCTGTGACGAAGGCCTTTTCTCTGGACGTCGTATGGCTGGATTTCAGTGGTGTGGCCGAGAGTGGAGGATTCAGCAGCCGCACAGCGGGGTCAAGGGACGGACACAGCTCCTTACCCGCCTCTTGAGGTCACAGGCGCCCCAGCCGGCGCAGCACCGCGCGCGGGCGGTTGGTGATGATGGCGTCGATGCCCAGCTCGACGCAGAGATCGACGTCCTCGGGCTCGTTCACGGTCCACACGTGCACCTGGTGACCGGCGCGTCGCAGCCGCTCCACATAGGCGGGGTTGTTGCGCACGATGCGGATCGAGGGCCCCGCGATCCGCACTCCCGCGGGCAGCCGTCCGTCGCGCAGCCGGGGCGTGAGGAACTGCACCAGATAGACCGTCGGCAGCGTCGGCGCGGCGGCACGCACGCGGTGCAGCGAGCGCGCGGAGAAGCTCATGACCCGGACCTGGGACTCGGCGGCGGAGGCCGGTGCGTCCAGTCCGAACCGCTTCAGCAGGGTCAGCAGCCGCTCCTCGACCTGGCCGGCCCAGCGCGTGGGGTGCTTGGTCTCGATGGCGAGTTCCACCCGCCGTCCGGCGTCCGCGACCAGCTCCAGCAGCCGCTCCAGCGTGAGCACGGAGGTCTCCTCGCGGTCCTCCGGCCGGTGCTCCCAGTCGGGCTCCTCGTCCCGTCCGCGCCAGCTCTCGCGCGTCTTCCAGGAACCGAAGTCGAGCGCGGCGAGATCGGCCAGTTCCAGCGCGGAGACGGCGCCGCGGCCGTTGGAGGTACGGTTCACCCGCCGGTCGTGGACGCAGACCAGGTGGCCGTCGGCGGTGAGCCGTACGTCGCACTCGAGGGCGTCGGCGCCGTCCTCGATCGCCTTCTTGTAGGCGGCCAGGGTGTGCTCGGGCGCGTCCTCGGAGGCGCCACGGTGGGCGACGACCTGGACGGAGCGCTGTAGTGCGTGGGTCACCGCGTCATGGTGCCACCGTCCGGGGGTGCGTGGGGGTGCTCAGGCGCACTTCTGCCCGTTTATGTAACTTTTGAAAGCAAGGCCCTATGTAAGGACTGGTCATGGACCCACAGCCACCGCTTATGGTGCCCTGACGGCTCGTGGGAAAAGCTGACCGCATACAAACGGAACCGTGAAGACTGACCACAGCACCATGCGCAGCCGCCGAGCGTGACCGTGCGACCGAACACCAACAGCCGTGGACCGAGGAGAAGAGCTGTGAGCACCGAGAACGAGGGCAACGAGGTACCCCAGGCCCCGTCCGCACCTCCTGTGCCGGTGGCCTCTCCCGCCGCTTCCCCGCAGGGCTCCGCCCCCGGGGGGAACGAGCCGACGGCCCCCCTCCCGCCCGTACCCCACGACGCTCCCGCCGCGGCCGGAACCCACCCGGGCGAGCCCACCACCGCGCACGGGTCCGGCCCGGCCGCCTCGGGTCCGGCCCCCGACGGCTCCTGGCCGCCCCCGCCGCCGGCCACCCCGCCCTACGGCGAGGGCGCGGCCCACGGTGACGGCGCCATCGGTGGCTTCGGTGCGGGTGGCGTGGGCGCCGGCGGCTGGGGAGCGTCGTGGCAGCAGCCCGCGCCCAAGCCCCGCAGCGGCCGCGGCGGTCTCGTCGCCGCCGTCCTGGTGGCCGCGCTGGTCGCGGGCGGCCTGGGCGGCGGCCTCGGCTACACCCTGGCCAAGGACAACGACAGCAGTGGCTCCACCACCGTCTCCGCCTCCGACAGCGGCGCCACCCAGGTCAAGCGCGCGCCCGGCACGATCGCCAACGTGGCCGCCCGGGCGCTGCCCAGCACCGTCACCATCGAGGCCGAGAGCACCAACGGCGAGGGCGGCACGGGCACCGGCTTCGTCTTCGACAAGCAGGGGCACATCGTCACCAACAACCACGTGGTGGCGGACGCGCTCGACGGCGGCAAGCTGACCGCCACCTTCCCGAACGGCAGGAAGTACGACGCCGAGGTCGTCGGCCACGCGCAGGGCTACGACGTGGCGGTCATCAAGCTCAAGAACCCCCCGTCCGACCTCAACCCGCTGGCCCTCGGCGACTCCGACAAGGTGGCCGTCGGCGATGAGACGATCGCCATCGGCGCCCCCTTCGGCCTGTCCAACACGGTGACGACCGGCATCATCAGTGCCAAGAACCGCCCGGTGGCCTCCAGCGACGGCAGCTCCAGCAGCAAGGCGTCGTACATGAGCGCGCTGCAGACCGACGCGTCGATCAACCCGGGCAACTCCGGCGGCCCGCTGCTGGACGCCTCCGGGGCGGTGATCGGGATCAACTCGGCGATCCAGTCGACCAACAGCGGCGGCTTCGGCTCCGGCCAGTCCGGCTCGATCGGCCTGGGCTTCGCCATCCCGATCAACCAGGCCAAGTACGTCGCCCAGCAGCTGATCAAGACCGGCAAGCCGGTGTACGCCAAGATCGGCGCCTCGGTGTCGCTGCAGGACTCCTCCAACGGCGCGAAGATCACCGACCAGGGCTTGGGCGGCTCCGCCGCGGTCGAGCCGGGCGGCCCCGCCGAAAAGGCGGGCCTCAAGCCGGGTGACGTCATCACCAAGCTGGACGACATGGTGATCGACAGCGGCCCGACCCTGATCGGCGAGATCTGGACCCACAAGCCCGGCGACAAGGTCACGATCACCTACAAGCGCGGCGGCCAGGAACACACGGTCCAGCTGACCCTGGGCTCCCGAGTCGGCGACAACTGACCCGACCGACCGGCACGCCGGACGTCCGATCCCGGTACGCTGTACCCGCTCCGTCCCAGGTGGGCGCGAGCGAGGTGGGTTGCCCGAGCGGCCTAAGGGAACGGTCTTGAAAACCGTCGTGGCGCGAGTCACCGTGGGTTCAAATCCCACACCCACCGCCAGCTCAATGGCCCCTGACCAGGCAGACCGGTCAGGGGCCATTGTGTTGGGCGCTGCCCATGAGTGGCCGCTGTTCCCCGCGGTTCCCCGTCATCCCTGGCATTGACATGCCCGAAACACCTTAATATGTGCAGGTCACCGGAGGGGGAGCATGATCGAAGTGAGACACACGTGCCCACATTGCGGACACGGCACAGGCCGGCTGATGCGTGTCGACCACGAAGGCGTTTCCAACTGCGCGCGCTGCCACAGGAGTGACTGGTCCCGTCGGTTCCCGTTTCCTGAGCCGGATCCCCACCGGGCGCAGCAGGAAGCACGCCGTGCAGAACTGAACGCGCTCTTCTCCGACTGGCTGTCACGCAACAAGCAGTCCACCCGTGACAAGACTCCCGAACCCATCACCCTGCCCCCGCCACGGCGCCCGGAGATGAAACGGGAGCGACTTGTCGAGCACGTCCCCGACAGGAAGCCCACCGAATCCAACACGGCTCAGGACACGAAGAACAGAGTGAGGAAGAGCCTCCTGGGCTACGGAGGCCTGTTGGTAGGGCTGGTGGCTTGGTTCGCCATCGTCGCGGGGGTCGCTGACGGTGACCAGGTCAAGGCCGCATCCGCCAAGCCAACAGCGTCGCCTGGCGTGTCCGCCCGTCCATCGGTCAAATCCTCCGTGCCTCCGTCGCCTTCACAGCAGCCGGCTCCCACGGAGCCGGTGAGGGACTACCAGGACTGGGACCTTGCCAAGGCTGTGGCGGACGCCCACAAGCGCCACGCCAGGTCGGTGACGTACACGGACCTGAGCGACCTGAACCGTAGTCCGGTTCACCTCGGCAATTGGAAGGTGTGCTCTCAATGGCCTGATGCTGGTGCCAACAGCACCGGAACTGTCACGTTCGCGGTTCTGAAGACGAACGAGGCGTGCGCCTGGCCGCCGCTGCCCGACTCCGGTCACGACTCGTCCTCGAACGGCAGCTCTGGCTCCAGCTCGGGCGGAAGCACGTCGACGTCTGCCGGCTCGCCCGCATCAGGCAGCTCCACCACGACGCAGTTGTGCAGCATCCGGTCCAACGCCGGTAACTGCTATCACGCCGGTCAGTTCTGCCGGAGGATCGACGTGGGGGCAACGACCACGGACGCGGCAGGGCGGGAGATCACCTGCGACTACGAGGCCGGCGCGAATCGCTGGCACTACTGAGGGGCCGGCGTGCTCGTCTGGGACACGCACCGGGCACGACGACGATGACGGCGGCTCCGCAGGGATGCCGGCGCGCCTCTGACCTGCGGCGCAGCGGTCAACGGCCGTGATCGGCCCGCTGTCACGGCCGGTGCCCCGTCATCCGGGCCGCGGAGGCGATCGTCGCGCGGGCCTCGCGTTCGGACAGGCCGGTGCCCAGGGCCGCCTCGGTCAGGGGGTCGGCCAGGGCGGGGCCGATGCCGTTCTCGTAGGCGCGGCAGGCCGCCCAGAAGAGGCGGGTGTTGCGCTGGCCCTCATGCGCGGCGAGGACGAACTGGACCAGGCCGCGGCCGTGGTCGCCGGGGACCGAAGGGTGCGCGTGCGGGGACCGGGGTGGCGGCACGAGCAGGCGCAGGAGGGACGGCGGGCAGGGGGCGGGGGCCAGGTGCGCGGTGCCGGGGGCGGTCGTGTACACGCCGTGGTCGGTGCGGGAGCCGGGGCCCACGAGGTAGCCGCCGGCGCCGCGGATGTCGATGCCGGGGGCGAGGCGCCCGGCTGAGTTCGGTACGACGACGTCCGGCGGGCCGGTGAGCCACAGGTGGCGCCCGCCGCTCGGGGTGCGGACCACGACCGTCTCCGGGATGGTGAACAGATGGCGCAGGGCCAGCTCGCGCAGCGCGGTCGAGGAGCTCGTGCCGGACTTGGTGTCCAGGTCGACGCCGATCAGGTGGTGGGGCGGCAGCCCGCAGGCGATGCCGTACCCCGTGGCCCAGGGCGCGGCGGCGAACAGCTCGCGGATGCGGACGGGGTCGGTCGAGGCGTCGTACACGCCGTGTCCGAAGCGGCCGCACTCGCCGTGGCAGCGCGGTCCGGCCGGGTCGGGGTCGTCGCGGTGGGGGGAGCGCAGGGCCGGAAGCTTCGTCCGGGACAGGGGGATGACGGCCAGGCCGCGTTCGGCGGCTGACAGTGCGTGTGCGAGGGCCAGCGTCGTGGCCTGCCGGTCGGTGTAGGCCATGTCTCCATGTTCGTACGTACGTTCGAAAAAGGGAAGGGGTGGCCGGTGGCGGCGCGCCCGGACCCGGAAGGTGGCCGGATGTTCGAAGGAACGGTTCATCCCTTGTGGTGCTTTGCAGCGGAAAAGCTCTGTCTGATCTCTTCTGCTCTGTGAAGGCGCGAAAGACGGCGATAGGGGTTTATCGACTTGTCATCACGCTTGCGTGCGAATCAGGCCTTACCTGGTGGTTCGCCGGGGATTCGGTGGGCAACCCTGATCTCGCGACGTCGTCCACGACCGTCAGAGCGGCCGGCCAACTGCCCTGACACAAGCCGTACTTCACGCACTGCCGGCCCAAGGGGCCGCAGGGTTCTCTGTTCTGGAGGAACAACATGGCAAGTATCCGTACCGCCCGCGTTCTCGCCGCTGTCGCCGCGCTCCCCCTCGCAGCCGCCCTCCTCGGCGGCGTCGCGGCCGCCGACAACGGCTCCCTCGCGGACAACGGATCGAGCGCCAACACCGGTGTGGCGGGCGTCATCGGCAGCGGAGTCGGCCACGACAACCACGGAAACTCGTCCACCACGCAGCAGAACGCGGTCGGCAACGGCGCCTCGAACCAGAGCAGCTCCGCCCAGGTCAACGGCTCCGCGTGGACGGCGATCCAGCAGGGCAACGACAACGTCGCCGTCCACTTCACCGAGCTGTGGTGACCCGGCGGCGAGGTCCCTCCCGCTGAGGGCCCTCGCGGGGTGTGCTTCGGGGTCGTCACACGTCTGCGCGGCGGTACTTCGGTGCCGCCGCGCAGGCGTTCTGCCGCGTCCGGCTCCGTGCCCGGCGACCTTGACACCCACCGAGATCTGACGGACAGTCAGAAACTGGCGGGCGTTCGTCATGATGATGCGGCCCGGGACGGCGAGGAGGCGGCGGTGAGCGCGCAGGAGGCGGTTCACGACCCGCTCGGCGCACGGCTCAAGGCGTACGAGGGGCGGCCGGCGGCCGTCGCGGGGCTGGGCAAGGACCCGGTGAACGCGCCGATGATCCGGCACTGGTGCGAGGCCATGGGCGACACCAACCCGGCCTACTCGGGCCCGGACGCCATCGCCCCGCCCACCATGCTCCAGGCCTGGACGATGGGCGGCCTGTCCGGACACGAGGGCCGCACGGGCGCCTACGACGACCTGCTGTCCCTCCTCGACGCCTCGGGCTGTACGGCCGTGGTGGCCACGGACTGCGAGCAGGAGTACCTACGGCCCCTGCGCCCGGGTGACCGGGTCACGTTCGACTCGGTGATCGAGTCGGTCTCCGGCCGCAAGACGACGAAGCTGGGCACCGGGTACTTCATCACGACCCGCACGGACGTCCGGGTCGACGGCGACCTCGTGGGCACTCACCGCTTCCGCATCCTCAAGTACGCCCCGGCCCGCCGCACACCCCCGGCCCCGCGCCCGCGTCCGGTGGTGGGCCGGGACAACGCCGGCTTCTGGCAGGGCGTGGCCGAGCGCAGACTCCTCATCCAGCGCTGCACGGACTGCGGCACCCTGCGCCACCCCTGGCTGCCGGGCTGCAACGCGTGCGGCTGCCTGGACTGGGACACGGTCGAGGCGAGCGGTGAGGGCACGGTCTACTCGTACGTGGTGATGCACCACCCGCCCTTCCCGGCCTTCGACCCTCCCTACGCGGTCGCCCTCGTCGAACTCGCCGAGGGCGTGCGGATGGTGAGCAATGTGACCGGGGTGCCGTACGACAAGGTGCGCATCGGGTTGCCCGTCCGGGTGGAGTTCCGCAGCTACGAGGACGTGGAGGGCACGCTGGTCCTCCCCGTCTTCCGGGTCGCCGAGGGCCACGGCGGGGACGAGGCCTGACCCATGGACACCGAGGCGACAGGGGCGTTGATCGCACGTGGGGAGCGGGTCATGAAGACGGCGCCGAAAACGGCACTCACGGCGGGCGCCGAGCTGCCCCCGCTGGAGATCCCGGTCACGCGGACGCTGATCGTGGCGGGAGCGATCGCGTCGCGGGACTACCAGGACGTGCACCACGACGCCGAGTCGGCCCGGCAGAAGGGCTCACCGGACGTCTTCATGAACATCCTGACGACGAACGGCCTGGTCGGGAGGTACATCACGGACCACTTCGGCCCGACGGCGGTGCTCCGCAAGGTCGCCATCCGGCTCGGTGCCCCCAACTACCCGGGAGACACGATGGTGTTGACGGGCACGGTCGAGGCGGTCGACGGCGACACCGCCACCGTGCGGGTCGTCGGCGCCAACTCCCTCGGCAGGCATGTGACGGGCACGGTGACGGTCACGGTCCCGGCGGTCCCCGCCCCCGCCCCGGACGCGGAGGGCCGTTCATGAGCGCCCGGGTGCGCGACACCCTGGCCGGGCGCGCCGCGATCGCCGGGATCGGGGCCACCGAGTTCTCCAAGGACTCGGGCCGCAGCGAGCTGCGGCTGGCCGTGGAGGCGGTACGGGCCGCGCTGGACGACGCGGGGCTGGCGCCGGCGGACGTGGACGGGATGGTGACGTTCACGATGGACACCAACCCGGAGATCACGGTGGCCCAGGCCTGCGGGATGGGCGAGCTGTCCTTCTTCTCCCGGGTGCACTACGGCGGCGGCGCGGCCTGCGCGACCGTGCTCCAGGCGGCGCTGGCGGTGGCGACGGGCGTGGCGGAAGTGGTGGTCTGCTACCGCGCCTTCAATGAACGCTCGGGCCGGAGGTTCGGCGCCGGCGTGCAGCACCGGGAGCCGTCGGCGGAGGGCGTGGCGCTCGGCTGGGTGCTGCCGTTCGGGCTGCTCACGCCGGCCTCCTGGGTGGCGATGGCGGCCCAGCGGTATCTGCACGCGTACGGGCTCACGCCGGAGGTGTTCGGGCACGTGGCCGTGGTGGACCGCAGACACGCGGCGACGAACCCGGCGGCGTACTTCCACGGCCGCCCGATCACGCTCGCCGAACACGCGGCGTCCCGCTGGATCGTGGAGCCGCTGCGGCTGCTGGACTGCTGCCAGGAGACGGACGGCGGGCAGGCGATCGTCGTCACCTCGGTGGAGCGGGCCCGGGACCTGCCGCACCCCCCGGCCGTGATCGCGGCGGCCGCCCAGGGCGCGGGCCGGGCGCAGGAGCAGATGACCAGCTTCTACCGGGACGATCTGACCGGCCTGCCGGAGATGGGCGCGGTGGCCCGCCGGCTGTGGCGGGCCTCCGGGCTCGGCCCCGCCGACATCGACGTGGGGATCCTGTACGACCACTTCACCCCGTTCGTGCTGATGCAGCTGGAGGAGTTCGGGTTCTGCGGGAACGGGGAGGCGGCGGACTTCGTGGCCGAGGAGCGGCTGCCGCTGAACACCCACGGGGGCCAGCTCGGGGAGGCGTATCTGCACGGGATGAACGGCATCGCGGAGGCGGTACGCCAGTTGCGGGGCACGGCGGTGAACCAGATACCGGGCGCGACCCGGACCCTGGTGACGGCCGGCACCGGGGTGCCTACATCGGGCCTGGTCCTGACGGCGGACGGCTGAGCGGCGGGCCCGCCCGCCGCAGGGAGTCAGGGTCGAACCCGTAGAAGGCGTCATCCCCCCGTCCACCTTCAGGAGGTGCAGCCGGCCCCACTCCTACAACCTGAGGGGGACGCTGCTTCGGGACCTGCGGCCGATCCGCCGGGCCTGGGCCCGCCCCTAGCGTGGAGCCATGACCACACCCGTCTGCACCAGCGCCTCGGCCCCCGCCGCACCAGCGCGGCAGACCCCTTACCCGTCGTTCGCGTCGTATGTGCGGGCCCGGCAGCCGGTCCTGCTGCGCACGGCGCGCTCGCTCACCGCGAACCTGAGCGACGCCGAGGACCTGCTGCAGACCGCGCTCGCCAAGACCTATGTGGCCTGGGAGCGGATCGAGGACCAGCGGGCGCTGGACGGCTATGTGCGCCGGGCGCTGCTGAACACCCGGACCTCGCAGTGGCGCAAGCGCAGGGTGGACGAGTTCACCTGCGACGAGCTGCCCGAGCCGGAGCCCGTGCCGGGCGACGACGACCCGGCCGAGCGGCAGGCGCTGCACGACGCCATGTGGCGGGCCATCACCAGGCTGCCGGCGCGGCAGCGGGCGATGGTCGTGCTCCGGTACTACGAGGACCTCAGCGAGGCGCAGACCGCCGAGGTGCTCGGGGTGTCGGTGGGCACGGTGAAGTCGGCGGTGTCGCGTGCGCTGGCCAAGCTGCGTGAGGATCCCGAGCTGGGCCTGGTCCGGTAGCGGCCGGATCGCGGAGGGCCGAATTGGGCTCGCCCTAGTGACATACCGCGCGGTATGTGCGCAGAATCAGCGGAACCTCTACCACCGCACAGGCAATGTCGCCCAGGAGGACTCCGTGCTGAGCACCATGCAGGACGTACCGCTGCTGATCTCGAGGATCCTGACCCACGGGGCCGCGGTCCACGGATCCTCGCGGGTGACCACCTGGACCGGCGACTCCGGGCCGCACCGGCGTACCTTCGCCGAGGTCGGCGCCCGCGCCGCGCAGCTGGCGCACGCCCTGCGGGACGAGCTGGGCGTGACCGGCGACGACCGGGTGGCCACGCTGATGTGGAACAACGCCGAGCACGTCGAGGCGTACTTCGCGATCCCCTCCATGGGCGCGGTGCTGCACACCCTCAACCTGCGGCTGCCCGCCGAGCAGCTGGTGTGGATCGTCAACCACGCCGCCGACCGCGTGATCATCGTCAACGGCTCGCTGATCCCGATGCTCGCGCCGCTGCTGTCCAAGCTGCCGACGGTGGAGCACATCGTCGTCTCCGGGCCGGGCGACCGCTCCCCGCTCGACGGCGCAGGCGCCCAGGTCCACGAGTACGAGGAACTGATCGCGGACCGGCCGACGGCGTACGACTGGCCGGAGCTCGACGAACGCCAGGCCGCCGCCATGTGCTACACCTCCGGCACGACCGGCGACCCCAAGGGCGTGGTGTACAGCCACCGTTCGATCTACCTGCACTCCATGCAGGTCAACATGACCCAGTCGATGGGCCTGACCGACCAGGACACCTCCCTCGTCGTCGTCCCCCAGTTCCACGTCAACGCCTGGGGCCTGCCGCACGCCACCTTCATGACCGGCGTGAACCTGCTGATGCCGGACCGCTTCCTGCAGCCCGCCCCGCTCGCCGAGATGATCGAGAGCGAGAAGCCGACCCATGCCGCGGCCGTCCCGACCATCTGGCAGGGCCTGCTCGCCGAGCTGACCGCCCGCCCCCGCGACGTGACGTCCCTCACCCAGGTCACCATCGGCGGCTCCGCCTGTCCGCCCTCCCTCATGGCAGCCTTCGACAAGCTCGGCATGCGGGTCTGCCACGCCTGGGGCATGACGGAGACCTCGCCGCTGGGCACGGTGGCCCGTCCGCCGGCCCACGCGGCCGGCACCGAGGAGGAGTTCGCCTACCGCCTCACCCAGGGCCGCTTCCCGGCCGGTGTCGAGGCCCGGCTCACCGGCCCCGGCGGCGAACGCCTCGCCTGGGACGGCGAGTCGGCGGGCGAGCTGGAGGTGCGCGGCCCCTGGATCGCGGGCGCGTACTACAACGGCCCCGACGCCGAACCCCTCCGCCCCGCCGACAAGTTCAGCGAGGACGGCTGGCTGAAGACGGGTGACGTCGGCACCATCTCCCCCGACGGCTTCCTCACCCTCACCGACCGCGCCAAGGACGTCATCAAGTCCGGCGGCGAGTGGATCTCGTCGGTGGAGCTGGAGAACGCGCTGATGTCCCACCCGGACGTCACCGAGGCCGCGGTGGTCGCCGTACCCGACGAGAAGTGGGGCGAGCGCCCGCTGGCCACGGTCGTCCTCAAGGAGGGCGCCACCGCCGACTTCGAGACCCTGCGCTCCTTCCTCGCCGAGGAGGGCCGCATCGCCAGGTGGCAGCTGCCCGAGCGCTGGACGATCGTCGAGTCGGTGCCGAAGACGAGCGTGGGCAAGTTCGACAAGAAGGTGCTGCGCCGGCGGTACGCGGACGGGGAACTGGACGTCACCCGCCTGTGACACCGCCGGACGCGCCCCGGGCCGCAGCGGCGGCCCGGGGTTCTACGCGTACGAGCGGCGCCTGAGCTAGTTGGTGCCGATCCGCGCCAGCAGATCCACGATCCGGCTCTGCACCTCCGTGCTCGTCGACCGCTCCGCGAGGAACAGCACCGTCTCGCCCGAGGCCAGCCGGGGCAGGTCGGCCTGGTCGACGGCGGCGGTGTAGACGACCAGCGGGGTGCGGTTGAGCTGCCCGTTGGCGCGGAGCCAGTCGATGATCCCGGTGAACCCGGCCTGCCGGCGCCGCACCTGCATCAGGTCCATCACCACCAGGTTCGGCCGGAACTGCCCCGCCAGCGTCACCGCGTCGTTGTCGCTCGCGGCCCGCGCCACCTGCATCCCGCGCCGCTCCAGCGTCGACGTCAGCGCCAGCGCGATCTCCGCGTGCTCCTCGATGAGCAGCACCCGCGGCGGATGCTGCTCGCTGTCCCGCGGCGCCAGCGCCTTCAGCAGTACGGCGGGATCGGCGCCGTACGCCGCCTCGCGCGTCGCCTGTCCGAGCCCGGCCGTGACCAGCACCGGCACCTCGGCCGCGACGGCGGCCTGCCGCAGCGACTGCAGGGCCGTACGCGTGATGGGGCCCGTCAGCGGATCCACGAACAGCGCGGCCGGGAACGCCGCGATCTGCGCGTCGACCTCCTCACGGGAGTGCACGATCACCGGCCGGTAGCCGCGGTCGCTCAGCGCCTGCTGGGTCGTCGCGTCCGGCGCGGGCCACACCAGCAGCCGGCGCGGGTTGTCCAGCGGCTCCGGCGGCAGCTCGTCGTCGAGCGGCTGCGGACGCGGGGTGTCCGCGATCTCGACCGCACCACCGGGACCGTCCAGCGGCTCGGGGCCCTCGGCGGCGTCGGCGTCCGGCGCGCCTATGGCGTACGACCGTCCGGCGCCCTCGGTGGCCGGGGCGAGCCGGGACTGCCCGGCCAGGGACGGATGCGCCGAGGCCGGCTGTGCGGCCGCCTGCTCCGGCTCCTGGCGCTCGGCCGGGTCGGGAGGCGTGCCGAGCTTGCGCCGGCGGCCGGAACCGCCCGGCGCGTGCGGCGGCGGGGTGGGCGTCGGCTGCTGCACCTGGGCGGCCTGCCGCGAGAACGGCACACCCTGCCCGAGCGTGCGGACGCTGATCGCCCGTCCCTGCGTCGAGTCCTCGGCGGGCAACGGCTGCGCGGCCCGCGGCGCCTGGGCTGCGGCGGGTTCCGCGGGCAGCGGCGTGCCGGGGGCCGGCGCACCGGTCTGCGGTACGGGCGTGCCCGCGCCGGAGGTGTCGTCGGACGCGGCACCGGGCCACTGCTGCGGCACGCCGGCCGCCGGCACCGGTCCGGTACCGGCCTGCGCGGGCAGCGGCTGGGCGCTCGGTACACCTCCGGGCGGGGTCGAGGTCGTTGCCGGGGCGGACTGCTGGGCCGGGACTGCCTGTCCCCCGGCCGCCGGGACCGGCCGGCCGGCAGTGCCCTGCGCGGGCGCGGCGGGCTGGGCCACGGGCGCCTGCGGTACGGCCGCCTGCTGACCGGGCGCGGAGGCACCGGCGGGGGCGACACCGGCCGGGGCGCCGGGTGCCGCCGCGGGCGCCGCCGCCGGAACGGCCTGGGCGGGGATGCCCTGTCCGGCCGTACCCTGCGCCGGAATGCCGTGAACCGGCGTGCCCTGACGGGGAGTCGGCGTACCCGCAGTCCGGGGTCCGGCCTGCCCGGGAGCGACCGGTACGCCCTGAGGGGGAGTCATCTGCCCCGGCACGGTCGGTACGGCCTGCCCGGGAGCCGCCTGGGCGGGAGCGACCTGTCCCTGTGCGGCCTGTGCCTGCTGAGCGGGATCCGCCGACTGGGCCACGGCGCGGCGCCGCCGACCGGTCGGGGCGCTGGTCGGATGCGGCTGCGGCGGGGTGTGGTCCCCGGACTGGTCGAGCGGTACGGCGTCGTGCCGGCCCTCGGCACCCGGTGCCCCCGCGGCGGACAGCGGCGGCTGAGCGGGCACCTGCACCGGCCCAGAGGCCTGAGGTGGAACGGGAACCGGACCGGCAGCCGGCCCGGCGCCCTGCGGCTGCCCCTCGGCAGCACCGGGAACGGCGGCAGCACCGGGAACGGCGGCCGCGCCAGGACCGACGGGCACGGCCGTACCCGGGCCGACCGGCACGGCCGGACCCCCAGGACCGACCGGCACGGCGCCTCCCGTCCCCACCGGCACACCGGCACCCGGAAGGCCACCGGCCGGCGGAACCGTACCCACTCCGCTCGCCGCGTCCGCGGACTCCGGGGAACGGTCGGCCTCGGCCGGCGGCAGGGCGAAGACCGTACGCACACCGGCCTCCTGGGCGGCGGCGCGCTCCGCCGCCGCGGCCAGCGCGCGCCGACGCCGGCCGGTCGGCCGGCCGCCCTCGGCCGGAACGGCCTCGGCACCCGGAACGGCCTGCGCGCCCGGAACGGTCTCGGCACCCGGAGCCGGCGCGCTGCCCGCCGCCGGCAGTGCGGGCGCGGGCGGCAGGGCGGCCTGCGGGGCGCCGGAGGCGGGGCGGGCACGCCGGCCCGCGGGCGCGGGCACGCCCTGCGGCGGAACGGCGGAGCCGAGTCCCGTACCGGAGGCGGCGGCCCCCGCGGCATGCTCGGCCGCGGTCACCACCGCGCCCTCGCTCACACCCGCGCCGGCACCGGCGCCGCTGTCGGCGGGGCGGCCGCGGCGTCGTCCGGTACCCCCGGACGCGGCCTCCGCGCCCTCGGCCGGGACCGCGCCGGTCTCGTCGGCGGGCGCGGCGGCACGCCGGCGGCGGCGCCCGGTCGGCGCGGGGCCGTCGGGGTCACCGGCCTGACCGGCACCGGAAACGTCACTCTCCAGGAAGGCGTCGGTGGAGGACCGCCGGGCCCGCCGCCGCCCACCGGCTGCCTGCTCGCCGGCACCGGCCTCGAACACGGCCACCTCGCCGGCGCCGGAGCCCTGCCCGCCCGCGTCCGGCGCGGCGGCCGGGAGTTCGGCGGCGGGCGCCTGCCCCGCGGCCACCCCGTCGACCGTCCCGGCGCCACCGCCGAGCGGCACCTCCAGGACGTACGCGCTGCCGCTCATGCCCGGCACCTCGTGCGTCTGCAGCACGCCGCCGTGGGCCCGTACGATCCCGCGCACGATCGGCTCGTGCACCGCGTCTCCACCGGCGTACGGCCCGCGCACCTCGATCCGCGCGACCTCACCGCGCTGCGCGGCCGCGACCACGACGGTGTTGTCCAGGTAACCGCCCGCGGAGACGGGCGAGTTGCCGGTGGCGTCGACACCGGCGACGTCCGCCACCAGGTGAGCGAGCGCGGTGGCGAGCCGCTGCGGGTCGACCTCGGCCTCGATGGGCGGCGCGTGCACGGCGAACTGCACCCGCCCCGGTCCGATCAGCTCGACGGCCCCGTCCACACCGGCGGCGACGACGGCGTCCAGCAGTACCTTCGTACGGGTGATGTCCTCGGCGCCCGCGTCCAGCCGCTGGTAGCCGAGGACGTTGTCGATGAGGGTGGTGATCCGGGAGTACCCGGCGCTCAGGTGGTGCAGCACCTGGTTGGCCTCGGGCCACAGCTGCCCGGCGTCGTCGGCGGCCAGGGCCGCCAGCTCGCGCCGCAGCTCCTCCAGCGGCCCGCGCAGCGACTGGCCCAGCAGGGTCAGCAACTGCTCGTGCCGCCCGGCGAGCGCCTCGTACCGGTCCTTCTCCCGCTCGGCGAGCGCGGCGTAGCGCTCCTCGCCGGCCGCGAGCTCCTCGGCGTGCTTCTCCCGCAGCTCCTCGAGCTCGGTGACGTGCTGCTGGCGCAGCGCGGTCAGATCGGAGGCGTGCTCCTCGGTGAGCCGCTCGACCTCCTCCGCGTGCGCCTTCTCCAGCGCGGCCTTCTCCTCGGCGAGGGTCTCGTACGGCCGCCGGTCGGTGAAGGTCATCACGGCGCCGACGAGCTGGTCCCCGTCCCGCACGGGCGCGGTGGTCAGATCGACGGAGACCTTCTCGTCCCCCTTGGACCACAGCACCTGCCCGCGCACCCGGTGCTTGCGCCCGGAGCGCAGGGTGTCGGCGAGCGGCGACTCCTCGTACGGGAACGGTGACCCGTCGGCACGCGAGTGCAGCACCAGCGCGTGCAGCTCCCTGCCGCCGAGCTCCCCGGCCCGGTAACCCAGTATCTGGGCGGCGGCCGGATTGACGAGCACGATCCGCCCGTCGGTGTCCGTCCCCACCACACCTTCCGAGGCGGCCCGCAGGATCATCTCGGTCTGCCGCTGCGAGCGCGCCAGCTCGGCCTCGGTGTCGACGGTCCCGGAGAGGTCCCGGACGACGATCATCAGCAGCTCGTCACCGGTGTACCCGTAACCGTCGTACGCCTGCTGCCCGTTCTCCAGATTCGCGCTCGTGACCTCGACGGGGAACTCGGACCCGTCGGTCCGCCGCGCGACCATCCGCGTCGGCTTGGTCCGCCCCCGCGGATCCATGTGATCGGGCCGCCGCATGGACCCCGGGATCAGCCGCGAGTCGAAATCGGGCAGCAGATCGAGCAGCCCACGCCCCACGAGAGCCGTACCGGGTGCCTCGAACGCCTCGAGCGCGATGGTGTTGGCGTTGACGACGGTTCCGTTGGCGTTGACCAGGACCAACGCGTCCGGCAGCGCGTCGAGTATGGCTGCGAGGCGAGCAGCGCCTCGGGATGGCCTGCTGCTCACGAGACGCCTTCCTCCCTGTTACCGCACCTTGCCGACCGCTCGGGCCATCTTGCCAACCGGCCCGCGACGTGTCACGCGAGGGAGTCTAAGCGCACACGTTGCGCTCGCGACGCCGGATGAGAGGGAGGTCCCACGACGAAGTGACACCGAACCGGCCACCACCCGCCGACCACCCCCTGCGGCTCCGCGAGACCTTCGCGGGACTTTTACGGGAGCGTTGATTTCACCGGGGGAGCCCCGCGCGCCGGGTGGCCGGCCGGGGCGGGGCCTCACACGGCATTACGTCGCCGGGCCCGACTTCGGGAGCAGTGGCACCATCCGGTCCCACCGCCCGGTCTCGCACCCGTCGCTGCGGTCGTAGGCGGCATCGATGCCGCGTCCGGCCCAGGTGCCGGTCACCCGCGCGGTGGCCGGTCCGCCGTAGAGCATGGTGCAGTCGGTGCCGGACGCGACGGGGGCGAAGAGGTCCCGCCCCCACCGTGCGCGCTCGTCCAGCATCCGACAGGCCTCCGCCGCGTCCGGATGACTGCCACCGGCCGGATGACAGAACAGCTCGTACGTCCCGTCCCACCCGGACCCGGCATGCCGCACGACGACGGTGAGGTGATCACCGGGCCGGTCCTCGGGCCGCACGGGCGGCGGCACGACGGGCGCGGCGACGGCGGGTACGGCGGAGAGGCCGACCAGGGCGGACAGGACCACCGGGACGGACGCGCCGGCGAGCACGGCCGCGCCCCCGCCATGCGCATGCCGCCGTCGCCGGGCCCTGCGCCCCGGACCCCGCTGAAGAGGAAAAACCATGCCCTGCCCAACGCCCCGACCGCCCGGACGTTGCGTCCGCGCCGCGCCGGGCAGAAGCCCTTTGCCCTGCGACCCGACTGCCTAGTACCGTGGGGGTCGATTGGTGACAGGCCGCGTGGCTGTGTCATCATCTGCACGCACCACTCGCGCGCTCGCGTGAGCGGTTGTGCTGGAGGCGTCGCCTAGTCCGGTCTATGGCGCCGCACTGCTAATGCGGTTTGGGCCTTAAAGCCCATCGAGGGTTCAAATCCCTCCGCCTCCGCACCGATCCCGAAGCCCCGGTCCCCAGGACCGGGGCTTCGGCGTTCCCACCCTCCGCCGCCCCACAGCCCCCTGCGGGCGTTTCCGCAGGTCACAAGGGGTGTGCCAATCGGATTTCACATGTCGGCGGCAGTCATGTAATGTTCTTCCTGTCGCCGGGACGGGCCGAAAGGGCCGAAACGGAGACAAGAACAAAAGAACAAGCACTCGTAGCTTAACGGATAGAGCATCTGACTACGGATCAGAAGGTTGCAGGTTCGAATCCTGCCGAGTGCGCACAGAGCAGAGGCCCCGGAGCGATCCGGGGCCTCTGGCGTTTCAGGGGCGGATGCCTCCTTGAAACTCCAGGTCAGGGGCGTGAGCGGGGGGCAGCCGTCTGGATCTGTGCCCATGGCCACAGCAAACCGGCTGAATGTGGGGTCATACTGAGCCATGACAAAGCCTGCTGCGCCGAAGCGTCATCTGCCCACCAGCCCCTTCAAAGCGCCGGTCACACCGGCTCCCAAGCACTTCGCCGTGGGCGACAAGGTCACACACGACGTGTACGGCCTGGGCCGAGTGGTCGGCATCGAGGACGGAGTCGCGGCGCTCGTGGATTTCGGTTCCGCGCAGATGCGGATCTTGAGCCCGTACGCCAAGATGACCAAGCTGTAGCACCGCTGTGCCCGGTCACGGCACACCAGGTCCCTTGAGGGATCTGCAACGAAAGAGAGTCCTCTCATCGACCTGACGTCGCTGTTCTCCGCCCCTGAAGGGCAACCCCGCGGCCGCACCGCGGCATCGCCGCCTCCGGCGACCAACCCCTTCCAGGCCCCTGACTTCGGGGAGGACGAGACCTTCCCGCTCGAAGACGAACAGGAGTCCCCCACGGGCATGCGTGCGGCGCGGCCCAAGGCGGCCTAGTTCCGCGTACGACGGCCGCTCCGGCAGCCGGCCGCGGGCCGTCTCCCATCCTGCGCCGAAACCGTTGACCGTCGGTCAGCACTCCTCGTCGGGGTCGTTCCGGTTCAGCTTCTCCAGATACTCGTGCGCCAGGGCGGTGGCCCTGGTGAACCAGTCGGTGATGACGGCCAGTTCCTCGGCGGAGTAGTCGGAGAACAGGGCCGTCAGGCGTTTGTAGTGGCCCGCGTACACCGCCTCCACGCGGGTCACGGCATCCGGTACGGCGGCCACGCGGACCCGGCGGCGGTCGGTGGGGTCGGGGCGCCGGGTGACGTAGCCGGCGCGTTCCAGGCGGTTGAGGATGCCGGTCACCGCGCCGGTGGTGACATGGGCGCGGGCGGCGAGATCGCCGGCCGTCAGCAGCTCGTCGCCGGCCTCCAGCACGAAGGCGAAACAGGTCAGGTCCGTGACGTTCAGGCCCAGGCGCCGGGCCAGCTCCTGCTGCCCGATCAGGTGGGCGGCGATGAGGTGGTCCATCGCCGACAGCGCCTGGGCCGGACTGGCGGATGGTCGCGGCGTGCCGTGCATCTTTCGGAATCCCTTAGCTCGTGAGATATTCGTCCTGCGGAACTTCTTAGCTCGTGAGGGAATCTGTATCCCGTTCCCGGAGGCGCTGTATGAGTCTGTACGACGAGGGTCACACGGTCGCCGGCTGGACCGGCTTCGGCATCGCGACGGCGGGAAGCGGTGTGGTGGGGGTGGGAGTGTGCACCGCCTCGCTGCCGCTGGTCGTGGGCGGGCTCGCCGTGGTGGCCGTGAGCGTTCTGGTGACCTGGGTCCTGCATCTGGCCGGCTGGGGCAAGCCGCCGGGGGTGCGGCCGCGGGGCCAGTGGGGGATGCGGGTCCGGGACACGCGGGCTCGTGAAGGGCATCCCGGGTGCGTCAGCTGCCGGCTGGCGGGGCGGGGGCGGAGGGGTGTGGTGGCTGCGGCGACGAGCCGGCCGACGGCTGCCGAATCGATACCCCTGTCACCTGTCGAGTGAACGCGCCTCCGACCAACGGCAGTTGGTGATCGCCGTCCCTGGGCCGCGGGACGGAGATGATGCTCGACGCACGAGCAGAAGGACACGCCCTCGCGCAGATCGAGCAGATCGCGCAGATCGCGCAGATCGAGGAAACGCGCCGGACCAACGAGCATCTCGGCCGCGCCAACGAGCATCTCGGCCCGCTGCGGCCGACCAGAGCCTCCCAGCCCGCCCTGCGCCCCTCCGCCGCCGGAAACCCGTTGTCAGAGCCAACCCCTACCCTCACGAGTGATGGCACACGTATGGAAGTGCAGGGGACTGCGCTGGTCGCCGGGCGGGCCCGTGCTGGTGTGGGACGGCGGGCGGCGCAGTGGGCTGCCCTGGGGGAAGCGCGTCGGCTTTGCCGTGCCGGAGGGGGGCGTGCGGACGTGCGTGGGGGCGCGGGGGCATGCGTGTCCGGTGCGGGCCGTGGTGCCGGGACGGAGCACGGGGGCCCGGTGCGAGGAGTGCGCGCGGCTGGACCGGGCGCACTCGGTGGCCGCCGACACGATCGCCGACGACCCGCGGCCGTACCGGGTGTACCTGGCGTGGTTCGGGCCCGGGATGGTGAAAGTCGGGATCACCGCGGTCGAGCGGGGCTCCGCCCGGCTGCTGGAACAGGGCGCCGTCTGTTTCAGCTGGCTCGGCACCGGCCCGCTGATGGCCGCACGGCGCACCGAGGAGCTGCTGCGGGCGGCGCTGCGGGTGCCGGACCGGATTCCGTACGCCGAGAAGCGCGCGGTCCGGCCGGCGCTGCCCGGGACCGGGGAGGAGCGTGCGGCGGAGGTGCGGGAGCTGCATGCGCGGGCCGTGGCGCTCAGCGGATGGCCCGAGTCCCTGCGCCCGGAGCCTTGTGAAGTGACCGATCACGTGCGGGTGTTCGGGCTCGCCGGTGTTCCGGCCCTCCTCGGGGAGGTGGTGGAGCTCGTCCCGGGTGGCGAGGTGAGCGGTGAGCTGGTCGCGGCCGCCGGGCCCGATCTGCACCTGGCGGTCGGCGGGCGCGGGGTGGTCGTGCTCGACACACGGCTGATGACCGGCTGGGAGCTGGTCCCGCCGGCCGCTTCGGAGGCTGCCGGACTCACCTTCCCCGTCCGGGAGTTCGCGCGACCGCAGGAGGGACTGTTCTGAGGGTTCCGAGGCCGGGGTGGCACGGGCAAAGACTCGGATCCCGTACGGATCCCCTTCGGTAAGGGCCATGGACGCTCAACCGGCGCATGACCGAGCGTGGTTGGCATGATCCTCCCCGAACCCCCTTACTACGCGGTCGTCTTCACCACCACCCGTACCGACGACGATCCCGACGGATACCGGCGCACCGCCGAACACCTCTCCCGTCTCGTCCGCGAAGTCCCCGGCTTCCTCGGCGAGGACTCCGCCCACACCCCCGGCGGACTCGCCATCTCCGTCGCCTACTTCCGGGACCTCGCCGGGATCGAGCGGTGGCGGGACCACCCGGCGCACCTCGCGGCCAAGCGGCGCGGGCGGGAGCGCTGGTACGAGCGGTACGCGATCCACATCGCCAGGGTCGAGCACGCGCACGCCTTCGCGCGGGAGTGAGTGGTTCCCAGGGGCTGCCTGAGAACCGCCTGTGTGTTTCTCAGGCAATTCACAGATTGGGGAAAGTCTCTTCTCAGAGGACCCCGACAAGGTGTGCACCATGACCACGACCTCGCCCCAGGGGCGCACCGAACTGCTGAGGCCGGACGGGAGCCCCGTCCGAGTGCTTGTGGTGGACGACGAGCTGTCGATCACCGAGCTGCTGAGCATGGCTCTTCGTTACGAGGGCTGGCAGATCAGGAGTGCGGGGGACGGGCAGGGAGCCGTCCAGACCGCCCGTGAGTTCCGGCCCGACGCCGTCGTGCTGGACATGATGCTGCCCGACATGGACGGGCTGACCGTCCTCGGGCGGCTGCGGCGCGAGCTGCCGGACGTGCCCGTCCTCTTCCTGACCGCCAAGGACGCGGTGGAGGACCGTATCGCCGGGCTCACCGCCGGCGGCGACGACTACGTCACCAAGCCGTTCAGCCTGGAGGAGGTCGTGGCGCGGCTGCGGGGGCTCATCCGCAGGTCCGGGGCCGCCGACCGGCGGTCCGACTCCGTGCTCGTGGTCGGGGACCTGACGCTGGACGAGGACAGCCACGAGGTGTCGCGGGCGGGGGAGTCCATCCACCTCACCGCCACCGAGTTCGAGCTGCTGCGCTTCCTCATGCGCAATCCGCGGCGCGTGCTCAGCAAGGCGCAGATCCTGGACCGGGTGTGGTCGTACGACTTCGGCGGGCAGGCCAACGTCGTCGAGCTGTACATCTCCTATCTGCGGCGGAAGATCGACGCCGGTCGTGAGCCGATGATCCACACCCGGCGCGGTGCCGGTTACCTGATCAAGCCCGCCGCGTCATGAGCGGACGGCGACGGCCGGGTCCGCAGCGGCGTCCGCAGAGGCGGCAGAAGCGACGAGCCGGGCAGCCGCGCACCCTGCGGACCCGGCTCGTCGTCGCGTCGGTGGTGCTGATCGCGGTGGTCTGTGCGGTGATCGGCACGGTGACCACGCTGGCGCTGCGCTCGCATCTGTACGACCAGCTGAACGGGCAGCTCAACGAGGTCGCCTCGCGCGCGTCGGGCGCCTTCGGGCCGCCGGGCCGGCAGCCGAGCGGCGGTATCCTCCCGGACGGGCAGAAACTCAAGGCACACCCGACGGAGCTCAGCGACTTCGTCACCAGGGGCCCGCAGCCCCAGGGGACCATCGCGGCCAAGGTCGAGAACGGTGTCATCACCGACGCCGAGCGGGGTGTGAAGTCCACCAGCGACCTGGAGATGAGCGCGAAGTCGCTGACCCGGGCGCAGCGCGCCGCGCTCGCAGCCGTGCCGCAGGTGGACGGGAAGCAGCAGACCGTCGACATACCGGGTGTGGGTGAGTACCGGGTCGAGTACCGGACGGGTGACAACGGCTCCTTCTACGTCGCCGTACCGACCTCCGGCGTCGACAGCACGATCAACACCCTGATCCTCGTCGAGATCAGCGTCACCGCCGCCGGTCTCGTCGCCGCCGGTATCGCCGGATACGTGCTCGTCGGCGTCGCCACCCGCCCCCTGCGCAAGGTCGCCGCCACCGCCACCCGGGTCTCCGAACTCCCCCTGCACTCCGGCGAGGTGAACCTCAGCGAGCGGGTCCCGGAGTCGGAGTGCGACCCGCACACCGAGGTCGGCCAGGTCGGTGCCGCGCTGAACCGGATGCTCGACCATGTGCACGGCGCCCTGCACGCCCGGCAGCAGAGCGAGATGCGGGTACGGCAGTTCGTCGCCGACGCCAGTCATGAGCTGCGCACCCCCCTGGCCTCCATCCGGGGATACGCGGAACTCACCAGGCGCGGGCGGGAGCAGGTCGGGCCCGACACCCGGCACGCGCTCGGGCGGATCGAGTCGGAGGCGGGCCGGATGACCCTGCTCGTCGAGGACCTGCTCCTCCTCGCCCGTCTCGATGCCGGACGGCCCCTGCAGTTCGAGCAGACCGATCTCATCCCGCTCGTCGTGGACACCGTCAGCGACTCCCGCGCGGCCGGCATGGACCACAACTGGCGGCTCGACCTGCCCGACGAACCCGCGCTGGTGTCGGCGGACGCGGCACGGATCCAGCAGGTGCTCGTCAACCTGCTCGGCAACGCGCGCAAGCACACCCCGCCCGGTACGACCGTCACCGCACGCGTGCAGCGGCGCGGGCCGTGGATGTGCGTGGACGTCGAGGACAACGGGCAGGGCATTCCGCCGGAGCTGCTCCCGCACGTCTTCGAGCGGTTCGCCCGAGGGGACTCCGCCCGCTCCCGCGCCACCGGATCCACGGGCCTCGGGCTCGCCATCGTGCAGGCGGTCGCGGCCGCGCACGGCGGTGCCGTCACCGTGGACAGCGTTCCGGGCCGGACGGTGTTCACCGTGCATCTGCCCGCGCTCACCCCCGCCGTCCCGCGGCCCGCCCCCGAAACCGACTGGCAATCGCACTCACAGGCACAGCACAGTGCCACCACATGGGTGCAACAGGGCGCTTGAGTTGAGTCGGTTCCATGCGAACCGACTCTTCTCCCGGCACCCTGCCGGCGCGGGAGCACCTCCCGGCCGGAGACGCCGGCACGCCTGTCCTGGACGTAGTGATCCCCGTCCACAACGAGGAGAAGGACCTCCAGCCGTGCGTCCGCAGACTGCACGAGCACCTCACGCGCACCTTCCCGTACGCCTTCCGCATCACGATCGCGGACAACGCGTCCACGGACACCACCCCGCAGGTGGCCGCGCGGCTGGAGGCGGACATCCCCGAGGTCACCAACTTCCGCCTGGAGCAGAAGGGCCGGGGGCGGGCACTGCGCACCGTGTGGTCCGCGTCCGAGGCGCCGATCCTCGCCTACATGGACGTCGACCTGTCCACCGACCTCAACGCCCTGCTGCCGCTGGTGGCGCCGCTGATCTCCGGCCACTCGGACCTCGCGATCGGCTCCCGGCTCGCCCGGACCTCCCGGGTCGTGCGCGGCCCCAAGCGGGAGTTCATCAGCCGGGCCTACAACCTGATCCTGCGCGGCTCGCTCCAGGCCCGCTTCTCCGACGCCCAGTGCGGCTTCAAGGCCATCCGGCGCGAGGTGGCGCAGGTGCTGCTGCCACTGGTGGAGGACACCGGCTGGTTCTTCGACACCGAGATGCTGGTGCTCGCCGAGCGGGCGGGCCTCAGGATCCACGAGGTGCCGGTCGACTGGGTCGACGACCCGGACTCCACCGTGCACATCGTGAAGACCGCGACCGACGACCTCAAGGGCGTGTGGCGGGTCGGCAGGGCGCTCGCCACCGGCTCGCTGCCGCTGGACCGGCTCACCCGGCCCTTCGGCGACGACCCGCGCGACCGGGACCTGACCAACGTGCCCAAGGGACTGGCCCGCCAGCTCGTCGGCTTCTGCGTCGTCGGCGGCCTGTCCACCCTCTTCTACCTCCTCCTCTACAGCGTCTTCCGGCAGTTCTCCGGCTCCCAGCTCGCCAACGCGCTCGCCCTGCTGGTCTCCGCGGTCGCCAACACGGCCGCCAACCGCCGGCTCACCTTCGGGGTGCGCGGCCGGGGCGGCGCCGTACGGCACCAGGCGCAGGGCCTGGTCGTCTTCGGCATCGGACTCGCGCTGACCAGCGGCTCGCTGGCCGCCCTGAACGCGGCCGGCTCCAGCCCCGCGCACTCCACCGAACTGGCGGTGCTCATCGCCGCCAACCTCGCCGCGACCGTGCTGCGGTTCCTGCTCTTCCGCGCCTGGGTGTTCCCGGACCGCGGCGAGTCCGACGCCGGCACGCCGGTCGTCGCCTCCCCCACCCTCTCCTCGCCGACCTACACCACGAGCACGACCCCGCCGTACGGCACGACCGCTGCGTACGCACCGCTGCCCCAGCGCCCGGTGCCGTACCGGCAGCCGCATCCGACGGCCACCCAGGTCCGCGCCGGTGAAGCCGCGGACGGCAGCTGGAGGGACGCCACCGTGCGACTGCAGCCGGTGCGCCCTCATGACACCGATCCGGGGGATCCCCGATGACCACCCAGTACGACCAGCAGAGCGGTACGACCGTGTGGGGCCCGCCCACGGGCGCTCCCCCGCACCCCCCGTCGCAGCCGCACCCGCACCGGGCGGCCGGTGCGCCCGAGGGGCCGTTCCTCCGCAGACTGTGGCGCGGCCGCCCCGAGGACCCCCGCTGGGCGCGCCCGGCCTTCCTCGGCCTGCTCACCGCGACCCTCCTGCTCTACCTGTACAACCTCAGCGCCTCCGGCTACGCCAACTCCTTCTACTCGGCGGCCGTACAGGCGGGCAGCAGGTCCTGGAAGGCGTTCTTCTTCGGCTCGCTGGACGCGGGCAACGCCATCACCGTCGACAAGCCGTCGGCGTTCCTGTGGCCGATGGAGCTGTCGGTCAGGATCTTCGGCCTGAACTCGTGGGCGATCCTCACGCCCGAGGTGCTGATGGGCGTGGGCACGGTGGCGGTGGTCTACGCGGCGGTACGGCGCCGGTTCAGCCCGGCCGCGGGCCTGATCGCCGGCGCGGTGCTCGCGCTCACCCCGGTCGCCGCGCTGATGTTCCGGTTCGACAACCCGGACGCGATGCTGGCCCTGCTGATGGCGCTGGCCTGCTACTTCGTCGTACGGGCGGTGGAGGACGGCCGTACCAGGTGGCTGGTGTGGGCGGGTGTGGCGATCGGGTTCGCCTTCCTCGCCAAGACGCTGCAGGCCTTCCTGATCCTGCCGCCGCTGGCGATCGTCTACGCCGTCTGCGGACCGGTCGGGCTGCGCAAGCGGCTCGGTCAACTGGCCCTCGCCGCAGCCGCGTTGGTCGTCTCCGGCGGCTGGTGGGTCGCCATCGTCGAGCTGTGGCCGGCCTCCTCCCGCCCCTACATCGGCGGTTCGCAGAACAACAGCTTCCTGGAGCTGACCTTCGGCTACAACGGTCTCGGCCGCATCAACGGCGACGAGACCGGCAGCGTCGGGGGCGGGGGCGGGGGGAACGGCTCCGGCCGCTGGGGCGCCACGGGCTGGGACCGGATGTTCAACTCCGAGATCGGCAGCCAGATCTCCTGGCTGCTCCCGGCCGCACTGATCCTGCTGGTCGCGGGTCTCGTGGCCACCCGGAAGCTGAAGCGGACGTCGGTGACGCGGGCCTCGTTCCTGGTCTGGGGCGGCTCGCTGCTGATGACCATGGTGGTCTTCAGCTACATGGCGGGCATCTTCCACCAGTACTACACGGTGGCCCTGGCTCCCTACCTGGCGGCCGTCGTCGGCATGGGCGCCGGGCTGCTGTGGGAGCGGCGGGGGGAGACCTGGGCGTCGATCACGCTCGCCGCGTCGGTGGTGGCCGCCGCTGTCTGGGGGTACGTGCTGCTCAACCGTACGTCCGGCTATCTGCCCTGGCTGAAGTGGCTGCTGCTGGTCGGCGGTATGGCGGCCGCGCTGGGCCTGATCTTCGCCGGTCGGATCTCCCGGCAGCCGGCCCTCGGGGCGGCGGCGGTGGGCCTGGTGGCCGCGCTCGCCGGTCCGACGGCGTACACCCTCAGTACGGTGAACTCCGCGCACACCGGGTCCATCCCGACGGCCGGTCCGGCGGGCGCGAGCACGATGGGCTTCGGCGGCGGCCGGGGGCCGGGCGGCAACGGCGGAGGCATGCGCGGCGGCTTCGGTGGCGCGATGCCGGGGCAGCAGGGTCAGCAGGGCCAGCAGAACGGCAACGGCTTCCCGGGCGGCGGCGGCTTCGGCGGCGGTATGCCGGGGCAGCAGGGCCGGAACCAGCAGCAGGGCAACGGCACCGCACGGGGCCAGGGCCACAACGGCAACGGCTTCCCCGGCGTCGGCGGCCTGCTGAACGGCGCGAACGTCTCCTCCGCCGCCAAGCAGCTGCTGGAGAAGGACGCCTCGAAGTACACCTGGGTGGCCGCGTCCGTCGGTTCGCAGAACGCGGCCGGCTACCAGCTCGCCTCCGGTGACCCGGTGATGGCGATCGGCGGCTTCAACGGCACCGACCCGTCCCCGACGCCGGCGCAGTTCAAGAAGTACGTGGCGGAAGGGAAGATCCACTACTTCATCGCCGGCGGCGGCATGGGCGGCGTGGGCGGTGGCACGGGCGGCAGCAGCGGCGGCAGCTCCTCGCAGATCAGCTCGTGGGTCGAGAGCAACTTCAAGAAGGTGACGGTCGGTTCGGCCACCTTCTACGACCTCACGCAGAAGACGAGCGGCTGACGGTTCGTACCCCGGGAGAGGCGGTGGCCGGAAGGTCACCGCCTCTCGTATGCCCCCGGTGATGCCCCGCCCGGCTACTGCCCCTCCACCAGCCGCGCCGGAAACCCTCCCGTGGCCACTGGCCCCCAGCGTTCGGGTGTCACTCGGATGATGGACTTGCCCTGCTTGACCATGGCCGCGCGGTACTCGTCCCAGTCGGGGTGTTCGCCGGCGATGTTGCGGTAGTACTCGACCAGGGGTTCCACCGAGTCCGGGGTGTCGATGACCTCGGCGGTGCCGTCGATCTGGACCCAGGGGCCGTTCCACTCGTCGCTCAGGACGAGCACGCTGACGCGGGGATCACGCTGGGCGTTGCGGGTCTTGGCCCGCTCGGGGTAGGTGGAGACGACGATCCGGCCCGAGTCGTCCACGCCGCAGGTCAGCGGGGAGGCCTGCGGTCCGCCGTCGGCGCGGCGGGTGATCAGCAGGGCGCGGTGGCGGGGTCGTACGAAGTCCAGCAGCTCGTCCAGCGACACACGGGTGTTGGTAGCGATGTTCGGTGCCATGGGGGCAGCCTAGGGGCAGCGCGCGCCCCTGTGGCTGACCCTGCTGTGCCTATGCCTGGGGCAGCGAGTCGCCCTGCACCGCCTGGATGTCCAGCTCCACCTTCAGCGTCGTACCGATCGCGGCGATGCCGGCCTGGAGCACCTGGTTGTAGTTCATCGCGAAGTCCTCGCGGTGCAGCTCGGCCGTCGCGCGGAACGCGGCGCGCGTGCCGCCCCACGGATCCGCGCCGGTGCCGAGGTAGGCGAGGTCGAGGTCGACCGGCCGGACCACGCCGTGCATGGACAGTTCGCCGTGGACCGTCCAGCGGTCCGAGCCGGCCGCCGTCACGCCCGTGGAGCGGTAGGTGATCTCCGGGTGCTGCTCGACGTCGAGGAAGTCCGCGGACTTCAGATGGCCGTCGCGCATGCCGTTGCCCGTGTCGATGGACGCGGCCTTGATGACCGCCTCGACGCGGGACTTGGTGACGTCGTCCGGTGCGATCTCGATCGTGCCGCCGAACTCCGTGAACCGGCCGTGCACGCTGGAGATCCCCAGGTGCTGCGCGACCGCGGCGACGGAGGAGTGCACCGGGTCGATGGTCCAGGGCCCGGGCGGCGGCAGCTCGGTGCCGCCCTGCCGGGCCAGCGTGACCGTGCCGACCTCGGCCCGGCCGCTCGCGGTGACGATCGCGGAGGAGGCCGCGGGCGCGTACCCGACGGCCGTCACGATCACCGTGTACGCCCCCGGCGCCAGCTCGGTGGCATCCCGTACGGCTCCCTCGGCGTCCGCCTCGGCGCGCAGCACCTGCGTACCGGTCATGTCGGTCACCGTGACGACCGCGTGCGACACGGCCCACCCGTCCCGCGTACGGATCTTCGCGGTCAGTCCCATCCCGTTTTCTCCCTGCAAAGCCTTACCAACTGGTCTCAACGAACCGGCCCGTGGCGGGGGTGCGCCTCCGTTCGAAACGCATCCCCTCCACGGGCCGGAACCGAACTACTCGCCGGGGTGGGCGAGTTCGATGTGGTGGCCGTCGACCCCGGTGCCGGCCACGGTCAGGGCCGTCGCCACCGGCGGGTAACCCGTGGCGATGACCGTGTACTCGCCGCTGTCCAGGTCGGTGAAGGCGTACGCCCCGTCCGAGCCGGTGGTGGCGGTGCCGACCACGTTGCCCGCCTGGTCGACGAGCGTCACCCGGGCGTCGGCCAGCGGACCGTGCGGGGCCCGGACGACACCCTGGAGGCGGGCGCCGGCGTCCAGGTCGATCTCGATCCGGGTGAGGCCGGTGGCACCGATCTCGACGGGCACGGCGCGCGGCCGGAACCCGCTCGCGTTGACCGCCATGGTCACCGTGCCCGGCACCAGGTCGGTGAAGGCGAAGTCGCCCTGCTCCCCGGTGGCGGCGGTGGCCAGCAGGTCGCCGCGCACATCGGTGACGATCACCATCGCGTCCTTGACCGGCAGCGCGCTGCCCGCGGCCCGGACCACACCGGTCAGCCCGCTGGTGCCGCTGAGCAGGATGTCGTAGGACACCGGCTCCTCGCCCACCACGACGGTGGAGGCCTGCGGCTGGTAGCCGTCGGCGGAGGCGATCAGGACGTACGACCCCGTGCCCGGGGCGTCGACGGAGTAGGAGCCGTCGGCCTGGGCCACCGCGCGGCCCAGCTGGCGGCCGGACAGCGAGATCAGGGTGACCGCGGCCTGCGGGACCGGGGCGCTCTCGGCGCCGCGGACGAAGCCGTGCACCGGGGTGCCGCCCGGGCCACCGGTGCCGGGCTCGGCGATGGTGGCGACGGCGGTCGCCGCCGGCTGGACGGCGGTGGCCGTGGCTCCGGAGGTGTCCGACACGACGGGGGTGGCCCAGCTGGGCACCCGTTCTGCGGCCGGAGCCTCGGTGGTGGCCTCCGTGGCGGGGGCGGCCTCGGCCGGGACCTCGGCCGGAGCGTGGCCTTCGGCGGCCTGTGCGAGCGCGCCCTTGGTCTTCAGGGGGACCTCCTTGATGAACAGCGTGATCAGGAAGGCGGCCGCGGCGAGGCAGCCGGCGATGAAGAAGACGTCCGCGATGCCGTGGCCGTAGGCGCTCTCCAGCAGCGTCCGGATGGGCGCCGGGAGCTTGTTCATGTCCGGGATGCTGTCGGTCGAGCCGGAGCTGCCGGCCAGGGCCGCCCGGTACTTGGGGCTCAGTGCGGCGACGCCGTCCTGGACGTAGTGCGTGATCCGGCGGGACATCACGGCACCCAGCGCGGAGACGCCGACCGCACCGCCGAGGGAGCGGAAGAAGGTGACCGTGGAGCTGGCCGAACCGAGGTCGGAGGGCGCCACCTGGTTCTGCGTGGCGAGCACCAGGTTCTGCATCATCATGCCGATGCCGAGACCCAGCAGCGCCATGAAGATGGCCATCTTCCAGTAGTCGGTGTCGTACCGGATGCCGCCGAGCAGCACCAGGCCGGCCGTGACCAGGACGCCACCGCTGACCAGCCAGGCCTTCCAGCGGCCGGTGCGGGTGATGAACTGACCCGAGACGGTCGAGGAGACGAACAGGCCGCCGATCATCGGGATGGTCATGACGCCCGACATCGTGGGGGACTTGTCGCGGGCCAGCTGGAAGTACTGACTGAAGAACACCGTGCCGGTGAACATCGCGACACCGACGAACAGCGAGGCCAGCGACGCCAGCGTGATGGTGCGGTTCCGGAACAGGCGCAGCGGGATGATCGGCTCGCTGGCCCTGGACTCGACGAGCACGAAGAGCGCGCCGAGGACGATCGAACCGCCGACCATCGCGTAGGTCTGCCAGGAGATCCAGTCGTACTTGTCACCGGCGAAGGTGACCCAGATCAGCAGCAGGGAGACGGCGGCGGAGATGAGGGTCGCGCCGCCCCAGTCGACCTTGACCTCCCGCTTGACCACGGGCAGGTGCAGGGTCTTCTGCAGCACGATCAGCGCGATGACGGCGAAGGGGACACCGACGTAGAAGCACCAGCGCCAGCCCAGCCAGGAGGTGTCGGTGATGACACCGCCGAGCAGCGGGCCGCCGACGGTGGCGACGGCGAAGGTGGCGCCCAGGTAGCCGGAGTAACGGCCGCGCTCACGCGGGGAGATCATCGCCGCCATGACGATCTGCGCCAGGGCGGACAGACCGCCGACGCCGATGCCCTGGAAGACCCGGAAGGTGATGAGCATGCCGGGGTTCTGCGACAGGCCGGCCGCCATCGACGCGACGACGTAGATGATCAGGGCTATCTGGACGAGCGCCTTCTTGCTGTACAGGTCGGCGAGCTTGCCCCACAGGGGAGTGGCCGCGGTCATCGACAGCAGGGCGGCGGTGACCACCCAGGTGTAGGCGGACTGGCCGCCGCCGAGGTCGCCGATGATGTGCGGCAGGGCGTTGGAGACGATCGTGGACGACAGGATCGCCACGAACATGCCGAGCAGCAGCCCGGACAGGGCCTCCATGATCTGCCGGTGCGTCATCGGGGCGTGGCCTGGGCCTCCCCCGTGCTTGGCGTGAGCCCGCACACCGGCTGGTGTGGTCGTTGCCATGGGCTTCCTTCTCTTACGTGCTTGCGGGTGTACGGGTGGTCTCTTCGAGTACGGGGGCGGGAAGCCGGACCGCGGTGGCCCGGCAGTCGCCGAAGGACGCGCGCAGGCGGGTCATCAGCCGGATCAGCTGGGTCACCTCGTCGTCGGTCCAGTCGGCGAGCCGCTCGGCGAGCAGACGCGTGGTCCGCCGGGACAGCTCGTGGAGCTGTTCCAGGCCCGCGGGCGTCAGCCGCAGGATGCGCGAGCGCTTGTCCGCCGGGTCCGGGTGCCGTTCGATCCAGCCGCGCGCGGCGACGTGCGCGACATGCCGGCTGGTGACCGACATGTCCACGGCGAGCAGCTCGGCGAGCTTGCTCATGCGCATGCCTCCGTGGCGGCCGAGCAGAGTCAGCACGGCGGCCGAGCCGGCCGGGCATTCGGGCGGCAGGATCCGCCCCATGTCCCGTTTCACGGCTCCGAAGGCACTGAGCTGACGCGCCAGCTCTTCGAACTGCGCCTGCCCGGCCATCACACCTCCCGATTCGTTGCTTGAGGCAACCTTAACCCTGTTTGGTTGCTGCAGGCAAATAACTGCCGGAGTCGACCGCGCAAAAACTTGGCAAAAGCAAGTATTGCAATCGTAAATATGCAGGTCGCTGCGGGCGAGGTGCCCCGGTCTGTTCCGGTGGCCCCCCACTTGGGCGGCCCGGCCCGTCTTCGCTAAGGTCTCGGGCCATGGCTAACACCCAGGGCCCCCAGGGCAATTACGACCCCGCCGGCAGCACCCAGATGTTCCGCGCGTTCGTCGACGAGGCCCCCCAGGGCCGCCAGCAGCAGGCCGCGGCCTCCTCCGGCCCCCGCGTCGGCCTCATCATCGGTGTCATCGTGGCCCTGGCCGTGGTGGCCGGTGTCGCCTGGCTGGCGATGAAGTAGCACCCGCTCCCGGCGATCATTTGACCGATCACTTCCACCGGACGGACACGTCCCGCGTCTCGATGTGCATGCCGAGCGGCACGCGCCAGGCGTCGACGCACACCGTCCAGGTGTGGTCCTCGTGCGCGCCCGGCGCGATCGGCGCGGGGAGGTCCACCGTCGAGTCGACCGTTTCCCAGTCGATGCCGAGCGCGCCGATGACGTGCGTCCCGAAGGTCACGCTGCCCGAACGCACGGCCGTCCCTCCGGAGTTGCGGAAGCCGACGGTCACTTTCTGGCACCAGCGCTGATCCGCCGGCTTTGTCGCGGGGGCGCCCCAGGAGAGGTCGGCGGGGGCGGGGGTCGCACTGCCGCTGGGAGCTGGGCCGGGCGGGGCGGCGGGTGGCGCCGTACGACCGCCTGGGCCGCCGCTTCCTCCTTCGCCGGCCGGACCCGGGGTACCGGGGGAGGCGTTGCCGCTGGGCTCGGTGGTGGTCTGCTCCGGGGTTCCCGAGGGCTCGGCGTGGTGTGAAGGTGCGGCATTTCCAGGGGAGTTGCCGCCGTCCTGGCTGCTGCCTTGCGCCCCGTCGAGCGGCACCAGCGTCACGGACCCCGTCGGACCGACAGAGCCCGGCCCGCGCTGTCCCGAGCCGACCGCGGCATATCCACCGCCCGGGCCATCGCCCCCGCACGCGGCCAGCACCCCGCCCAGGACGACGACGGCCGCCGACGCTGCCGTAACGGCGCCTCGGCGGCCACGTGTCCATGTCGTCGTACGAAGCATCGGGCCATGGTGACTGACGTACCATCAGATAGGAACCCCCGGGCGGGGGCCCTCTCTGCGCGGCCCGCGGAGCGCTAGTCCGAGATCAGACCCTCGCGCAACTGCGCCAGCGTCCGGGTCAGCAGCCGCGAGACATGCATCTGGGAGATGCCGACCTCCTCGCCGATCTGGGACTGGGTCATGTTGGCGAAGAAGCGGAGCATGATGATCCGGCGCTCCCGGGGCGGGAGTTTGGCCAGCAGGGGCTTGAGGGACTCGCGGTACTCCACGCCCTCCAGCGCCGTGTCCTCGTAGCCGAGCCGGTCGGCGAGCGAGCCCTCGCCGCCGTCGTCCTCGGGGGCCGGGGAGTCCAGTGAGGAGGCGGTGTAGGCGTTGCCGACCGCGAGGCCGTCGACCACGTCCTCCTCGGAGACGCCGAGCACGGCGGCCAGCTCGGTCACCGTCGGGGAGCGGTCCAGCTTCTGGGACAGCTCGTCGCTGGCCTTGGTGAGGGCCAGGCGCAGCTCCTGCAGGCGGCGCGGGACCCGCACCGACCAGGACGTGTCGCGGAAGAACCGCTTGATCTCGCCGACCACCGTCGGCATCGCGAAGGTCGGGAACTCCACGCCCCGTTCGCAGTCGAAGCGGTCGATCGCCTTGATCAGGCCGATGGTGCCGACCTGGACGATGTCCTCCATCGGTTCGTTGCGGGAGCGGAAGCGCGCGGCCGCGTAGCGGACCAGCGGCAGGTTCAGCTCGATCAGGGTGTCCCGGACGTAGGCCCGCTCGGGACTGTTCTCGTCGAGCGCGGCGAGCCGCAGGAACAGGGAGCGGGACAGGGTGCGGGTGTCGATGTCCCCCGAGGCCGGCGGGGCCGGGAGATCGGCGGGCGCCGGGAGGTCGACGGCCTCCGGGACGGGCGGGGCCGGCACGGCATCGAGGGCCGTGACGCCCTCGATGCCGTCGAGGACGTCGAGAGCGTCGAGCTCCTTGGGCGCTGCCTCGCCGGTTGCGGGCGTCAGCACCTTCGAGCTGCCCTGTTCTGCGGACATGCCACCCCCTTTGGGTCGCGGGACGGTCGTGGCGGCGCTGTCTTTCGGACAACGCAGCCTTCACCTGAATACCGGCGCCGAAGGCCCGGCAAACGCGTCTCACGCAGAATGTCACATGTCGGCAACACGCTGTAGAGACATGTCGACATGTGGGAGGCGAATCCGCCCTGGAAAGAAGGGGTCTGACGCTTTATCGGGACTCAACTGTCGGCATCTGTGCTGGTGAGCGATTCGCTCTCGGTGGTGATGCATCGAGCGGGTTTGCGATGCAGGGGGTGATCCCGGGCGTGCTTCCGTGCGCCCGCTGTGCTCCGTCTCGAGCGCTTCTACGCGTCGATGCGATTCGCCGAGCGCAGCCGCTGGAAGCTGCGGGCGAGGAGCCGGGAGACGTGCATCTGGGAGACGCCGAGTTCCGCACTGATCTGGGACTGGGTGAGATTGCTGTAGTAGCGCAGGAGAAGGATTCTCTGTTCGCGTTCGGGGAGTTGGACGAGCAGATGCCGGATCAGGTCGCGGTGTTCCACGCCGTCCAGGGCCGGGTCGTCGTAACCGATCCGGTCCAGCAGGCCGGGCAGTCCGTCGCCCTCCTGCGCGGCCTCCAGCGAGGTGGCGTGGTACGAGCGGCCCGCCTCGATACAGCTGAGCACCTCCTCCTCGCTGATCCTGAGCCGCTCGGCGATCTCGGCGGTGGAGGGGGAGCGGCCGTGCAGCGTGGTGAGGTCCTCGGTGGCGCTGTTGACCTGCACCCACAGCTCGTGCAGCCGGCGCGGTACGTGGACCGTGCGGACGTTGTCCCGGAAGTACCGTTTGATCTCGCCGACCACGGTCGGCATCGCGAAGGTCGGGAACTGCACGCCCCGCTCCGGGTCGAACCGGTCGATGGCGTTGATCAGGCCGATGGTGCCGACCTGGACCACGTCCTCCATGGGCTCGTTGCGGGAGCGGAAGCGGGCGGCCGCGTAGCGCACGAGCGGGAGGTTCGCCTCGATCAGCGCCCCGCGCACCCGGTGGTGCTCCGGCGTGCCCGGGGTGAGCTGCTTCAGCTCGGCGAAGAGCACCTGGGTGAGGGCTCGGGTGTCGGCACCGCGCCGCTTCTCGGGAGCCACGGGAGCGGGGGCGGGGGTGCTCGCCTCCTCCTGGGGCGGCGCAGTACTGGCCGACACGGTCAACGCCACCTCTTCGTCGCTCAATGATCGGTCAAAAGCGGTCATAGCATCACAAGACATGTGCACTGTGTGCAAGCACCCGATAACGCCGTGTTGTGTTCAACCACCGACAAGTTGGGGATCGAGTGGAGGTCCAAGACGCATGAAAGCCCCCCGCCGTTGCGGCGGGGGGCTGCCGGGCTGAAGTGGTCAGAATTCGTAGTCGGCGATCACCCACGTGGCGAACTCGCGCCACAGCGCGACGCCCGCCTGATGGGCCGGGTGCTCCAGGTAGCGCTTGAGGGCGTCGGCGTCCTCGACCGCCGAGTTGATCGCGAAGGCGTAGGCGATCGGCCGGTCGCTGATGTTCCAGCCGCACTCCCAGAAGCGCAGCTCCTCGATCTGGCCGCCGAGGGCCCGGAAGGCCTCCACGCCCGCCACGACCCGCGGATCGTCGCGCTCGACGCCCTCGTTGAGCTTGAAGAGGACCAGGTGGCGGATCATGGGGTGTACCTCAGCTCTTTCCTCCGTTGGCGACCCACGTCATGAAGTCGCCCACGGCCTTGGCCGCGTCCGATATGCCCTCGAAGACTATCTGGACGTAGTGGGCCGCCTTGGGCGGGTCCGTGATGATCACGTACAGCGCGAAGACCACGAGCACGTATACGGCGATCTTCTTGGCATTCACCGCCACCGCGGCCTCCCCTGTCCGTGCGCCCCTGCTGCCGGCCGCGAGTGTAACCTTCACGCCTCTTCCCGGGACCAACGGCCCGCCGCCCCGGGTCCTTTGCCGGGCCCGCCGGGAGGGCCCGCAGACGCACGAAGGCGCCGTCCACAGACGCACGAAGGGCCCCGTCTTGCGACGAGGCCCTTCTTCGAGCGGTAGCGGAGGGATTTGAACCCTCGGTGACTTGCGCCACACTCGCTTTCGAGGCGAGCTCCTTCGGCCGCTCGGACACGCTACCGAGGGAGACCTTACAGCACGCAGGGGCGTGCTCAGAAATCGGTATTCACCGGTCCCGGAAAAACTCGGTGAGGACGCGCGCGCATTCCGCCGCGAGTACGCCCTCGACGACCTCCGGGCGGTGATTGAGCCGCCGGTCGCGGATCACGTCCCACAGCGAGCCCGCCGCGCCCGCCTTCTCGTCCCGGGCGCCGTAGACGACCCGGTCGACGCGGGACTGGACGATCGCGCCCGCGCACATCGTGCACGGTTCCAGGGTGACCACGAGCGTGCAGCCGGCCAGCCGCCACTCCCCGAGCAGGGCGGCGGCCCGCCGGATCGCGAGGACCTCCGCGTGGGCCGTGGGATCGCCGGTGGCCTCGCGCTCGTTGTGCCCGACGGCGAGCACCGTCGTACCGTCCGGGGACAGCACGACGGCGCCGACGGGGACGTCCCCGCCCGGGACCGCCCGCCCGGCCTCGGCCAGGGCGAGCCGCATCGCTGCCCGCCAGCGGTCGCGTACGGGATCCGGGGCGGCGGCCGGGTTCTCGACGGTCAGCGGACGGTCTCCAGCACCTCCGAGGCGCCCAGCGCCTCGGCGATGGTGCCCAGCGCGTCGTCGGCGTCCAGCGAGCGCAGCTCCTTCTCGCTGATGCCCAGGTCGTCGAGGATCTGGCTGTCGCCCACCGGGCTGTGCGGAACGGCGTCGGCGGCGGCGCCCTCCTCGTCGTCCTCGTCGGACTCGGACTCGCCGTCCTCGGTGCCGTCGAGGTCGAGGGAGTCCAGGTCGGGGCCGTCGTCGGCACCCGGCTCCCGGCCGAGCAGCTCGTCGGTGAGCAGCAGCTCGCCGTACGCGCTGCGCTGGGCGGCGGCCGCGTCCGAGACGTAGATGCGAGGGTCGTCCTCGCCGTCCACGCGGACGACACCGAACCACGCGTCCTCCTGCTCGATCAGCACGAGCACCGTGTCCTCGTCGGGAGAGGCTTCCCGGGCCAGGTCGGCAAGATCCGACAGGGTCTCCACATCGTCGAGCTCTGTGTCGCTCGCTTCCCACCCGTCTTCGGTGCGCGCGAGCAGTGCGGCGAAGTACACCGTGACTCTCCCACTGGTCATAGGCGTGCCGGTTGGGGGTCCCCCCGGCGGAGGTAGTTGGGCGGAGGCGGCTTGGGCTCCGAGCCCCGCCCACTCGGAATCGTGGCAGAAACATGGCTGTCAGGGGACGTCTTCGGCTCCCTGTGTCTTGCGCGTTCGTTGCCGCCACCTGCGGATCGTACGCGGCTTTTCCGCGGACTCACGCACGCCCACCTCGCAAACGCCGCTGTGTGCGCGGATCTTCCTCGCTCCGGAACCGCCGCAGAACTTCCTTACCGTGTCGTGCCCCAGAGAAATCCGAAGAGGAATCCCAGGAGTGTCGCTCCCCTCGGTCGGTCTACCAGCGGAACGTCCGCATGCGCATCGCGTGCCGCAGCCGGGCGGCCTTGGCGCGCCGCGGCTGGACCCGGGCGCGCAGCGCGCGGGCCTCGGCGAGGTCACGCAGGAACTGGGCGCGCCGGCGCCGCCGCTCGGCGTCCGTCTCGGGTACGGCGCCGCGTATCGCGGGCTCGCCGGTGCCCCGGGTGTCCTCGGCGTCCCCGGGCGTGTTCTCGGGAAGGTCAGGCAGGTCCGGCACGTCACACCACCCCAGTTCCGTCCTTCCCACTTTCCCTCGGACGGCCGCTTCGATGCCAGGGCCGCACGGGGGGTCAGGGCCGCGGGTACGCCGGACGGGTGGGGGCTGCGGCGCGGGTACCGTTAGGGGCATGCGTCTCCACGTCGTCGACCACCCCCTGGTCGCCCACAAGCTCACCACGCTGCGCGACCAGCGCACCGACTCCGCGACCTTCCGCCGGCTCGCCGACGAACTGGTCACCCTGCTCGCCTACGAGGCCACGCGGGACGTGCGCACCGATGCGGTCGACATCCGGACGCCGGTCGCGCAGACGACCGGCGTCAAGCTCGCCCGCCCGCGCCCGCTGGTCGTGCCGATCCTGCGCGCCGGCCTCGGCATGCTGGACGGCATGGTGCGGCTGCTGCCGACCGCCGAGGTGGGCTTCCTGGGCATGATCCGCAACGAGGAGACGCTGCAGGCCTCCACCTACGCCTCGCGCATGCCGGAGGACCTCTCGGGCCGCCAGGTGTACGTCCTGGACCCGATGCTGGCCACGGGGGGCACGCTGGTCGCCGCGATCCAGGAGCTCATCAAGCGGGGCGCCGACGACGTCACCGCCGTGGTGCTGCTCGCCGCTCCCGAGGGCGTCGAGCTCATGGAGCGGGAGCTGGCGGGGACGCCGGTGACGGTGGTGACGGCGGCTGTGGACGACCACCTCAACGAGCATGGGTACATCGTGCCGGGGCTGGGGGACGCCGGGGACCGTCTCTACGGCGCTGCCGAGTAGTTCGCGCGGCTCATGGGGCGCCCCTCGCGGGGCGCTTCTCAGCAGCTCTTCTTCGTGGATGCCGTCGGTGCGGGGGCGGTCAGCTTGGTCAGGGCCTGGTCCGCGGCCGCCGGCGTGGCCAGGCTCTTGAAGCCGTCCCCGAGGATGAGGTCGAGATCGGCGCCCTTGCGGGTGTCGGTGCGCTGTTCGGCACCGGAGAGCTGCGTGCCCAGTACCGCCAGTGAGGTGTTCTGCGCGGAGGCCGGGCCGAGCAGCATCCCGGCGGTCTTGACCTTCTTGTCGAACTGCCCGGGCGCGTTGCCCACGTTGCCGATGCGGAAGCCCCGCTTCTTCAGCTCGTCGGCGGTGGCCTTGGCCAGCCCGGTGCGCGCGGTGGCGTTGTAGACGTTGACGGTGATCTGGCCCGGCTTGGGCAGGGACCTCACCTGTGCGGCCGTATCGGCCTTGGTGTGGCAGCCGGTCTTCGCGCCGGCCGTCGTGCTCTTCTTGGCGCCGCCGGTGAAGACGTCGATGAGCTGCAGGGTGCCCCAGCCGATCAGGCCGAGCACGGCGACGGACGCCACCACGGCGGCCACGAGCCTGGCGCGTCGGCGCGGCGGGCGCATCCGAGGGTATTTGTCCCCCGTGATCCGGTACTGGCCGCCCATGCCAGGGGGAGTGAGCATGCTCATGGGCGCAGCGTAGTGCGCCCGAGCGGCGCTGCCTATTAGATGATCAGTCGATGCCGCTCAGCGGAACCCGAAAGGGTCAAGGGTCAAGGACCGTGTCGCGCCGGGTCAGTCGAGTTCGAGCACGCGCGCGTGCAGCACCTGGCGCTGCTGGAGCGCGGCGCGGACCGCGCGGTGCAGCCCGTCCTCCAGGTAGAGGTCGCCCTGCCACTTCACGACGTGCGCGAAGAGGTCGCCGTAGAACGTCGAGTCCTCCGCCAGCAGGGTCTCCAGGTCGAGCTGCTGCTTGGTGGTCACGAGCTGATCGAGGCGGACCGGGCGCGGCGCGACGTCCGCCCACTGCCGGGTGCTTTCCCGGCCGTGGTCGGGGTACGGCCGGCCGTTTCCGATGCGCTTGAAGATCACACGGAAAGCCTACCGGTCAAGACCTTCCGGGCGCAGCCATGGCGGCCGAGTGCGGCGCTTGAAAAGATGCGGCAAACGGGTCATATACGGATGTCCCCCTCCGTATCCAGCACGGCTGTGGACCGCGGGCCGACGGCGTTCGGTGTTCGGCGCGGTCCGGCGGAGGCGGTGGCGCCCCCGCCGGGCCCGGTTCAGCGGTCGTCCCGGTCCTCGGGCGGCCGCTGCGGTTCTTCCTTCTTGCGCTCCGGCTCGGGTGCCGTCGCCCGCCGGGCCTCCGCGCGCAGCAGGGCGCGCAGGACGGCGTAGGGATCCATGGGCATGGCTGTGCTGCTCCTTGCGTCTGACTGACCTGTTGACCGGCCTTTCGCGGGGACGCGGGTGACGTCAGCAGCGCAGGACCACCGTGCGGAGCAGGGGCAGGGTGTACGGCACCCGAGGCGCGCCGGGGCAGGGCCGTGCCGCCGGCCGGGCGGGCGCCGGGTCGGGGAGGGGCGCGGGGCGCTCGGGTGCGCCGGCCCGGTGGACGGCCTGGGCGGGCGGCCGCAGGAGGGCGTCGAGGGCGTCGTGGTCGAAGGTCTCGGCGGAGGCGCCCAGCGCCGGGGCCGCCTCGGCCTGCACATGGGCGCCGGGCACCCACAGGGCGAGGAGCAGCACGAGCACCCGCAGCCAGGTACGGCTGCGGGAGAAGCTCCCGGTCCCGCTCACATGGGGTGTGTCCCCGGAGCGTGCGGGGAGTGCTGCACGCCGGGCCCGAGATCCGCCCGCACGGCGTAGGCCCTCTCGTCGAACTCCCTCCCCCGGCCTTCGGCCGGGCGGTGCCCCCGGCCCCGCGACGCCATGCACGCTCCCCCGAAGGGGGGCACCCCCAGTCGCCGCACCGGCCCCGGGCCCAAGTACGTCCAGTACGAGGGCCAGGGCCCGGCGCTCCCCCCGGCCTTCGGGGGGAGGGCCCCCAGAGCACGCACCTACGGCATCGATAGCCTCCCCCCGCTCGAACATGGCTCGCGCGGGGGCACCTCCCATCGCGGCGGGCGCGAGGCCCGCCCTCCTGGCGGACGGCGGGAGACGACAGGGCCTAGGAATCGGGGCCGTGGTTGACGCCGTTCACACCGTGTGGGGGACCGCCTTGGCCCGGCCGCGGATGCCGAACGCGGTGACGATCTCCCCGATGCCCACCGCGACCAGCCAGATGCCGGCGACGAGGGTCAGCACGGCGACCGACCGGAACGGCGAGTCGATGAGCACGATCCCGGCGATGAAGGTGACGACCCCGAGGCAGATCTGCCACCCCCGGGCGGGCATCCGCGAGTCGTGCAGGGCGGCCAGGGTCTGGGTGATCCCGCGGATCAGCCAGCCGATGCCGATCCACAGGGCGAGCAGCAGGATCGACTGCATGGGCCCGCGGAAGCAGAACAGGCCGAGCAGCATCGACAGGGCGCCGCTGATGAACGCCAGTACCCGCAGCGAGGTCGCCCGGTGTGTGCCGAACGCGGCGACCAGCTGGAAGACGCCGCTGATCACGAGGTAGATCCCGAACAGGACGCCCGCGGCGAGCAGGGAGGCGCCGGGCCACACGAGCACCAGGACGCCGAGGACCAGTGAGGCGATCCCGGTGCCCAGGACGACCTGCCAGGCGGCCCGGGACAGGGCGTGCAGCGGTCCCTCGAACGGCGGCTCGGGCTCCCGCCGCTCGCCCGGGGGCGCGGTCGCGTGCACATTCCGGTCGTCGTACTCCCGGCCCCACTCCGGGCCACTGCTGGGTGCCTCGGTCATGGTTCATGCTGTGAACGGCGGGGGCGGGGCGGCCACCAGGAAGAGCCCGGTCGGGTGACGCCGGCACGGAGCACCGGCCCCGCAGGAGTCACCCCTGCTTCCCGCCGCCCTTCGCCGCTTTCGCCGCCGCCTTCATCTCCTGTTTGTGCGCCCGGACCTTGGCCAGCGACTCGGGTCCGGTGATGTCGGCGACGGACCGGAAGGACTCGCGCTCGCCGTACGCCCCCGCGGCCTCCCGCCAGCCCTTCGGCGTGACGCCGAGCTGCTTGCCGAGCAGCGCGAGGAAGATCTGGGCCTTCTGCTTGCCGAACCCGGGCAGGTCCTCCAGTCGTTCCAGCAGCTCGGTACCGGTCGGCACGTCCCGCCAGACCGCCTCCGCGTCCCCGTCGTAGTGCTCGACGAGGTACTGGCACAGCTGCTGGATGCGCTTGGCCATCGAGCCCGGGTAACGGTGCACGGCCGGCTTCTCGGCGAGCAGCGCGGCGAAGGCCTCCGGGTCCATCGCGGCGATGTCGTGCGCGTCGAGGTCTCCGGCCGCTCCGACGCCGAGCCGGTCGGCGATGGTCCGGGGACCCTTGAACGCCCACTCCATGGGGACCTGCTGGTCGAGCAGCATGCCGGTGAGCGCGGCGAGCGGGGACCGCCCGAGCAGCGCGTCGGCGTCGCGGTCCTGGGCGAGGTGCAGGGTGACGTCCATGCGTCGATGGTGGCCCGGCGGCGCGCGCGGCGCAGCCGGGGTGGTCCGACGGCCCCTCCGCATCTCGCGTACGATCCCCTCACAGGAGTGAAGTTAGGCAAGGCTAACCTAAAGTAGAAGAGGGTGCCCGGGTGACCATCGAGACCTACCGCGACGCCTGGGGCATCCCCCACCTACGGGCCTCCAGCACCCTCGAACTGGCCCGTGCCCAGGGCCGGGTCACCGCGCTGGACCGCGCCTGGCAGCTGGAGGTCGAACGCCACCGCTCCCAGGGCACCTCGGCCGCCTTCCTCGGCGCCGGCGCCCTCTCCTGGGACGTCCTCGCCCGCCGGGCCCGCCTCGACGACACGGCCCGCCGCTGCTTCGCCGCGCTGGAACGCCGGGACCCGGAGACGGCCGACTGGGTGCGGGCGTACGTCGACGGCGTCAACGAGGGCCTGCCGGCCGGGGCCCGCCGGGCGCCCGAATTCACCCGCACCGGTCTCAGCCCCGCCCCCTGGCAGCCCTGGACCCCGCTCGGCGTCTGGCTCGCCACCCACCTGCTGTTCGCCGGCTTCCCGGCCAAGCTCTGGCGCGAGCAGGCGATACGGCACCTCGGTCCCGGCGCCGTCGGCCTGTTCGCCACGGACGGCCCCGGCACCGCGGGCAGCAACGGCTGGCTGGTCTCCGGCGCCCGTACCGCCACCGGGCACGCCCTGATCGCCGGCGACCCGCACCGCTTCATCGAGGACCCCGGCGTCTACCAGCAGATCCGCCTCGCCTGCCCCGAGTTCGACGTCGTCGGCCTGGCCGTGCCCGGCGTCCCCGGCATCCCCCACTTCGGCCACACCGGCACGGTCGCCTGGGCCATCACCAACGCCATGGCCGACTACCAGGACCTCTACCGCGAACGCCTGCGCCGCACCGGCGCGGGCGTCCAGGCCCTCGGCCCCGACGGCCACTGGCACCGGGCGGCCCGGCACACGGAGACGGTGGAGATCGCGGGAGAGCCACCGATCGAGACCGAGATCATCGAGACGGAGAGAGGACCGGTGATCGTCGGCGGGCCGGAGGGCCTGGAGGCGCGCAACACCGCTTCCGCAGATGAGGACAGCCCGCTGGAGCCCGGCGGGAACCCCGCCCTGGCCCTGCGCTACCCGCCCCGCGTCACCGCGGACCTCGGCTTCGGCGCCCTGCTCCCCCTCCTCAGGGCCCGTACGGTGAGGGACGTCGACCGCGCCCTGGACGCCTGGGCCGAGCCCGTCAACGTCGTACAGGCCGCCGACGCCCACGGCCGCACCCTCCACCGCGTCGCCGGCCGCGTCCCGGTCCGCGCGCAGGCCAACCGCCTCCACCCGGTCCCCGCCTGGCAGCCCGGCCACGACTGGCAGGGCTGGCACGAGACGCCGTACGGCCCCGTCGAGGACGGCATCGCGGTGATGGCCAACCAGCGCGGCCCGGCCACCCCCCTCGGCGTGGAGTTCGCCCCACCGCACCGCGCCGACCGCATCCGCGCCCTCCTCGACGCGCGCCGCACCTGGACCGCCGACGCCATGCCGGTGATCCACACCGACACCCACCTCGCCTCCGCCGCCCCGCTCCTGGACCAGCTCGCCGCGCTCGACGGCCTCACCCCCGCCGCGGCCCGCCTGCGCGACCGTCTGCTCGCCTGGAACCGGCACATGGACGCCGACAGCACCGACGCGGCCGCCTACGCGGCGCTGCGCGGCGCGGTCGTACGCCGGCTCGCCGCCCACCCGGTGTTCGCCCCGCTCGCCGAGCCCCCGGCCTGCCCGGAGGTCCTGCTCCCCTGGCTGGCCCTCGTCCCGCGCCTCGGCCACGCCCTCGAACACCTGCTGTCCGCCGAGGAGTTGTACGGCATCGACCGCCCGGCCGCGGTCCGCGCCGCCCTGGAGGAAGTGGCCGCCGAGCCGCCGGCCGGCACCTGGTCCGACACCCACCGCCTCGCCGCCTGGCGCGCACTGCCGTACCCGGAAGGGCAGGGGGACACGGCACCCGGACTCGCGGGCGACCACGACTGCGTGCTGTGCACCTCCGCCGTCCCCGGTCTCACCGACCGCGCGGCCCGCGGCCCTGCCGCCCGCTACGTCTGGGACCTCGCCGACCGGGCGGGCAGCCGCTGGGTGGTCCCTTTCGGCGCCGACGGTGTCCCCGGCAGCCCGCACCACCACGACCAACTCCCCTTGTGGCTCCAGGGGGAACTGGTCCCCGTCGTCACCGACTGGGCCCTGCTCACCCCCGACCCCACCGAGGAGATCCGATGACCGACCGCACCGACCTCCACGAACAGCACGTCGACGGCTTCGGCACCGTCCGCATCCGCCCCCTCGACCCGGCCTCCGACGCGGACGTCGTCCACCGCTGGGTGAGCGAGGAACGCGCCGTCTTCTGGGGCATGCACGGCCTCACCCGGGACCAGGTCGCCGAGATCTACGCCCACATGGCCGGCCTCGACACCCACCACGCCCACCTCGTCACCAAGGACGGCGTACCGGTGGCCCTGTTCCAGACGTACGAGCCGGCCGCGGACCGGGTCGGCGAGTGCTACGAGGTCCGCCCCGGCGACCTGGGCGTCCACGTCCTCCTCGCCCCGGCCGGCCCCGGCGGGCCGCACCCGGGCTGGAGTTCGGCGCTGCTGACCGTGCTGACGACGTACGCGCTGCGGACCCTGGACCGGCGCCGGCTCGTGGTCGACCCGGACGTGCGCAACACCGGGGCGATCGCCCGCTTCGAGCGCCAGGGCTTCGTGAGCGGCCCGGTGGTCGTCCTGCCCGAGGTGGACCTCCCCGACGTGTACCTGCCGGAGAAGCACGCCCAACTCGCCTTCCTGGAGCGCGGGACGGCCTTCCCCGGGTGACGACGACGCCGGGGGAAGGGCCGAAGCGTCCGGGCGGGCGGCCCGGGGGTTCCGCCCTCGTCGCCCTGCCCGCCGGGGACGACTTCTGCGCCCCGCACCGCTGACCGGCGGCATCCGCAGCTCATGGCGCCCGGATTCACCTGCGCCGACCACGAACGCCCATGAACAGCGGCCCGCTGACCCTGCTCGACGGACAGACCGCCCTGGTGACAGGCACGGGCGGCGGCATCGGCCGCGCCATCGCGCTGCGCTTCGCCGAGGAAGGCGCGGCGGTGGCCGTCCACTTCCGTACGGCGGTGGACGCGGCCGGTGACGTGGCGGCCCGGATCCGGGAGTCGGGCAGCGAGGCCGTCGTACTCCGGGCGGGCCTGACGGACGAGGAGGCCCGCGGGCGTCTGGTCCGGGAGGGCACCGACCGGTCCGGCGGCCGGCTCAGGGCCCTCGTCGACAACGCGGCGGTGCGGCCCGTCCAGCCCCTGCCCGGCATGACCGCGGCCGAGTGGCGGACGGTCGTCGACACCGACCTCACCAGCGTCTTCGCCTGCACCCAGGCCGCCGCCGCCCATATGCGGGGCCACGGCGGCGCCCGCACGGCGGCCCTGGAGTGCGGGCCCGACGGCATCCGCGTCAACGCCGAGTCGCCCGGACGGATCGACGGGGAGGGCCCGGTCGAGGCCCGGCCGGACGGCGTACGCCGTGTTCCTGGCCTCGCCGTTCGCGCGCTGGATCACCGGCCACCGCCTGACCGTCGGCGGCGGCATCCCGGCCCGGCCGACATGGTGAGTGCATGAATGAGCAGGGCGGCCGGTCCGCGCGTACTCATACGGAGGACCCGCGGCGAGGGAGGGGACGAGTGCTGCTGCGCGACCGACACCGGCGACGGCCGGGACGGCTGGCCCTGCTCTGCGCGGGGCTCTTCCTCCTCGTGCTCGGCACCGCGGCCCCCGCGTCCGCCCACGCGGCCCTGCGCTCGACCGACCCCGCCGACGGAACCCTCCTGCGCACGGCCCCCCGGCACGTCACCCTGACCTTCACCGAGTCGGTGGGTCTGCTCACCGACTCCTTCCGCGTCTACGACCCCGCCAACCACCGGCTGCGCACCGGCCCCGCCGAGCACGCCCCCGGCCGCTCGGACACGGCCCGTGTCTCCCTCCCCGCCAAGCTCGCCGACGGCACCTACACGGTGGCCTGGCGGGTGGTGTCCGCGGACAGCCACCCGGTGTCCGGCGCGCTCACCTTCTCGGTCGGCACGCGCACCGCGACGACCGTGAGCCCGGTCCCCGGAGACACGCAGGACCCCGTCACCGCGGCCCTGTACAACATCGCCCGCTACCTCGCCTACCTCTCCCTGGCCCTCCTCCTCGGCACGGCGTCGTTCGTGGCGTACTGCCGCCCGCCGACGGCGGCCCCGCTGCGCACCCCGGTGCTGGCCGCCGCCTGGACCCTCATCGCCACGACGGCCGCGCTGTACCTCCTGCGCGGCTCCTACGAGGAGGGCACCTCCCCCAGCCTCTCCCTGAACTCCCTCACGCACACGGCCACGACCCGCCCCGGCGCGCTCCTGCTCGCCCGGCTGACGCTGATGCTCGCGGCCGGCGCCGGGGTGGCGCTCCTGCGGGCCCGCCGCCGAAGGCTCCCGCGCCGTACGACGCTCACCGTGGCCGGGGCCGTCTCCCTCCCCCTCGCGCTGACCTGGACGGCGGCCGAACACGCCTCGGCGGGCATCCAGGTGCCCCTGGCCATCGCCGCCGCCACTCTCCATCTGCTGGCCATGGGGGCCTGGCTGGGCGGTCTGGCGGCCCTCCTGCTCACCCTGCGGCGCACCTCCCCGGCCACCGTGGCCCGCTTCTCCCGGCTGGCCTCCGCCTCGGTGACGGTGCTGGTCGTGACCGGCGTCTACCAGTCCTGGCGGGGCCTCGGCTCCTGGCAGGCGCTCACGGACACGACGTACGGCCGCACCCTGCTGGCCAAACTGGCGGCGGTCACCGTGCTGCTCCTGACGGCGGCCTGCTCCCGCACCTGGACGACCCGTCTGGCCGGGGAACCCCGGCCTGCCGTCGCCAGCGTCCGCGAACCGGCCACGGTCCCCCCGCTCCCGCGGCCCCCGCAGGCTCCGCAGCCCCCGGAACGCCCCGCCCCGGCCCCGCCCGTCCACATCCTGCGCCGCTCGGTGCTGGCGGAGGCGGCCGCCGGTCTGGTGGTGCTGGCCCTGACGACCCTGCTGACGAGCACGGCGCCCGGCCGCGCGGCCGAGGAGGCGACGGAGAGCGGAACCCCGTCGGCCGGTATCCCGACGGCCTCCGTCACCACGATCCCCTTCGACGTCGGCACCCCCGGCGGCCACGGCAAGGTCCAGATCACCCTGGACCCGGGCCGCGTCGGCCGCACCTCCGTCCAGGCGGTGGTCTACGGCCCCGACGGCGGCCTGTCCACGGTCCCCGAACTCCGTATCACCCTCACGCTGCCCGCCCAGCGTCTGGGCCCCCTCGACACCCGCGTCACCGACCGGGGCGGCTACTGGTCCAGCGACTCCTTCGACCTGCCCCTTCCCGGCACCTGGACGATGAAGGCGACGGTCCGGGTGTCGGACCTGGACCAGGTGACGGTGTCGGCTCCGGTGCGGGTGACGCGGTAGGCCTTTTCCCGATCGGTCCCGACTGCGCGGCCCATCTCCCGTTCCAGGGGGATGACTTACCGTTCGGATCAATATCCGGCGTCTTTCCCGGCATGCGCGTTGCGCAACGGAAATCCTGATGCGATCATGACAGTTGGCGCGAGCGTTCCACCGCTCACGCTTTTCAGTCGACCACCGGTAGCGGAATAACGGTTGGGGTTACGGCGGGGCAACGCCGTTATCCCGCCCCGCTACTGGCCTGCACATCAGGAGAAATCACTTATGGCGGAGCTCATTCGATCCGCGACGCGATCCCGCAAGACGCTGGCGAGGGCGGTCGCGATCGCGGGCCTGGCCGCGGCGAGCGTCACGGTGGCCGCCCCGACCGCGCTGGCCAGCGGCACGAGCCCCACGACGTACGGCTGCTATTCGAGCTGGGGCAACACCGGGTCCAACGGCCACTGCCAGTCGGTGGGGCGTACCGGTGACTTCCAGAACGAGATCGACTGCAGCTTCTCCGGGGACTCGTCGATCTGGTACCTGTTCCACAAGGGCAACTCCAAGCCCAACTGGGGCTATGTGGAGTGCAATTTCTCCGCCAACAGGTCCTGGATCAACTACAAGATCGACTCGTAAAAGGCGCGAGAAGATCAGTGCTGCAGGGGTGTCCCGAATCGGGGCACCCCTGCCGTGCGTGCATGACGCGTACGCAGGTACGCAGGGACAATTCAGAGTCTCGCGTACGCCGTGGTCAATTCCCCTCGGCGTGCCGCCTGTTCCGCCGAATCGCGCGCCGCAACCGGTTGACGCGCCATGGAGTCAGCGCCGTCGCGATCCCGCCCGCGAGCACGCTGCCGACCGCGATGCCCCAGCAGGGAATCGCGGACCCGGGCTGGTCCGTCCAGTCCCACCACCGGAACCGTCCCAGGCCGTCGATCTGCCAGTACGTCAGCGGGAACAGGGTGACCAGCGGAAGGATCCAGGAGAATCTCCAGCCCCAGGCCCGCCCGGACAGCAGGGCGAGCCCGACCCAGATCAGCAGGCCTCTCAGGAGCAGCAGAACGGTGTCCATGGGGCTCAGGAACGCCTCGCCCGCGGCGAGCAGCAGAGCGGACACGGAGACCGCCCCGACGAGGCAGGAGATCTCGACCCGCCGGAAGCCCCTGCCCGCCGCCTCTTCCAGGGACTCCATGGCGCTGCCCAGGCCGCCCACGGTGAGCACGGCCAGGGCCAGGGGAATCTCATGGCGCAGAGGGGTCGCGGAGGCTCCGCTGCCGCTGAAGGGGAAGGCGAGCCGGGCGGACCCGAACGCCACATCGCACGCGACCACCACGGCCCAGCCCACGGCGATGCCGCGGAAGCGATGCGCCCGCAGGTAGCGGATCCAGGACTCACGCCGATCGGGCCCGGGCAGATCAAGCACAGTGCGTACCCTCGATCACCTTGATCCGCTTCTTCACCCAGTCCACCTGTACCGGCTCGGGCTGCTTGATCAGCCGTGCGATCGCCCGCTGGTCGACACCGGGCGGCCCGCCGTGGATGTCGGACGGCTGCCCGGCGCCGGAGATCCGGGCCGCCAGCCACGAGTCGAGCTCGAAGTACGCCGCCATGCGCCGGTCGTCGGCGTCGCTGTTCGCCGCCTCGCAGAAGGGCGGGGTGGACGTCCGGGAGATCGCGATGGACATGCTGTCGGCCACCTCCCACATGGACCCTTCGAAGATCGAGAAGTCGGTGTCCTGCCCCTTGTCGCCCCTCAGCCCCTCCTCGTAGAACGACGAGGGGGACTTGATGAGGGGCGGCAGTGCCGACACGCGCCGTGCCAGCGCCTCGAGCCGCGGCAGGTACATGCGCTCCTCGGGCCACACGCAGATCTTCGGCTCGGTACGCGTGCACGCCGGAGCGCTCGGATTGGCCCGCGCCGTCTGCACGGGGCCTGCCGTGAGCACGCCCGCCAGGCACACGACGGCCAGCGCCGAGCTGCCGATGGCCGGCAGCCTGGCGATCAGCTTCCCGCGTTCACCGGTGTACCCGGACAGACTGCGGGGCGTGAGAACGGCGACGGCCACCGCGCAGAGCGCGAGCCCCCAGCGCACGGCGAGACGCCCCGGAGTCACTTCCACGGCGGGGGCGCCGGAGAGCACGAACAGGCCGGCCTTCGCCGGGCCGCCGTTCATGGTCACCACCAGGAAGCAGGCCAGACCGGAGATCACCGGGGTGGCGAAAGCGGACGGGAACCAGCGCCCGGCGATGTGGCCGACAGCGATGCACAGAACGATGAGCGCCGCCCCCAGCAGGAGGTAACTGGGCCACAGGAATCCGGGTCCGGCGTCGCGGTAACTGACCGCCGCGGCGACCAGGGCGCCCACGAGGTAGGCGACGCCGCCGTAGACGGCGACCGCCGTGATGTGCGTGACCTCGACCCGCCATCGGGGCCTGGTGCCCGCGGTGTGCTGGTCCTCGAAGCCGAGCCGGTGGATCCGGCCGGAGGCCCAGGCGGCGTAGGCCGCCAGGAACGGGCCGAGGTAGAAGGCGGGTATCTGGGCCGCCGCGCTGGCCTGCGGCCAGACGCCGATCCACCACTGGGACCGTCCGAAGAGAACCGCCACGTCCAGGGCGACGAGGACGGGGAACCACCAGCGAAGGGGAGAGCGCCGCAACTCCATCCAGAGGATGCGCATCAGGAGAGCTCCCCCTGCCCCGACAGGGCCGCCATGTACCCGCGCTCCAACGGGCTGTCGCCCGCCACTCCCGACCGGCTGTGGCCCGCGAGGGCCTCCGGGGTGCCGCGGAAGAGGAACCTTCCGGACTGCATGACGACGACCTGGTCGCAGACGGCCGCCACGTCCTCGACGAGGTGGGTGCTCAGGACGATCGCCGAGCCCGTCAGCGATCTGATCAGTTCGCGGAACTGCAGCCGCTGTTCGGGGTCCAGGCCGACGGTCGGCTCGTCCAGGAGCAGGAGTCGCGGTGAGCCGACGATGGCCGCGGCGATGCCCGCGCGGCGCAGCATGCCACCGGAGAGGGACTTCATCCTGGCCTGCGACCGTTCCTCGAGGAGGACGGACGCGATCGCCTTCCGGGCCGCGTCGTGGGCCTCACCGTCGGGAATTCCGCGCAGCCACGCGCTGTACCTGACGAAGTCGTAGACGGAGAAGGACGGAAAGTATCCGAATTCCTGGGGCAGGTAGCCGATCAAGGGGCGAGCCGACCTCGCCGACCGCTCGGAGTGCACCTTGGTGCCGCAGATCTCCAGGGTCCCCTCCTGTGGAGGCGCGACCGTGGCAAGAGTGCGGAGAAGTGTCGTCTTTCCCGCGCCGTTGGGGCCCAGAAGTCCATGGACCCCCACGTCGAGATCCCAGTGGAGTCCGGTGATCACCTGGTGCCGGCCGTAGCCCTGGGCGATTCCCGACAGCGATGCGATCGGTCCCACGTTGTTCCTTTCACGTGCGTGACCGGGTGCCGCCCGCGGCGGCACCCGGTCACCTCACCTCTACGTGCCGAGACGCATCAATTCGTGAACATGATGTAGGACTTCTCGATGTCGAAGGTGCACTCGACTCCGCCCCACTTGGGGTGCGACTCCCCGGAGTAGAAGACCGTCCAGATCGAGTCCTCGTTCCCGAAGGTGCACACGCCGCGGTTCTTGTACTGGCCGGTCTCGGTCACCCTGGCGCAGTGGCCCACCGATCCGGTGCTTCCCCAGGTCGAGTAGCAGCCGTTGAGCTTGGGGCTCGTGCCGCTCGCCAGCGCTGCCGGCGTGGACAGGGCGACGGCCGCGATCGCCGCGCCCGTGAGCGCGGCGACGCGCGTTATGGTGGTCCGCGCCCGTCTCGCGGGCTGAGTGTGCTCCGTCATCACTGTCTCCTCCTGATGTGCAGAGCGATGACGGGGGTGGGGCCGCAGCGTTGCCCCGCTGCGGCCCCAACCATGCTGTCCCGCCATCGAATAGTTGACTGCGAAGGCTTGATGAAGCGCCGTTCGCTATTTGTCATGATCACACTAATTTGTAGATCTTGCAACGGCATCGCGTGGCTGCGGCATGGAAGATGCCGTTCTGCCCTGGTTGCTCACGTTGAATTCCGCGGCGCAGGGGGGCCCTGGGGGGCGAGGCCGCGGCGGCGCGCCCCGGACAGGGCGGCGGTGAAGCGCGGCCACGTCAGCAGGACGACCGGGTAGATGGCGTAGCCGATGCGGGTCGCCGGGGACAGCACGATCGCCAGGATCAGACCGAGTGCCAGCCGGTCGGCACCGGCCACGGCGCTCGACGGCGGGCGGATCACGAGCGAGAGGCCCACACCCGCGGCGCTCAGCGCGATGAGCGCCATGGTGACCGCATCGCCGTGCGGAACCAGTACGGCGATCAGATGGCCCAGCAAGGGACTCTGCGCGGACGATGCCGTGGGACCGAGACCGAACGGGTAGAGAACGACGTTGCGGTAGAAGGCGTCGCTGTACGCCAGGGCCACCGGCAGAACGGCGAGCACGGCGACACCCAAGGCTCCGGCCGTGCACCTGACCGCGGCCCGCCGTCCGCCGCGCACCGCCAGTACGGCGACGAGCACCGGGATGGCCGGCCACGCGGTCCACTTCAGCGCGGCCGCCGCGCCCAGGGCCAGCCCGGCCCGTCCGGCGTCGCCCCGCTGGGTGAAGGCCAGGGCCAGGCACATCAGCCCGATGACCGGCGGGTCCACGCCACCGATGGTGAGCGGCAGGGCGACGACGGGACAGGCGCACAGCCACAGCACGCCCGTCCTGCCGGTGACTCCGCGCGGGGTGCCGAGCCGGCCGGCGCCCCCGTCCCGGCCGTTGGCCAGCACCCGTATCGCGGCCACCACGGCCGCCAGGAAACCGGCGAGGAACCACAACCGGGCGCTGGTGAAGGGAGCGTCGCCGAACAGCATGTGCGGTATGCCGAAGAGCGCCATGCCGGGGAGGTAGGGATTGAAGTCCCGCACCACGTGCGGCGTGGGGTTGTACGGGTTTCCGGAGGCGAACAGCAGATCAGCGGCCCGTTCCACGACGCCGACCTCCATCTGCTCCTTGCTGATCACCGTCAGGTACAGCAGGGGCACGACGATCGCGCCGGCCACCGCGACCACGGCCGGGGCCGGCGCCCAGCGTGCGGACGACCTCGCCGCGACCAGTGCGGCACAGCCGTAACCCAGTGCGGCGGCCAGTCCCCATGCCTCCTGCGAGGTGTCGGCGGGCGAGAGCAGGCCCACCGCGAGCGCGGACACGGCGCAGACCACCAGCACCGGCCAGTCCCACCGTCGCTCGACGCGACGCGACTCGGCGGCGGTGGTGGCGCCCGGCTCCGGTGCGCGAACGGCGGTGGCCATCAGGCACCGGACTTTCGCCGGACGCGCACGCCGAGGAGGCCGGATGGAGTGAGGGGGGCGATCATGGCGTAACTGTACAGTTGATGTGTACATGCCGCGCACGCCCGGTCGGGCACCTCACACGCCTCCGCCCGCCCGGGGAACCGGTCGGCACGGTCGGCCGCGATAAGAGATGGCCCTTTCCGTGCCGGGGTTCCAGATCACCGCTTCACAGAACTGCCGCTTCGCCGGCACACCGCCCTCCACCGCGGCCGCGATCCCGGGGGCGGCGGCGTGCGCACAGGCTGTGGACAGGGCGAATGCCCGGCGATCTCCGCGCGTGAGCCGTCCGCGGCCGCGAGAGTGTGCGCTTCGTCACCAAGCCCTCAGCGGCACGCCGGGCCGCGGCCGTGAACGAGGCCGAACGAGACGGAAACCGACACGGAAGCCGAGAGGGCAGCCGACACGGAAGCCGAGGGGGGCCGACATGGAACCCGAGAGGGGCCGACACGGAAGCCGAGAGGGATGAACGCCAGAGGGCCGGACCACTTTCGCGGTCCGGCCCTCTGGGCTGGCGGAGGATACGAGATTCGAACTCGTGAGGGGTTGCCCCCAACACGCTTTCCAAGCGTGCGCCCTAGGCCTCTAGGCGAATCCTCCGCCGGAAACATTACATGACCGAGGGGAGTGCTCGCGAACTCGTTCCCGCAGGCCGTCATCGGGGCGGTCGGCGGGGTGCGATCGGGTTCGGACCGCGGGCCGCGATCGGGTACTGTGGGGCACAGCCCCTCACGCGGCGCTATCTGACTGAACTCCCCCAGGGCCGGAAGGCAGCAAGGGTAGGTCGGCTCTGGCGGGTGCGTGGGGGGCCCTTGCGTTTCCGGGCCGGCATCCGTGGTCCGGGGCCGGGTTCCGCGGCGGGGCCGGTTGTCAGTGGGCGCCTATAACCTCGTATGCGTGTCGTCTCTCGCGCTGTACCGCCGCTATCGCCCGGAGACCTTTGCCGAGGTCATCGGGCAGGAGCATGTCACCGACCCGCTGCAGCAGGCGCTGCGGAACAACCGGGTCAATCACGCGTACCTGTTCAGTGGTCCGCGCGGCTGCGGCAAGACGACCAGCGCGCGCATCCTCGCCCGCTGCCTCAACTGTGAGCAGGGCCCCACTCCGACGCCGTGCGGCGAGTGCCAGTCGTGCCGTGACCTCGCCAGGAACGGCCCCGGCTCGATCGACGTCATCGAGATCGACGCGGCTTCTCACGGTGGTGTGGACGACGCCCGTGAGCTGCGCGAGAAGGCGTTCTTCGGACCCGCGAGCAGCCGGTACAAGATCTACATCATCGACGAGGCCCACATGGTCACGTCGGCCGGCTTCAACGCCCTGCTGAAGGTCGTCGAGGAGCCGCCCGAGCATCTGAAGTTCATCTTCGCGACCACCGAGCCCGAGAAGGTCATCGGCACCATCCGGTCCCGGACCCATCACTACCCCTTCCGGCTCGTGCCGCCCGGCACCCTGCGGGACTATCTCGCCGAGGTGTGCCAGAAGGAGGACATCCCGGTCGAGGAGGGCGTGCTGCCCCTCGTCGTGCGCGCCGGCGCCGGCTCCGTGCGTGACTCCATGTCCGTCATGGACCAGCTCCTCGCCGGCGCGGGAGAGGAGGGTGTGACGTATGCCATGGCCACCTCCCTCCTCGGCTACACCGACGGCTCTCTTCTCGACTCCGTCGTCGAGGCCTTCGCCACCGGGGACGGAGCCGCCGCCTTCGAGGTCGTCGACCGGGTCATCGAGGGCGGCAACGACCCGCGCCGCTTCGTCGCCGACCTGCTGGAGCGGCTCCGGGACCTGGTGATCCTGGCCGCGGTGCCGGACGCCGTGGAGAAGGGGCTCTTCGACGCCCCCGCCGACGTCCTGGAGCGCATGCAGGCCCAGGCCTCCACCTTCGGCGCCGCCGAGCTGAGCCGCGCCGCCGACCTCGTCAACGCGGGCCTGACGGAGATGCGCGGTGCCACCTCGCCCCGCCTCCAGCTGGAACTGATCTGCGCGCGCGTGCTGCTCCCGGCCGCCTATGGAGACGAGCGGTCCGTGATGGCCCGCCTCGACCGTCTCGAGCGCGGCGTCCACTTCTCGGGCGGCGCCGGTGCGCCCGCGATGGGCTACGTCCCCGGGCCCGAGGCCCACGGAGGCGGCGCTCCCCTGCCGCCTGCCGCCGCCTCCGTACCGCCCGGCGGCGGCCCGGCGGCGGCCCGCGCGGCCGTACGAGCCTCCAACGGCCCGGGTGCCGGGGGCCCCGGTGCGGGTGGAGCGGGCGTCGGCGGTCCCGGCGTCGGCGGTCCCGGCGTCGGCGGTCCGGCTCCGGCCGCCCCCGCGCCCACAGCCCCTGCCGCTCCGACAGCTCCCGCACCCGCTCCGGCAGCTCCCGCACCCGCTCCGGCAGCCGCCGCCCCGGCCACCCCGTCGGCCCCCGCGCCCGCCGCCGCCCAGGCCCAGGTGCCGCCTTCCGGCACACCCGTCCAGGCCGGTCCTTCCGCCCCGGCCGGTCCTTCCGCCCCGGCCACTGCCACACCCGGCGCCTGGCCCACCGCCGCCCCCGCCGGAAGCGGCCGACGCCCCGGTGGCTGGCCGACGGCAGCGGCACCCGCGGGCGGCGCGCCCCAGGGGCAGACCCCCGGCCGTGCCCCGGCCCAGCAGCAGGCCCCGGCATCCCCGCCGTCCCCCGCGGCTCCGGTACCGCCCGCGGCCGCCCCCGCCGGTGGCCTCGAACCCCGCATGCTCTGGCCGAACATCCTGGAGGCCGTCAAGAACCGCCGCCGCTTCACCTGGATCCTGCTCAGCCAGAACGCGCAGGTCACCGGCTTCGACGGCACCACCCTCCAGCTCGGCTTCGTCAATGCCGGTGCCCGGGACAACTTCGCCGGCAGCGGCAGCGAGGACGTACTGAGGGCGGCGCTGGCCGAGCAGTTCAACGTGCAGTGGAAGATCGAGGCGGTCGTCGATCCGTCCGGTGGCGGTTCCGCGCCCCCGCCGGCCGGCGGCTCGGGCTACGGCGGCGGAGGCGGTTACGGCGCTCCCGCCGCAGGAAGCGGGGGTTACGGCGCCCCGGCCGCGGCCCCCTCCGCGGCTCCCCAGCCCGCCCCCCGGGCAGCCGGGTCATCGTCGTCGGGCCCCGGGGCCCGGCCTGCCGCGACCGCCCCCCAGCCCGCCGCCGCGCCCGAGCCGCCCCCGGTCGCCCCCGAGGACGACATCCCCGAGGACGACGACCCGGACCTGGACGAGTCGGCCCTCTCCGGCCATGAACTGATCGTGCGGGAGCTGGGGGCGACGGTGGTGGAGGAGTTCTCGAACGAGTAGGGCGTGCTCACAGGCGTCCGAACGCGGAGCTCTCACGGTCGGTTCCGGGGCCTTCCGGGCCCCCTTTGGAGGAAACCCCAACAAACCCGGCCCCCGGCCTTCGGCAACCTTGCCATTAGGCTGGCCCCGTGAAGGTCCTCGTCATCGGCGGCGGCGCCCGCGAACACGCCCTGTGCCGTTCCCTGTCCCTCGATCCCGACGTCACCGCGCTGCACTGCGCCCCCGGCAACGCCGGCATCGCCGAGGTCGCCGAGCTGCACCCGGTCGACGCGCTCGACGGCAAGGCGGTCGCCGAGCTGGCCGCCGGCCTCGGCGCCGAGCTGGTCGTCGTCGGCCCGGAGGCCCCGCTGGTCGCCGGTGTGGCCGACGCCGTCCGCGCCGCGGGCATCCCGGTGTTCGGCCCGTCCGGGCAGGCCGCGCAGCTGGAGGGCTCCAAGGCCTTCGCCAAGGACGTCATGGCGGCGGCCGGGGTGCCGACCGCCCGCTCCTACGTGTGCACGACCGCCGAGGAGGTGGCCGAGGCCCTGGACGCCTTCGGTGCCCCCTACGTCGTCAAGGACGACGGGCTGGCCGCCGGCAAGGGCGTCGTCGTCACCGACGACATCGAGGCCGCCACGGCTCACGCCGCCGCCTGTGAGCGTGTCGTCATCGAGGAGTTCCTCGACGGCCCCGAGGTGTCCCTCTTCGCGATCACCGACGGGGAGACGGTCCTGCCGCTCCAGCCCGCCCAGGACTTCAAGCGCGCGCTGGACGGCGACGAGGGCCCGAACACCGGCGGCATGGGCGCGTACTCGCCGCTGCCGTGGGCGGAGCCGAAGCTGGTCGACGAGGTGCTCCAGACGGTGCTGCAGCCCACCGTGGACGAACTGCGCCGCCGCGGCACGCCCTTCTCCGGTCTGCTCTACGCGGGCCTGGCGATCACCAGCCGCGGTGTCCGGGTGATCGAGTTCAACGCGCGCTTCGGCGACCCCGAGACCCAGGTCGTGCTGGCCCGGCTGCAGACCCCGCTGGCCGGCCTCCTGCTGGCCGCCGCCACCGGCAACCTCGCCGACCTGCCGCCCCTGCGCTGGAGCGAGGACGCCGCCGTCACGGTCGTCGTCGCCTCGCACAACTACCCCGCCACCCCGCGCACCGGCGACCCGATCACCGGACTGGACGAGGTGGCCGCGAAGGACGCCCCGCACGCGTACGTGCTGCACGCCGGAACCAAGCGGGACGGCGACGCCGTCGTCAGCGCGGGCGGGCGGGTGCTGTCCGTCACCGCCACCGGCAAGGACCTGACCGAGGCGCGCGAGCGGGCGTACCGGGCGGTGGGCCGGATCCGGCTGGACGGTTCCCAGCACCGCACCGACATCGCCGCGAAGGCGGCCGCGCAGGCGGCGAACGCCTGACCTTCCCCTCCTGACAAGGCACAGGCCCCGGATCCCCGATCCGGGGCCTGATCTTTGCTGTCTGTCACCCACCTCTGACCAAAGCCATTCCATCGAGTGAGCAATCGGCCATACGGCTGACGGGGGCCGGGGCCCCAACTAGGGTGCCGCGCAAGCGTTCCGGCACTTGGCCCACCGGCATTGCGATGTCAGTGGCGGGTGCCACAGTGGGGGAGTGAGCACAACCAGGACAGCACGCCATCGGCAGCGAGGGGGTGAGGGCGGGACGTGACCGGAATCGGTGCGGAGGCGGGCGCGCAGGCCGCGCGCTCCCGGGCCCTGGCCGTACTGCGCGTCCGGGGCCGGGCGCTGGCCGTGGCCCTGCTGCCCGCGGCGGCCGCGGTGATCCTGCTGACCGGCGGCTCCACCGGCCACTTCGTCGGCCGGGGCTGGGACGTGGCCCGCTGGATCGTGGGCGTGCTCGCCGTGCTGGTGCTGCTGGCCGCCGTCGGCATCGCCCTGGTCGTGGCCCGGGCCCGCCCCGCCGTGAGCCCCACGGTGCCGATCCCGGAGGAGTCCGCCCCGGATCTGTACCGGATGGTGCGCGACCTCGCCGACCGGCTGGACGTGCCGGCCCCCTCGGCCATAGCGCTCACCCCGGACTGCGACAGCTGGCTGGAGGACCGTACGCACTCGGCCCACGGCCCGCCCGCGCGCCCCGCGCCCGGCGAGGACGAGCTGGCGGGCCCGGGCCGCCGCCGCGCGCCCGTCGCGCCGGTGCTCGTCATCGGCTCCCCGTTCCTGTGGTGGATGCGCGTCGGCGAGCTGCGCGCGGTCCTCGCCCCGGTCATCGCCGGTACGGGCCCCTCGGCGCACCCGGACATAGCCGCCGCCCGGCGTTTCGTGCGCGGCCTGGACGCGGCGGTCGCGGTCGCCGCGACACCGGGCCGCTGTCCGGCGACGCGCGGTGTGTGCGCGGCCCTCGGCTGGGTGGCCCGGCTGCTGCTGCGCGGCTGCCGGGAGCATGCGACGCAGATGGAGCGCGGGGTCGCCGCGGCGGCGGCCGAGCGGGCCCAGGCCGTGGACTACGGCCTGCGGATCGTGGCCCAGGAGCAGGTGGGCCTCGCCTACGCCGGCTGGGACCGGCTGCTGACCAGGGTCGCGCTGCCCGCCTGGCGCATGGGCCGCTGGCCCTCGCGGCTGGACGCGGGCGTGGTGGCGGCGCTCACCGAGCTGTCCCGGCGCGACCGCCTGGCCGAGGGCTTCACCTCCCGGCTCGGCGAGCGCCCCGCCTGCGACCTGCTGGAGGAGCCGGGCGCCGTGGACGAGGCCGCGTCCCTCCTCGCCGCCCGCCTCTTCCACGGCGGCCCCGCGGAGTCCGGCCCGGACTGGGCGCCGGTGGACTGGCAGGCGTACCCGGAGGAGGTCGTGGACCGCACCTGGCGCGCCGACGCCGCGCGCCTCCACCGTGTCCTCGACGCCCTGGGCGTCCGCCCCTCCCTCGACCCCACGACCCCCGACCCCGGCGGCCCCACCCTGGCCCGCATCCTGGACCACCTCACGGAGCCCGCCCCAGGAGCAGCAGTACCAAAACCACCGCACCACCCCCAGGCGACCGACGGCGAGCAAGTCCCCTCAGCCCCACCCGCCCCGCCGACCGCCCCGCAGGCCGCCGACGGCGAGGACGCCCCACAGGGGCCACCCGCACCCGACGACGAAAGCAGCACGGGTGGTGCGGGTGGGAAAGAAATCCCCGCCGAAGGCGAAGCCGTGGCGGGACCCCCGCCAGAGGACCCCGGCACCGAACGCAGCGCCGCCCTCGCCGCAGGCCTGACCGCCGAGCTGGCCCGCGAAGAGGCCGGCGCGCCGACCTCCGGTGCGACCGCCACCGGTACTGCCACCGGCGGGACCCCCGACAGCGCCCTGTGGGACGACGGCGGCCTGCCCCTCTTCCCGCTGCAGCCTCCCCGCACCGCCCGCGACCTCCTCACCGATCACGTCACGGCGATGGTCTGCTGCGCGGCCGTCGACACCGCCGGCGCGGTCCCCGCCCTGGACTGGCTGGACGGCCCCTCCCTGCTGCTGGGCGGCGAGCGGGCCGCCGACCTCACCCCCAAGGTGCTCAGCCTGATCGAGGAGGGGGACCCGGGCCCGCTGCGCGACTGGCTGGCCGCGACCGGGATACGCCCCGAGAAGCCCGTACGGCTCGTCTAGGGGCCCCGGCACGGCTCGTCCGAGGACCGCCCGGAACGGGAGTCCTGTCTTCCAGTTCAGGTCAATTCGCAACGACTAGTGACCGAGCCCGTGCGTTATGTGATGTGCTGGGAGCGACCACGCACCTGGCAAGGGCGTGCGACATACGACAGCACGGCCGAGGACGCCGAGGACTGCGCGCACCACCGAGCACAGCGAGCACGGCGAGCACCACCGAGACAGGACGACACGGGGGCAGGGAGGGGAGCGACCATGGCCTCGGACCACATCCGCCGCTGGGAGTCCGGAGCGCTCGCGCACGCCGTCACGGACCCCTTCGGCCAGGGCCCGGTGCCCTGGCTGCGCGGCAGCGAGACCTACTTCGACGACACCGGTCATGTCGTGCCCTGGTACGTCGACCCGAGCCCGCAGCCGCTCAAAGCCGTCGGTGCCGCCCCGCGCGTGCCCGGACCCCGCTCGGCCGACGACGTGCACCGCCAGATCAAGGGCTTCACCGCGACCGGCGCGGTCACGCCCGGCGAGGCGATCGACTTCCACATCACGGTCGACCCGCCCCAGGAGTTCGGCGTCGACATCTACCGGATCGGCCACTACGGCGGCGACGGCGCCGCGAAGATCACCACGAGCCCGCGCCTGTCCGGCATCGTCCAGCCCCCGCCGCTGGCCGCCGACCGCACCGTCTCCTGCCACCACTGGTGGCTGTCCTGGCGCCTCCAGGTGCCCTCCCACTGGCCCATCGGCGCCTATGTGGCCGTCCTCACCACAGCCGACGGCTACCGCTCCCACGTGCCGTTCACGGTCCGCGACGACCACCCCGCCGACCTGCTCCTGCTGCTGCCGGACATCACCTGGCAGGCGTACAACCTCTACCCGGAGGACGGCCGCACCGGCGCCAGCCTCTACCACGCCTGGGACGACAAGGGCCGGCTGCTCGGTGAGGCGGACGCGGCGACCACGGTCTCCTTCGACCGGCCGTACGCGGGGGCGGGCCTGCCCCTGCACGTCGGGCACGCCTACGACTTCATCCGCTGGGCCGAGCGCTACGGCTACGACCTCGCCTACGCCGACGCCCGCGACCTGCACGCCGGCCGCGTCGACCCCGGCCGCTACCGGGGCCTGGTCTTCCCCGGGCACGACGAGTACTGGTCGGTGCCGATGCGCCGGGCCGTGGAGGACGCCCGCGACCGGGGCACCTCGCTGGTCTTCCTCTCCGCCAACACCATGTACTGGCAGGTGGAGCTCGGCCCTTCCCCCTCCGGCGTGCCGGACCGGCTGCTGACCTGCCGCAAGCGCAAAGGGCCCGGGAAGCCGGCGCTGTGGCGGGAGATCGACCGGCCCGAGCAGCAGCTGGTCGGCATCCAGTACGCGGGCCGGGTGCCCGAGCCGCATCCGCTGGTCGTCCGCAACGCCGGCCACTGGCTGTGGGACGCGACCGGCGCGCACGAGGGCGACGAGATCGAGGGCCTGGTCGCCGGCGAGGCCGACCGGTACTTCCCGCGCACCCCGCTGCCCGCGCACGAGGAGCGCATCCTGCTCGCCCACTCCCCGTACACCGACAACGACGGAGTCCTGCGCCACCAGGAGACGTCCCTCTACCGCGCCCCCTCCGGCGCCTGGGTGTTCGCCTCCGGCACCTTCGCCTGGTCCCCGGCCCTGGACCGCCCCGGCCATGTGGACCCCCGCATCCAGCGCGCCACGGCCAACCTCCTGGACCGCATCTGCAAACGCGACTGACCCCGGCGGCCCACCATCCGGCACCCGCCACCGCCCCCTGGCCGAAACCGATCGCCCCCATAAGGGAGAATCGAGGTCATTGGACAGAACCACGGGGAGGAACCGTGTCCGGATTCGTAGAAAAGCCCGAGCCGATCCAGGTTCCGGGCCTGGTGCACCTGCACACCGGAAAGGTGCGCGAGCTGTACCAGAACGAGGCGGGCGACCTCGTGATGGTCGCCAGCGACCGCATGTCCGCCTACGACTGGGTGCTGCCCACGGAGATCCCCGACAAGGGCCGCGTGCTCACCCAGCTCTCCCTGTGGTGGTTCGACCAGCTGCGGGACCTGGCCCCCAACCATGTGCTCAGCACCGACCTGCCCGCGGGCGCCCCCGCCGACTGGGCGGGCCGCACGCTGGTCTGCAAGTCCCTGAAGATGGTCCCGGTGGAGTGCGTGGCCCGCGGCTATCTCACCGGCTCCGGCCTGCTGGAGTACGACGAGTCCCGCACGGTCTGCGGCCTCGCCCTCCCCGAGGGCCTCGTCGACGGCTCGGAACTCCCCGCCCCGATCTTCACCCCGGCCACCAAGGCCGAGGTCGGCGAGCACGACGAGAACGTCTCCTACGAGGAGGTCGCCCGCCAGGTCGGCGCCGACACCGCCGCCCAGCTGCGCCAGGCCACCCTCGCCGTGTACTCGCGGGCCCGGGACATCGCCCGTGACCGGGGGATCATCCTGGCGGACACCAAGTTCGAGTTCGGCTTCGACGGAGACTCCCTGGTCCTCGCCGACGAGGTCCTCACCCCGGACTCCTCCCGCTTCTGGCCGGCCGACCGGTGGCAGCCGGGCCGCGCCCAGCCGTCGTACGACAAGCAGTTCGTCCGGGACTGGCTGACCTCCGCCGAGTCCGGCTGGGACCGCAAGAGCGAGCAGCCCCCGCCGCCGCTGCCCGAGAAGGTCGTCCAGGCGACCCGGCAGAAGTACGTGGAGGCGTACGAGCGGCTCACCGGCCTCAGCTGGCACTAGCGACACGAAAAGACCCCGGCCCAGTGGACCGGGGTCTTTCTCCCGAGCGGACGACGAGGCTCGAACTCGCGACCTCAACCTTGGCAAGGTTGCGCTCTACCAACTGAGCTACGTCCGCGTTGCGCCGTGGCGCGAGAGCAACTATACCCAACCTCGCTCGCGCGCGAGACGCACTGCCGCATGACGGTTCTCGGCGCCGAGCTTCGTGACGGCCGAGGAGAGGTAGTTCCGCACGGTCCCCGGGGACAGCGCGGCCCGCTCGGCGATCTCCGTGACCGGCGCGCCGTCGGCGGCCAGCTCCAGCACCTCGGTCTCCCTCGCGGTCAGCGGCGAGTCCCCGGCGGAGATCGCGTCGGCGGCCAACTCCGGGTCCACATAACGGCTTCCGGTGTGCACGGTGCGGATGATCTCGGCGAGCCGCTGGGCGCTGACCGTCTTCGGGACGAACCCGCGCACACCGGCCGCGAGCGCCCGTTTCAGGTGGCCGGGCCGCCCGTGCCCGGTGACGATCAGCACCTGGCAGCCGGGCAGTTCCGCGCGCAGGGATGTGGCGACCTTCACACCGTCGGCGCCCGGCATCTGAAGATCCAGCACCGCGACATCGGGTTCATGGGCCCGTGCCATCGCCAGCGCCTCCGGGCCGCTGGCCGCCTCCGCGACGACCAGGAGATCGTCCTCCAGCGACAGCAGCGCGGCCAGCGCGCCCCGGATCAGATGCTCGTCGTCGGCGAGCAACAGCCGCACCTGAGTACTCATGAGATGACTTCGCTCACTTTCTCGCCGTCATGCCCCAGTGGCACCTGGGCCACCACCAGGAATCGGCCCCCGTCGACCGGCCCGGCCTCAAGGGTCCCGCCGACGGCCGCGAGCCGCTCGCGCAGTCCGGCGAGCCCAGAACCCCCACCCCCGTCGGGGGTTCCGGCCAGGCCGTCGTTCTCCACCGTCAGCACCGCATGCCCCTGCGACGACACGCGCAGAGACAGCGTGCAGCGCCCGGCGTCCGCGTGCCGCAGCACGTTGGTGGTCGCCTCGCGCACCACCCAGCCGAGGGCGGACTGCACGTCGGCCGGCAGCCCGGCCGGCTCGGCGCGGACCTCGCAGGGAATCCCGGCGGCCGTCAACACGCCCTGCGCACCGGCGAGTTCGACCCCGAGATCGGCCTCCCGGTAGCCGCGCACGACGGCCCGTACCTCCCGCTGGGACTCCTGCGCGATGCGCTGCACCTCGATCATCTGCTCCACGGCCTCCGGCCGCCCCCGGCGGGCCAGTTGGACGGCCAGCTCGCTCTTGAGCGAGATCACCGACAGGTTCCGCCCCAGCACGTCGTGCAGATCCCGCCCGAACCGCAGCCGCTCCTCGGCGACGGCGAGCCGGGCCTCGGCCTCACGGGCGCGTTCCGCCTCCCACAGCACGGCCAGGGTCCAGGCACCGCAGCGGCCGGCGAGCAGCGCGAAGACCGCCTGGAACATGCTCACCGCGGCGGTCACCACCAGACCGACGCCGTCGTGATCGGCGAGCCCGATGGCGGCCGCGAGCAGGACCGTGAACACCGCCGACCGGCGCAGGAACACCCCGACCGGGACCGTGAGCCCGTAGAGCAGCGCGTACGGCAGCACGAGGCCGCCGATCGCGAACCGGACCGTCATCTCCTGGGCCGCGTCCAGTCCGGCGAGCGCCACGAGCAGGGCGCAGGCCAGCGCCAGCAGGACGGCCGGCGCGCGGTGCGTGCCGGCCGGCAGCTCGGTGCGGCCGAGGTAGTGGTCGAGCGCGGGCCGGGTGAGTCGGTTCGACAGCGCGCACTGCAGCACCGCCAGGAGGGCGAGCAGGGCGCCGAGGACGAAGGCCGCGGGCCGGTGGGGGAGACCGCCGCCGACCAGCGGCAGCAGCACCCAGCAGCCCATGATGAACCACACCGTGCAGTACCAGGTCACGACGCTGAACAGCTCGACCCGCTCGGCCTTGCTGCGTTCGCCCCAGTGCCGCTGCTGCCAGCGCCGTACGCGTCCGACCATCCGCGCGTCCCCCGTTCCTTCCTCAGCGCCGTGGCTCCCACCGGAACCACCGCCGTACCCCACCCACCGCCACGATGATCCAGGCCACCGCGGTCGCCACGGTGCCCAGAGTCTCGTGGACGCTCAACTGTCCGGTCCAGCCGGCGCGGACGAGCCGCATCGCCGGGGACAGCGGAAGCAGTTCGCAGACGGAGGCGAGCCGGTCGGGCAGGACCTCGGTGGGGACCGCCATGCCGGAGCCGATCATGGAGAAGAACACCAGGGGCAGCGCGGTGACCTGTCCGCTCTCCACGCTCCGGGTGAAGGACGCGGTGAGTGCGGCCAGTGCGGTGCTCAGCACGAGCCCCGCCGCCAGCCCCAGGAGGGTCAGGTACGGCGCCCTGGGCGCGCCGGTGTGCAGCAGCACGGCGCAGCCGGTGCACAGCAGCAGGGCCTGGGCGAGGCCGAGGCCGACGGCGGGCAGGGCCGTGCCGGTGAGGATCTCGGCGTCGGTGAGTTCGCCGGTGCGCAGCCGCTTGAGGACGAGCTCCTCGCGGCGGGCGACGTAGACGCTGACCAGGGAGGTGTAGACGGCGAAGAGGAAGGAGAAGCCGATCCCGGCGGTCGTCATCACCACCCCGATGTTCAACCCCTGTTTCTTCAGATCCAGTTGGTCGAGGGCCGGCCGCACGCTGAACGGGAGGGCGAGCGGCATGACGAGCGCGGTGAGGACGACACCGCGGTTGCGCCCGAGCAGGGCCAGCTCGGCCCGCCCCAACGCCCGCATCCGCCGCCCGGCGGCAGCCCATGCGACTCCGCCGCGGCCACGGCCGCCCGCCCGGACCCCGGTCGAGCCCTTCACGCCGGGACCCGCCGCTCCTGCGTTCACCTTGTTCGCCCCGCTCACTCCGTTCGCCCCGCTCACTCCGTTCGCCCCGCTCACTCGGTTCACCCCGTTCACGCCGCCACCTCCCGCTCCCGTGCGATCTCGAGGAACGCCTCCTCCAGTGAGGCCGACCGCATGTCGAGGCCCCGCAGTTCGAGTCCGGTCCGGTCGGCCCAGGTCAGCAGCGCGGTGGCGGTCCGCTGCAGGTGTGCCGTGTGCAGCCGTACGACCCTCCCGGCCGTCTCGTGCCGGCTGACGCCGAGGTCGGCGAGCGGGGGCAGGTCGCCGAGGAAGTAGCCCTCGGGCAGCTCGAAGGAGATCCGGGACGGGCGGTCCGCGGTGACCTCGGCCGGCGTCCCGGAGGCGGCGATGCGCCCCTCGTGCAGGATCGCGAGCCGGTCGGCGAGGCCCTCCGCCTCCTCCAGGTAGTGCGTGGTGAGCAGCACGGTCGTCCCGGACTCGCGCAGGCGGCGCACCAGTTCCCAGGTGTCGCGGCGCCCTTCGGCGTCGAGCCCGGTCGTCGGCTCGTCCAGGAACAGCACCTCGGGGTCGCCGAGCAGCGCGAGCGCCAGGTCCAGGCGCCGCCGCTCGCCCCCGGACAGCTGCTTGACCCGTACGCCGGCCTTTCCGGCGAGGCCCACCAGGGCCAGCGTCTCCGCCTCCGGCCGGGCCCCGCTCGTACAGCCCGCCCACATGCGGGCGGTCTCGGCGACGGTCAGCTCGGAGGGGAAGCCGCCCTCCTGGAGCATGACGCCGGTGCGGGGGCGTACGGCGGCCCGCTCGTGGTAGGGATCCCGGCCGAGGACCCGGACCCGGCCGCCCGCGGGCAGCGCGAGGCCCTCCAGCAGCTCGACCGTGGACGTCTTGCCCGCCCCGTTGGTGCCCAGCAGCGCGAAGATCTCACCGTGGGCCACGGAGAAACTGATGCCGCGTACGGCCTCGAACCCGCCCCCGTACACACGCCGAAGGTCGGTGACCTCAATCACGTGTTCGTGTTCGTCGTAGTGCATGAGCCCAGCGTCCCGGCGGCCGGACCGGGCCGGCAGTGCGCGGTGTCATCACCCGGCATGACAAATGTCAGAGCGGATCACGGGCAACGAAAAGACCCCGGTCCTGTGGACCGGGGTCTTTCTCCCGAGCGGACGACGAGGCTCGAACTCGCGACCTCAACCTTGGCAAGGTTGCGCTCTACCAACTGAGCTACGTCCGCACTGCTCCCGACCGGCTCCCACCGATCGGTGCGAGCACCAGCCTACCTGATCCACAGGAGTGGTCGTGACGACCGGTGCCGGAGCGGGTGACAGGGATCGCACACTGCGCCTTCCCCCTGGAAGGGGGATGTTCTGCTACTGAACTACACCCGCACGCTCCTCGGGGTTTCAGCCTTTCGGCCTCGCCCCTCGGCGTGTCCCAGACATTAGCTGATCAACAGGGGGGTCGCGCAAGTCGGCTCCCCTAGTGCCCGGTATGCCCAAGTGCACGGTCCTCAGGGTCCTCTGACGGACCCTGAGGACCGCCCCTTCGCGGGCTCGTGTCGCCGGTCCGCCCGTGCGGCTCCGGCGCGCCTCACTGCGCGGCGCTGAACGCCTCGTAGACCTTCTTCGGGATGCGTCCGCGGGCGGGGACGTCCATCTTGTTGGCCTGGGCCCAGGCGCGGACGGCCGCCGGGTCGGGGGCGACCTCCGTCTGCTTGTACGCCTTGCCGGACCGCGACCGCTTGCGGCCGGCCTCGACGTAGGGCGCGAGCGCCTTGCGCAGTTTCTTGGCGTTGGTTTCGTTCAGGTCGATCTCGTACGACTTGCCGTCGAGTCCGAAGGCGATCGTTTCCGCCGCTTCCGAGCCGTCGATGTCGTCAAAGAGCGTGACCACGACCTTTTGCGCCACGAATATCGGTCCCTTCGTGCGGCACGTCGATACAGCTCACCGGCGATGACGTGCCGAGTATCGGCTATTGCCAATTCATTTGTACAGTGCTCGGCAATGCAAAGTGAAGCCCGACTAAATCCGTCCGCGTGTCCGAAGACAATAGGTGAACGGGGCGGACCGTGGAACTTTCCCAGAACTTTTCACGGCGGTCCGGCTTCGACACCCGATCGTGATGCGCCTCACGTAGTTTCCTACAACTCTACTCGCGTAGAAATTTTGTGCGGGTAGTCTGAAGACGCACTGCAGGAACCTGCTCAGCACCACACCACCGGGAGTGCCAGTGGCACGCGTCGTAGTCGACGTCATGCTCAAGCCGGAGATCCTCGACCCCCAGGGCCAGGCGGTCCAGCGTGCGCTGCCGCGCCTGGGTTTCGAAGGGATCTCGGACGTCCGTCAGGGAAAGCGTTTCGAACTGGAAGTTGACGGGCCGGTCGACGAGGCCGCGCTCGCCCGCATCCACGAGCTCGCCGAATCCTTCCTCGCCAACACCGTGATCGAGGACTTCACCGTGAAGGTGGAAGAGGCCGCGGAAGTCGCGGAGGCGGCGAAGTGACCGCTCGTATTGGCGTCGTCACTTTCCCGGGCAGCCTTGACGACCGGGACACGCAGCGTGCGATCCGTATCGCCGGGGCCGAACCCGTCGCGCTCTGGCACAAGGACAAGGACCTCAAGCAGGTCGACGCCGTCGTCCTGTGCGGTGGTTTCTCCTACGGCGACTACCTGCGGGCCGGTGCCATCGCCCGCTTCTCGCCGGTGATGGAACCCCTCATCGAGCAGGCGAAGGCCGGACTTCCGGTCCTCGGCATCTGCAACGGCTTCCAGATCCTCACCGAGGCCCACCTCCTCCCGGGCGCCATGCTCGGCAACGACCACCTCCACTTCATCTGCCGCGACCAGAAGCTGCGGGTGGAGAACGCGGAGACCTCCTGGACCACCGACTACCGCTCCGGCCAGGAGATCCACATCCCGCTGAAGAACATGGACGGCCGGTACGTGGCCGACCGGTACACGCTGGACAAACTGGAGGCCGAGGGCCGGGTCGCCTTCCGGTACCTGGACTTCAACCCGAACGGCTCGCTCAACGACATCGCCGGCATCACCAACGAGGCGGGCAACGTCGTCGGCCTGATGCCGCACCCCGAGCACGCCGTAGAGCCGCTGATCGGTACGGGCCGTACCGACGGGCTCCCGTTCTTCACCTCGATCCTCAAGAAGCTGGTCAACGCATGAGCCGGACGCCTCTGGACACGGTCGAGCACGCGGCCGCGACCCCCGACGTCGAGCTGCCCTGGGCCGAACTCGGCCTGAAGAAGGACGAGTACGAGCGGATCGTGGAGATCCTCGGCCGCCGCCCGACCGGCGCCGAACTCGCCATGTACTCGGTCATGTGGTCCGAGCACTGCTCGTACAAGTCCTCCAAGGTCCACCTGCGCCAGTTCGGCGAGAAGGCGCCCCAGTCGGACGCGCTGCTCGTCGGCATCGGCGAGAACGCGGGCGTGGTCGACGTCGGCCAGGGGTACGCGGTCACCTTCAAGGTCGAGTCGCACAACCACCCGTCGTACGTCGAGCCCTACCAGGGCGCGGCCACGGGTGTCGGCGGCATCGTCCGCGACATCATCGCGATGGGCGCCCGCCCGGTCGCCGTGGTCGACCCGCTGCGGTTCGGCGCGGCCGACCACCCGGACACCAAGCGCGTCCTGCCCGGCGTCGTCGCCGGCATCGGCGGCTACGGCAACTGCCTGGGCCTGCCCAACATCGGCGGCGAGGTCGTCTTCGACGCCTGCTACCAGGGCAACCCGCTGGTCAACGCCGGCGCCATCGGTGTGATGCGGCACGAGGACATCCACCTGGCCAAGGCCTCCGGCGCGGGCAACAAGGTCATCCTGTACGGGGCCCGTACGGGTGGCGACGGCATCGGCGGCGCCTCGATCCTCGCGTCCGAGACCTTCGACGACGCCAAGCCGAGCAAGCGCCCGGCCGTCCAGGTCGGCGACCCCTTCCAGGAGAAGCTCCTCATCGAGTGCACCCTGGAGGCGTTCCGGGAGAAGCTGGTCGTCGGCATCCAGGATCTCGGTGCCGCCGGTCTGTCCTGCGCCACGTCCGAGCTGGCCTCCAACGGCTCCGGCGGGATGCGCGTCACCCTGGACGACGTACCGCTGCGCGACTCGACGCTCTCGCCGGAGGAGATCCTCATGAGCGAGTCGCAGGAACGCATGTGCGCGGTGGTCGAGCCGGAGAAGGTCGACCGCTTCCTGGAGATCTGCGCCAAGTGGGACGTCATCGCCACGGTCATCGGCGAGGTGACGGACGGCGACCGGCTGGAGATCTACTGGCACGGCGGCAAGATCGTGGACGTCGACCCGCGCACGGTCGCGCACGAGGGCCCGGTGTACGAGCGGCCGTACGCCCGCCCGTCCTGGCAGGACGAGCTCCAGGCGGACGACGCGAACAAGCTGCCGCGCCCGGCGACGAGCGAGGAGCTGAAGGACCAGGTCCTGAAGCTGGTGGGCTCTCCCAACCAGGCCTCGAAGAAGTGGATCACCTCGCAGTACGACCACTTCGTGCAGGGCAACACCGTCCTCGCCCAGCCCGAGGACTCCGGCATGATCCGCGTCGACGAGGAGACCGGCCTGGGCGTGGCCATCGCCACGGACGGCAACGGCCGTTACGCCAAGCTCGACCCGTACACGGGCGCGCAGCTGGCCCTCGCCGAGGCCTACCGGAACGTGGCCACCACCGGTGCCAAGCCCCTCGCGGTCTCCGACTGCCTGAACTTCGGCTCCCCCGAGGACCCGGCGGTGATGTGGCAGTTCGCGGAGGCGGTACGCGGTCTCGCGGACGCCTGTCAGCAGCTGGGCACCCCGGTGACCGGCGGTAACGTCTCGCTCTACAACCAGACGGGCGAGGCGGCCATCCACCCGACGCCGGTGGTCGCGGTCCTGGGCGTGATCGACGACGTCGCCCGCCGCACCCCGGTCGCCTTCCAGGAGGAGGGCCAGCTGATCTACCTCCTCGGCGACACCCGTGAGGAGTTCGGCGGCTCGGCCTGGTCCCAGGTGATCCACGACCACCTGGGCGGTCTGCCCCCGAAGGTCGACCTGGAGCGGGAGCGGCTGTTGGGCGAGATCCTGATCTCCGCCTCCCGCGACGGCATGATCGACTCCGCCCACGACCTGTCCGACGGCGGTCTCGTGCAGGCCGTGGTCGAGTCCGCGCTGCTCGGCGGCAAGGGTGCCCGGCTGGTCGTCCCGGACGGCCTGGACGCCTTCACCTTCCTGTTCTCCGAGTCGGCCGGCCGCGCCATCGTCGCGGTGCCGCGCTCGGAGGAGGTCCGCTTCAACGACATGTGCGGTGCGCGGGGCCTGCCGGCCACCCGGATCGGTGTGGTGGACGGGGATTCGGTGGAGGTCCAGGGCGAGTTCACCCTTTCCCTCGCCGAACTGCGCGAGGCCCACGAGGGCACCATCCCGGCGCTGCTGGCCTGACCGGCCCGCGTCGGCGGCGGCCCGCATCACCCCCACGGGTGGCGCGGGCCGCCGTCACGTCCGGGACGGGCTCTCGCTCGCACAGGACGGGCTCTCGCTCACAGATCGCCGAACTGTTCCAGGAGGACGTCGACCGGCGTGTGGGCCGAGGCGGCGGCCGCGCCGTTGTGCAGGGTGCGTTCCGCCCAGATGACCTTGCCGCCGGCGGTGTACCGGGTGCCCCATCGCTCGGCGAACTGCGCGACGAGGAACAGGCCCCGCCCGCCCTCGTCCGTGGTGGCCGCCCGCCGCATGCGCGGCGAGGTGCTGCTCGCGTCCGCGACCTCGCACACCAGACAGCGCCCGTACAGCAGCCGCACGGTGATCGGCGGGGCGCCGTACCGGATCGCGTTGGTGACCAGCTCGCTGACGATCAGTTCCAGGCTGAACGCGACCTCCTCCAGCCCCCACCGGTCCAGCTGCTCCCTGCACCGCGCCCGTACCGAGGGCACCACCGCCGCGTCCGGCGGCACGTCCCACTCGGCCAGGTGCGCGCGCGGGAACAGCCGGGTACGGGCCACCAGCAGGGCGATGTCGTCGCGGCGGGGCGCGGGCCGCACGGCGTCGATCACCGTCTGGCAGGTCTCGTCCGGGGTACGCCCCGGGGCTCCGCCCAGCAGCCGGCGCAGTGCGTCCAGTCCGGCCTCGACGTCGCGGGTGCCGTCCTCCACCAGGCCGTTGGTGTACAGCACCAGCTGCGCGCCTTCCGGCAGGTGCAGCTCGGCGGTCTCGAAGGGATAACCGCCCAGACCGAGCGGCGCCGACAGAGGCACGTCGGGACAGTGGACCGTCCCGTCCGGGCCGACCACCACCGGGACGGGGTGCCCCGCCCGGGCCACCGTGCAGGTCCCCGTCACCGAGTCGTAGATCGCGTACAGGCAGGTCGCCCCGGTCACTCCCTCTCCCTCGCGGCCGTCGGGGTGGGCGCCGGTGGAGTTGCCGACGGAGTCCTCGTTGTCCATGCGGACGACCAGGTCGTCCAGGTTCCCGAGCACCTCGTCCACCGGGAGGTCCAGCGCGGAGAAGTTGTGCACCGCGGTGCGCAGCCGTCCCATCGTCGCCGCGGCGTGCAGCCCGTGACCGACGACATCGCCCATCGCCAGCGCCACCCGGGAGCCCGGCAGCGGGATGACGTCGAACCAGTCCCCGCCCACCCCGGCCTCGGCCGGCAGATACCGCCAGGCCACCTCCAGCGCGTCCTGCTCCGGCTGCCCCCGCGGCAGCAGACTGCGCTGCAGTGCCACGGCCGTCGTGTGCTCCCGGGTGAACCTGCGGGCGTTGTCGATGGCCACGGCCGCCCGCGCGGTGAGCTCCTCGGCGAAGGACAGGTCCTCCGGCTCGAACGCCTGGGACGCCCGGGTCCGGTAGAAGTTCGCCACGCCCAGCGACACGTTCCGCGCCCGCAGCGGCACGGCCACCAGGGAATGCAGGCCGAGCTCCAGGGCCCGGCCGGTGCGCTCGGGATCCTGCTCCCGCCAGCCGCGCGCCCGCCACAGGTCCGGCTCCAGCACACCGCTGCCCTGCTGCAGCGCCCGCATCTGCGGGGTCGCGGGGGAGAAGGCGACGACGTCGTCCAGCGGGTAGACCGGCAGCATCTCCTGCGCCCCGCCGATCGCCGTGCGCCGCAGGTGGTGCCAGCCTTCCGCCGTCGGCTCCCGCCCGTGCAGCACCGGGTCGAGCAGATCCACCGTGACGACGTCGGCGAACTGCGGCACCGCGGCCTCGGCCAGCTCCTGGGCCGTGCGCCGCACGTCCAGCGTCGTCCCGATCCGCATTCCGGCCTCGTACAGCAACCGTAGCCGCGACCGTGCCACCTCGGCCCGCCCCGACACCGCCGCCAGCTCCGTGGTGTCGCGCAGCGTCACGACGCTGCCGCTCGGGCGGTCGCCGGGGAAGGTGGGCCGCTTGTTCACCGCCAGCAGCCGGTCGCGCACCGGCTGCACCGCGTCGGTGACCGCGTCCGGCGAGGTGAGGAGGCCGGTGAGGCCCTCCGGCAGTCCCAGGTCCCGCACGTCGGTGCCCCGTTCGTCCGCCGGCAGGGCCAGCAGCCGCCGCGCCTCGTCGTTGGCGAGCACCAGCCGCCCGTCGACGTCGGTGATCAGCACGCCTTCCCGTACGGCGTGCAGGACCGCGTGGTGGTGCTCGTACATCCCCGCGAGCTCTGCCGGGGCCAGGCCGTGCGTCTGCCGCAGCAGCCGCCGGGCGACCAGCGTCGTCCCCGCCCCGGCCACCACCAGGGCGACCACGCCGGCACCGAGGGCCATCGACAGCTCCGGCAGCCACAGGTGGGCCACGTTCCTGACCGTGATGCCCGCGGAGACGAGGCCGACGATCCTGCCGTGCGCGTCGGTCACCGGCACCACCGCCTGTACGGCCGTCCCCTTGCCCGCGGGCAGCGGCGGCCCGCCGACCTGCTCGATGACGGTGTGGCCGTGCAGCGCCGGCTCGATGGTGCCGACGAACTTCTTCCCGATCTCCCGCGGGTAGGGGTACGTGTAGCGGATTCCCTGGGTGTTCATGACGACGACGAAGTCCACGCCGGCGCGCTTGCGTGCCGCCTCGGCCCGCGGTTGCAGCACCGCGCTGGGATGGGGGCCGAGCAGTGCCTGGGCCGTGCCGGGGGCGTTCGCGAAGGACTGGGCCGCGATCACCGACGCCCGGCGCCCCTGCCGGACAGCGTCGTTCGCCGCCTGCATCACCAGCCCCGCCACTCCGGCGCAGACCAGCAGCAGCACGATCAGGACCTGGATGAGGAACACCTGCCCGGCCAAGCTGCGCGGGTTGATCAGGCGGGGAAGCCGACGGGAGCGGGCGGCGAGCGGACCGTACGACCATATCCGGAATCGCCCGAAAGGCACCTCCACGTACCCTTCATAACACTTCCGATGCCACCCGGCTGATCGGCGCCGGGTCGGGCGATGGGGAGGTGCCGCTCGTCCCTCGGCCTGCGGTGCGGTGAGGGGGGCGAGGGGGCGTCGTCATGAGGCTGCGGGGCGCGTGACGGTCTCCGGCTGGGCCTGGCGCGTCCTCGGCGGCCGCAGGGTGAGCCAGCACGGACGGCGCCATGACCGGGGCCGCGCAGGAATACCGCCCACTCCCGCCGCGCGGTCCGCTCCGCGCAGGAACACCGTGTCCAGCGCGGAGACGTACCGCCGCCCCACCCGCCGCGCGGTCCGCTCCGCGTGGGCCGGGCAGGGAGCCGACGGCGCCCGTGCGGTGCGCTCGCGGCACCCCGGCGACATGGCCGCCCTGCGCGCGGAGGAGACCGGCGACCGGGTGTTCGCCGCCTCGCCGTCGGCGAGAGCCCGGAGTCGGTCGCGGCCCTCGCCGCCGAGCGGGCGCACCGCGCCTTCGGACCGGTCGAAAACGGCCTGAAGGGACACGCCGTCAGGGCATAGGCTCACCGCCATGCCACCGGCCAAGAAGCGCGCCCGCAGTTACGACCCGGCCAGGACCCGGGCAGCCGTCCTCGCCCAGTTCGGAAACGTGCGCGAGGCCGTACGAGGTCTCGGCCCCGAACGGCTCGCCCTCCCCACCCGGCTCGGGGAGTGGACCGTACGCGACCTGATCGCGCACATCGGCATGGCGCTCACCGCGATCCCCCGGGCGCTCGACCAGCCCGAGCCGCCCAAGGCGGACGCCGCCCCGCTCGACTGGCCCTTCGCCACCGCGGCCAACGCCGCCGCCATCGACGAGTTCACCCGGAACCTCGCCGCCGGACACCCCGACCCCGGCGCCTACCTCGCGGACGTCGAGCGGTCCCTGCGCGCGGTCCTCGACGAGCATCCCGGCGGCCGGATCCTCCGGACGAGTGCGGGTGCGATGTCCCTGGACGACTACCTCGTCACCCGCGCGGCCGAGCTCGTCGTCCACACCGACGACCTCAACGCCGCCGTGCCCGGCCTGGCCGTGCCCTACGACCGGCAGGCCCTGGCCGCCGCCACCCGGCTGCTCGCCGACGCCCTGGCCGTGAAGGCGCCCGGCGGTTCGACCGAGGTGCGGGTGCCGCCGTTCGCCGTGGTGCAGTGCGTCGAGGGGCCCCGGCACACCCGCGGTACCCCGCCCAACGTCGTGGAGACCGACCCGCTGACCTGGATCCGGCTCGCCACCGGGCGTCTGAGCTGGAAGGACGCCCTGGAGGAGGCCAAGGTGAGCGCCAGTGGGGAGCGGGCGGACCTCGGGGGGCTGCTGCCACTCATGTCGTAGCGGAACCGGCACGACCGCTCTACCGTCGAATCCCCATGAACCGGTACAAGAAGCGCATGATCCTCGGACCGGGGGCCGTCTCGCTCGCCGCGCTCATGGTGGCGTGCGGCACCGGGAGGGCGGACAGTGGTGCGGTGACCGTCCAGCAGCCGTCCCCGCAGCCCGTGACGGGCGTCGACTGGCGGGTCGACGGCCTCACCGTCGGCGGTACGACCCGGCACGCGCCCGCCTCCGCCCGCCTCCGCATCGACGAGAACGGCAAGGCGGCCGGCAACCTCGGCTGCAACCAGTTCAGCGCCCGGGTCACCGTCCGCGGCGACCACCTCACCTTCGGGGACCTGCGCACGACGCGGATGGCCTGCGCCCCGGACCGGATGGACTTCGAGCGCGCGCTCGCCCGCGCCCTCACCACCGGCACGCTCGTCGCCAAGGCCGACCACGCGAAACTGACGCTCACCGACGGCGACGGCGACCGCATCCACCTCAGCCGCAACGCGTCCGAGTGACCGCCAGGCGATGTGCGACACCTCACTCACGCACCCGGTGAACCGGACCGTGACCGTCGTACGCGGTTCCGCCGTCGGCTCCCGAAGACCCGGGTGAACCTCGTTGACCTGCGTAAACGAGGAAACCGACAAGGTGATCAGCACGGCCTTGCCCGTCAGGGGCGCGTATCCCCAATTCGGACCAGTGGTCGATCTCGCCTACACTCGGTGGCGTGCCACGTGGTGACGGTCGACTCAATCACGATCTGCTTCCCGGCGAGAAGGGCCCCCAGGACGCTTGCGGCGTCTTCGGTGTCTGGGCTCCGGGTGAAGAGGTCGCAAAGCTCACGTACTTCGGGCTCTACGCCCTCCAGCACCGGGGTCAGGAATCCGCGGGAATCGCGGTCAGCAACGGCTCCCAGATCCTCGTCTTCAAGGACATGGGCCTGGTCTCCCAGGTCTTCGACGAGACCTCGCTCGGTTCCCTCCAGGGTCATATCGCGGTCGGACACGCCCGCTACTCGACCACCGGCGCCTCCGTGTGGGAGAACGCCCAGCCGACGTTCCGCGCCACCGCGCACGGCTCGATCGCGCTCGGCCACAACGGCAACCTGGTCAACACGGCGCAGCTCGCCGAGATGGTCGCCGACCTGCCCAACGACAACAACAGCCGCTCCACCCGGGTCGCGGCCACCAACGACACCGACCTGCTGACGGCGCTGCTCGCCGCCCAGGTCGACGAGGACGGCAAGCCGCTGACCATCGAGGAGGCGGCCCACCAGGTCCTCCCGAAGGTGCGGGGCGCCTTCTCGCTCGTCTTCATGGACGAGCAGACCCTCTACGCCGCCCGTGACCCGCAGGGCATCCGCCCGCTGGTCCTGGGCCGCCTGGAGCGCGGCTGGGTGGTCGCCTCCGAGACCGCCGCCCTGGACATCTGCGGCGCCAGCTTCGTGCGCGAGATCGAGCCGGGCGAGTTCGTCGCCGTCGACGAGAACGGTCTGCGCTCCTCGCGATTCGCGGAAGCGAAGCCCAAGGGCTGTGTCTTCGAGTACGTGTACCTGGCCCGCCCGGACACCGACATCGCCGGCCGGAACGTGTACCTCTCCCGCGTGGAGATGGGCCGCCGCCTCGCCAAGGAAGCCCCCGTCGAGGCCGACCTGGTCATAGCGACCCCGGAGTCCGGCACCCCGGCCGCCATCGGCTACGCGGAGGCCTCCGGCATCCCCTTCGGTGCGGGTCTGGTGAAGAACGCCTACGTCGGCCGGACCTTCATCCAGCCCTCGCAGACCATCCGCCAGCTGGGCATCCGCCTGAAGCTGAACCCGCTGAAGGAAGTCATCAAGGGCAAGCGCCTGGTCGTCGTCGACGACTCGATCGTGCGCGGCAACACCCAGCGGGCCCTGGTCCGCATGCTCCGCGAGGCCGGCGCCGCCGAGGTCCACATCCGGATCTCCTCGCCGCCCGTGAAGTGGCCCTGCTTCTTCGGCATCGACTTCGCCACGCGCGCGGAGCTGATCGCCAACGGCATGACCATCGAGGAGATCGGCACCTCGCTCGGCGCCGACTCGCTCGCCTACATCTCCATCGACGGCATGATCGAGGCGACCACGATCGCCAAGCCGAACCTGTGCCGCGCCTGCTTCGACGGCGAGTACCCGATGGAGCTGCCGGACCCGGAGCTGCTGGGCAAGCAGCTGCTGGAGACCGAGCTGGCGGCCGGTCCCGCCGCCACGGCCGCGGCCGACGCGATCCGCCGCCCGTAACACCCTGCAGTACGACACGAAAGCTCTCACAGTCATGTCTGAGACAACTGGTGCCAGCTACGCAGCGGCGGGCGTCGACATCGAGGCGGGCGACCGCGCGGTCGAGCTGATGAAGGAGTGGGTGAAGAAGACCCAGCGCCCCGAGGTCCTCGGCGGCCTCGGCGGCTTCGCCGGCCTCTTCGACGCCTCCGCCCTCAAGCGCTACGAGCGTCCCCTCCTCGCCTCCGCCACGGACGGCGTCGGCACGAAGGTCGACGTCGCGCGCCGCATGGGCGTCTACGACACCATCGGCCACGACCTGGTCGCCATGGTCATGGACGACATCGTGGTGTGCGGCGCCGAGCCGCTGTTCATGACCGACTACATCTGCGTCGGCAAGGTCCACCCCGAGCGCGTCGCGGCCATCGTGAAGGGCATCGCGGAGGGCTGTGTGCTCGCCGGATGCGCCCTGGTGGGCGGCGAGACGGCCGAACACCCCGGTCTGCTGGGCGAGGACGACTTCGACGTCGCCGGGGCCGGTACGGGCGTCGTGGAGGCCGACCGGCTGCTCGGCGCTGATCGCATCCGTACGGGCGACGCGGTGATCGCCATGGCGTCCTCCGGCCTTCACTCGAACGGGTACTCCCTGGTCCGCCACGTCCTGCTGAACACGGCCGGCCTGGCCCTGGAGTCGGAGGTCGCCGAGCTCGGCCGGACCCTCGGCGAGGAGCTGCTGGAGCCCACGAAGATCTACTCGCTGGACTGCCTGGCACTGATGCGCACCACGGACGTGCACGCGTTCTCGCACATCACCGGCGGCGGACTCGCGGCCAACCTGGCCCGCGTGATCCCCGACGGGCTGCACGCCGTGGTCGACCGCTCCACCTGGACCCCGGGCGCGATCTTCGACCTGGTCGGCAGGACCGGGAACGTCGAGCGCCTGGAACTGGAGAAGACCCTCAACATGGGCGTCGGCATGATGGCGATCGTCCCCGCGGAATCCACCGAGGTGGCCCTCGCGACCCTGGCCGACCGAGGGGTCGACGCCTGGGTGGCCGGCGAGATCACCGAGCGCGGTGCCAAGGAGACGGGCGCGGAGCTGGTGGGGGACTACGCCCGCTGAGCGTCGGCGGGTGACTGCACCCGCCGATTCTGCGGGTAGCACAGAAGCCGGTCGGTGGCTGTGCCACCGACCGGACTGGTGCTCAGTGCAAGGTCAAGCGCCGCGACGGTGTTGTGAGGGACCCTCGTCCTCGTCCTCGTCGTCCTCATAGAGGTCGGCGTAACGGGAGTACAGGTCGTCCTCGTCATGCTCATCGTCCTCGAACGGCTCGCCGTTCGGCGGCTGGCTCGAAGTCGATGCGCCCAGTTCACTGGCCAGACGTGACAGGTCAGTCCCACCGCTGTTGTACTTCAGCTGGCGGGCGACCTTTGTCTGCTTGGCCTTGGCCCGGCCGCGCCCCATGGCTCGACCCCCTCGGTGACGGGGCTCAACGGCCCCAGAGTCTGACACGCGTTCATGATCCGGAACGGACCCTCCGCAGAGAGGCCGGTCCGTAGGGCTTCCACGGTACCTGAGCCCGCGCCCATACGGTACGTCGCCCGCAGCACGCGCGTGTGCCCAGGACCTTCGAGGCGCCCTGTCCTCGCTGGTCAGTGGCGATTTTAACCACTTATCGGGGAACGACCCGCCGGTGGAAGTGAGAGTTCTCTCGAAGTTCCCGCCGACGGGTACCGCTCACCTGTGCGATCGGGTCAGTGCACAGCGTGTCCGGCGCGTGCCTCGGCCATCCGCTGCTCGGCGATCCGGTCGGCCGCAGCGGCCGGCGGAATCCCGTCTTCCTTCGCACGTGCGAATATGGCCAGCGTGGTGTCGAAGATCTTCGCCGCCTTCGCCTTGCACCGGTCGAAGTCGAACCCGTGCAGCTCGTCGGCCACCTGGATGACCCCGCCCGCGTTCACCACGTAGTCCGGCGCGTAGAGGATCCCGCGGTCGGCGAGGTCCTTCTCCACACCCGGGTGCGCGAGCTGGTTGTTGGCCGCGCCGCACACCACCTTGGCGGTGAGCACCTCGACGCTGTGGTCGTTCAGGGCGCCGCCGAGCGCGCAGGGGGCGTAGATGTCGAGCCCCTCGACCCGGATCAGCTCCTCGGTGTCGGCCACGGCCGTCACGCGCTCGGGGTGCTGGTCGAGGATCCGCTGGACGGCGTCCGTGCGCACGTCGGTGATGACGACCTCGGCGCCCTCGTCCAGCAGGTGGCGCACCAGGTGGTGGCCGACCTTGCCGACGCCGGCGACACCGACCTTGCGGCCGCGCAGCAGGGGGTCGCCCCACAGGTGCTGGGCGGAGGCGCGCATGCCCTGGTAGACGCCGAAGGCGGTGAGCACCGAGGAGTCGCCGGCGCCGCCGTTCTCGGGGGAGCGGCCGGTGGTCCAGCGGCACTCACGGGCCACGACGTCCATGTCGGCGACGTAGGTGCCGACGTCGCACGCGGTGACGTAGCGCCCGCCGAGCGAGGCGACCATGCGGCCGTAGGCGAGGAGCAGTTCCTCGGTCTTGTCGCGCTCCGGGTCGCCGATGATCACGGCCTTGCCGCCGCCGTGGTCGAGTCCGGCCATGGCGTTCTTGTACGACATTCCGCGTGCGAGGTTGAGGGCGTCGGCGACGGCCTCGGCCTCGGTGGCGTAGGGATAGAAGCGCGTTCCGCCGAGGGCGGGGCCCAGGGCGGTGGAGTGGATGGCGATCACGGCCTTGAGGCCGCTCGCGCGGTCCTGGCAGAGCACGACCTGCTCATGGCCGCCCTGGTCCGAGTGGAACAGGGTGTGCAGGACATCAGCAGGTGCCCCAATTACGTCGGTCACTGTGGTGACTCCTGTGTAAAGAGCGGCGAGTGGGGTGGAACCCCGTACGGGTGGCGGGGTGCCGTGGCATGAGCGTAGAGCCTTGGCACGACCACCATCCGTGCAGTGTTCAGGATCACTCGCGCGGGGCGCTGACGCACGCATGACCGTGGCACGATTTGCAGTGTTTCGAGCCGGGTCCGCTGGGGAGGGAGCAGGCGTGCCGAAGGTGTCCTCCGTGGTCGTCCCCTATGCCGCGTACCTGCGCGTGTACGAGCCGCTGGGCGCCTTCGCGGAGCCGGAGCGCAGCCACTGGGCCCGCTACGCCCGCCGCTCCGACCGCCCCTCCTACCAGGACGAACTGCGCCGTTCCCTGGCCGACTTGCTGCCCACCCCGCCGGTCGCCGTGCCGGTGCACGAGTCCAGCGACGCCTTCGTGCTGGAGGTCGACGGCGTGGTGTGCGTGTGCCCCTGGCGCACCCGGCTGCGCGGCTGGCTGGCGCTCGGCGAGCTGACCGAGGAGCTGCCGGCGCCGGTGCTGGACGCGGTGCTGCCGCCGGTCGTACGCCGCCAGGCCGCGCAGGACTACGAGCGCTGGCTGGCCCGCAACCCCGACGCCCGCCCGTGGATCCGCACGGCGACCTGGCAGGTGCCGCTGAACTGGTTCGTGCTGGTCTCGGACGAGGAGCGGCGCTACGAGAAGGGCACCGCCGAGGTGCCGCCGCTGCTGCGCTACCGCACGCCGATGGTGCAGGCCCGGCGGCGGGTGGCGCGGGCGCTGCGCACGCTGAGGGACACCGTCGAGGAGAGCCCGCTGATCGACGGCCTGGTGGACGTCGGCCGCTGGCTGGAGGAGTTCCACCCGCGCTCGCTGGTGGAGCTGGACTACGGCGGCCTGGTGCATGTGCTGTCGGCCGGTGAGCTGGAGGGCGACCACTCGGCGGCGGACGTGGCCGAGGGCATCCAGGCGCTTCGGCGGGGCGACGGCGCGGCGGCCGGGGAGGCCTACGCGCGGCTCGTGGAGCGGTGGCGGGCGGTCCGGGACCGGCGCTCGGCGAACTGAGGTTCCGGGAGCGCTCGAAGAGTGACGTACATCACGGCCCAAATGGCGCCGAACGACGTACGGTCTAGGCCACTTGACCATGTGACGGGACGTTGGTCCCGATCTGGACTTTTGCCCCAAGGGTGATGGACGGCACTTACGCGGCCCTTGCGTCTCTTGCCACCCCTCATGCCAAAATAGGACAAGGAGTCCGGGGAGGGTTCCTTCCGTCCAACTGTGCTCCACTGTGGGCGGATTCTCGGCATTGCGCGCTTTGGGGGGTCTTGTGGCTCCTGATCGTCCTGTGACTGATCGTCACAGCGGCGTGACTGTCCGCTATGGCATGGTCCATCGGCTTCCGTCGCTGATGAACACCTGGGAGGGCAATTCCATCGGTTTGGCCGACGCGGCTGGACAGATGGTGTAGTTGTAGTGCCGAGGACAAGCCGTTCGTCCTATAACCGACTCGACTCGCGTCCGCCATTTCGGGCAACGCGGGTCAAGGTGCAGAATTTAGAGGAAAGAACCGAGAAGGTTCGGTTCTCCCGAGGAGGCCGCTCATGACCGCTCGCACCCCTGATGCCGAGCCGCTGCTGACCCCGGCTGAGGTCGCCACCATGTTCCGCGTCGACCCCAAGACGGTCACGCGGTGGGCGAAGGCCGGCAAGCTCACGTCCATCCGTACGCTCGGCGGGCACCGCCGCTACCGCGAGGCCGAGGTCCGCGCACTGCTCGCGGGCATCCCGCAGCAGCGCAGCGAGGCCTGAACAACCGAATAACCGGGCAAACCGGCAGGTCCCCCAACCGGCCGAGGCGCCCGAACCCTAGCTCCAAGCGACGCGGGACCTGCCCCAACAGGCCCCTCGCCCAAGCCGAACAGCACGTTGCAGGCAGCGACACAGGGTGCGTCGTAGATCGCGCTGGACTCCGCCGGGTCCAGCGCGATCTTTTCTGTGCGCTGGTCGGGGGTGCGGGCGGGCTCCGTGGGCGGCCTTGTCGGAGTCTGGGCAGGGCTGTCGGATCGGCTGTGCGTGAGCCCTGAGAGGGGTGCAATTGCACATATTAAATTGATCCGTTGTAGGACAGGGGTAAGTACCGCCCTTTCAAAAACTCATGCGGTGACTCCCGTCACACATCCCGGCTGTTGTTGCCGACGGCACGGGTGCGCTAGTGGAGCGTCCCGCTCCAGCGTCCCACGCGGGAAAGGGTGTTGGGGACGGGCGCCGGTCACGCGCCGCGGGGACGCTGCTCCTCGCCCTCCCCGTCGCCGGCTTCGGGGACCCGGGGGCCTGCGTCCATCGCCAGCCGCAGCAGGTGATGACAGATGGGGCAGTGGCGGGTGAGATGCCGGTAGGACGACGCGGCCGCCAGATGGGCCCTCAGCAGCGCCCGCGTCTC